>JBJEFM010000081.1:7005-54098 GCA_051874035.1 Bacillus sp. (in: firmicutes)
AATGCTTTCGGCTGTACTTCCGGATTCTTTCCGTCTACTTGTATATATACATGGTATATACATGGTTGACTTTCTCGTCATAGATAGGGAAGGGTTGGATTCTTGTATCGTAACCTAAGCCGATAACGTGAATCTTTGATAGGTGGGGGTTTTCTTTCATCCCATACCTATCATTAGATGAACCAACCTTAGTACCTGTTAAACGGGATAAACTTATTGGCGATATATTGGACGGCTTCCAATTCACCTTCTGTACCGGCCGCCCGGGATTGTTTTGTTAAATCGAGGATGGTATTGTACATATTCTCTGAACTGATGACCTTGCTGATTCTAGTATCGAAGTCGATGGTGCTGATTTCATGGGGAGTGTTTTGGATAGGTTCTGCATAAGCTGCTCCTGTTGATAAGACCATTCCTAAAGCTAAAACCGTGGATAATGTCCTGCGATACATATAAACCCTCCTAATAATAGTATTTGCAGTCTATTATTCTATCATTAGAAAAAATGTAAATAAAAAGATTTTTACAAATTGGGCGGATTTTCTACATTTCTTCCTTGCATAAGGGCAGGAATGAGGCAATTTTGGCATTTAAGAGTTTTACTTTCGTTTAGAATCACGGGATTAAAATGGTTGATTTGAAGGGGAGATAGTAATAAATTTAATAGTTTTTTATTATATTTATATAATTAAAAACGCCCTAAAATCAAGGCGTTTTTAATGCTCCTATTATTTTGCCGATAATTCATCTTCCGTAACCCATTTATGATTCTTTACTTCATCTTCACCGGTTGTCGGCATGTAATCAATCATATAAACAGTAGTATCCTTAGCCGAATCGATTACAGCTTTGGCACCGTCCATGCCCTTCATATGATCCGCATTCAATGTTACTTCCGTTCCTGGTTCAAGCTTTTGATCACCCGCATTTTCAATTTCTTCTTGGATGACCCATTTGTGGTTCTCCACAGGCTCTCCACCGTCAGTCGGTGTGTAAGTGATTGTATAGGCAGTCGTGTCATATGCACCGGCGATGACAGCTTCAGCTCCGTTCATTCCTTCCATATGATCGGCGTCCATTATGGCTTTATTCCCCACTTTATATGCAGGATTTTCAGCTGCCTTTATATCATTAGGTACGTCTCCTGCGTTTGAGTGCATATCCATATCTTCCTGGTCCATTCCTTCATGTTGGCTGTTTTGCCCTGCGCTTTCCTCGGTAGCGGGGGTATTCTCTTTTGTATGATCTGTCTCATCATTATTATCTCCGCATGCAGTGAGCATGAGGACAGAAAGAAGAGAAACCATGCCTGTTTGCAAGCTTTTGATTTTCATATGAAACCTCCGTATATATTTGTAATATAAGTGATAGCTTCCCCATATTTGCGGATACGAAACATTTTTTAGTTTTTTAGTGTGGAAATAAGGGAAATGAATCATGTCAGAAATGCCCGAATACAGTGGACTTTTGAATGAACTTTTTCTTATGGAACAATGAAATGGTTTTTGTAAATATATGTAATTTTAAATTTTCCGGAATAATATTTTTCTGGATATGTATCAATATTTAGAAGAATGTTAAAATGTAAGGGACAGATAAAGAAAGGAAAGCTGAAAATGGATTTATTAGTAACGGTTTTGTTATTGCTTATATGTCTGCTGATTTCGAATGTCATTAGTCATTATATGCCTTCTATTCCTACAGCTCTAACCCAGATAGGGTTCGGGATCATCTTGGCGCTTTTTGTCCAAGATATTAAGTTGGAAATTGAAACAGAATGGTTTTTGCTGCTTTTTGTAGCTCCGCTTCTATACAATGATGGACGGCATTTTCCTCGCGAAGAATTATGGAAGATGAGGGGATCCATACTGGGCAATGCAATTATTCTCGTTCTTTTGACTACTGTAATAGGGGGATACTTTATCCATTGGATGATACCTGCTATTCCCTTAGCTGCCGCATTCGCTTTGGCGGCTATCTTATCGCCGACAGATCCTGTGGCGGTGAATGGGATCGCTAAACGAATACATATACCCGAGAAAGTACTGAATCTGGTCAGGGGAGAATCGTTGATCAATGATGCTTCCGGTCTGGTGGCTTTTAATTATGCGGTAGCTGCTGTAGTGACTGGTTATTTTTCATTAAAAGAAGCTTTATTCGATTTTTCGTATATGTTTATTGTTGGCGCTCTTCTTGGGCTTATCCTTGGATCTATAGTAATCGGAATTAAGTTCGCCTTGCGTAAAAAGGGCATTGGAGATGTAACGTTCTATTCTTTGCTGCAACTCATGACGCCGTTTGTGATTTTTATCATCACAGAAGAAGTGCTGCATGCATCAGGCGTAATTGCAGTGGTTGTCGCCGGTCTCTTCCTTGCATTAGTGAAGGAACGGACCGAAACCGTTCATGCGGAAGAACAAGTAGTGACAGAAAACCTCTGGTCTGTCCTGCTATTTATTTTGAATGGCGTTGTCTTCTTATTATTAGGATTGAAAATCCCTTCCTCTATGGCTGAAACATTGGCTAACCCGAATATAAGCAATTGGCTGATCATTGGTTATGTCATCGCCATCGGAGTTGCTATCCTAGGTATCCGTTTCGTGTGGTCTTACATATTCTCTTGTTACGAATACTATTTTGAAAAAGCGGATGAAGCTGTGAAACCGAGCGTCAGCAATACTCTATTAATCAGCCTGACGGGGGTTCGCGGTGCCGTGACGATGGCAGGGGTATTGTCTATTCCGTATTTTATAATGAGCGGGGAAGCATTTCCGGAGCGTTCGTTGATTCTCTTCCTGGCATCCGGGGTAATCCTGTTTACATTAATCGCCGCAACTGTATTCTTGCCGTTATTAAGCAAAGGTGAAGTGGTGGAAGGAGAAGTCGGGAAGCTTCCTTTCAGTGAAGCGAAACAAAAGATTTTATGGGCGGCTATCCAAAAAATCAAAAAAGAGACAAATGAAGAGAATCAATTAGCAGCCGGTGAATTGATTTTTGAATATAAAATGATGTTCAGAAAAGCGCAATTCGAACAAAAAACAGTTGAAGAAATCACAAATTATCAGAACAAGGTCATGGAAATCCGCTTATTGGGATTGAAGACAGAAAGAAAATACATTCGAGATGCGATGAATCAAGGGAAAATCACCAAAGAGTCGTTTAAAAGGTTAGACCAATTGCTTGATTATCGGGAAGAATCGCTTTCGAATAATTTCCGCTCCAAAATCGTCTATCTATTCGGTAAAATGATGAGAGTCTGGCATCAATTGTTCTCTCGTCTCCGTCAAGATAAAGATGATACATTGACAAAGCTGCGCCTTCATAAAAACGTCCAACTCAAGGCATTCGAAGCTGCAATCGATATGTTGGAGGAGTATTCGAAAAAAGCCGACAGAAAAGATATAGTCTCCGCGGTCATCTCGGATTACCGGAGCATGATCGATAAACTCAAAAAACCGGCGGTATTCAATAATAATCAAATAGAAGAACAAAAAGAAGAACTACGGATTAAAGTCATGGAAATAGAACGTGCTGAAATTCAAGACATGTATGCATCAGGTGAAATCACCAGAGAGCAAGCGAAAGAGTTAAGAAGATTCGTCAACTATGTTGAAAGCGTGACGCTGCAAGAGCATGATGAATAAACAAAGCCAATAACGATGTGCCAAATGTCTTTCTGGAGAATATAAAGAACGAACCAAGATCATATGGACCTTGGTTCGTTTTTTTAACAGACGTAGAAGCCATTATTATATATGACTGTTCATTATATATTGGCTGTTCTTTTATTCGAATAGCTCGGGATAGACGGCTTTGGCTACAAGCTCTGCCGCTTCGCCGATACGAGGTCCCGGCCGGCTCATAATATCGTTGTCAAGCTGATGGACTTGATTGTTTGCAATAGCTTCAACCGATTTCCAATTAGCACGGCTTTTGATTTCTCCGATAGGATCTTCTACATAATTGACTGTTGTTAAAATAACTTGAGGATTACGTTTCAGAACCTCTTCTTCAGAAATCTTTACCCAGCCTGTTTGCTCGGCGAAGATGTTCTCCACTCCCGCCATTTCCAAGATTTCTTGCTGGAATGTTTGCGACCCCGTTGTGAAAATATCAGGAGAAGGGCTTATTTCATAATATACTTTTGCCGGCTTTTTGATATCGGCTGTTTTTTCTTGGACAGCATTGATTTGTTCTTTAATATCATTGACTATTTCTTTTCCTTTTTCTTCAACGCCCATCACTTTAGCTAGCTGATTAATATCTCCGTATATATCATCGATTGAAGTGGCGGATTTAATGACGAATACAGGGATGCCAGCCTCCTTAATAGGCTTCAGGGCATTTTCATCGCCAATTGTATAAGCAATGACCGCATCTGGCTTCATCGCGATGATCGCCTCTGTGTTTATAACGACAGAATCGGATACACGCTCGATTTTCTTCGCTTCTTTAGGGTAGTTATCATATTCGGTCGCTCCGATGATTTTATCGCCGACTCCAAGTTCGAATAGGATTTCCGTGTTGCTTGGCTGCAACGAAACGATTTTCTCCGGCACTTGATCAAATTTCACTTCATTGCCTGCGTCATCCGTTACAGTATAAGATTGTACTTCTTTTTGTGCATCTTCTTTCACATCACTCGAAGCTTGCTCGTCGCTTCCACATGCTGTTAGTATGATTGATAGAGTAAGGATCGATAAGAAACTATATAATCGTTTTTTCATTGGGAACTATGCCTCCGGCTTTTTCTTTGGGTTTACAGGATATGATTTGCTGATAAAAGGAATTTCGGCAACGTTTTCTTGTTTATTCACGTAGACAGCCATTACGAACAGAACATTCGCCAGCAGATGGGCGTAATCGAATAATCGCTTGTCCACTTTTTTCTCCAGGCTTACTTTATGCAGGGCCCTTACCGATTTCTTCGCCTCGCTGCGGCACGTATGTAGCACGCAAGCAGCAATGGTTCCTTGCGGCAATACAAAGGTTTCAATTGATTCTTTTACTTCCTCCAGATATGAATCATACATATCGCTTAATCTTTGCAGGTCTTCAGCTGTAATAGCCACATTGCCACGGGCGGACCCATTCAGGTGGTAAGCCATTTTTGTTAAATACAATAAGTCGCTGTTTAGCGCTGTATACTCTTTCGTAAGAGAAGCGGCCAGCCCTATTTGTGTCGCCAATGAATCTGTCTGAATCTCATAGTCGACCGTGGATGCCGATTCGCGCATATATGGGTAGCACATAAAGCGGAAATCTTTCTTATTCTTCGTCATAGCACTTCCTCCTTTCCTATGTTTATGAAAAAAGCCTTTCGTATTTCTTGGGCACAAAAAAAAGCCACCCAAGATGATTGGCTGACAGTAGTCATATAATACGGTAATTAGTTGACATGTTGCCATACCATCCTCTTAACTTCCGAAGAGTCTAATACGATGAGAAAAAAGGAGGTATCCTGGCTTGCGCGTCACTTTACTATAAGAACCTTCCCATTCAAAATCAATGATTTTAAACAGTGGCAATCTCTTATTTCATCAGCGCATACAGTTGCGGAAACAGCTTCGGATTCTAACCGAATTCCCTCTGAACCAATTGGCATTTTTTCTCTGCAAGGTTTATTCACTTATGTTCTATCATATCATGTAATCCAAGTATACAAAATAATGCTTTGTATACTTTTTTCACGTGTGTTTGAGGTGGGCATTTTGGAATAGTCAAGGTTTTTTGACTTCTCAATTTTTCTGATTCTTGTTCCATAAATTGTTCAATATTCCATATTTATTTAAGGCATGAGCTGCTTTGTTCATGTATGATATATGTTGCACATTTTTGAATAACAAGATAGAGAGGTAAGCTTCAATTGGACGTTTTTCTGCAACTAAATACTATATTCATAAGCATATTGATAGAAGCTATTCCGTTTGTATTAATCGGTGTGTTTATAGCAGGCTTTATACAGATGTTCGTAAGTGAAGAGATGGTAGCGAAAGTTGTGCCGAAGAACCGCTTTTTAGCTGTTTTATATGGTTTATTCGTCGGGGCTTTGTTTCCTGCATGTGAGTGCGGGATTGTCCCTATCGTCCGCAGGCTGCTTCTGAAAGGGGTTCCTTTACATACGGCAATTGCTTTCATGTTGACAGGTCCGGTTATTAATCCTGTCGTTATGTTCTCTACATTTATCGCTTTTGGGAATCAATGGAGCATGGTCTTCTATCGCGGAGGGATGGCTTTGATTGTCGCTCTGATTATTGCGGTCATTATTTCTTATCAATTCAAGGGAAATCAGCTATTGAAACAAGTAAATCATTCGCATTGTTCACATCCGGCTGCCGGGACTCTGGCTCAGAAGTTTGTGGGCATGCTCCGCCATGCTGTAGATGAATTCTTTTCTGTCGGCAAATATTTGATTATTGGGGCTTTTGTCGCAGCAAGCATGCAAACGTTTTTAAAGACTTCCACTTTAATAGAACTCGGGCAGACAGAAACGACCTCTTCATTGGTAATGATGGGCTTGGCTTTTGTTTTATCATTATGCTCAGAGGCCGATGCGTTTATCGCTTCTTCTTTTAGAGGGACGTTTTCGGATGGGGCGCTGGTCGCGTTCCTTGTATACGGTCCGATGGTTGACATCAAGAATATGATGATGATGTCAGGAGTATTCAATAAAAGGTTCGTGATGTATTTGATCGGATACATTACCTTATTTGTTTTGATCGGTTCATTGCTACTGTGAGGAAGGAGGGATATTTATATTTCGCGCTATTATTTTAATGGTATTTACCTATTTTTTCTATCATCTTCATGCATCAGGCGATCTTGCCAAGTATATCAATATGAAGTATGAATATGTATCGAGCATAGCGATTGTCTTGTTTGCACTGCTAACAATTGTGCAGATCAGTAATGTAGCAAAGAATTCGGAAGCTGTGCATGATTGCGGCCATACACATGAACACGAAAAAGATAAGCCTTTCTTTCGGAGAATATTCTATTACGGCATTTTCATTTTTCCGTTAGTCACAGGTTTGTTTTTTCCTATTGCTACTTTGGATTCTACGATTGTTAAATCGAAGGGTTTTTCCTTCCAAGCAATCGATGATCTTTCGGGAACTGATCCTTATGCGCAGACGCAATATTTACGCCCCGATACCAGCGTCTATTATGGTAAAGAAGGCTATGATGAACTGATGGCTGAGGAATTGAAGAAGTACGAATCTAAGGAAAGCATTGCTTTGGCAGATGAAACGTTCTTGAAGGGAATGGAGACAATCTATCAATTTCCGGGCGAATTTCTTAACAAAACAATTGAATTCGATGGATTTACATTTAGAGGGGAGGAATTGAATAAGAAGCAATTATTCGTTCTTCGCTTCGGAATTATCCATTGTATCGCCGATTCAGGCGCGTTCGGAATGCTCGTGGAGTTTCCGGAGGAAATGGAGTTTAAGGATGATGAATGGATTCATGTGAAAGGAACTTTATCATCGATTTACTACCAGCCGTTCAAAGCGAAAATCCCTTATTTACTTATAACTGATTGGTATAGAATCGATGAGCCGAAAGATCCGTATACATATCGGTCCTATTGAAGAACAAGCCGGTTCGGCCAGAACCGGCTTGTTTTGTTGTTTCTGCATGATTATTCCTTTTTGGGAGGTTGTGCTTTATTCAATGATTTGGTAGCCAAGGAGAAAGCATAATAAAAACTTGTTATAGATCCGATGGCGAAAATAGTGAGAATAACATATAAAGTACCTTTCAATTTGTCGCCCCCTTTTTCCATTTCAGGAAAAGTATACGATAAATGGGTGGGAAAGAAAATGCCTCTTACATGCAGGAAAGGAGAAAGTTACGGATAATAACCAGTTAATAGTTGAGCTATCGTTATTTTTAATTATATTAATATTTCTTTGCGCCACATGTGAACATAATTGCGGAATTTGGTTAAGAGAGGCAATGAGCATCGGTTTGTTTCACCGCGTTAAAGAGATGAAGGGAAAGGAAGCTTTATTCCCCATATAATTATTTAACGAAAGAGTAGGTCCAAATTAGCAAGTAAAAAGTTTAGATTTTACAGAAAATAAAATTATTTCCGAAAAATTATTGACTAGAATTAATAACGTGTAATAAAATGTTTAAAATATCAATTATTTACACCGATGGTAGTAGATATAATTACCTCGATTTTATGGTGATTATTTACTATTTTTGGAATGATGGTTGATCTATGGGATTATTTTTAAATCAAGCTAGTCGAAATAGAGGGGAGATATGGTTTTTGAATGCGGAACAACAACTATTAACGATTCATCATTTACATACTGGCTTTCGAATCAAGGATACATACTATGATGCGGTCGATGATGTATCAGTGACATTGAAAAAGAATGAAATACTGGCGATTGTAGGAGAATCCGGTTGTGGGAAAAGTACATTGGCCACGTCCGTGATCGGCTTGCATAATCCGGGCAATACGAAGGTGACGGGTGAAATATTATTTAAAGGACAAAATTTAGCCGCCATGGATGAACATGCTTTCAATCGAATCCGCGGCAATGAAATAGGAATGATATTCCAAGATCCTTTATCGGCTTTAAATCCATTGATGAGGATTGAGGAGCAAATCGGGGAATCTCTTCTGTATCACACAGACTTGAATAAAGAGGAACGTCAGAAGCGTGTACTGGAACTGCTGAATCAAGTAGGCATCAAGAACGCGCCGCGTGTGGCGAGACAGTATCCGCACGAATTATCCGGTGGGATGAGGCAGAGGATTGTCATTGCAATCGCACTATCATGCAAGCCTTCCATCATCATTGCCGACGAACCCACCACCGCACTTGATGTAACGATTCAAGCGCAAATACTTGATCTATTGAAGAAACTGCAAGAAGAAACAGAAGCGGGAATTTTGCTTATTACCCATGATTTAGGAGTGGTGGCGGAAATGGCCGACCGCGTGGCTGTCATGTATGCCGGCCAAATCGTTGAAGAAGCCCCTGTTGTTGAGTTATTCCAAAACCCGCTGCATCCGTACACACGGTCATTATTTAATTCTATCCCGCAAATGGATAGTGAAAATGATAAATTGCAAATTATTAAAGGACTAGTGCCATCTTTGACGAATTTGCCAAGGGAAGGATGCCGTTTCTCTTCACGGATTCCTTGGATTGAGCATCATCTTCATGAGGAAATACCGACCATGCATGAAGTCGCAGCAGGGCATTTTGTAAGATGCACATGCTGGAAGCACTTCCACTTTGAAGGTGAAGAAGGAGGTCAACTAAGATGAGTTTTCTGAAAATTGAAGATTTACGCGTGCATTATCCAATACGCGGCGGTTTTTTCAATAGAGTTGTAGATTATACGTATGCCGTTGACGGCGTGGACATAGAATTTGAAAAGGGGAAAACTTATGGGCTTGTCGGTGAATCGGGTTCCGGGAAATCCACAATCGGCAAAGCAATCATCGGTTTGGAGAAAGTCACGTCAGGAAGCATTATATTTGAAGGCCAAAATGTATCGGGCAGAAGACCAGGACGCCTGTCCCAATATAACCGTGATGTACAGATGATTTTCCAGGATTCGCTTTCAAGTTTCAATCCCCGAAAGCGTGTGCGTGATATTATCGCGGAGCCTATTCGGAATTTTCAAAAATTAAGCGACCAGGAAGAACGGAAACGCGTAATTGAATTGCTGGCGATTGTCGGACTGCCGGAAGATGCTCAATATAAATACCCGCATGAATTCTCAGGGGGGCAAAGGCAACGTATCGGCATCGCACGGGCGGTTGCATGCAACCCAAAGCTGATTATCGCAGATGAGCCGGTTTCAGCCCTGGATTTATCGGTGCAAGCGCAAGTATTGAACTTTATGAAAGATATCCAGCAGGAATTCGGCTTGAGCTACTTATTCATTTCCCATGATTTAGGTGTTGTTAAACATATGTGCGACCATATAGCCATCATGTATAAAGGCCGATTCGTAGAAACGGGTACGAGGAAAGAGATTTACACATCTCCTAAACATATTTATACGCAGCGGCTGATATCGGCTATACCTGACATCAATCCGCAGGAACGAATGAAAACAAAGCAAAGGCGCAAGGAAGTAGAGGCTTTATATCTACAGAATGAGGCGAATTATTACGACAAGAATGGCAGGGTGTATGATTTACAGCCGTTGACAGATACACATTATGTTGCCATGCGCGATGCAGAAAAGGCGGGTGTGTGATATGTGGAAGGTAATAGTGCGGCGTTTTTTGATTATGATTCCACAATTATTTGTATTAAGTCTTTTAATTTTTGTGCTGGCAAAATTCATGCCGGGCGACCCGTTCACAGGGCTGATCACGCCGCAAACAGATCCTTCGCGTATTGAAGAGCTCAGACAGCAAGCGGGCTTCTATGATCCATGGTACATTCAATACTACAATTGGATTAGCAATGCTTTGCAAGGTGATTTCGGCCAAAGTTATACATTTAAAATGAGCGTAGCGACACTTATTGGCGAACGTGGCATGAACACATTATGGCTGGCCATTCTAAGTGCTATCTTAGTGTATGCGATTGCTATTCCATTAGGCGTGCTGGCGGGTCGATTCCAGAATACGACTCTCGATAAATCGGTTGTCGTGTACAGTTATATTAGCTATGCCATCCCGACTTTTGTACTGGCCTTGCTATTTCTTTATTTGTTCGGTTATAAGCTGCCGCTTTTCCCGACAAGCGGAACGGTGGATGTGGCTTACGAACCGGGGACGTTCGATTATTTCAAAAGTAAGTTATACCATATTTTGCTGCCGGCCATTACATATGCGTTGCTCGGCACAACAGCAATCATTCAATATTTGCGTTCCGAAATCATCGATGCGCAAACACAAGATTACGTAAAAACGGCGCGAAGCAAAGGCATTCCGATCAATAAAGTCTATAACAAGCATATTTTCCGGAACTCATTGTTGCCGGTCGCTGCGTTTTTCGGATTTACGATTACAGGCCTTTTAGGCGGATCGGTGTTCATTGAAACAATCTTCGGCTATCCGGGAATGGGACAACTCTTTATTCATTCAATCACAGCCCGCGACTATAGTGTCATAACGGCTCTGGTGCTCTTATTCGGTTTCCTTACACTATTAGGAAGTCTGATATCAGATATCATTATGAGCATTGTTGACCCGCGGATTCGAGTGGATTGATGGAAAAAGAATAGTAGAGAGGTGACAGGAATGGATAATCAAACAGAAGTAATAGCTGAAACAACCCTTAAAGCGGCTCCTCCGGTGGCTCCGCCGACAGGCTTCCGGGTTGTTGCCAGGGAATTCAAGAAAGATAAATTAGCAATGGCTTCGCTTATTATACTGACATTCATTATTGTAGCTGTGTTCATAGGCGCATTATTCATAGACCAACAGCAGTTGATGCGCGTCAGTCTACTCGATAAGTATGCCAAACCGGGGGAAGGCTTCCTGCTCGGCGCCGACCAGGGAGGCCGCGATATCTTTGGCCAGTTGATTGTCGGCGCCAGAAACTCAATGGCAATCGCTATTGCGATAACTGTCATAACAGGGATTGTCGGGATTGCACTTGGTCTAATTACAGGTTATTTCGGCGGTTTTATTGACAATATTTTTATGCGGATTATTGATTTTTTCGCTACTTTGCCAACATTAATGATCATAATCGTCTTTGTTACGATTATTCCTAAATATAATGTCACAACCTTCATTATTATTTTAAGTGTTTTCTTATGGGTCCCTACTGCACGCCTTGTCCGCAGTAAAGCTCTATCTGAAAGCCGGAGAGATTATGTCAACGCTTCTAAAACGATGGGAACGAGGGACTCTTCTATCATATTTGGAAGCATTATGCCGAATATAAGTTCCATCCTGATTGTCGAACTTACTTTAAGCTTCGCGGGGAATGTCGGCATTGAAACAGGCTTATCATTCCTGGGATTCGGCTTGCCTCCATCGGTGCCGAGCTTAGGGACACTTGTCGGCCATGCGGTTAATCCGGAAATATTGGCCAGCAAGTGGTGGATCTGGTTACCGGCATCACTACTGATTCTAGTATTGATGTTAGGAATAAATTATGTTGGGCAGGCGCTTCGCCGTTCAGCAGACGTCAAACAAAGACGAGGATAAAAGGGGGAAAAGAGATGAAGAACAAGAAGTGGTCATTAGTAGCCATTCTACTTGTATTGACATTGGTGCTTAGTGCTTGTGTCGGTACAAAGAAAAGTGAGCAAGTGAAGAACGAGCCGGAAGAAGGAGGGGGAACGAAAGAGACGGAAACAGCGACATTCCCGTTAGAGACAGAGAATAAAGACGAAGGCATTAAAGGCGGAACATTGAATGTGGCGCTTGTTAATGATTCACCGTTCCAAGGGGTATTTTCTCAAGCTTTGTATGAAGATGCATATGATGATGAAATCATGAATTTTATGTCAAATAAAATCTTTGAAACTGATAATGATTTCCTTGTTACAGATGGCGGTCTTGCCAGTTTAGCTGTTGATGAAGAAGCTAAGAAAGCGACAATCACAATTAAAGAAGGCGTGAAATGGTCCGATGGCGAACCTTTCAAAATCGAAGATGTAATGTATGCATATGAAGTTTTGGGCCATAAAGATTATCCGGGTACTAGATATGATGCGGAAATGGAAAACATCGTCGGCATGGTAGAATATCATGAAGGTAAAGCTGATAAAATTTCCGGTTTGAAGAAAATTAATGACACTACTTTAGAGATTTCTTTAAAGCAAGTAACTCCTGCCATTTATACTGGTATCGGCGATGGATTAAGAGAGCATGCTGAACCAAGTCATTATTTAAAAGATGTACCGATGAAAGATCTATTAACTTCTGAGAAAATCCGAGTTAAACCACTTTCATTAGGGGCATTTAAAGCAGACCGTATTGTAAACGGAGAATCCGTTCAATTATCTGCGAATGAGCATTATTTCAAAGGCAAGCCGAAAATTGACAAAGTTATCATTCAAACGGTGCCTTCAACATCTATTGTTGAAGCGTTGAAAGCAGGTAAATATGATATTGCTTTACAAATGAAAACAGATATTTATGGGACATACAAAGATTTAGATAATATAACTGTTTTAGGTCGTCCGGAACTGTCTTATTCATATCTAGGATTTAATTTAGGTAAATTCGATAAGGCAAAAGGCGAAAACGTGTCGAATCCAGATGCGAAAATGGTAGATGTGAAACTTCGTCAAGCAATGGGCTATGCAATGGACATTGAACAATTGAATGCACAGTTCTATGATTCGCTCCGCACTCGGGCAACCGGTCTGATTCCACCGGCATTCGGTTCATACTATGATAAAGATCTTCCTGGTTACAAGTATGATCCGGACAAAGCGAACCAGTTGCTGGACGAAGCCGGATATAAAGATGTAGATGGCGACGGCGTGCGCGAAGATAAAAACGGCAAGCCGCTTGAAATTAAAATGGCTTTCATGGCAGGCGGAGACAATGCTGAGCCGATGGCACAATTCTATCTTCAAAACTGGGCGGAGGTCGGATTGAATGTTACATTGACTACAGGTCGTCCAATCGAGTTCAACAGTTTCTATGATAAAGTAAAAGCGAATGATAAAGATATCGACATTTTCCAAGCTGCTTGGGGAACAGGCTCAAATCCTTCACCACAAGGATTATATGGAAGAAAGTCCGAATTCAACTACAACCGTTTCACTTCTCCTGAATTAGATAAGCTGTTGGCTGCAATCGATTCTAAAGAAGCGTCCGATGTAGAATTCCGTGCCAAAGCGTTCAAAGAGTGGGAAGAATATATGGCGGAGCAAGTACCTGTCATCCCTACACAATTCCGTACAGAATTATTCCCTGTTAATAAGCGTGTTAAAGGCGTAAATCTTGATTATAGTGTCTATCCGCTTAACTTGAATGAGTGGGAATTAACAGCTGATACAGCACCTAAAGCAGGAAACTGATAACATAATAATTAAATGAAAAAGCTGAATTCAAGTTAGCTCTGCGGCTGCTTGAATTCAGCTTTTCTTATTATGGCGTTTATTCTCGATAAGCACCATAAGCATTCGGTATTCTTCTTCTGATAAGTCCTCCAATGCATTAATTTTCTTTATAATATATTCCTTGTCCTCATCCTTCTTATTCGCTTTAGTCAAGTATGTGGCGACGCTCCCTGTAATCATCCCGATACATCCAATTCCGACGAGCATCAGTATGACAGCGGTGATTCTGCCGGGGGTGGTGACAGGAGCGAAATCACCGTATCCGACAGTCGTTGTTGTGACGATTGCCCACCAAATGCCCTCCGCAAAACTGTTGATGCCCTCTTCGAAATAATTGATGGGTATGGCTGCAAGTATGATGAGGCTCGCTGTGAAGGCCAGGACTTTGTACAGTCCATTCGTCTCTAATATGCCGGTGAAACGAGGGAAGTATTTCTTGAGCGCTTTGATGACCACCACCAGCCGGAATAGACGGATGAGCATGGCTCCTTGGAAGACGCCGTTCAGCGGAATTAAGGCAATCAGCTCTAAAGGATGGGACTTTATATATGCCCATTTATTTTCTGATTTCAGCAAATGGTAAAGTATGTAAATGAAATAAATGAAAATGATAGCCCTGTTTAACCATTGGTAATGCTGATCCTTATCTAGAAGCAGCAAAGAAAGAATGGCCAATGATGAGAAGAATAGGTTGGAAAGTGTGTCTTTTTTCATAGTTATGCCTCCCACTAATAAGGGTATATCTTAGAATAGCTTCTATTCAAGTGGCAATAACAGCTAATTCTATTTAAATGCATATAAGGATGGTGGTGTTAAAAAATAACTTATTTTCTAATATTAGGAAATTGGTTATAATCGAATAGAGTTTTTGATCCTGTCGTATTTTTATTACATATCGGAGAGGTTATATGTATTTAATAATCGGGTTTGCGAATTTATTATGTATTTGTATCGCTTTATGGGTTTTAAAGTCCAGAAGTCAAGATCGGTTGAAAAATAGGAAAGTGTTTTCGAAAGTATACGCTCCCGTTATCGTTAAAGCTATGTCCCTTAAGAAATCGTTCGGCTTCTATGAGAAGGATTTATATATCATTAAAGAGCATCGAGTTAAGCAGTCTATAAAAGTAAAAGAAACCTTATTGCTTGTTGATGGGGTGATGGAACAAATTAAGTGTAATGAATCATATATGTCTAAGGAAGTACTTGCCTTGTATTACGACATTTTAAGAGGATTGAATGAAAGGAAGGAATTGTCGCTATCTAATAGGAACCAACTATTAAGTAGACTGGATTATAAGATTAATAGACAAAAACTGCTTCTTTTAAGCAGATTTTTATATGATATGAAAAAGTTGGCCGGCAAAGCCGATATGCTGTATTCGGAACTTGCTGACATGTTCCAGTTCTTTTCGGCGTTTTGTGAGCATTTAATGGATCGCGAATTGGTTGAAACGGCACAAACGGCGGTACATGATTAATCAGAAAGAGAATACCTCGTGTTTTTAGGTATCCTCTTTCTTCCTTTTAAGTGTTTGTTATTCATATATAATGAGCTTCTCAAAGATGTCGAGTGTGGTTCCGGGGTAGACTCCGCGTCTAGGTATTTCCAGCATGTCATTCCCAGGGCCGGCCATGCCGTCTCTGATTGTGAAAGCCATTTCTACATCCAATTGTTTCAGCACATCCAATGTATTTTCATCGTAAGCTCCGAAAGGGTAAGCGAACGCCGTAGAATCGCCGATGATTTTAAAGTTTTTTTCGAGATCTTTTTTGATGTCTTTTTTCTCTTTACTGATTAAGAATGCTTCACCGGCCTCGTCGCGTTCATGAAATTTATGGGTATGGCCATAATAACTGAAGACATCTGTACTTTGCCGGATATCTTCTACACTTAAGAATTGTGCATCCGCCGGATCATAGTCGCGGGGGTCGCGGTCTATTCTTCCTGAGATGAGAAAAATGGTCGCATTAAAATCATATTTCTTTAATGCCTTGTATGCATTCATATAATTATCTTTAAATCCGTCATCGAATGTTATGAGAACACTATTTTTCGGAACTTCTAGGTCTTTTTTCATGAAAGCCTGAAATTCGTCCATTGTTAAAGTATTGAACTTGAGATCATGCAACAGTTTCATCTGCTGTTTGAATTGACTTAATGTCACAATTGTCCCATGAAGGTTTCCGGTTTCATCATAATGGTTTGCAACAAGGTCTTTATCATCAATGATTCTGTGGTACATGAGAACGGTTATTTTGTCAGCTTTATTTTTAGAGGTTACTTCAAAGTCTCTCAACTCACTTGGGTTTTCAATATCTAACGGTGCTTGTCTTGTGAAATTGATTTTTGCATGGGCAATGGTATTGAAGTTTCGGACAAAAAAAACCGTTAAGAGAGTGAAGTGCGTGATGAATAAGGTTAAAAGTAATACATTTACAAATTTCTTCACAGTCGGACCAATTCTCCTTTAGATGGCTTTTTTCTTGTCTTTATTAATATCAGCAACTTTTTTATTATCTTCAGTTAAATCCGTTTCATATGTTTGGTGTTGTCCCCCGACTCTTTCCACCTTATTCCAACTGTGCTTGTTGATGAAATATCCGACAGTGCCGAATGTATTGAAGATGATTCCTAAAAAACGATAAGTCACTATTTCAAAAGGCACAAATAAACATAAACGTATTTTGTCAGCTAACGAAAATACATATCCGAAACGGTGTGTGACAATAAGGGCAACCAAGCTTTGGAAAATCCCCAAGCTGAATGAGAAAGCGAATAGCATTAAAGCTAAGACGCCGCCTTCTCCGGCAATCCATATAATGAACGGGGTAATCAACGTGGGAAATGCCGTTAAAGTCCCCAGTATCAACGCATCAACTATCAAGAATACACTAATGCCCAGACGGAATTTAGTTAATAAAGATTTGCCGTAAATGATAATGCAGTCGATAAATGCTTTTTGCCAGCGAATCCGCTGTTTGAATAGATCTTTGAATGATTCCGGCCCTTCAGTGAAACAAACAGCTTCCGGAATAAATAAAATTTTCTTTTTCGGATATTTTGTTTTAATCAGCATTTGTATGCGCATTGTAATATCCATATCTTCGCCAACCGTGATGCGGTAGCCGTTGACTTCAAATAGGGCGCTACGTTTAAAAACACCAAAAGCGCCGGAGATGATAGCTAATCCATTGAATTTCGCTTGGGTGATTTTATAAAGATAAAAATTAGCCAAATATTGCAAAAATTGAAACTTTATTAAATTTGAAACGTTGAATCTAGGCGTTGGATTTGTATAATCACCGTGAAAAGCTTGGCTAATATGCACCATTCCGCCAGCGGCTATTACATTTGGATCTTCGAGAGCAGTATTGATGATTTGTAGAGAATTCACATCTAATCCGCTATCAGCATCGAGGGTAATTATATTCTCGAACGCCGCTAATTCTATGCCGGCGTTTAAAGAGTCGGCTTTCCCGCCGTTTTCCTTATCAATAACAAAAATGGCAGGATAGAGAGCAGATTGAAAAATCTCTTTAATGGGCTTATGTGTTAGTTTTCCTGCTTTTTTCTTTTCGACTTTTTTCAAGTCCAATATAGACGTAAGGAGTGCCAATGTCCGGTCGGAAGAACCGTCATTAATAATAAAAGCCTCATAATTCTTGTAATCTACGTGAAGGATAGCTTGTATGCAATTCTTTATGATTGCCTCTTCGTTGTATGCCGGAATAAGAATGGAAATTCCGGATTCATGCTCACTTCTTTCCTTATAACGATTTTTCTTGACGCTAAAAAGCGGCACAGTGATGTATAAAGCCTGGAAAGTAAAGAAGATAATGTACATGATTAATGTGATCGCTAGTCCTATTGTTATTTCCATGTGAATCCCCCTTTGTAATGAATAGTGTTTTTTGTCAATAGGACTAAAAAGTGTGGTAAACCAGATAAATATTTTAGTGTGGGTAAATCGGCTGATTTGAATAACCTTTCAGCATAGTCACCTTACTAATAATAATAATTTCTTCTATCGAGGGTCAATGTGTTAAATGGCATATAGGGAAACACTATCAAATACAGGGAAAAGGAGAGATTTATAACAAAAAGTCTATAAGAAATAGGTTGTAAGATACTTTTAGTAAAATGAAAATCATTATTCCGGAAGAGAATAGTTCTATTTGTTTAGACATAGTGCGATTGTTTTCTCCTGCAAAACTTACTGCGAAATTCCACTTTCATCCTTATGAAAAGTAAAGAAATATGAATTGGTGCGCAAAAAAGTCCATATTGCCGCTATTTCTGTGTTTTTACTTTTCAATCTTCCACGTTAAATTCATATTTTGGGGAGATACTAGTCAAAAAGAGGTGTCTCTTAATGATTAAAAAAATCATCCTATGCTTGCTGGTCTTGCAAGTATGCTCAGTACATGCAAATGCTTCTAGTCCATCCATCGAAATATTTGACGTCCAAAAAGGGAAGGTGACCAGAAAAGTGGAGGCGCACCCCGCTATCCAGCGTGATGCAAAAACCTATCTTGCCGGCATTACCGGTATATACGGCGAAATGGATCCAATCCCAAAGCGAGGTTTTATGGTCAAAGTTCCGCTTGCACCGAACGTCATGGTAAAGAATGAATGGCTTCATGCTTTAGTGGATGAAATGATCATTATTTTCTCAGGGGAAGAAGAGCCGTATATATTAATTTTTGATGAAGAGAACAGACCTTACTTTTTAACATGTAAAGGCAATACGGTGGAATTGTTGATCAAGCTGAATGGCGGCCCTTATTTAGGTTTTTAGGGGAGGAATGTCTGTATTGCAAGCATCCGGCAATGGATGTTTTTTCTTTTTACCCGATTCTCGTTAAAACTTCATTTACATTACACAAAAAACTCGTTTTCATATGGTACAAGAATAGAATAGGGGATTCCCGAAAAGTTTGATGGAAACGAGGTTTTGTGGATGGCGTTTGTAGAGGTCATTGATTGCTATAAAAGATATAAGATGGGAGACACCATCGTTGCAGCGAATAACGGCGTCAGCTTTGAAATCGAAAAAGGAGAATTCGTGGTGATTGTCGGGCCTTCGGGCGCCGGTAAATCTACCGTGCTGAATATACTTGGAGGGATGGATACATGTGATGAAGGAAAGGTGATTGTCGATGGTACGGACATCGCTTCTTTCAATGCCAATCAGTTAACGGGCTATCGCCGTTCGGATGTAGGGTTTGTTTTTCAATTTTATAATCTAGTGCCGAATTTAACTGCGAAAGAAAATGTGGAGCTTGCCGCGCAAATCTCTCCGAAAGCCTTGGATGCAACGGAAGTGTTGAGTGAAGTGGGGCTTGGGGACCGTCTTGATAACTTTCCTGCACAATTGTCCGGCGGGGAGCAGCAGCGGGTGGCCATCGCGAGGGCGGTTGCGAAGAATCCGAAATTATTGCTGTGCGATGAACCGACAGGGGCCTTGGATTTCAAAACAGGAAAAGCCGTTTTGAAACTATTGCATGACACATGCCGTCAAACAGGTACGACGGTCATTGTCATTACCCATAATTTGGCGATTGCACCTATGGCGGACCGTGTCATTGAAATCAATAATGCAAAAGTGCGCCGTGTGAAAATCAATCCAACCCCATCTCCGATTGAAATGATTGAGTGGTGAGTTGGATGAAGAAAAAATCATTATACAAAGATATCGTCAGGGAGATTTGGCATTCAAAAGGCAGATTTCTTTCCATCCTTATCCTTACCATGCTTGGTGTTGCTTTTTTCATCGGATTGAAGGTCATCGGTCCAGATATGCTCCTTACGGCAGACCAGTATTATGAGAAGCATAATTTGGCGGATGCCGAGGTGCAATCGACATATGGATTGGACGAAAGCGATGAGAAGCTGCTGCGGCAAGTGCCGGATGTGGAAGAAATCGAGTTCGGCTATACGGCGGATGTTCTGCTGCAAGATTCGAATCTGGTGGCGAAAGTGTATTCCGCACCATTAAAGCAAAAAATCAATACATATCAAATCGACAAAGGCCGATTGCCTTCCAAGTCGGGTGAAATCGCTTTGGACGATAAGCTTTCGGGAGAATACAAATTGGGTGATACGATTACGTTCGCCGAGAATAAACAACAGAGTTTAAGCGATACATTTCATACAACCTCTTATAAAGTAGTGGGCTTTGTGACATCCAGCAAGTATATCGAAAAAAGCGAGCGCGGCGTAAGCTCAATCGGTAAAGGAAAAACGGATGCCTTTGCGGTTATTTCTGAACAAGATTTCAATCTGGATGTTTATACAGTCGCCAACCTTGTTTTCAAAAATGCAAATGAAGCGGCTTACTCGGCTTCCTATGAAAACCAGATTGAAAAGAATATAAAAGAAATCGAGTTTATACTTAAAGATCAACCGAAAGAGCGCCTGGCTAAAATCAAACAGGAGGCGCAGGCTGAAATCGATGATGCAGAGGCAAAAGTGAACAATAGCAAGCAGGAGCTGGAAGAGCAGGAGAAAAAGCTTGCCAATGCCAAACAACAAATTGATAACGCCAGAGGAGAGTATAAAAAAGGAGAAACGGTACTATATAATCAGCTGCAAACAGCGGAAACAGAATTGAATGAAAGTGAAGCGCAATTAGCCGCTTCTAAAGAAGCATTAGATAAGGCTTCGGTCCAGATTGCGAACGGCAAAGAAGAAATCGCGGCCGCGAAAGCGGAAATAAATAGCGGCGAGAGCGCATTAGCTGAGAAACAAGCCGAGCTGGATGCAAAGCGGCAGCAGCTTTATCAAGCGGGTTTATTGCACGGGGAAACACTTGCTGAGATCCAGGCGGCGGGGAGCCGGTTAACAGAAGAAGGAAATAAACTTCAGGCGGCGAAATCGCAATTAGCCAGTAAAGAAGCGGAAATACAAGAAGCGGAGAATGAATTGGCGGCCGGGACAGAAGAATATAATGAAGGCAAAGCCCGGTTAGCTGCTGCGAAGAAACAATATGAAGCGGAGAAAGCAAATGGGTTTGAAGAACTTGCTCAAGCAAAAGCCGAAATAGATGCGAGTGAAAGCCGGTATGAAGAGAGTTTGGCGCTATTTCAAAAAGAAAAACCGAAAGCGGAACACAAAATAGCGGATGCACAAGCGGAAATCGAACAAGCGAAAGCGGATATGGCCGGTCTGGAATTGCCCAAGTATTATGTGACAGATCGTACGAATAATCCGCGGTATACAGACTTTAAAGATAATGCTAATCGTCTGACATCGCTTGCTTCCATCTTTCCTGTGCTATTCTTCCTGATAGCGGCGCTTGTTTGCTTGACGACGATGACAAGAATGGTGGATGAGCAACGTACGCAAATTGGTTTGATGAAAGCATTGGGATACCGCAACGGGGATATTATAGCTAAATATTTCACGTATGGTTCCTTAGCTTCCATCATCGGTTCGTTATTCGGATTGTTCATCGGTTCGGAACTATTCACCAGAGTCATGTATAACGCATACTTGACGATGTATGATATGCCTGATTTGAATATATTATACGATCCCATGATTATAACTATTGCTGTTTTAGTGGCATTGCTCTGTACAAGCGTTACAGCTTATGTGGCCGCCAGATCGATTTTACGGGCGAATGCGGCAACACTTATGCGTCCGAAAGTTCCCAAGAACGGCAAGCGAATCATATTGGAACAGATAGGCTTTATTTGGGCTCGCCTTAATTTCACAAGTAAAGTGACGGCTAGAAATCTGTTCCGCTATAAGAAACGCATGTTTATGACCATCATCGGTGTAGCGGGATGCACGGCTTTAATGTTTACAGGATACGGTTTAAGGGATACCGTTCAAGACCTTGTGCCGCTGCAATATAATGAAATTATGAAGTACGATGCATTTGTCTTGTTGGAGAATGACCGCGACGCTTCTGCAAAGTCTTATAATCAATTAGCGGATCATACAAATAATATTTCGGCAAGGACCAGTGTGTTTCAGACGAATATGACAGCCTTGAAAAAAGGCGTCAACAATCAGGAAGTAACCCTGATGGTCCCAGAGGAGAAAGAAAAGCTGTACTCTTTTATTACGCTGCGGCATTTGGACACCAAAAAAGCCGTGGAAATTCCGGATGAAGGAGCGGTCCTTTCCGAAAAATTAGCGGATTTGTATAATGTGAAGACAGGTGATACTCTCGTCGTGAAAGACAGTAACGATGAACAATTCAAGGTGAAGGTGCAAGATATTATCGAGATGTATGCGGGGCATTACATCTTCATTTCGCCTTCATACTATCAATCTATTTTCCATGAAGATCCAGCTTATAATGCGGATTTATTGAAATTAAAGAGTACGGAAACGGCATGGCAAAATGACTTTGCGGAACAATTGATGAATAACGGTGCTGTCATCGCTGTCAATTATACGAATGCATTCAGCAATTTGCTGCAGGACACTATGGATAGCTTGAATGTTGTTGTTGTTGTCTTGATTGTTTCGGCAGCTTTACTGGCTTTTGTCGTACTATATAATTTGTCGAATATCAATGTATCTGAGCGAATTCGAGAGCTATCGACGATTAAAGTATTAGGGTTTTATCCGAAGGAAGTAACAATGTATGTATACCGCGAGAATATCATTCTCACGATATTGGGGATAGTGATCGGTTTCTTGTTTGGCAACGTGTTGTTTCAAATCGTAATCACCACAGTAGAAGTGGATGAAGTGATGTTCAGTCATGCTGTACATTGGACAAGCTATGCTTATTCAGCGGCGTTGACGCTTGTTTTCTCATTGCTTGTTATGCTGGCGATGCATATCAAGCTGAAACGGATCGATATGATTGAAGCTTTAAAGTCTATTGAATAATGACATGCTATAAGTAGAGCGGGCGATTGTGAAATGCAATAGCCCGCTTTTTCAATGTTTAAAACAGGTCGCTAATTATGTCGAAAAGAAATTATCTAAAAAATCAGAAAATAATTGAAAAAAATGGGAAACTATTTATAATGAAAATGAGAGGTGATTCATATGTCAGAAAAAGTAATGAAGGAAAATAAATCTTTGACGCAAAGGGGAATCGAAACGAGAGAAAAGCTACTGTTAGCAGCGGAAGAGGTATTTGGAAAAAAAGGTTATTATGAAGCATCCATTGTAAATATTACTCAAGAAGCACAAATGGCCAATGGATCTTTTTATAATTATTTTCCTTCGAAGAAAGCGATATTCGATGAATTGATTCGCCAATATAGCCGGGAACTAAGGTTGACAATCAAAGAAGAGATGGCGGCCGGCTCCAGTTACGGGGAATCTCAGCGTAAAGGTTTTCAAGCATTTTTCAATTGGGTAAAGAACCGGCCGAATTTATATAGTATTGTTCAACAAGCGGTTGTTGTCGATCAAACGATTTACCGCTGGTATTACGATAAACTCGCCGCCGGGTTTGTGAAAAGCCTGAGAGCCGGTATGGAAGCGGGCGAATTTAAGAAGATCAATCAAGAAACGGTCGCCTATTGCTTAATGTCAATCGGTCAATTTATGGGAATGAGATGGGTTTATTGGGAGAAGCAAGATGTGCCCGAAGAAGCATTCGATGCAGCGATGACCTTGATATTCGAAGGATTAAATAATCAATAAGGGGTGGAAAACTATGCAAGGCATTGCCTATTGGATCGAGAAGAGAGCGACTATACATCCAGAATGCATTGCCATCATTACAGATGAGAAACAAATGACATATAAAGAATTACATGAACAAATTAACAAGACAGCTACTTTCATGAAATATGAACTGGGGCTGAAAGCAGGAGAAAGAGTAGCAATCTTATCGCAAAATCGCTATGAATATGTCGTGCTATTGTTTGCGATTGCTAAGTTGGGATGTATTGCGGTGCCTTTAAATATCCGCCTTACAGTAGATGAACTCAGCTTTCAATTGAATGACAGCGGCACGAAGGTTTTGTTTATAGAAGAGTCATTCCAACAGATAGCGGCATTGCTGGAAGAGGAACTACAGCTTGCAGAAACAATAAGTATGGAAGAATTAAATCATCTGCAAAGTATAGAAGATTCTTTTGAACCTATAGATGAAAGCGCTTCCTATCTCATCTGCTACACTTCCGGAACAACAGGTAAGCCAAAAGGCGCAGTCCTCACTCAGGGTAACATGTTTTGGAATGCAATCAACAACACGGCGGCATTAAACCTTTCTTCGGATGACTGTACAATTGTATTGCTCCCTTTCTTCCACATCGGTGGAATCGGCCTATTCGCTTTCCCGACACTCTTTATGGGAGGTACGATTGTTATTCCCGGTAAATTTGAACCTGAGAGGGCTTTGGCAATGATGGAAGAACATCAAGTCACCATAGTGATGGGGGTACCGGCTATTCATGCGGCTCTCTTATATTCTCCATCTTTTGAATCAAGGAAACTATCTTCTGTTCGTTGGTTTTATAATGGCGGCGCACCTTGTCCGCACGAATTAATCGAAGCTTATTTCGAGAAAGGCTTTTTATTCGGCCAAGGCTTCGGCATGTCGGAAACGTCACCTACTATATTCATGCTTGCAAGAGAGGATGCTAAGCGAAAAATGGGATCGATCGGCAAGCCGGTAGTTTTTTGCGATTATGAGTTGGTCGATGCAGAAGGGAATACTGTCAAGCAAGGAGACATTGGCGAGATTGTAGTAAGAGGGCCGAATGTGATGAAAGAATACTGGAATCGGCCAGAAGTAACAAAGGAAACAATCCGGAACGGCTGGCTGCATACAGGCGATTTAGCCCGGGTGGATGAAGAGGGGTTCGTATATATTGTCGGCAGGAAAAAAGACATGATTATTTCGGGTGGAGAAAATATATATCCGCTAGAGGTTGAACAAGTTTTAAATAAAATAGCCGGGATTAGTGAAGCTGCAGTTGTCGGCAGAGCAGATGAGAAATGGGGAGAGGTGCCTATAGCGTTTATAGTGAAAGAAGAGGGAAGCCCATTGAGTGAAGCGGAGATTATGGAGCATTGCAGGCGCTATCTAGCTAAGTATAAGATCCCAAAGGATATAGTGTTTATGCAAGAATTGCCGAGGAATGCCACAGGAAAAGTTCAAAAGAATCTATTGGCACTTAATTAGGAAGAGGTGAATATATGGCTACATTCATAATCGGTCAACATGCTTCATGCAGTAAAACGATTACAGAGGCGGATGTTGTTTTATTCGCCGGATTGAGCGGAGATTTCAATCCTGTCCATATGGACTCGGAATATGCTAAAAGTACAAGATTCAATCAACGTATTGCCCACGGATTATTAACTTCTACATTATTATCACAACTATTGGGAATGTACCTTCCAGGAAAAGGTTCCATTTATATGGAACAATCCATTCATTTCAAAGCCCCTGTTTTCATTGGAGATACAATTACCGCTACAGCCACTGTGCAAAAATTTCAAGAGAGTAAGGGAATAGTAGAATTGCTGACGGAATGCCATAATCAACAAGGAAGCCTCGTTCTGGATGGAAGAGCGACAATGTTGGTTCCAAAGGAAGGAGCAGTTATATGAGCTATATTGGAATTGAAGCAACGGGTGTTTCTTTCCCGAAAGGAATTGAAACAGCGGCTGATTTAGCAATAAAAACGGGAATACCTGAATCCGTTATTATCGAAAAATTTGGTTTATATCAAAAACATGTCGCCGGCGAATCGCTGCACGCTTCCGATTTAGCCATTGATGCCGCTAAGTCTATATTGAAGCGAACCGACCCTCTGTCCATTGATGTGGTGATTTATTTCGGCAGCCCTCATAAAGATTATTATGTTTGGTCCTCTGCACCGAAAATACAATATGAAATCGGCGCGCGGAATGCCTATGCGTTTGAACTGATGAATGTCAGTTCATGCTTTCCGATTGCCTTGAAAGTTGCAAAAGACATGCTGCGTTCAGATGATACAATCAATAATATCCTCTTAGTAGGGGGCTGCAGAGAATCGCAAATCCTTGATTACGATAATCCAAGATCACGCTTTATGTTCAATTTTGCAGATGGAGGAAGCGCGGCTTTAGTCAGTAGAAATGCAAACAGTAGCGAAATTTTAGAAAGCGCTATCATAACGGATGGCTCCTTTCATGATGATGTTCGAATACCCGCAGGCGGGTCAAAGGGATTCGCAAGTTTGGAAACTGTCATGCAGAATCAGCACTATATTGATGTTGTGGACCCTTCCGATATGAAAATGAGACTTGACCCTGTTTCAATTCCGAATTTCGAAAAAGTCGTACGTCAAGCCCTCCAAAAAAGTGGTTTAACGACTAAGGATCTTACATTATTGTTGCCGCTCCACACAAAGCGCTCCATGTTAAAACAGCTTCTGCAATCCTTGGATTTAACTGAAGAACAAGCCATTTACTTAGATCATCATGGCCATATGTCCTCGCTCGATCCGTGTGTCGGCCTTCATTTTGCTTCTGAACAAGGAAGGGTAAAGCCAGGTGATATCGTTGTCGCTGTAAGTGCCGGTACAGGTTACACGTGGGCGGCGACCGTTATTAGATGGAAGGGTGGAATCGAATGAAATATGCATGGGGAACCCTTCTTGCCATGATGGCGAGTTTACATGTTTTGATTCCTGGTGCCCATGCTTCATCAATCATATACGATAAGTCTTGGGGGAATGCAATCGACCATGACAACCTATTACGGACACCGGTAGCTTTAGCGAGAGATGCGGACGGAAATGTGTATATAGTAGATATGGGAAACCACAGGATTGTTAAAGTTGACTCTTCAGGAACGGTTGTGGGCACCTATGGCTCATTAGGAAATGAAGCAGGTCAGTTTAATATGCCATTTGGCATTGCGGTCGATCAAGAAGGAAATATTTTAGTGGCTGATACAGGAAATTATCGTATTCAAAAGTTCAGTGCCGACTTTCAATACATTACGAGTTGGGGAACAAAAGGAAATATAGCAGGTCAGTTTGGTTTTCCTAGGGAAATAGCAGTTGACAAGGACAATAATTATTATATTACCGACGAATACAATCATCGCATTCAAAAGTTCAATAAAAAGGGAGAGCATCTTTTAACTTTTGGCAGCTATGGTAAAGCCAGAGGCCAGTTAGCCTTGCCCCAAGGGATAGCAATTAATAAAAGTAATGAAGTATATATAGCGGATACGTATAATAACAGAATTCAAGTATTCTCTTCAACGGGGAATTATATCCGTTCTATAGGCGACGGAACTCCAGGGATAGGGCAGTATCAATTTTACCACCCTAGAGGAATTAATTTCGACAAGAGAACGGGCGCTTTGTATGTAGCGGATACGTACAACAACAGGATTATGAAATTCAATAGCCACGATCAATTTTTATATACTACAGGTGCATTTCCTTTTCTAGTATATCCCAATCAAATATTGCCGGACGGAGAAGGAAAGTTATTTATCACTGATACCGGAAATAATCGTATGCTTATTTTTCAAGAAGTGGGTTTGACGGCAACCTATCACAGTTCAATGGGTGATTCCCGTATAGGCGATCAACAATATGCAGGCCCTTATGACGTGGAGAGTGATTCAAATGGAAATATATTTATTTCAGATTCATTTAATCATCGAATTTTAAAATATAATTCCGAGGGGGCTTTAGTAAGTAAGTGGGGCGGCATGCTAGGGGTAGGTGGACCGATTGGTTATGGCAGCCTGCCAGGACAATTTTTTGTACCAAGGCAAATAGCGGTAGATCGTGCTAACAATATCTATGTAGCCGACTCTGCCAATCATCGCATCCAAAAGTTTACAAATGCGGGTAGCTTCTTAGCTTCATATGGATCGTATGGGTTATTAAGCGGTCTTTTTCAATTTCCTTCCGGCATAGCCGTTGATAGTAAGGGAAACATATTCGTCGCAGATTCGGAAAATAACCGGATCCAAAAATTCAATCCATTTTTTGCATACCAGACTGAATGGGGCGGCAAAGGAACAGGGGATGGAAAGTTTCTGCAGCCTATGCAAATAGCTATTGATTCAAAAGATAATGTATATGTAGTAGATCGGATTAATAATCGCATCCAAAAGTTTAATAATCATGGTCGATTTATTACTAAATGGGGCACAAACAACGGTCTTGGCAATGTAGATCCATTAGAGAACTGGGGGGAAGAAGCTGGGGATCTTTTTTTGCCAACCGGTATTTCAATCGATCATAATGATGTAGTGTATGTGACTGATACATCGAATAATAGAATGAATGTCTATAATTCAAATGGGATTTTTATTGAGCAATTTGGCGGGTTCAGCGGAACAGATGGCAATTTCTTTTCGCCGCAAGGTCTTGATATTGACCGTAAGGGAAACATCATCATAGCGGATGGCTTACTTCAACGGATTTTATTTTTCAAAAAATAAGGAAGTGCGGATTATAGTCCAAATAGAAAATGGAGGAATCTCGTATGAAGTGGAAGAGCTTATTTATTATGAGTTTAATAGCTTTATTAGTCATTACAGCTGGATGTTCAAGCAAGACGGATAGTTCCAAAAAAGATGAGCCAATTAAAATCGGGGTGCTGGCATCTCAAACAGGAGCGCTTGAAGTGTATGGAAAACAAACAATCCAAGGCTTTGAGCTCGGTTTGGATTATGCTACAGAAGGAAAAATGGAAGTTGCCGGCCGGAAGATCGAGTTTATTGTGGAAGATACCGAAACAAAATCGGACGTGGCGGTAAAGAAAGCGACCAAGTTGTTGGAAGAAGATGAAGTTGATTTTTTAGTCGGATCCTCTAGTTCCAGCGATACGTTGGCTGTTTTGCCGCTTGCGGAAGAATACGAGAAGGTAATGGTCGTTGAACCGGCCGTGGCGGATAGTATAACAGGGAAGAACTGGAACAGGTATATTTTTAGGACAGGGCGGAATTCCTCCCAAGATGCAGTGGCAGGAGCGGCAACTATTGCGGAGAAAGGTGTGAAGATTGCCACTTTTGCCCAAGATAATGCATACGGAAGGGAAGGAATCGCGGCATTTAAAGAAGCGGCCAAGAAATTAGGGGCGGATATTGTAAATGAACAGTATGCCGATGCGGCAGCCACAGACTTCACAGCCAACATCCAGAATATAATCAGTTCGAAACCGGATTATTTATTCATCACATGGGCGGGCTCCAATTCACCGTGGAAACAATTGAAGGACATGAAAGTGGAAGAACAAGGAATCCAAATTTCGACAGCTGCGCAAGATATCGCTTCATTGAAAACAATGGATGCGCTGATCGGCATGAGCGGTTTCTCAATCTATTATTATACGCTTCCGGATAATGAAGTGAATGATTGGCTGGTGGAGGAACATAAAGCCCGGTTCGATGGTGCGATTCCTGATTTATTCACTGCCGGCGGGATGGCTTCCGCGATTGCTATTGTTGAAGCGCTAAAAAAGACAGAAGGGGCTGCAGATGCCGAACAGTTAATCGAAACGATGGAAGGAATGGAATTCGAGACACCAAAAGGAACAATGCAATTCCGTCCTGAAGATCATCAAGCTATGCAGGCATTATACGCCATTACTTTAGAGAAGCAAGAAGGCGTCGACCATCCGGTGCCCGTATTGAAACGTGAGATTACAAAGGAAGAAACGGAACCGGCTATTCACAATAAATAAAATGATAGGGAGGAGTTTCTGATTCGGGAATTCCTCTTCTTTTTAAAAGACGATTTCTAGGGGGACATATGATGGAGAAATTATTAGAAACGCGCGGCCTCTCTGTTTCATTCGGAAATCATCACGTGGTCCGAAACGTGAACTTTACTGTTCCAAAAGGAAAGTTGATTTCTGTTATCGGACCGAATGGAGCCGGTAAAACGACTTTATTTAATTTGCTGAGCGGCCAAATACCGGCAACAAAAGGCCGCATCTTTTTTAAGAATGAAGATATTACCAAGTTATCCATCCCGGAAAGAACCCGTCTGGGAATCGGCCGCTCTTTTCAATTGACGAATATTTTCCCCGAATTGACAGTGTTGGAGAATGTAAGGCTTGGCGTCCAATCGCAGGCAAAAGAATATTATCGTTTCTTTACGAGTGTTTTGCAATTCCGTAAGCAGGAAGAGGAAGCGAGAAGCTTGCTGGAAATGGTTTTATTGGCTGATAAAGAAGAAGTATTGGCCAAAGATTTAGCCCATGGGGAAAAGAGAAAGCTGGAACTGGCGATGCTGATGGCTCTTCAAGCGGAATTATTATTGTTGGATGAACCGACCGCAGGCATTTCTATTGAAGAAGTGCCGGCAATTCTGCAAGTTATAGAAAATATGAAATGCAATACAGCCCATACGATTGTTTTAATTGAACACAAGATGGATATGGTCATGCATTTATCGGACTATCTTGTTGTCTTATTTCACGGCGAGTTATTAGCGGAAGGCCTGCCTGAAGATATTATCCAGGACGAACGCGTACAAGCCGCTTATTTAGGAGGTTTATACAGTGAAACTCTTAGAAGTCAATAATATCGAAACGTATTTAGAACAGTTTCATATTTTGCAAGGCGTTTCCTTCGGTGTGGAGGAAGGGAGCATTACTGTATTATTCGGAAGAAATGGAGCCGGAAAAACAACGACGCTCCGCTCCATCATGGGCTTCCATTCCATTAAGAAAGGTAGCATTTATTACGGGGGCGACCGGATTGATACAACAGCAACCCATTTAATCTCGCGCAAAGGTATCGGATATGTGCCTGAGAATCAAGGGATCTTTCCTGATTTAACGGTGGAAGAGACATTTACGCTTGCACAGCCGAAAGATCAAGAAAAAGGCAGGGAAAAAACAGAGTGGATGCTTGAATTGTTTCCGGACCTTAAAAACTATTGGAGGAAAAAGAGCGGTCTATTAAGCGGCGGACAAAAACAAATGTTAGCCATTTCCAGAGCTTATATCAATAGCGGCGGTTTATTGCTGATCGATGAACCCAGCAAGGGTTTATCCCCAATCATGGTGGAGAAACTAATGGAATCGATTTTGAAAATGAAAGAAAAAACGACCGTATTACTTGTTGAACAGAACTTTATCATGGCTAGCCAAATAGGAGATTACTTCTATATTATGGATGATGGGAAAATGGTGCACGATGGTCAGATGAATGAGCTGATAGAAGATAAAGAAACGTGTCAAAAATACTTAGGCATTGCATGAATCTTGGCTGAAGGAGGCGATGGAAGTGGAAGTGGCAGTGAATCTGCTCGTAAACGGCTTGGCTACCGGAATTCTTATTTTTCTTTTAGCTTCAGGATTGACTTTGATTTTTGGCTTAATGGATGTTTTGAACTTTGCGCACGGAGGGATATTCGCTTGGGGCGCTTATACAGGTGTATGGCTCTTTCATGAAACCGGAAGCTTTGCCCTTTCGTTACTGGGGGCTATTGCAATGGGAATGTTGATAGGTTGGATATTGGAGAGATTTCTAATCCGCCCTGTTTATGGAAATCATATCAGACAGCTATTGATTACACTTGGATGTATGCTTGTTCTAAGCGAGTGCTTGAAAGTGTTTTGGGGACCGAATCCCATTCGGACGGCATTGCCGGATCTCTTAGAAGGAAGCTGGCAGTTCGGCGGGATTATTTTGATTAAATATCGCTTATTTGTTATCGTGGTCGGAATAATCCTTTATTTGGGCTTAGCATGGTTATTAAAACATACAAAAGTGGGTCTCATTATCCGAGCAGGGGTAATGGACAAAGAAATGGTTCAAGCGCTCGGGTTTAACATTAAATCTTTTTTCTCCTTTGTCTTTTTGTTGGGAGCTGGCATGGCGGCTTTAGGAGGAGCTTTATTAGCGCCTTATTCAGGAGTGGTTTTTGCGGAAATGGGTATGCATTATGCGGTTCTGGCGTTTATTGTTGTAATTATTGGCGGAATGGGAAGCGTGAAAGGCTCGGCTATCGCGGCGCTGCTAGTAGGATTGATCGGCGCATTTCTGGCTTTTTATCTTCCTGAACTGTCACTTGCAGTGAATATGCTCATGCTGTTGTTTGTATTGTTGGTAAAACCTACTGGCCTGATCGCGGAAAAGGGGTGAGGGAATAGTGATGACGCAGTTAATCAAAGGGCCTAAGCTACTCTTAATGGTCATTTTTATCTTTCTGCTTGTTCTGCCTGTATTCATGGATTCCAGAAGTATGTTGATTCTATTTACACAAATCTTTATTTTTGCGCTTTTTGCCATGAGCTTTGATATTCTGTTGGGGTATACCGGTATTGTCTCGTTTGGGCATTGTATGTTCTTTGGTATTGGAGCCTATAGTGTTGCCCTCATGATGGATTATCAAGAGTCCACATTATCCAGTTTTGCGATCGGTGTATTAATTGCTGTTCTCCTTGCCGCGTGTGTTAGTTATATCATAGGCATGCTTTCACTTAGGTTGAAAAGCCACTACTATGCTATGCTGACGCTTGCAGTATCACAGCTGCTTCTTGTTCTTGCCGATAAATGGAGAACGGTTACGCATGGCGGCGATGGATTTACATTTAATGTTCCTGACATTTTCCGTGATCGTCTATCCTTCTACTATATCACTCTTATTTGTCTTGTTGCCTTCTTTATCATACTTCGTTTATTTACCGCATCTTCAATAGGGAAAGTTTTGAAAGCAATCTCCCAAAATGAACAGCGTGTCGAGGCATTAGGGTATAAAACGCTGCACTATAAAGTGATTGCCAGTATTATTGCGGGTATAATTGCTGCTTTTAGCGGGGCTTTATATGTTATTACATTACGTTTTGTGAATACAGCGGTTTTCTCTATAGATATTACGCTCGATGCGTTGCTTATGACTATGTTAGGCGGAGTCGGTACGTTAATTGGCCCGATTCTGGGAGCAGGAGTATTAGAGTTTATTCAACATTATTTATCAGAACTCGCTGCGGATTATCCGATCTTTGAAAGATGGACGATTATTCTTGGAGTTTTATACATCATTGTATTGTTAGGATTTCCAAGCGGTTTAATCGGCTGGCTCAACAAGAGAATGAAGCGGAAATCCCTACCTGTTCAGAAGAAAGAAAAAAGAAAAGCAGCTTCATAGATGTTAGGGTAAGATTCTTATGATAAAAAGGGGCTTTCTGATTAATGGAAGTTCCTTTTTATGATTTAAAAATATAATGTTCCTAATAATCAATAGAAAAAGTAATGAAACGCCATAATATAGGTTTGTATTAAGCTATTAATAACACACAGAGATACAATTTGTATTGCTTGATATACGCTTTATTGTTGGCTATGCTTTTATAAGTAACAAAAAAAGGTAGCGGGAGGAGATTGAATGAGCAAAATCAAGCTGGGAAAAACAGACTTGGATGTATTTCCGATTGGATTAGGGGCCAATGCGGTTGGGGGCCATAATCTATATCCGAATTTGGATGAGGAAGTCGGTAAGGAGCTTGTGCGCGAAGCTATTAAAAATGGCGTTAACTTCTTGGATACTGCTTATATTTATGGCATCGGCCGATCTGAAGAATTAATAGGTGAAGTGCTGAAAGAATTCAATCGTGAAGATGTTGTGATTGCCACTAAAGCTGCCCATAGAAAACAAGATGATGGCATTGTGTTTGATAATTCGCCGGCCTTTTTACAGCAGTCGGTAGAAGACAGTCTAAAGCGACTGCAAACCGATTATATCGACCTTTTTTACATACATTTTCCGGACGATAACACACCTAAAGATGAAGCCGTCCAAGCCCTGTTTGAATTAAAACAATCCGGCAAAATCCGTTCAATCGGCGTTTCGAACTTTTCATTGAACCAATTGAAAGAAGCGAATAAGAATGGTCACGTAGATGTGTTTCAAGGGGAATATAATCTGCTGAACCGTGAAGCTGAGAAAGACATTTTTCCTTATGTGAAAGAACATCAAATTTCTTTTGTTCCATATTTTCCGCTTGTATCGGGTTTGCTTGCCGGCAAATATGATGAGGATACAACCTTTCCTGAAGGCGATCTTCGCAACTCGAATCCGAATTTTCAAGGAACGAAATTTAAAGAAAACATCGCCAAAGTCAAACAACTTGCACCGATTGCGGAGAAGCATGGTGTGGAAATTGCCCATGTTGTTCTTGCCTGGTATCTGGCCCGTCCTGAAATAGATGTATTAATTCCAGGTGCGAAACGTGCGGAGCAGCTTGTGGATAATATGAAAGCGGCGGATGTGAAGCTGTCTGAAGAGGAGCTTGCAACAATCGGAAAATTATTTTAGTAATAAATTAGTGTAACAATATATACAGCTTTGAAAGAAAGGTGATTCCGCTTTGATGGAATCACCTTTTTCAATTGATCGCAATCGATATATGTAAAAGGGGAAAAGCCTACATCATAGTTGTCTGAGGAACTTTCGAAATAGAATATCAAGTTTTAAAAAACATAAAAGAAATATTTATTTCAAATTTAATTTAATTTTGAAATAAATATTGCAATATTCTATTTTATGTACTATTCTAATTAAAGTTTCATTATTCAATAAGTAAATGAACAAATGGCCGTAGGGGAAATCAAAAGCGGAAATGATTATCAATAACAACAATTATCAGGGGTGTGTACAGTTGAACACAGCAAGTAGTAGTAATTTTATGGATTTGTATAAAGAGAGAACACCGAAGTCAAGAGAATTCACTATGGCGGCTAAAGAAGTTATGCCTGGAGGAGTAACAGCGAATATTAAATCCTTCGATCCATACCCTATCATTATGAGTAAGGCAAAAGGGGCCTATTTATATGATCTTGATGGCAATGAGTATATTGATTACTTATTATCGTATGGTGCATTAATGCTGGGCCATGGCCATCCTGAAATCATCCATGCTATTCATTCTCAAATCGAAGAAGAAGGCACGTTTTTATTCGGCACACCGCATCAGCTGGAAATCAAAATGGGTAAAAAAATTCAGGAATTATACCCTAGTATAGATTTGATTCGCTATACGAATTCAGGTACGGAAGCCACTCTTCTAGCGATCAGAATGGCTCATGCCTATACCGGCAAACAAAAGATCGCTAAGTTTGAAGGTCATTATCATGGAGGATATGATCAAGTTCTTCTGAGCGTGAATCCATCTATCCAAGAAGCGGGGATGGAGTGCGAACCAAAATCCGTAATTGAATCAAAAGGGGTCGATCCTTATTATGCGGAAAATACTGTTGTGCTTCCATTCAACAATCTGGATGCGGCGGCAGAGATTTTAACGAAGAGAAAGGACGAAATAGCCGCTGTAATCCTTGAACCGATTCAAGGCGGTTTCATCCCGGCGGAACAGTCTTTCATGGATGGATTAAGAAAAGTAACAGAAGAATTAGGGATTCTGCTTATATTTGATGAAGTGAAGACAGGGTTCCGTCTTGGACTTGGCGGCGCACAGTCGGTTTACAAGATCCGCCCCGATTTAACTACACTGGGCAAGGTAATGGGAGGCGGGTTTCCGGTCGGAATTGTCGGCGGCAAGAAAGAAATTATCATGATGGCAGCGCCTAAAGTTGCTTCAGATGTTTTTGACTCCAGCCACAGCAAAGAATCGAGAGCAAAGGAAGTATTGTTCCATAGTGGAACTTATAATGGGCATCCTACTATTCTGGCGGCAGGCTTGGCTACTATTAATGTATTGGAGCGTGAAATAAAGAATGTTTTTGCTGTAACAGAGCAATTAAAAGCTGGTATCCGTAAATTATTTGCAGAGCGCGGCATCGTTATGCAGACGGTCGGTTTAGGTTCGATTTTCAATATAGTTATTACCGAACAAGACCAAGTATTGAATTATCGGCAATTACAGCAATCAAACTTTCAAATGCGAAAAAAATTGGATTTCGGTTTACTGAATGAAGGGATTTACACAAAACCGTTAAATCGTTATAGTATGTCTACTGCCCATGGGGAAAAGGAAGTTGCCAAAACACTTGAAGCCTATGATAAAGTTCTGAAATTGCTATAGAATACGAAAAAAGGCACGCGATGGTTATTTTTGCAGCGTGCCTTTTTCGATAGTTTTGGAAAGCGCATTCTTCACAGTATGCAAGCTGAAATATGTTAAAATAGAGAGAATCACCATACTATTTTGATGACTATTTTTCTGCTTTGATAAATCTTAGTAAAGCAAAGTATGAAAGTAATCGAAGAAAGGTACATATATGGAGAATATACATAAACTAATTGCAGGAAAAATGGAAGCGATGAGCAAGTCGCAGCTCAAGATCGCTACATATATTTTAGAGCATCCGAATACTATTCCATTTCTGACAGTGGGGAAGCTGGCGCGCATTACAGGTGTCAGTGATGCGACTGTCGTAAGGTTCGCATTATTTCTCGGCTATTCCGGATACCCGGAGCTGCAAGAGAAATTGCAGCAATCCATTCAGCGGCAACTGACTACAACCGAGCGTTTAAAGATGTCTGACGAAATATATCCGGATGCGGATCAAGAAGTATACGACATTTTCCGCGATGACATGGAGAATATTAAGTCCACACTTGAGAGTCTCGATCTGCAAGCCTTCCACAAAGCAGTGAAGGTTTTAAGCGAAGCGAATACAGTCTATATTGTTGCAAACCGCAGCGCTTTATCGCTCGGGATATTCATGCAATATTATTTACGTTTTTTGATAGATCGAACGGAATTGATTCATTCCACAGAGTTAGCTTCTGAGCAAATGTATGCGCTTGGAGAGCAAGATGTAGTGATCGGCATTAGCTTTTTCCGTTACACAAAAAGTACAGTCGATGTATTTTCATATGCAAAGAAAAAGAATGCGACCACTCTTGCGATCACAGATCATTTATTGTCACCGTTGATTCAGCATGCGGACCTTTCACTCACCGCTTCCAGTCATCTGCCGGCTTTCATTGATTCTTTTGTGGCGCCGCTTAGCTTGATCAATGCCCTTTTAGTAGCGGTCGCTAGAGAGAAGAAGGAGAACATAAATGAGAAGCTAAAGGGATTTGAAGAGATGTGGGAGAATTTCGATGTGTTCCACAAATAGCCGATAAGGCCATTATAATGTTACGGAAAAGGGAGTTAAATGAAACGAGCGGATTTTATAGAAAAATTCGCTCGTTTTTAGTTGATTTGCTTAATGATTCACTTTTTTGGAAATGATTCAGCCGGAGCTTTTGATTATTTGAACAAACCGTATAATAATCGTAGAAGATCATACGTTTTTTTATTACAGATTGTCTAATGCCATAGTGTTTAAGAAAATTTTATAATAGATATAGTATTTATTAGCAAAGAGGAGGTGGTATTAATTTTCCGAAAAAACAGTTTACTTCACGTATAGTATTTTATATAATGACAATAATTAACTTTTATGTAAGAAGATATCACATCGATACGTTATGATTTGAAATAAAACTACTCCTATCTTAAAGAAGTATATCTTGTGCATTCAGATGCTATTAACTCATTTTAACGCATCTTTACTGAACTTTATCACTTCACAAATTGCCCATTGACGGGAACGCAGACACTCCTCTGACAAGTTATGAAGATTTTTTGTGGAATCTCACGATTTTTTCCTTTTTCCGACATTGAAATATCATCCCTAAGAGCGTTGTCAAGCAGTTGATGTAAAGCTCTTTTTTATTATTACTATCTTAAAGTGGGAAGCGGTTGTTCTAAAAGCTTCTTTTCTAATTTTGTAAGGGGGTCTTTAGTGATGAGCATAAATAAATATGCCAATACTTTAGTGGATGAATTAATAGGTAATTTCCAAGAGGTTGAAGCTGCTCTATCGAAGCAGGAAGCTCTTGAAGAAGCAAATCGCTGTCTCTATTGCTACGATGCTCCATGTATTAAAGCTTGTCCTACGAGCATTGATATTCCTGTATTTATCAAGAAAATCGCATCCGGCAATTTGAAAGGTTCAGCTAAGGCGATCATGACAGCCAATCCGGTCGGCGCCAGTTGTGCACGCGTTTGCCCGACTGAGGAGCTATGTGAAGGAGCTTGTGTTCTCAATCATTCGACAAAGCCTATTATGATCGGCAATCTGCAACGTTATGCCACCGACTGGGCAATTCAAAATGAACAAAGCTTATTCCAGCCGGGTAAATACAATGGGAAAACAGTCGCGATTATCGGCGGAGGGCCTGCGGGTTTATCCGCGGCGCGGGAGCTTGCTCTATTAGGCTATCAAGTTACGATCTTTGAAGCGGAAGAGAAGGCCGGGGGGCTGAATACATACGGAATTGTTTCATTTAGGCTACCTCAGAAAATATCTTTCTGGGAAGTGGAACAAGTCGAAAAATTAGGGGTCGCCATTCATACCAATACAAGAGTCGGCCAGGATATTTCGGTGGATGAAGTCATGAAGAACCACGACTTCATCATTCTGGCGATAGGCATGTCCGATGTGCCGGATATCGGCATTGCAGGTGAAGAGTCAGAGGGCGTTTATGATGCGATACAGTTTGTGAAAGATACGAAAACAAAGCCGATCACCGATCAATTCGCAGGGAAAAAAGTAATGGTGGTCGGCGCCGGCAATACAGCCATTGATGCAGCCACATGTTCTGTCCGTTTGGGAGCCGAGAATGTGAAAATCTTGTATCGGCGTACAAAAGAAGAAATGACCGCCTATGATTTTGAATATGAATTCGCTAAGCAAGACGGCGTGGAATTCAGATGGCTGACCGCACCTGTGCGATTGATTACAGGCGATGCCGGAGAAGTAATCGGCGTTGAATGTGTCAAAATGGAATTAGACCGGCCGGGAGAGGATGGCAGGAGACGGCCTAGTCCTGTCAAAGGATCCGAATTCATAGTAGAAGCGGATACGGTGATCAAGGCAATTGGCCAATCAAGATATATCGAACTTATTGAACAATTCGGATTATCCCATGATGGCGGCGTAATCACGATTAATCCTTCAACCTATCAAACTTCCAACCAAAGAGTGTTCGCGTGCGGAGATGCCATCTTCGGCAAAGGGCAAGGCGAAGCGATGGTCGTATCAGCAGCGCAGCAAGGAAAAGATGCGGCATATGCCATTCATAAATTAGCTTCGAATACGAACGTGGAAATAGCGTAGTTTCTTAACTACTTATATTAGGAGGGAATATAATGGCGGATTTACGAATTAATTTAGCAGGAATACAATCACCTAATCCTTTTTGGCTGGCTTCTGCTCCTCCGACCAATTCGGGGTATCAAGTTCAACGGGCTTTCGAGGCAGGGTGGGGAGGCGCTGTATGGAAGACGCTGGGAGACCCGATTTTGAATGTATCTTCAAGGTTTGCGGCAATTAGCTTCAATGGCCAAAAGGTGGCGGGATTCAATAATATCGAATTGATCACAGACCGGCCATTGGAAGTGAATTTAAAAGAAATCTATGAAACGAAAAAAAGGTTTCCGGACCATGCGATTATCGCTTCTCTAATGGTCGAGCCTAAGCAGGAGAAATGGCATGAAATCGTTAAACGAGTCGAAGATGTAGGAGTCGATGGACTAGAATTGAATTTTGGCTGTCCCCATGGAATGGCGGAAAGAGGGATGGGTGCCGCTTCCGGCCAAGTTCCTTCACTAGTGGAAAAGCAAACGTACTGGGTAAAAGAAGTAGCGAAAACGCCAGTCATTGTAAAATTAACACCGAATATCACGGATATCACCGTCACAGCGGAAGCCGCGGTAAATGGCGGGGCGGATGCAATCAGTATGATCAACACCATTAATAGTTTAGCGGGTGTCGATATAGATACATGGGATACAATTCCTCATGTAGCTGGGAAAGGGGCGCATGGAGGGTATTGCGGGCCTGCTGTAAAACCGATTGCGTTGAACATGGTCGGCGAATGCGCCAGGAATCCGCGAATCAACGTCCCTATTTCAGGAATTGGCGGCATAGGAAACTGGCAGGATGCTGTGGAGTTCATGCTTATGGGAGCAACAGGGGTGCAGGTATGCACAGCGGCTATGCACCACGGTTTCAGGATTGTAGAAGACATGATTGAAGGATTAAATCACTATTTGGATGATAAAGGCCTTGCCTCGGTCCAGGATTTAGTAGGGAAGTCTGTTGCCAAGTATTCGGATTGGGGAAATCTGGATCTGAATTATAAGGTAGTGGCCCATATTAATAATGATGTTTGCATCAATTGCAATAAGTGCCATATTGCCTGTGAAGATACTTCCCACCAATGTATCGATATGCTGGTGGATGGCCAAGGAAACAACATACTGCAAGTGAGGGAAGAAGATTGTGTCGGCTGCAATCTGTGCTCGATTGTCTGTCCTGTAGATGGGGCGATTGACATGGTGGAAATGCCGCGTGAACTGCCTCCGATGACATGGAATGAACGGCAAGCCGCGCTTGGCGCAGCCGCTTGTGGAATAGAAGTAAGCAATCAATAAAGAAACGAGGGGAATAGGGATGAAGAGAATTATAAAGAACGGAACAGTTGTAACGGCATCTGATACTTTCTGCGCGGATATCTATATCGAAAATGGTGTAATCAGCCAAATTGGCGCCGATCTGCCTATTTGTGATGCGGAGGTTATCGACGCGGCGGGTAAATATATATTCCCGGGCGGAATCGATCCGCATACGCATTTGGATATGCCGTTCGGCGGAACGGTGACGAAGGATGATTTCGAAACAGGAACTAAGGCGGCGGCATTTGGAGGTACAACGACTGTCATCGATTTCTGTTTGACAAAGAAAGGGGAAACGCTGAGAAGCGCCCTTACTGAATGGCAGAAGAAATCGAAAGAAAAGGCAGTAATCGACTACGGCTTCCATCTGCAAATTGTTGAGATGAACAATAATGTGCTGAATGAACTTCCGGAGATGGTCGAGGAGGAAGGGATCACCTCATTCAAAGTATTCATGGCATATAAGAACCAATTCCAGGCTGATGATGAAACACTGTTCCGGACATTAGTCGCTGCGAAAGAACTGAAGGCACTTGTGATGGTGCATGCGGAAAACGGCGATGTTATCGATTATTTAGTCAAGAAAGCTCTTGAAGAAGGAAATACCGAACCGATTTATCATGCGCTGACCAGACCGCCTGAAGCGGAAGGGGAAGCTACAGGCAGGGCGGCGACATTGACGGAACTTGCAGGCTCGCAGCTATATGTCGTGCATGTAAGCTGTGCGGAAGCTGCCCGGAAAATCGCTGAAGCAAGAAACAAAGGCGTTAATATATGGGGGGAGACATGTCCACAATATTTGGTCCTCGACCAATCTTATTTAGAGAAGCCTAATTTTGAGGGCGCGAAATATGTATGGTCGCCGCCGCTCCGTGAGAAGTGGAACCAGGAAGTATTGTGGAACGCTTTAAAGACAGGGCAACTTCAAACCTTCGGATCCGATCATTGCTCCTTTGATTTTAATGGACAAAAAGACCTAGGCATCAATGATTTTTCGAAAATTCCGAACGGAGGCCCCTTAATTGAAGACCGCCTCAGCATCTTGTTCTCGGAAGGTGTGGCCAAAGGAAGGGTTTCTCTTAATCAATTTGTGGATTTGACATCTACTCAAGCGGCTAAATTGTTCGGATTATACCCTAAGAAAGGAACCATTGCCGTAGGCGGCGATGCGGATATCGTCATTTTCGACCCACACAAGGAAAGGGTGATTTCTGCTGAATATCATCACATGGCGGCTGATTATAACCCATTCGAAGGAGTGAAAGTGACCGGCGAGCCTGTTTCGGTCTTATCCCGCGGAGAATTTGTCATTCGTGACAAGCAGTTTGTGGGTAAAGCGGGCGCCGGTGAATACATTAAACGAGCTAAGTTCAGGGAAACAAAAGATAACAAGGATATTTCCATAACGGCTCAATAAGAAAAGCTGTCCGCATTTCATGGGGATGAAACGACATTATAAGATTGGCGGCGATCATTCTTTCGCCAATCTACATAAAGCCTGACTATGTGACATGATGAATATGATTGACGATTAGCGCAAAAAAGGTGCGCAATTAAACACCTCTTATTGAATGAATCGAAAGGTTAGAAAGGGACTGAATATAGGGAAAGAAGGTTTAAATATAAAAAATAAGGGGTGTTCCTATGAAAAAGAATAATTATCTGAAATCTCCAGATTTACTTCCTATCAAACAAGATGAACGGAATATTGGAATGTTTGGCTTTGCGGTTATATGGGTGGGCATGGCGATTGTACTAGCGGCATTTGCTATTGGAGGGGGAGGAATCCAGCAGCTTCCTCTCGGGATGGTTATTCTTGCGACAATTATAGGATCTGTTGCGATCGGGATATTCATGAGCATCATAGGAGATATAGGCATCGAGCACGGGCTTTCTTTCCCCGTGTATATGCGGGCTCCATTCGGGACAATCGGCACTCACATCCCATCTGTTGTAAGGGGAGTGACGGCATCGTGCTGGTTCGGAATCAATACGTATTTCGGGGCTTCGGCGATCAATGCCATCTTGAACTTATTATTCGGCTTCGATAATTGGCTGATATGTTTCTTCTTATTCGCTGCAATGCAGCTAGTGAACACGGCGCTCGGCATTAAATCCATTGAACGCTTCGCCGATTTGGCGGCGCCTATCATCATTCTGATTTCTTGCTGGATGTATGTTACATTAGCCGATCAGGCGGGTGAGCAAGGAAAGAATATTTGGGCTTGGGTGGAAAGCCCGGCTACAGGGGGTGCCGCATTCACGGCATTTATGGTCGTCGTGATGGCAAATATGGGCTTCTGGGCTACGCTAGCGGCTGATATGCCATCACTGTCAAGGTTCTTTAAAGCGCCGGCTAATGAAAGGAATTGGTTTAAGCGCAATAAAACGCAGTTGATCGGCAATCTTGTTGTTATGCCTGTTTTCAATACATTTATGATTGTGATTGGCGCCGTATCCTATATCGCTGTATCGAATGCGGATCCGGTTGTTGCCTTACAGGAAGCGGCCAGCGGATTTATATTAGGGATTCTCCTGCTGATGATTGTTTTGGCGCAGTGGTCAACGAATACATCGGCGAATGTGATTCCGGCAGCTACGATTTTTTCAAATGTAGGCGGACCGAAAGTGCCTTTCTGGGTAGGTGTGGTGACAGCGGGGATTATTGGGACGCTAGCCCAGCCTTGGAGCTTGTTTGATATTCTCAATACTGCGTTGCTTATCATCGGAGGCATCCTGACTTCTATTGTAGGGATTCTATTCGCGGACTATTACCTTCTGCGTAAACGGAGAGTCAATGTCCAAGAATTGTACGAGATGAATGGGCAGTATCAATATATGAAAGGTTTCAATTTTGCTGGTTTGACTGCTTGGATTGTCGGTGGAGTTATCGCCAATCTTCTCCCGGCTTATTCCTCTATCGTCGGTTTTGCGGTAGGAGCGGTTATGTACTATGTTTTGGCGAAATATTGGTGGTTCAAGAAATATAGGCAGAAGGAAATCGAAAATCCGAGCGATGAGAAGTATTTGGGGATTACAGTCGGCCGTGATTGGACCATTCCAACAGAAGAGAAGGCAGAACTTATGCCGGAAACTATTCAAGAGAAAATATAGACGGGGAAAGGAGTTATCGAAATGTCGGACTACAAATTATTTCTGCAGGAGAGAAACAAGATCGATTCACTGATCGAACAAGGCTATAAAATCAAAGCGGTGATTGAAAACTTAAACGGGGCTTATGTGGAATTTGAGAGGCATGCAGATTCCGAGCAAGCTGCTACTTATGAAACATTGCATATTACAACAGCGGATGCACGAAAATATTTTTCTGTAAAATTAATTGAGCAAGCTGCCATATAAAGGAAAGGCAGTATGCATCGATTGGCATGAAAGGGGAAGAGATGATATGGAGAAACAAAAGATTAGGATTAATGGCGATCGATTACAGAAAACATTGGAGCGTTTCGCTGATTTTGGCAGAACAGAGAAGAATGGAGTAACTCGTCTATCGCTCTCCGAGGAAGACCGTTTAGCAAGGGATTATTTCTGCTCGTGCTGTGAAGAATTGGGGATGACTGTTAAGGTTGATGATATAGGCAATATATACGCTGTGTTGGCGGGAGAGGAGAACGGCAAGCCGATCATTATGGGTTCGCATCTCGATACTGTCAAAAAAGGCGGCCGATTTGATGGCGTACTCGGAGTCGTCGCCGGATTGGAAGTTGTCCGAACTTTAGTGGAAAATGATATGAAACCATCCCAACCGATTATGATTGTGGATTTTACAAATGAAGAAGGAGCACGATTCGAGCCTTCGATGATGTCTTCGGGCGTCCTTTCCGGCAAATTCGATAAATCGATCATGCTGCAAAAAATGGATAGTGAAGGCATTACTTTCGAAGAAGCACTGCAAAAGAGTGGCTATGCCGGCAATCCGGCATTCAGGCTGCAAGAAGGAGCGGCTTTTCTGGAGTTGCATATTGAACAAGGACCGATATTAGAAAGGGAAGGTTTGTCCATTGGAGTGGTTGAGTGTGTAGTGGGCATGGTGTGCTATGAAATTGAAGTGACCGGGGATTCCGACCATGCCGGGACCACGCCGATGAATATGAGAAAGGACGCACTTCAAGCGGCGGTCTCTGTCATAGCGGATGTGCGCGAGAAATTGGGCGGCATTGATGAAGAGTTAGTATTTACGTTCGGAAGAATGAACGTATCGCCTAATATCCATACTGTTATTCCGAATAAAGCGGTCTTTTCGCTTGAAGCAAGGCATAAAGATCCTGAGATTATGCGCCAAGTGGAGAAGATCATTCAAGATTTGCCGGCTGACATGGAGCGGAATCCATGCGATCTTCAAGTAAAGAAACTGTGGGACCGCGAAACGGTTTGGTTCGATGCAGCTATTCTTGAAAAGGTTGAGCATTCGGTGAATACGTTGGGCTACTCATATAAGCGGATGGTAAGTGGAGCCGGACATGATGCTCAGTTTATTGCAGGGATGGTACCGGCCGCAATGGTATTTGTCCCGAGTGTAAAGGGCAAAAGTCATAGCGAGGATGAGCTGACGTATTGGGAAGATTGTGAGAATGGCGTCAATGTGCTCCTTGAAACAGTGCTTCTTATGCAATCAAGTTGAAGAAGAAGCAAACCGTATAATATTCATGCTTCAAAAAAAGTAAAATAATATCACCATGATGGCATTTCTTTCCTTATAATAGGAGATATACTTTCTATTTACAGGAGGGGGATGACGATTTGAAATCTTATATAAACGTGGAAGATATTTTAGTGAGAAAGCACTTTGATAAAGTCCAGGTAGTAGCGGGCAAACAGGGCATTAACCGTTTGGTAAAATGGGTTCATATCGTTGAAGTGACAAATATACGCAACCTTTTGAAAGGTCATGAGCTCATCTTATCGACGGGGCTGGCCTGGAAAGAGGATAAAGAAAATTTCATTTCGATTTTGCGGCAATTGATCGAATCTAATGCTTCCGGCCTTTGTATTGAAATGGGGACGCATACCTCTACTATTCCTCAAGAGATTATTGAAATTGCCGATCAACATCATTTTCCCATTATCGTATTCCAGAAAGAAGTCCCCTTTGTAGAAATCACACAAGATATTCATACACTCCTTATTAATCGACAGTACGAAATCATCTCCAGATTAGAAAGTTACTCGGAAGCTCTCAATAAAAAATTATTGACGGTTGAACATGCAGATGAAATTCTCGCATTCATGCAGCATTATTTACAACTGGTGGTATTGATTGCATATAGTGGCAAGGAGCATCAATTCTATCCCGTTATCACCATCTATGAACAGGAGAAAATATGGGAAGTGATTGAGACATCTTCCCGGACCTATGCCGCTTATTCTATAACCAGCATCCCTATCAATGTTTTAGGCGAAAAATATGCCGATTTGACAATTGCTTCGGATGGAAGAGAATTAACGGAATATGATCAACTTATCCTTGATCGGACAGCAACGGCATTGGCGCAATTCTTTATGAGGGAACTATATGTTGTCGAGAAGCGGAGAACAGAGGAGACCGAATGGATCAATGAATGGCTGGACGGCGAACAAAGCAAGGAAACGATATCCGAATATTTATCTTTCCACTTTCCGAAATGTAAGCCTAAAGGAGCGTTTGTCTGTCTGTATAAGAACCCGGCCGCCATGCAGTATTCCCGTATTGAATTGACCTATTTTACATTATATTTCAGAGCTATACTTGAGCAAAAGGGCTTTTCTTTTTTCTCTATTGCAAAGCGGAATACGCTAATTTTTATTGTGCTGAATGAAAGAAGCACTGATACGTGGAAACAGCGGATGCAAGAAGGGATTATACGTTTATTCGAATCAGATGTGAAAGTAGGGAAGAACAAAGCGGACACTTCCATAGCGGTAGGCAAATATGTCGAACGCTTGGAAGACATTCATCTGAGCTACCAAACCGCGCTTGAGACCATCTCTATTCAAGAATATCTGTCAAATGGGCGTACCGGCTATTTCTATGATGACTTACATATTTATCGGTTGATTTCCCTTTTGCATCGCCATATGGATTTGCGGGGCATCGTTTATGAATATTTAGAGGCGTTGATCACGCACGATGAGAAGTATAATGGAAATTTGATTGAGACGCTTAAAACCTATTTATCCTGTCACGGATCGAAACAAGAAACGGCTAAGCGCCTATATATAGTTAGGCAGACTCTGTATCATCGTCTACAAAAAATCGAATCGTTGCTTGGGGCGGATTTTATGGATTATGAGAAACGGTTGACGATTGAATTTATGATTATGTCCTACGAATTTTTGCAATCTTCACAGCAGATATTAAAAGAGAAAAATGGTTGATCAAGAAGTAACCCCCTGTCGGATGCGGCAGGGGGTTACTTCAGAGGTGCAAACAAGTAAATAATAAGTTAAAACGCACGATGTTTCACATACGAAATTACCGTGCGTTTTTTGCTGTTAAATCAGGGTTTATCCCGTTTAACAGGTCAGGTACTAAGACTCCCACTTCAACACAGCAGTGAAAGCGCAGACGTGTAAGTGGGAGACCCGAGTACCTGTAACAACTAAGGTTGGTTCATCTAATGATAGGTAGGGGATGAAGGAAAACCCCACCTATCAAAGATTCACTTTATATCGTTTCATATTGGTGCTTATATGGCGC
>JBJEFM010000082.1:0-2748 GCA_051874035.1 Bacillus sp. (in: firmicutes)
GGAATAGAGTTGATCGTGGTCAAGAAGAAGGGAAAGGAATGGGTGAGGAAATGAACGAACTTATTCAAATATTGGTGGGTAGTTTCATAGGGATAGTGTTATCGATTTTAATCATAAGTCTCATTGATAAGTGGTGGTACAAATGATTCTTTTGTTCATCTGTATTACAGTATTATCCTTCTGCCTCTTATGGTTATCAGCCAAGGGAAAGAAAGCATACAGCCAGGATGACATGCTATGGGCTTTATATGTCACAGGGAAAGAACAAAGGGTGAGGGACAATGGCCCAAGTTGAATTAATCGAGATTATCACACTCATGAGGGAAACCAACACCCGATTAAATAACGCTATCAAGGAATTACACACGCAAGGTAAGGAAATGTCACTAGCTGAGAAAGATTATAAGGTGGCTCTAGCACACAAAATGTTAGAGCTTAGAGATAAAGGTACACCAGTCACCATCATTAACGACTTAGCCAGAGGTGACGAGAGAATAGCAGAATTGAGGTTTAAGAGGGATTTAGCACGTAGCCTATATGATATTGCTAAAGAGGGAATGCGCTCACTAAGGACAGAACAAAGTGTATGGCAGACGATATCAAAAATACAGGATGAGGTATAAGTAAATGAATATTATAATCGGCAATATGCTTTTAGGATTAGTTGCATTGATAATTGTAACAATGTGGACTTTAACATTCGTAGGAACCAATATTTACATCTTGTATAAAGAAGAAAACTATATTACAGGCAGTCAATTAATAGCTTACTATCTAGGTTCGATATTCTGCACGTATTTGTTTTTCCGAGTTACTGGATTAATTTAAATAACAAGGGGGCTAACCTATGACTGCTGCTCATGACTTAAAAACAATCGGCTTAATTGATGTACTAACCTCATATAAAAGCATATGCCAGGAAATTGAATTTTACGAAATACTCTTATTGGATGCCGAGATCGAGTATAAACGGAATCGCAAAGTATTAATAGGTGGGCCTAAAGCAAAACCTACTCACTTACCAATGGACAGGCAACTAGAAGGAATCAACCAGACATTAAACAAACACAATGAGATAGAGCATATCTTAAATAAAAAGCGAGAGTTAAAGAAACGGGCAGAACAAGCACTGGAGAAATTTGAAGGTATTGAGTATAAGGTGGCTTATAAGAAATATGTCGAAGGAAAGTCATTAAAGGAGACTGCATTCGAATTAGGGTATGCGTATGGATATGTGAAGAACATCAGCAAGAGGATAACGGAATCGTTGGGGGAGTTGTAATTCGGAGGAAGTACAATAAAAGGAGATGGAGATATGAAAAAGAACGGTCAAACAATCGACATTGAATCAGCAGAGAAAATTAGATTTGATTATGTGAACTGGAAGGGAGTTAAGTCGAGTAGAAAGGTTGTGGTAACATCCTTCCTTTATGGGATAACCGAATATCACCCAGAACCACAATGGTTATTAGATGCTTACGATTTAGAGAAAGAAGAACATAGGGTGTTCGCTATGAAAGATATGTCCAATGTAGAGGCTTTGAAGAGAAGAAGATAACCCGACAACATGTGACTTTTATATGACCCACACATTGATAAATCTGTAGTACAATGGTAGTATAGAAAGTTTATGAATAACTTGTTAAGTTCTAAATGAATAGATTATCCCGTGGAAAAGGATAGTCGCCCTGAATGAAATCAAATGAAGACGGTGCCTAAACGGTATCGTCTTTTTTCATGCGATTAAAGTAGGTGACGGTATGACTAAGAAAAAACTTATGTTTAAACAATATTGCGATAAATGCGGCAAGGAACCAGAAACGGAAAAGGTAGGAAAGTGGACAAAGGTTGAATTAGATTGTAGTTGTGGCGGGAGAATCAAAACGGATTATAACCAACCATATTATGAATAAGGAAGTATAGTCATGAACAAATGTAAATCATGTGACCACGTGAAAGTAGTGAATGAACAAGTAATCTACTGTCCGTATTTCAGATGTGTAAAAGAGAATGGGTGGATAGCAGACATAAGGAGAGGTGTGAATGACAACCGAGCACACACCACAGAAGAAGATAGAACAATTACATTGGGTGGAGGTAATTAAAATGAAAGAGTTAACAAAGGAAGAGTTAAACACTATTGTTAGAAGACAAAGCAACGCAATTAAAGCAATGCACCGTTATATCTTCGGAAATGAAAATATAAAAGAAGATGACAGGGAAGCGCTTCTAAATACTTTGGCGACTGTTATCCGACTGTATTAAAGTATCATGAAGTACACCAGACTACCAACCAATCAGATAACCAAACTATCTAGGATGAATGACAAGGCGATTAGATTATTAAGGATGATACGTAATGCCTGAGTATAAAACAAAAGAAGAGAAGAAGAAGTTCTATAACTCTCGTGAATGGGTAGCACTCAGACAGGAAGCATTAAGGCGAGATAACTATGAGTGCCAAGAATGTAAGAGGCTAGGCTTAGTTAAGCTCAATGATGAGGATAAGCATAAGACATTTGATGTGGATCATATCAAGGAGATATATACACATCCAGAGTTAGCATTAGAACTAAGTAACCTGAGAACGTTGTGTATCAAGCATCATAATGAAAAACATAAACGATACTTCAAAGCGAAACCAAATCCATGGGCGGCAGACGAACGATGGTGAAACAAAACGGAAAGCAAAGTGTAAATATACCCTCCCCGCCAAAAACTTTTGAAAAATAATTTTCTCAAAGGGAA
>JBJEFM010000083.1:0-13903 GCA_051874035.1 Bacillus sp. (in: firmicutes)
GCGCCTTTATTGCTGTGATAAAGCGGGAGTCTTAGTACCTGTTAAACGGGATAAAAAGAACTTAGGTTTCCCTAAGCTCTCATTAACATCAATCATCCCATTCCAAAGACAGTATCATGCTATTTTACTTTCATATCTTCTATTTCCTGCAAAATGCTTGCTTGCATGCTTTCCATTTTCGACAAATCCACACCGGCAATATAGATTTTCTCCAACTCGTCATGCAATCCTTTCGCCTGCGCCAAATGTACTGTCGCTTCATTCATCTTCTGACGATAACGCTGCGCTATGTTTTCAATATCCGCACTATAATCCTCATCCGTTCCCGGTCTGATGCATCGTCCGTAAACATCTATAATCTCATCGCCTGCACGGCTTGGGAAATATTCATGAGGCGCCGTACTATCAAAAATGGCAAATCCGAGTTCACGGACAATCACCATATCAACACTACTCGGGTCGAAGCCGCACCGATAGATTTCCACATCGAAGCCTCTCTCTTCCGCTTCTGAAGCTATTCTCTTCAGCATCGTCGATTTCCCTGACCCCGGCCGGCCTTTAATGAAGAAGCGGCGCGCCATATCATTCGTTAAATTAGGAACATAATCAACAGCCCCTATCGGCGTTGCAGCTCCTAGGAAACGCTGCCTGACATCCGCGATGCTTTGCTTCATTCGCCCGCCAAATAACCGTTCAATCATTTCCTCCGTCAATTCATTCGCTTTATCGAAATCCATATTATCAATATAAATAGCTTCCCATTCATCATGTATGCGCAATGCTTGAGCAAATGCGGCATATGCTGAACGGAACGCTGCCTCGATTTTCTCCGTCAATGCATCAATCGCTTCTGTCTGCTCCGCTAGCAGCGATGCATCCCACGCTTCCTCTATATTTACATATTGACCGATAGCATCCGGAAAATGCGGCTCAATCACACGCGGCGCGGTACCATCGACAATTCCTGCACCCAATGCCGGTATAATCACGCCATCAATCGATTCATGGTCCGAGGAGCAATGTAAATATTGCAACTGATACCCTTGATCACCATAATGGCGGCCGATATTCTTCATTAATGCCGACCTGCCCGTGCCCGATCCCCCTTTTAAAATAAACAGCTTCTTTAAGCCGACTATATTATGCTCATACAAGCTCTGAAATCCCCTTGCCGTATTTCCGCCCGCAAAATAGTGAAGTATGCACTCTGTCACATTCCAACACTCCTTTTTATCTATAGAAATGTCTTAACGCTTACAATATATGAAAGGATGGCATATTAGGTGAATGCCTATCACATTCCAAACTGAATAGCATACAAACAAATAGCCCGCGGAAAAAATCCCGCGGGCTATCTTTTACTTGATTATATCCACAAAACGAGCTTCCGTAACTTCAGCCAACGCTTCTGGTTCAATCACAATTTGCGTGCCAATCTTTCCTCCGCTGACGACCATGGCCTCCAGCCCTTCCGCTTCACTCTGAATGAAAGTCGGATATTTCTTCGTCATGCCTACAGGAGAACAGCCGCCCCTAATATAACCTGTCAGCTTCTGAATGTCCTTGACCGCTACCATTTCAACCTTCTTCTCGCCAGCCGCTGCGGCAGCTTTCTTCAGGCTCAATTCCTCGGCCACCGGAATGACGAATACATAGACGGCTTTACTTGCCCCATGCGCGACAAGTGTTTTATATACGACCTCCCGATCTTTGCCGATCTTATTTGCGACCGATATGCCGTCTATCGCACCATCTTTCACTTCATAGCTCATCATTTCATAGGATACTCCCGCTGCATCAAGGATACGCATCGCATTTGTTTTACCTTTAGCCATCACTACATCTCCTACTTAATCAAACTTTAATTTAGATAAAGCATCAGCAAGAGCCGTATTGATAGGCTCTTCCTTCTGTTGCTTCTTCATGTATTGCGATACAGCCCGTTTATCGGCCGCTTTTGTATTGCCGCCCTTTCTACGTTTTTGGAAAGCGCTCATTTTCTCGCGGTGGCCGCATTTGCATACGAAGATTTGCCCTTCCCCTTCGCCGCGCAGCTCCAGCTTCTTATGACAAACCGGACAGCGTGCATTCGTCAATGTGCTGATGCGCTTACGATGGCCGCATTCACGGTCCTGGCAGACAAGCATCTTGCCCTTCTTGCCGTTCACTTCAAGCATCAGCTTGCCGCAATCAGGGCAATGCTTGCCTGTTATATTATCATGCTTGAATTTCTCATTGCTGTTCTTAATCGTATGAACCGATTTCTTCGCATAATCCTTCATTTCATTAACGAACGTATTCTTGCCCAGCTTTCCTTTGGCGATTGCCGTAAGCTTCTGTTCCCACTCTGCAGTCAGAGCCGGGGATTTCAATTCATCAGGCACTAATTCGAGCAATTGCTTGCCTTTTGTCGTTACATGAATGCCTTTGCCGCGTTTCTCGATTAAGAATGAATTAAAGAGTTTCTCGATAATATCGGCACGTGTCGCAACCGTACCCAGCCCCCCTGTTTCACCTAATGTCTTCACCAAGTCCTCGCTTTGGCCGCCCATGAACTTCACCGGATTCTCCATCGCGGATAACAATGTTCCTTCATTAAATGGTTCAGGAGGAGTCGTTTCTCCATTGGTAACGACTAAAGAAGCCACTTGAAGCGTTTCTCCTTGTTTGACGGCAGGCACATACGATTCATCCTGCTCATCCCGGTCGTAGATCTCCTTCCAGCCTTTATGCACGACCGTTTGTCCTTTGGCTGTGAAGGTCTCTGAACCAATCTTCGCTGTGATGCTTGTTTGTTCATACTCAAATGGCGGAAGCAAGACAGCTAAGAAGCGCTTCACGATTAAATCATACACCTTCACTTCTTTATCCGACATCTTCGGCAAGAATACGGACTGTTCTGTCGGCACAATCGCATGGTGGTCGGATACCTTGCTGTTGTCAACGAATGACTTATTTGTTTTAATCGGCTGGCGCAGAATCTTCGTCGCCCATTGTGTGTATGGTTTAATCGAAACGGCTTCTAAACGTTCTTTCAATGTATCCACCATATCTGTCGTTAAGTGCTTGGAATCTGTACGCGGATACGTAACGACCTTGTATTGCTCATAGAGGCGCTGCGTAATGGATAACGTTTCTTTCGCTGAATAACCGAAGATGCGGTTGCAGTCGCGTTGCAGTTCTGTTAAATCATACAGATTTGGCGCGTATGTTTTCTTCTTCGTTTTTTGGATGGATTCGATGACAGCCGCTTGGTTGCGGATGTGTTTATGAATATCTTCCGCTTTCTCTTCATTAAAAGTACGCGTATCATTTGTTTTCGCATCTTTCCAAGTAAGATTCAAGCCATTCTCTGTTTTTGCCTTCAAACCATAGAACTTCTTCGGCTTGAATTCTTTGATCTCCTGCTCGCGCGCGGCAATCATAGCGAGCGTCGGCGTCTGAACGCGTCCGCATGACAGCTGGGCATTATGCTTTGTCGTCAACGCCCTTGTAGCGTTCATTCCCACTAGCCAATCCGCTTCCGCACGAGCTTGTGCTGATGCATATAAGTTTTCATATTCCTTGCCGTCTTTTAGATGACGGAAACCTTGCTTAATGGCTTGGTCGGTTACAGAAGAAATCCATAAGCGCTTGATCGGCTTCTTCACGCCCGCCTTCTCGATGATCCAGCGTGCAACAAGCTCACCTTCGCGTCCTGCATCTGTCGCGATTACGATGCTCTCCACATCTTTGCGGAGTAATTGCGCTTTAACTGCTTGGAATTGCTTATTCGTCTTCTTAATAACCACCAACTTCGAATATTTCGGAAGCATCGGAAGGTCTTCCATCTTCCATGCTTTATATTTCTCATCATACATTTCAGGGTCGGCAAGAGTCACAAGATGACCAAGTGCCCATGTGACGATATATTGCTTCCCTTCAAAAAAACCATTTCCTTTATTATTGCATCCTAAGACCTTTGCAATATCTCTTCCAACTGACGGCTTCTCCGCCAATACTACGATTTTCTTCAATCCGTACATTCCTTTCTTTATTACCTGACTGATAACAGTATCTCACAAAACGGGCATGAATAGAAGAAAGCCGACAGCGGCAATGGCTAAAGTTTTACTTTCCACTTTACATCGATTCTTATTCTCGAATACAATGAGGAGAATATGTGTAACGATTAATTCAGGAGTTGAAATCAGAAAATGAGCTTGTTAAACGTAGAAAAACTCACTCATAGTTTTGGCGATAGAATGTTATTTAAAGAGGTTTCTTTTCAATTAAATAATGAACATGTAGGGCTTGTAGGAGCAAATGGCGTAGGTAAATCCACACTCATGAATATCATTACAGGCCAAACCATGTATGATAGCGGCAAAGTGCAATGGACGCCTGGTGTAGAGTATGGATACCTTGACCAACACACGAACCTTACACCGGGCAAAACGATTCGAAATGTCCTGCAAGAAGCTTACAAAGAGCTTTTTGATGTGGAAGCGGAATTGAATGAAGTGACAGGCAAAATGGGGGAAGCGACACCTGAAGAACTGGAAGTGCTGCTTGAGCGCATGGCTGAGCTGCAGGACCAGCTGGATGCGGGCGGCTTCTATTCATTGGACCTGCAAATCGAAGATGCGGCGCGCGGATTGGGATTGGATGCAATCGGCCTGGATCGCGACGTAGCGGCGCTAAGCGGCGGGCAGCGCACGAAAGTATTGCTTGCGAAGCTTTTATTGGAGAAACCGCAAGTATTGCTGCTGGACGAGCCTACCAACTATCTAGATGAAGAGCACATTTCATGGCTTTCGAAATACTTGAAGGAATATCCAAGCGCATTCATCTTGATTTCGCATGATACAGAGTTCATGAATGAATCCACAGATATTATCTTCAATCTTGAATTCGCTAAATTAACACGCTATACAGCGACATATGAGAAATTCCTGGAACTGGCGGAGCTTCACAAGAATCAGCATATCAATGCATACGAGAAGCAGAAAGAATTCATTAAGAAACAAGAAGAGTTCATTGCGAAGAATAAAGCGCGCTACTCGACAACAGGACGTGCAAAGAGCCGCCAAAAACAGCTTGATCGCATGGAACGCATCGATCGTCCCGAAACGGCCATCAAGCCTGAATTCGAATTTAAAGAAGCGCGCGGCAGCAGCCGCTGGGTATTCGAAGGGGAGGATTTCGAGATTGGCTACGACTTCCCTCTTCTTCCGAAAATGAGCATGACGATTGAGCGCGGCGACAAAATCGCAATCGTCGGCTGCAACGGAGTCGGTAAGTCCACTCTGCTTAAAACAATCCTTGGCGTCATTCCGCCGCTGAGCGGAAAAATCTCACGCGGCGACTTCTTATATCCTGCCTACTTCGAACAAGAAGTAAAAGCGGGGAACACGACACCGATCGATGAAATCTGGAATGCCTTCCCAAGCATGGACCAGCACCAAGTGCGTGCCGCTCTTGCCCGATGCGGCTTGAAGAACGAACATATTTCCCGCCCGATGAACCAATTGAGCGGTGGAGAGCAAGCGAAGGTCCGCCTATGTAAACTATTAATGGAAGAAAGCAACTGGATTCTCTTCGATGAGCCGACGAACCACTTGGATGTAGCGGCGAAAGAAGAACTAAAACGCGCCTTGAAAGCCTATAAAGGGACAGTTGTCCTCGTATCCCACGAACCTGATTTCTATAAAGATTGGGTAACAAAAGAATGGAATGTCGAGGAATGGGCAAACCAAAAGAAATAAGCACGATCAAACCCACCGATTCATAAGAAACGGTGGGTTTTTATTCAACATTTTTCAGCCATGGCAGCTACTTCCCCTATACGCGCTGTTATCATTTCACCCACCCGATTTGCATGCCCCCAATAACCAGTGTCTCAATGTCTTTTACGCTAAACGATCCATCGGCTTTGGGAGTCTTAGTGCCTGTTAAACGGGGTAAAAATTAGATTGCCAATAGTTTATGCCCCCTAACGGAGTGATAAAGGAATATATCAACATCATCTACTACTTTACATGTTCTAAATGAAACTGTTATATACAAATGAAAAAAGCAGTATTGAATGTTTTTCGGACCGTGCAGAAATCTTTTGGAAAGGAAATAGTATGTTAAAATGTAATCATCCTATAGTTTGGAGGCATCATAATGACAAAAATGATTGGCTATATCGGCACCTACACAAAAGGAAGCAGTAAAGGCGTGTATGCATTCACTCTGGATACAGAGAAAGCCGCACTTAGCGAAGCTATGCTGGTTGCGGAACTTGGAGATCCGACATATGTAGCGGTCAGTAAGGATAATACTAATTTATACGCAATTGACAAGCAAGGTGAACAAAGTGGATTGGCGTCATTCTCCATTAATCAGGAAACCGGAAGGCTTACTCCTCTCCACACTCAGCTGGCTGAGGGAATACCCGCTTGCCATGTCAGCGTTAATAAAGCGAACAGTACGGTATTCACAGCGAATTATCATCGTGGAATTGTCCAAGCATATCCGATCATCGACGGCGCTTTGCAGCCTGTATCTTCCGTTATTCAACATGAAGGGGCAGGCCCTCATGAGAGACAAGAAAAACCTCATACGCACTATGCGGGATTAACACCTGATGAACAATATGTTGTAGCAGTGGACTTAGGCACAGATGAAATTACTACATATGCGTATAATGAACAAATCCTATCGGAAGTCCATACGTTCAAGACCCGCCCCGGAAGCGGTCCAAGACATTTGGCATTCCATCCGAATGGCAAATATGCATATGTAATGACTGAGCTTAGCAATGAAGTGATTACGCTGGCTTACAATGCCGCTGATGGAAGATTTGAAGAAATCCAGTATATTTCCACACTGCCGAAAGGATTCACTGACAATGCGCAAGGCAGCGCCATCCATATCAGCTTAGATGGGCGATTCGTTTACGCAGGGAACCGTGGTCCCGATAATATTGCAATCTTTAAAGTGGATGATACTACCGGTAAGCTGACGCTTGTCGAACATACTTCCACGGAAGGCCATTGGCCGCGAGATTTCTCTTTAGATCCTACAGAGCAATTCCTGATCGCCTCTAACCAGGAATCACATAATCTTGTTCTATACGCCCGCGATGCCGAGAGCGGCAGACTTACCCTGCTTCAAAAAGATATAGAAGTGCCACATCCTGTCTGTGTGAAGTTCTTGCATTATTAACAATAAAAAGCGAGCGATACAAAAAATACTGTATCACTCGCTTTTTCACCTTCTATCCACTTCTTGAATGCCGCTTTAGGAAAGCGCGGATGCCACCAAAGTGAATGTCTTTGGCAGACCGATATCATGGAGCTTATGGTTCGGCTCCTCCTCCAGCACCTCAATATGCAACCCGGAGCTGGCTGCAGCGGTAACCACCTCTCCAATCGTCCATTTCCTTTGCACGGTTTGCATCAATTCCCCCTGGACACTTTCAGACATATGTTTCGAGAATGCTACCGTATTATACGAAAGCTCGGGATCGAAATAATTACCCGTCACTTTATGCTTCTTGCCTGTTGATGTAATCAGCTTCGTCGAAATCGGATGGAATTCATGCAAAACGAATTTCCCTCCCGCAGCAAGGAATTTCTTGACTTTTTGCATTAACGGCTCCAATGTAATGAAGTAATGCAATACGCCCAACTCCATCAATACGTAATCATATTGACGGGCATATTTCTCTTCATTGACGGAGAATACGTCGCTCACCACATAATCAAGGGAAACGCCGGCCGCTTTCGCTACTTCATCCGCGAACAGGGCGTTTTCTTTAGAGAAATCCACGACTGTCACATTAGCCCCCAAAAGTGCCATTGCCGTTGCTTTAACCCCGTTCGAGCCTAGCAAATGCATAACTTGCTTTCCTTCAAGGTCATCCATGTACTTATAGAAAGGATGTAATCGCCATTTCGGATTCTTCTTGATTCGTTCCGCCACTTTCGCCGGCTCGCCATAACGTTCAATCAATGCGTGATAATTATTCTGATTCCAAGCTTGTTCATTATGCTCTGTTAATGCTTGCTGCTTCTTCAGCAAAAATGCAACAATCTCTTCTTGATATGCAGAGAAATCTGCTCCATATAAATAGCTGTATAAAGACTTGCACCAAATACCGTCTACCGATATACGGTATGGATCGGTTCTGACTGTTGTATTGAATAGGCAGCTTATTGTAGCTGGCACTGCCTGAAACAACATGTGAAATGAGGCACTGGTCGCGTCCTTCTCAATCGGCGTGCAATCCTCATGTTGAAACAGCTCATAGCACACAGAGAATACATCCCATTGGACAAGCACTTCTATTCGTTCCGCCGGTACATCCATGCCTTGCAAGGCAAGCGCCGATTCGCCCGTGACAGTATAGGGAATGCCCGCTTCTTCAAGTGACATGGTGATTGATGCAAGTGTTGTTAGTAATTGATTCATTTCTTTCCTCCATTAAGCCTCTATTGAGGGAACCTGCTGTAATGCATACTTCACAATATCGTGGGGCTTGTATGCGAAATAGGTAGGGTTTGCTTCTGCCGCTTCCGCTTCTGTTGCGTACCCCCAGTTCACCCACACAATATCGACTCCGCTCCGCTTGCAGGCTGCAATATCCCGTAATTCATCGCCCACATATAGCACCTCTTGCTTCCGCAATTGGTGGCGTGCACAGAAATCATCAATCATACGATCTTTACCGTATAAGTCGCTTGATGTATAGACTTCTTGGATGCATTCTATTTGCTGGGATGCGAAATACTCGCGGATATTGCTTTCTTCATTAGAAGAGATCACAGCAATACCGATCCCATGTTCTTCAAGAACTTGAAGAACATCTTTCATTCCATCAAATAGTGTAATCTTGTGCATCGACTTTTTATATAAAGCGTAGAAATCACTCGCGATCAACTGATAGCTTTCAGTCGATACGTTTTTCATTTGATTCATCTGATTCTCTTCAAGCTTAGGAAATCCATATCGCTCGGCTAAAGCATTAATCGTTTCGAACACTACCCGCTTAGCGTCCGCTAATGTACCATCAAAATCAAAAATGACATATTTCCTCATTGCTTCCTGCTCCTCACTATAAGAGTCTTATTGAACCAAAGAATGCTTAAATGCATAAATGACGGCTTGGGTGCGGTCCTGCACTTGCAGCTTGCTCAATATATTGGACACATGTACCTTCACCGTTTTCAAGGCGATGAATAGTTCATCCGCCATTTCTTGATTGCTTTTCCCCTCTGCCATTAACAGCAGGATTTCCATTTCACGATTCGTCAATTCTTCATGGAGCTCTGTTTTCTTAGGATTGCGCATACGCTTCATCATTTTCCCCGTCACTTCCGGCTCCAATACGGATTGCCCATGGTATGTCGCACGAACGGCATCGGCGATTTCGCTTGCTTTCGATGTTTTTAACATATAGCTTGTTGCGCCAGCTTCAAGGGCAGGATATACCTTCTCATCATCAAGGAAGCTTGTTACGATAATGATGCGGGCTTCCGGCCACTCTTCAATGATTTGTTTTGTCGCTTGGATGCCGTCCATTTCTTTCATCACAAGATCCATCAGGATGACATCCGGACGCAGCGCAAGAGCTTTCTCCACACCTTCGCCTCCGTCAGCCGCTTCTCCGACAACTTCAATATCGGGCTGCGCTGATAAATACGCTGAAACGCCAATCCTCACCATTTCATGATCATCTACAAATAATACTTTAATCATCGCTTTCACCCTTCGCTATAACAGGAACCTTCACTTCTAACCGTGTTCCTTTGTTCAAGACACTCACAATCTTTAATGTACCGCCTACTTCAAGTGCACGCTCGTGCATGTTCTGCAGGCCGTAAGAACCCGCCTTCGACTCCTCTACCTTAAATCCTACACCATCATCGGATACAATCATAATGATTGTGTCTTCTCTCTCGACGAGGTGTACCTCTAATGTTGCGGCTTTCGAATGGCGCAGTGTATTAGAAACCGATTCTTGAAGAATGCGGAACAGCTGATCCTCTACACCCTTATCAAGCTGCACTTCTTCGACCTTCCATGTGATTTTCATCGGCACTTTTTGTATTAATTCGACCAATAATTCCTCAATGCCTTCTTTAAGCGACTTTCCTTTAAGCGGAACCGGTCTTAAATGTAATAATAACGCCCGCATTTCCAATTGGGATTGATGGATCATTTCTTCCACCAGTTTTAATTGCTTCGCTTTCTGCTCTTCCTGGAACGGGCTTTCATTAATTGCCGACATTAGCATGGAAGCGGCGAATAACTGCTGCGACACCGAATCATGCAGTTCTCTCGCCAATCTATTCCGTTCTTGCGAAACAATCTCCTGAATCCGCTTCTCTTGGATTTCCGCCCTCTCGTTTGCTAACTTTTGCGAAATCGCAATCTGTTCTGTCACATGCTGCTGCAACTTAGTCATCTTATCATATACATCCGCAATCTCTTGGAGCGGCTTCTTTTCTGTGATTACAACCGGCTTCCCCAATTCCATTTGGGAAATAAAAACACTGATTGCAGATAATCGCTTCTGCCAATAATAGCCGTTTACCGCACCGGTGAGAGCCCCGATAAAAATGCCGACAGCGGGCACGAATACGATGAACGGGATATCCATGATTTCCTTATCCCATAATTCTTTAAATGTCTGCACAGGATATACATATAAAAAGATGCATAAAAACAATGAAGAGAGGAGAAACGAATACAGCATTCCGGTCAGGGTTTGCCGTTGCAGGACACTCATATGCGCTTCACCTCTAGATTCCCCACGAGTGAACTTGTTACAATTTTTACTTTTTGCTGTGTTTCTTCATATTGTGCCGTATGGTACTGAACACTTTCATTAAAAAGACGTGTTTCCCTATTCTGTAAGACGGTAATGGAACCAAGAATAACGGAATGGGAGACCTTTACCTCCAACTCATATGGTACATAGACACGAATATTGCCGACCACATTACGAATGCTGATAACAGCTTCACCCTTTGGTAAAACGGTATTGCTCAAATCAATGATAATATCGCCGACACCGCTTTGAATATTGATATCCTCCCATTCATATACTGAATCCGGCGTTCTCTGTCCGCCGAATAAAATATTTCGAAATAGTAACGGTTGGCTATAAAGAGTCTCCGGTTTATAGCCCTGATGATCAGGCGATAGATTCGGTGTATAGATGGCGGGGTGCTTTTTCGATTGAATGAATTTCAACACAAGAACCACCAGTAACGCCAGTAGAAACAGTTTGAACGTAAACATATTCACAATGGAAACAGCGGCGCTTACCAATCCGATCATCATCGCCAGCTTTCCGATTGTACGGTGCCACTTCTTCATTCCGAAATAGATGAAGCAAGCGGAAATAAATAAAGAAAAGAGGAGACCTCCGTTAAAGAACGCCACTTCTATCAATAGAAGAACGACAGCGAAGATGATCATCCAGCTGAATAAGTCCGATTTTGTTTTAAATGTCATTAGAAGCTCCTCCTTTCAGATTATGTATAGTATGCAAGGAAAAGGTGCAGTATCATACTACACCTTTTCTAGAATAACATGTTTACGTTATGAAATTAAATCACTTTCGTTATTTTTTGCTTGCTTTTCTAACTCGGCAATTCTTGCATCAACCGTATTTCGATAGTAGTTTGTATTCACTTGATCTTCGAGGCGGTTCAGATAGTTTTCCATTTCATCAAAGCGCGCATATGACTTATTGGCTGCCGCTTGATCGGCATCCAGAACTTTGCTCATACGGTAATTGGCACGGGCTACATTTTCGCGCCCCATGATTTCAAGGCGTTTCAAATGCATATCTTTTAGTTTATGCTTCATTTCAGCGTACTTTCTTTCTAATTCATTCAGTTGTTTCGCTGCCGCATCGGCCGCTTCTCTTAAGCGCTCCGCACGTTCTTCATATTGGTTTTTCTCAGCCAGGACAAAATCATACAATTCTACTTCCCCTGCTTGAGAAGCCACTTCCACTTGATGCGCACGTTTTTTCGCCATCTGCTTTGCCTCGTTGTATTCACGAGTAAACTCCTCTTTCAAGCGCGCCTGGCGTTCGAATAAGCCTCGAACTTTCTCCGTTTCACGTTCGCACTCTCTTAAATACTGGTTTAGCATTGCTAGCGGGTTCTTTTGTTCCTTGTTATCTAAAAGCTCATGGATATCAGCTGTTACAGAATATTTAATACGAGAGAATAAGTTTTTCATTTTCTTTCAATCTCCTTTATTTTAGTTTCTATTTAAATTTTCCCATTCTCTTTCGAAATTCATAAATGGGTCGTTTTCTTCAATGGATTGACTGATTGGCTCCTCTTTCTTGCCGTTCCAATTCTTGTATACAAGGTACATTACGTAAGCTGCCAATAAAGCCATCACAGATGGGACATTCGAGATGGACGCTCCAATCAGGATCAGCCCGATGATTCCCCAGATGATTTTAGAGCCCGTCGTCTTCGCCTTCATGAACTCTTTCACAACGAGATAAGCGATTCCTAACGTAATAACAAGTGCCAGTAGTGGACCGAGATTTGAAAGGAACACAATAGCCGCTATACCTCCTACTAAAAGCAATCCGAATTTTTTCATTATCCGCTCCTCCTTTCTTGTCTTTATCTTACCTAGAATCGAGTTTCTTCATAATCGTCCTCCGCTATATTTTGCAGTAGGACTTTGGGCGTACGAAGCCTAAAACCGATTGAAACCCCATGTTCCTCAGTCCATGTATGTTTTTTTAAGCTGAATAAGTGTATAAGCGGAACGGCAGGTTATGTAAAATGCATGACCGTTGATAGAAAATTCATTTGAACAAAGAAAGGGAGAAATGAATATGTCCGTTCAATAGCATGAAAGCGTAAGCCCGAAAGCAGCCGGGTTCCTAAAAGGGACAAAGCAGCTCTATATTAATGGACAAGTTGTGGATTCTGTCAGTGGGAGTGCCTTTGAAGCAAAAAAAAACCGGCAAATGGAGAAACTCTGACATATGGGGTGGAAGCGAACACCGAAGTTATTACAGGAGGAAATATACCCTTTGCAAAGGATATTTTGTGGAGCCGACCATTATTTCAGATGTGTTTAAACTAATGAATAAGCAAACCATGCAAAAAAAGGATCGATGAATATTCATCGATCCTTTTTCAATCACTTCGTCCAATGTGACGTCCTGGGAGGGATTCGAACCCCCGACCGACGGCTTAGAAGGCCGTTGCTCTATCCAGCTGAGCTACCAGGACATAAGTGAAATAAAAAAATGGCTCCGCAGGTAGGATTCGAACCTACGACCGCTCGGTTAACAGCCGAGTGCTCTACCACTGAGCTACTGCGGAACAATACTGTATGGTGGGCCTAAGTGGACTCGAACCACCGACCTCACGCTTATCAGGCGTGCGCTCTAACCAGCTGAGCTATAGGCCCATACAATGTTGAATTGGAGCGGGTGAAGGGAATCGAACCCTCATCATCAGCTTGGAAGGCTGAGGTTTTACCACTAAACTACACCCGCAATATGAAGGCAGCAACCGGATTTGAACCGGTGATAAAGGTTTTGCAGACCTCTGCCTTACCACTTGGCTATGCCGCCATAAATGACTGGGCTAGAAGGATTCGAACCTTCGCATGACGGAATCAAAATCCGTTGCCTTACCGCTTGGCTATAGCCCATTAATAGAAGGGCGACTGATGGGAATCGAACCCACGAATGTCGGAACCACAATCCGATGCGTTAACCACTTCGCCACAATCGCCATAATTTGGCAGGGGTAGTAGGAATTGAACCCACACCAAAGGTTTTGGAGACCTCTATTCTACCTTTAAACTATACCCCTAGAAAAAATGGTGGAGGGGGGCAGATTCGAACTGCCGAACCCGAAGGAGCGGATTTACA
>JBJEFM010000084.1:0-2736 GCA_051874035.1 Bacillus sp. (in: firmicutes)
CACTTACACATCTGCGCTTTCACTGTTGCGTGGAAGTGGGAGTCATAGTACCTGTTAAACGGGATGAACGGAGTTAATAACTAGTTGTTTTCTGTCATGTATACAATTTAATTGGTTGAATACAGGGTTTAGTATTGTTATGATGTTGGTAATGACAGATTATACTAGGAGAGATTCGCCGATGAACATGGATTTTAACTTTTTTATGAATGATGTTGTTAGCACAGCCCGCAATGAAATGAAAGCTGCTGGATATACAGAATTAAAGACTCCGGAAGAGGTGGATGCGGCTTTCTCCCAAAAAGGAACTACGCTTGTCATGATTAATTCAGTATGCGGCTGCGCCGGTGGGATTGCAAGACCGGCAGCTGCCCATGCCGTACATTATGATAAGAAGCCGGATCAATTGGTTACGGTTTTCGCCGGGCAAGATAAAGCGGCGACTGAACAAGCCAGAAGCTATTTCGAAGGCTATCCGCCATCTTCACCGTCTTTCGCGTTGCTTAAAGACGGCAAGATTTGCACGATGGTGGAAAGACATGAAATCGAAGGGCACGACCCTGTATCGGTTGTAAACAAACTGCAGCAGCACTTTGATGAATATTGCGAAGAAGTATAATGACAAATAAAGCAGGCTCCCGCAGGGCCTGCTTTATTTGTTGGTTAGAAACAGACACAAATGGCTAACAATATAGGCGAATGAGCAAAGCGAATGTGACTAATTTAGTAAAGATTAGATAGACGACAAAATCACCTTGAATTGTCATAAAGCGGATGCCATACTTAGTGAATGACAAAATGTCCATTACTGAATAAGGAAGGGAATTATGCCAAAAATCGGATATAGAACGGTCAAAACAGCAATAGGTGTAGCAATCGCTATTTATATCGCACAGTTTTTGGGTTTGCGGAGCTTTGCTTCAGCAGGCATCATAACGATTCTTTGTATTCAAGTGACAAAGAAGAAATCATTTAAAGCCGCTTTCAGCCGCTTTTTTGCGTGTATGATTGCAATGTTTTATTCGTCGATTTTCTTTGAAGGGATTGCTTTCAACCCGGTAGTAATCGGCTTAATGCTATTATTCTTTATACCTACTGTGGTCGCTTTCAAAGTGCAGGAAGGGATTGTGACAAGCAGTGTCATTATTCTTCACATTTATTCCGCCGGCTATGTGACGCTGGATTTGCTATTGAATGAAACGGCATTATTGGTGATTGGTATTTCGGTTGCTTTGTTGATGAATATGTATATGCCAAGCATGGAAAATGACCTGAAGAAATATCAGCAGAATATCGAGAATCATTTTTCAACTATTTTCCAAAAGATGGCGTTATACATACGTACAGGCGAAAGTAATTGGGACGGCAAGGAGATTATACTTGTAAGCGACATGATCGCCCAAGCAAAATCATTGGCTTTCCGTGATGTGGAAAACCACGTTACGCGCAATGATGATTTTTATTATTTTTACTTTAAAATGCGGGAAAAACAATTTGAAATCATTGAAAGAATGATGCCTCTAGTGGCTTCTATTTCGCCATCATCACCATATAGCAGGCTGATCGCGGATTTTATCGATGATTTAAGTGTGCACATTCATCCGTATAATACCTCGCATATTTATTTGAAGAAGTTAGAAGAGATGCTCGAACGGGTGCGTGGGATGGACCTGCCGAAAACTCGTGAAGAATTCGATAATCAAGTCGCTATGATGGACACAATTAAAGAGCTGGAGAAGTATTTAGTGCTCAAAAGTGTATATAAAGGCTTCTCTCGAAAAAAACAAAGAATGAAAAAGAAGACATTCGCTTAAACTAAACAAAAAGTTTAGGGTGGTTTCTGTTGAATGTCATAGTATCTCTTTTTTTATTGTTTTCTTTCATGCAGCCCGTTCCGGCAGAGGTCCAACAGGCCGCATCCAATCCATTCATCATTGTCAACAAAGCGAATAATAAGCTTGCGTTCATTAAAGATGGAAAAGTTGTGGAGATATTCCCTGTGGGTACAGGCAAGAGCAATGATTTGACGCCGGAAGGGCTGTTTACAATCATTGTCAAAGCTAAGAACCCGTATTATCGAAAGAAGAACATACCAGGGGGAGACCCCAGGAATCCGCTTGGCACAAGGTGGATTGGCTTTAATGCTTTAGGCACGGACGGAAGGACTTACGGCGTGCATGGGACAAACGAGCCATGGTCGGTTGGAAAGTACATTTCAAACGGTTGCATACGGATGAAGAAGAGCGATGTAGAACGGCTTTATGAACTCATTCCCTTGCAAACGAAAATTCTTATTACACTTTCTTCAAAGAGTTTCAAAGAGCTTGCGAAGGAGTACGGAGCTATACCGTAAATAGAAGACGGGAGGTGATCTGCAAAGAACATCTCCTTTTTGTGCAGGGAGAAAAGCATAAAAGCCCTCATCCTTTACCGGAAAACCAGGATGGGGCTTTATTTTAATGGTTTATTGTTTATGTTATAAAAGAAAAGAAACACCTGCTAAAATCGTTGATAACAGCATAATAATTACCATCATATATACTGTGATTTTTTGTATTTTTTTTGTTTTCATCCGGACCTTCCTTTATTAAGTAATCATTTAACATCATTCTACCTTCTCTACTTTAACAAAACAAGTGATTCGGAACGGATTTTTTATCCCGTTTAACAGGTACTAAGATTCCCACTTCAACACAGCAGTGAAAGCGCAGATGTGTAAGTGGGAGATCAAGTACC
>JBJEFM010000085.1:0-2716 GCA_051874035.1 Bacillus sp. (in: firmicutes)
CAATACGCCAGTTTACACCTGTCAAGACAGGGCGTGTTTCTGAGGTGGACACTGCAAAGATGGTTTGCCTAATGATTGTTTTTAGTAAATCAATTGGCATGGAGTACATATTTTCTTCCTCAATTTGCGGAAGCTGTGGATAATCCTCTGCATTTAATCCATTTAATTTATACTCTGCTTTTCCTGAGCGAATCAAGGTTTGTAAATGTGATTGGACTTCAATTTCTACTGTATTCTCGGGCAGCTTTTTAACAATTTCAGCAAAGAAACGAGCTGGAAGAACGATCGAACCTGTTTCTTTAATCTCAACAAGCTCATTACCCTCTTCTTCAGAAGGAATATAAGATTCAATAGAGATGTCAGAATCGCTCCCTGTTAAAGTGACGCCTTCTTCGTTTGCTTTTAATTTAATCCCCGTCAAGATCGGAATCGTTGTTCGAGTGGATACTGCTTTTAGAACATCATTGACGCTTTGAACCAAACGGTCGCGCTGAATAATAATTTTCATTAGTAATCCTCCAAATTGTGACTAATCTTAGATACATATTTATTATTTATTTTAATAAAAAAATAGAAGAAGTAATAGTAGGCCCTGTGAGTATGTGGATAACTCGAAAAAATGACGGAAAAACAGTCTATCCACATGTGGACAGACTGTGACTAATCTTGGGTGTTAAACGGTTCTTATCAACAATAGAATAATCGGCTGTTGATTAATGAACGTTAAGCGTACTATTGATTTCTTTAATATGTTCTTGAAGCTGTGTGTCAGTTTGCATGAGTTTTGAAATCTTTTCATGGGCATGAATAACTGTTGTATGGTCCCGGCCTCCGAACTCTTCTCCAATCTTCGGTAAAGAGGAGTCTGTGAGCTCACGGGATAGATACATAGCAATCTGTCTTGGATAGGCAACTGATTTTGTTCGTTTCTTTGCCTTGAAGTCTTCGAGCTTCACATTAAAATGTTCTCCAACTGCCCTTTGAATATCCGCAATTGAGATGATTTTCGGTTTCGAATTCGGAATGATATCCTTTAAGGCCTCTGCTGCTAAATCTGCGTTTATATCCTTATTGATGAGGGAAGAATAAGCCACTACCCGAATAAGAGCTCCCTCCAGCTCACGGATGTTGGAGTCAATTTGGTTGGCAATGTAGATCATGACCTCATTGGAAATATCAAGCCGCTCAGCTTTTGCCTTCTTACGAAGAATCGCAATCCGCGTCTCAAGGTCAGGAGGTGTGATATCCGTGATCAAGCCCCATTCAAAGCGGGATCGCAGGCGGTCCTCAAGTGTCGGAATCTCCTTCGGAGGGCGGTCACTTGAAATGACAATCTGCTTGCTTTCCTCATGAAGAGCGTTAAATGTATGGAAAAATTCCTCTTGGGTTGATTCTTTCCCGGCTAGGAATTGAATATCATCTATTAATAGAACATCGACATTCCGATATTTGTTTCGGAAGTCTTCCGCACGGTTGTCACGAATGGAGTTAATGAACTCGTTCGTGAATTTCTCTGATGATAGATAAACCACCTTGGCAGATGGATTATGCTCAAGTACATAATGACCAATCGCGTGCATCAAGTGTGTTTTTCCGAGTCCAACGCCCCCATAGATGAAAAGGGGATTATAGGCTTTAGCTGGTGCCTCTGCTACCGCAAGAGAGGCGGCGTGTGCAAACCTATTCCCAGAGCCGATGACAAACGTGTCGAACGTGTATTTAGGAATCAATAGGGTCTGCGGTATTTCATGCTGCTCATCTTGATTTTTCTTCACTTTCTTGGCTGGAGCAGGAAGATCATATTCTTCTTCTGTTTGGTTATGAGGAATGATGAACTTCACTTCCAAATGTTCGCCAGTGATTTCATATAGGACATCTCCAATGACCTCTGAATAGCGTTCCTCAAGCCAATCGCGCGCAAATTCGTTCGGAGCCACGACAGTCAGTGTATCCTTTTTTAAGGAATGAACCTTTGTCGATTTAAGCCATGTCTCAAAGCTCGGCTTGCTTATTTTCTTCTCTAGTATGGATAAAGAATGCTTCCATAGTTCTTCTATGTTTTTCACTTGTCGATCCTCCTTCTGACAGCCAATTCACCTTAACCCGCTAGAAATATTTACGAAAAGGATAGGGAATGTATAAAAATAAGTAACCATGTATAAGGAAATTTATGAGGGTTTTACGTTTTCGACAATATCCACCACCTGTGGACAAAGTTATTCCGTACTGTTTATAAAACTATCCACAACTTATTAACATTCTGTGGATAGTTTTCTCTTGTGGATAAGTTATCAAGAATGAAAACATAAAATATAATATCAAAAAATAACAGTAGTTGCAACGTTTTTTATTATTTATCCACAACGCGCACGACGTGGGGATAAAAGTTTTCCACAAGGGAGTGGATTGTGAAAAACCTGTCGAAAAAGGATGTGGATTGTGGAAACCGATTAATTTAATTATCCACAACATATCCCATAACAACAAGTATAAAATTCACGTTGACTAGAAAGAATAAAAAATCGGCAGATCGGAGACGTTAATGAAAGTATAAGTTGACAATTGGGTATCTGCCTCTATATACTTGTAAGGACTGTCTTTAACTGTAATCCTCAGGGAGGTGTACTATAATGAAAAGAACGTACCAACCAAATAAACGTAAACACAGCAAAGTTCATGGGTTCCGTGCCCGTATGAGCACTAAAAACGGACGTCG
>JBJEFM010000086.1:0-2714 GCA_051874035.1 Bacillus sp. (in: firmicutes)
CTCTTTTTGTTATGGAAAGTTCCATAGTTATTGCATCTGCACAAGGGGTATAATAATAAAAATTATCCGGGACAAAGGGGAGTATGATTATGAGAATTCCTGAATCATTAGTGGAAATGGGAAAGAAGAGAATAGAGGGCTATCCGGTAGAAGGATTTGTGTTCGGCAGCGGACCGGACAAGCCCAAACTGATGCTGGTCGGCGAGGCGCCCGGTGAAACGGAAATAGGCAACGGGATTCCATTCAGCGGACGAGCCGGTAAAGAATTAATGGAGTTTCTTGAAGGGCTTGGCTTAACAAGAGAAGAAGTTTATATTACGAGTGCGGTCAGAAGCCGTCCTTATAAATGGCGTGAGAAGCGAAACCGGCAAGGGGAAATAGAAAAAAAGAAATATAATCGTCCGCCGACAGCGGCGGAAGTTGCCGCTCATGCGCCTATTCTGGATTACGAAATCCAGCATGTGGAAGCGCCGCTGATTGTAACGCTCGGAAATGTCGGGCTGCAGCGGTTGGCAGGCAAGAAAATGAAAGTATCTGAAGTGCATGGGCAATTCCTGAATCAATCCGTTCAGCAATTGAATGATCAAGACCAGTATGAATGGTCGGAGAAAAAGTATTTATTGTTCCCAACATTCCATCCGGCTTCCGTTTTTTATAATCCTAAATTACGCGACGCGGTAGCCAGCGATCAACAAAAGTTAAAAGAGTGGCTTGCTCAACAATAATTCGCTGAAAAAACAGGATTTTCGTCATTTTCCCTCGAAAATATAATTATCCAGTAAAAGAATGGAGAGAAGAAAATGTCGAATTTCAAGACCGCTGATTTATGTGATGAGTATAGTGAAGAATTGAAAATTTGTGAATTAGAATTGAAGTCTTATGGAGGCGTGCAAAGCTTCTCGGGAAAAATTGCAACTGTTCGCGTATTTGAAGATAATGTCCTTGTAAAAGAAGCACTGCAAACAGTGGAGGAAGGCAGCATTCTTGTTGTTGACGGTGCGGGATCTAGGAAATGTGCATTGATGGGCGATATGCTCGGGGAGATTGCACAAGAAAGAAATCTGGCCGGCGTCATCATCAATAGTTGCGTACGAGATTGCGCAGAGCTCGCCATGATGAATATCGGCGTGCTGGCAATCGGCACCAATCCTTTAAAAAGTGTAAAAAGAGGTCATGGCGACCGTAATGTGACTTTATCTTTCGGTGGTATCGAGTGGGTTCCGGGGCACTATGCGTATTGTGATAGCGACGGGATTGTGGTGAGCAGCAGGCCACTGTTTTAAATGGTAATGCCGCACATGGGCGGGTACACACGGGGTTAGATGATAGGTTGTTACAGTGCAAAAAGTGAAAGGCGGAATATGAAGATGGAAGCAACAGACGTACAGTCATAATTGCTTCCATCTTTTCAATAGGTTTTAAAAACTACCGAAAAGAAGTCGTTTTAAGAAAAGATTGCTAGAAGAGTTCAATTGCTTTTCTGATCTCTATTACTTCCATGCAGTGGTGTAAATTCGATATAATTCCCGTTCTGTTGTCGGTTATTGTTGTACGGTCACGATGCGGTCATGCAAGGAAATAGGGGGTCGCAGCTAGAAATATATATATATCTAGCTTGAAAGGGTGGACACGATGAAATGGTTGTCTGTTAGCGAAATTGAGAAAATAACCAATGTACCGAACCGCACAATCAGGAGATATATAGAACGGCATAACGAGCATTTACAATTACGGAAGAATGGGAACAGTTATGTAATCCATGAACGCTGCGTGACCGTTATTGTTAAAATCAGGGATTTATATCGAGAAGGAAAAACCCAAGCTGCTATCAATACTATGCTATCGGTCGCGACTATGGCCGAGCCGGTTAAACGGGGAGCGGATATAGCCGCCATTATTGCAGAAAGCACCAATCGTTTAAAAATCATAAATGGGCTATATAGTTGGATAAAAGTATTAGAGGAACAAAGAGAAAGAGATCAGGCTGAAATACAAGAGCTGGAAAAAGAAAATAACGCCTTAAAACGTGATATGGAAGCATCGGTCACAATCATGGCCAAACAAAAAGAAAAAGTTGTTGCCTCTGTTGCGGGGCCTATAATGAATATATGGAAGAATATCCATCATAGATTTAAGAGAGTTTCCCCTACTATATGGAGGAAGGGGGGCTCACTAAATAGTAATAAACCCCCGTTCAGTAGCCAAAAAAGAAAATTATAGAACACTGTTTTATATTTGGATAATAAAAAATGAAAGGATATTCTTTTATTCTCATTCCATGATAAATAAGAAACTAGAAACAGGATGAATGGGACACTATTAATCTTGTTTTGTGAAATGCCGGTTGTATTGTAATAAAAGGAGCAGATTTTAACAAGGAGCGGTTGTACATGGATTTAAAATCTATGAAATCGCATGCGGAAAATGGGCTGTTCCAAAAGTCATTTTGCGATGGCTTTTGGAACAGCCCATTTATACTCGCACAATCATTCTTTTCGTTTTTAACATATGCCCGTCGAATTGAGAAACCATTTTAACGCCTTTTGCGCTATAAAATGTAATTCCGATGTTTTATTGGCTTTTCCCCATTTATAAAAACCTCTGTCTACTCCTTCCAAATATGCAATTCCTTCGTTTAATAAAGCGATGCCTATGCCATTGCCTTTTTGTGTTGAACATTTATCCCGTTTAACAGGTACTAAGACTCCCACTTC
>JBJEFM010000087.1:0-13552 GCA_051874035.1 Bacillus sp. (in: firmicutes)
TCCTTCATCCCCCACCTATCATTAGATGAACCAACCTTAGTGCCTGTTAAACGGGATAAAAAGAAGGGGAGGAACGGAAATGTCTCAAAGAGTTGTCATTATAACGGGCGCATCAAACGGCATCGGTCGCGCTGTGGCGTCAGCTTATGCCGAATCCGGTGATTGCGTCATCATAGCTGATATGGATGCAAGCGGTAAGAAGTTGGTCAGCGATTGGAAAGCGCAAGGGAAGGAGGCATCCTTTGTCAAAACGGATGTTAGGAATGCGGAGGATATCGTTCGCTTGATGAAAATAGCAGCAAATACATATGGAAGAATTGACATTCTGATCAACAATGCAGGGAAAGTCCTCTTTAAATCCCCGTATGATGTTCAGGTGGAGGAGTGGGATGATGTATTGCAAACGAATTTGCGAAGTGTATTCCTTGCCTCGCGGGAAGCGGCTGCTTATATGAAGTTAAATGAGTATGGCGGTTCCATCGTTAATATCGCTTCCACTCGTGCCATTATGTCAGAGCCGAACTCAGAATTATATGCGGCATCAAAAGGCGGCATTGTAGCGTTGACCCATGCCCTTGCAGCGACTCTCGGCGAGGAGCGCATTACGGTGAATGCCATTTCACCGGGATGGATTGAGACAGGTGATTATGAACAATTAACCGAGCGCGATCATGCGCAGCATTTCTCCAAGCGGGTCGGCAAACCGACCGATATCGCAAGAGCTTGCCTGTATCTTACTGCAGCAGAGAATGACTTTATTACTGGCACGAATCTTGTAGTGGATGGAGGCATGACGAAGAAAATGATATATGAAGAGTAAAGGAAGCGAAGCAGGCAGGGACTCTGATTCTGCCATTACCTTCAGGAGGAAAAAAGATTGTGGAGAAAATATCCTTTTCTCCACAATCTTTTTTATATTGGCTGCTCCGAAGGAAGAAGAAATCAACTTTTCCCTCAAAGGATTCCTATACCTCTTTTTAAAAATAGTTGAATTTTTAATCTAAACAGAATATTATGCTAAAATAATAATGACGAATGTAATTATACATAGTGTGAAAGGAGGGAGCGTGGTGGACAGAGAAGAAAATGCTGTCACCGAAATCCCTATCAAATGTAATCCAGCCGAATTGTCGGAACAGGAAGCAGCCCATGTTGTTATGCGGTTGGGAACGACAGAGAACGGCCTCACCCAAGAGGAAAGCGAGAAAAGGTTATCCGTTTATGGAAAAAACTCTATTAAGAGAAAAAGAATTTTCCATCCGCTGCGCAACTTTGCGGGGAAATTGGTGAATCTTCTCGCCCTTATGCTTTGGGCGGCCAGCTTCTTGGCCCTTATTTCGGGAACGCCCATACTTAGTTATGCCATATGGGCTATCATCTTCATCAATGCCATTTGTTCTTTCATCCAGGAAAATAGGGCCGATAAAGCGTTGCAGTCACTGGCGCAATTGGTGCCAAACAACGTGAAGGTGCTCAGGGATGGAGATGTGGCCATACAGCCGGCTGAGCTTTTGGTGCCTGGCGATGTCATACAGCTGGCAGCCGGGGATAAGGTGCCGGCGGACTGCCGCATCCTATTCTCGAATGGATTAGAGGTGGATAATTCCATGCTGACGGGAGAGTCTGTTCCATTGGAGCGCGACAGTGAGCCCGAACGGGAAAAGGGTATCGGGGCATGGAACAGCCGAAATCTTCTGTTTGCCGGCACAACGGTCACTTCCGGTACTGGCGGGGCAGTCGTGTATGCGACAGGCAGACAGACTGAATTAGGCGCAATTACGGAAACAACATCTAAGATCAAGAAGGAAAAGAGCACCTTGGAAATCCAGATTCAGCGGATCACCAAGATATTGTCCGTCATCGCGATCCTTATCGGCATTGCGGCCTTCTGTGTGTCATTGTTTATCACGGAATTCGAAATCAACGCCGCTTTAATCTTTGCGATCGGAATCATCGTAGCAAATATACCGGAGGGACTGATGCCGACTGTCTCTCTCTCCCTTGCACTTAGTGTTCAACGGATGGCAAAGAAGAATGCACTTGTTAGGAAGCAATCCGCTGTGGAAACGTTAAGCAGCACTTCCGTCATCTGTACCGACAAGACAGGGACGTTGACGCAAAATTCAATGTTCATGAAACATGCCTGGACAATGGACGGCATGGTGGACATCGGAGGGCAGGGATATGGAAGAAAGGGGGAAGTGGAGGGGATCACCCCACAGAATCTGCCGACTTTAGAGAGGTTTTTTACGGCAGCGGCCGTATGTTCTGATACGGTGATTCGGACAGATGAAAGAAATGAGAACGAATGGGAAGTGATCGGTAACCCGACTGAAGCTTCCTTGTTGATTGCGGGGGATAAATTGGGTGTGGAGACGGAACCTGCCCGGAATCAATTCCGGCGCAGCCGGGTTTTTCCTTTCAGTTCGGAAACGAAGAGCATGACTGTAATCGCCATAAATGAAAGCAATCCATTATTCCCTGAAAATCATGTATTGAATTTCACCAAAGGCGATCCACGGAAAGTGATTTCGGAGTGCACACATATCTTCAAGGAGGGCAGTTCCGTCGTCATGGATAGTCAGCAGCGTACGGAGGTTCTGGATGTGAATGACAAGATGGCCCAGCAAGGGTTCAGAATCCTGGCCGTCGCTTACTCCGAGGCTACGGCCGGCGGAGACCCTTCGCCTGCCGGATTGACGCTCCTTGGACTGGCTATCATGTATGATCCTCCGAAGGAAGGAGTTTTTGAAGCGGTACAGGAATGCCGGAGTGCAGGGATAAAAGTCACTGTCGTGACGGGTGACTATGGAGTGACTGCACTTGCGATCGCAAAGCAGGTGGGAATTGTGGACCGGGGGTATGTAGAAGTGACGGGCCCAGAATTGAAAGAGATGGACAAATGGGAGCTTGCGAGAAAAATCGATACCGATTTGCCTATCATTTTTGCCCGAACCACACCAGAGGATAAGCTGAAGATTGTGGAAGCTTACCAAAGCTTGGGGCATGTTGTGGCAGTTACCGGTGACGGAATCAATGATGTCCTGGCCCTACGTAAGGCAGATATCGGAATTTCAATGGGGAAAAAGGGCTCGGATGCAGCTATCGAATCATCAGATATGGTTCTGCTTGACGATCATTTCGCAACGATTGTGGAAGCGGTGAAGGAGGGGCGGGCCATTTACCGGAACATCAAGAAGTTCATTACCTATATCCTGGCATCAAATGTGCCGGAAGTTATACCATTTTTGGTGATGGGAATCTGGAACCTTCCACTGGCGTTGACAGTGCTGCTTGTACTGGCAATCGACCTGGGGACAGATCTGCTGCCGGCTATATCGCTTGGAAGAGAAGAGCCGGAGAAGGACATCCTGGATTATCCGCCGAGGAAAAAAGAAAGCAATATTCTAGATAGGCGTGTACTTCTCCGTTCCTATGGTTTCTTAGGAGTGTTGGAGGCACTCTTCATGTTTGCGGCTTTCTTCTTTACATGGAACAGTTTTGGATACACATTCGATGAAATCCGTTTCTTCACGCCGATGATTGCGGACGGAACAGCCCCTGCTGAAGTACTGCATGTGTATAACTATGCAGTGACGATGGCCTTCGGAGCGGTGATTGCCTGTCAGATCGGGAATGTCCTGGAATGCCGGTCATCGCGGCTTCCATTCCATCAGTTTCTGACAAAGCGGAATGCGCTGATGGTTTGGGGAATCGTATCGGAAATCGTATTGTTCTTGCTGATCGCTTATGTCCCATTTCTCCAGGAGCTGTTTGAAACGGCAGGACCCGAATGGAGACACATTGCTCTTCTTCCTGTCTTAACAGTCCTGTTTATCTTGTGTGAGGAAATACGGAAAGGGGTTGTGCGCAGGACTTTGCCGAAGACAGCCTTATAAAGAAAGAGAAGGCACTTATGAGGCAGCCCCCGGGCCCTAAGTGAACTTTTTGATTTCCGGTCAATCTTTTGCCTGGATATTCCGCAGTTCTTCGATAGTGGATTGCAGAAAGGCCATTTCGGCTTCCAACATCGCGATTTTATGGTTTATGGCGAGATTTACTGTTTTTGCTTTATTATGGCGCGGCATTTTCTTGATGCCCGCAAGTAAATGCCCTGTTTGTTCCAATCGTTGGTGCAGGGCATCCACTGCTTGAGTCATCGGTAGGTAATCCATGAACATTAAGCCGAGGTCGCCATGATAATGCACCTTCTCAGCCGAAGATAAATTATGAATAAGCAATTCATAAAAATAACGCTTACCGCTTTCGTTAATCGAGTAGACTTTTCGAGGAGGGCGATTGCCTTCTTGTTCAGTACGCACTTCAATATAGCCTTTCTTGCTTAATTTGTCTAAAGTAGCGTAAGCGGTCGGCTTTTTCATATCGGTGATCGCGCCCAGATTGTTTTCGATGAATTCGTTTATTTGATAGCCGTGCTGGCTTTGTGTCATGAGCAACCCTAATAAAACTAGCGATCGGTGATTCATAAGAGAACCTCCTTTTCTATCTTGTCTTTTTAAGTATAGCATCTTTTGATAAAGTAATTAATTCGATTATCCTCTGCCCCGTCCGGCTCCCTGGCTTCGGCCGGCGATATTTGTTTGTAAATGGGTTAAGAACAAAGCGTCAGGGGGTATAGAAGCACTTAAGGGAGTGAATTGTTGACGGGTGCCAAGCAGTCGCCAAACTATGAAGAGGAGAAAGGCTGTATGAAGAAATTACTCAAGCTTGCATTTATTTTGTTCGTCAGTTTCATTGGCGCGTTCGTTATTTTGTATATTATTACCCAAATATTAGGCTTCATGCCTATGGCATTTCTATGATGATGTGAACATATTCGTTATAAAGTAACAAAGAGATTAACCGAAAAAAGGTTAATCTCTTTTTGTTTTGTTTATATTAGTAGGAAATAAGAAGGGTATCTTACGTAAAAAAGCAAGGAAAAAGCTTGTGTTTTTCATATAATTTACATTTATTAGAAAGAAAGCGCTTGCAAAGTTCACATTTTTGACATAAAATGAATAAAACGGTAAAAGATTGGAAGTGATAAAAATGACAACTGTAGAAATCATTGATGTACTCGGTAATGTATTTTATATAGCAGGATACGGCTCTTTTTTATTAATTCCTTACTGGATGTGCATGTATTTTTCCCATGAGAAGAAGAAATCGGCAAAATCATAAAACGTATACCTATAAGAAGGGATTGCTCAGGAGCCAAATAGCTTCTGAGCTTTTTTTGTAGAACGGCTAGTACGACTTGGGGGGAAGAATATATAAGGAAGTCCGCTTTGCCAAAAGGCTGCCGGCAATCAGAAATTGCGCACTATAATAAGTGAGCATGATTAGTTCGGAGGAATAAGGGATATCAGAAACGAAAAGGTTCCAGGACAAGATCGTATCGGAAATGATGAATAAGATACTTCCCGCCACAGCCCGTTTGTTGCCTGACAAGATCGCTGTCCATCCCATGAGGGAAATGACCGCAATATAGAGGATGACAGGGAGAATCAGATTCTTCTCGCCTGATTGGCTGATGGCCGCAGTGATTTTATTCCCGAAGAACAGGCCGTATGCGATAATGGGAAGAATCATGGCCAGGCGAATGGAGGAGAGTCTTCGCTGCCGGACAAAAGCGCCGATGTACAGTAAATGGCCGACCAGGAAGGCTGCCAAACCAAGGATAAACGAAAAGATAATAAAGGCATCGCCCAACATGCACACAAATAATCCTGCCAGAATCAACCGTTCATGGGGAATTGAAACATAGGTGCTTTGATTTCGGTAAGCATAGATGATGATGCAAATCATGGGGAGCAGCTTAAATACTAATCGGATATATGCATTTTCTTGTGGTATGACGAAGATAAATAATAATCCGGTTAAACCAATCAGAATTGGCCACGCAAATCGTTTCATGGCATAAATCCTCCTGTTATAAATAAGATTTTTTACTAATTCGATATAAAGAGGGGAATTCCTTTCTTTATTCGGATTGTCGGTTATTATTATATATCTATGGCGTGGTAAAATTAAATGGAGAAATATGAGCAGTTGGAGGGAAGAAAGATATGAACGACATACAATTACTGGAGCTCATCCGCTTGCAGGATACATGTGAAAGCTATGAAGACATCAAGCTTAAGCTGAATTGGGATGTGCTCAAAACAAGAAATGAAGAGGACGGCTTTGATTTTTTTCATTTTGAGGATGATCGGCTGGTCGGTTTTTTAGGGATATATTATTTTGGGGAAGAGTATGAAATGTGCGGCATGGTGCATCCGGAATTCAGGAGAAGAGGCATCTTCACAGAATTGTTCAAGCAGGCGCTTGCCGCATTGGATGACAGTGCCCCTGTCCTGCTTAATGCGCCTGCCGACTCGTTGTCGGCTAAAGGATGGCTGAGTACGATTCCCTGCAGCTATGGTTTCTCTGAATACCAAATGCACTGGGAGAAGCAGGAGCTACCGGAAAATAATCTCGTCAATTTGCGTCGGGCTACGTTTGAGGACCTGGCTGATATGATGGCATTGAATGAAATCGGTTTCGGCTATGAACTGCAAGATGACGAGGAGAATCGAAGGGAATTAGAGGAAGCTTCTGTTTATATGATAGAAGCGGATGGCAAGACCGTAGGGAAAATACATATGAAAACAGAGCTGGACCAAAGTTGGATTTATGGATTTGTGGTGTACCCGGCCTATCAGGGAAAAGGATACGGCAAAAGCGCCTTGACCCAAATGGTTCAGCTTGAAGAGGCGAATGATGTATACATAGAGGTGGCGACAGAGAATGAACATGCGCTGTCGTTATATAAACAATGCGGCTTTATCCCTTATCAAAAACAAGATTATTATGATTGCCATTAAACACAAAAAAGCATCGAAAGCGATGCTTTTTATATATGCATAGATCATGGACGTTTGCTAAAGGAATTCCCTCCCGTTAGGGGATTCTTTTAGGTTTGTCGCAGAAATTCTTCTTCTGAAAGCACCAGATAGCCTTTGCTTCTGAGGAGAGCGGCAGTCACGCCTTCACCTGCTATCTTTTTGCCGGAAAAAGTACCATCATAAATATGCCGGCTGCCGCAGGAAGGGCTGTTTTCTTTTAGTACAATCGCTGTAGCCTGCATTTCTTCAGCGATAGCGAGTGTCTGATAAGCGCCTTTTATATATTGTTCTGTTACATCTTTTCCTGAATGCGATAGAACTTTAGCTGTTCCATTCAGCACATCTGCTCCGGTTCCATTTATAATCTCAGCGGGTTCGCGAGGAGTGGAGAAACCGCCGAGCACTTCAGGGCAAACCGTGGTGGCTTGTTTCCGATCGACCAGCGTCCGGATTTTCTCTTCTAAACAATGAGTGGCATTATAGCGGCATTTAGCGCCTGCCAAGCAAGAACTAACAATAATCATGGCCTGATCATTCCCTTTCATATCCCTTGAAATGGATAGCTTAATTTTCTTTCAGACGAGTAAATCTACCATTAATCTAGCATACCGAATATACCGGCTCAAGCGGAAAGTGGCACGTTTAGCAAAGGAACATAATCGGGAAATAGTATAGTAAGCGCCGCATAAAAAGAGGGGGGAATGATCATGACACTGAAGAATCTGAACACATTGAAATGGGTGACTGGAGGTTTAGAAGCATTATTTGGCATTCCTATACTTGGGGGTACTATCATTCTTAGCCTTGCATGGTCTCCGTTAATTATTATGTTAGTTCTGCATATCCTTGTTGTTGTATTTGCTTATAGAAATGGCATCAGTGCTTATGGGAATATTATCGGCATTGTCGGGTCTTGCATCGGTTGGATTCCTGTTGTCGGCATGCTGCTTCATATTCTGGCGGCTATTTTTATTTTGATAGATGCGGCACAAAATCAGAAAATGATTGTGTAGCATAATGACCTCAACGCCTGTTGAGGTCATTTCTTTTTATCCCATTTAACAGGTACGAAGACTCCTGCTCCGGCATGGCAGTGAAAGTGTAGACGCGCAGGTGGAAGATCGAGTACCTGTAACAACCCGGTCGGTTCATCTCATAATAGCCGGGAAGCCCCAGCCTATTAAAGATTCACTTTAATGCTGCCCGTTTCGGTCTTTAGCTGCATGTGAGCTTTCGCTTCACCGTGTTCATAAAAGTTGGAGTCTTCCCCGAAGATATTGATGCTGCCGATTTCTGAATCAGCTGTAATCCTGTAGTGTTCCGGTTTCTTTACGGTAGTGATTTGGCTGGATCCTATATCGGTCGAAGCAGTCACAGGATGTGCCAAGGTATCTGTTTCAACTTTGATAGCACCTGTTTCACTGGATAAATCAAGTTCTTCTGTTGTTCCTTTGATTGTAATAGAACCTACTTTCGACTGTATGCTCATTTTATTGGTTGCAGCATTCGTAATCTTGATGCTGCCTGTCTTGGATGAGGCCGTCAGTCGGGTTGCCTGGATGTCTTGCACATCTATCGAACCGACATCATTATTGATTTGGATGTTTTCGAATTGTTTCTTAGGAAGGTATACATAGATTTTGTTGTGAATATTCTTGAAGTTGATTCCGAATTGAAATTTCGCTTTGGAATATGATGAAACAGCCAGTGTGTTCTTGGAAGTTTTAATTACGGGTTTATCCATATTTTTCGATCGTACAGTTTCGATCATGATATCATCTGTTTCGCTTTCCATGATTTCAAACACGCCGTAATCGGTCTTAAGGTCGATATCGTTAATATTGCTGCCGGTGATTGTTTCCCTTTCTCGTACATCACTGTCTTTAAAGTAGGCTTTTGCGGTAAATATGGCGCCGCCGATACCAATAATGATGAAGATGGAAGCGGTGAGCAGTACTTTCTTAAGCATGTTTCGTTCCTCCTTTAACAATTGATATATTCCATTTGCAATATGCGACGAAGCTTTTCGCACATAGAATCGACAAGTGATACATGAGGAGCAGGAGCAGGATGCCGATTCCGCAAGAGGCCAGTATCATAAATCCTTCAAATGCATAGAAACCATCGTAGTTGAATAAGAGACTGACCGCATACAGGAAGGGGGCTAGAGTCAAGGAAGCGCCTGCCACCCAACCGCTTAATAAGAAGACCCCTAATACGAGAGCGGGAACTAATACAATAAATAGGTTGAATAAACTCATGCCAATGGTTGCGCCGATGGCTCTGAACGTATTAGAGATGGTCGGGTTGCTCATTGCTAAATCAAAGGAAGAATTTGCACATAAATCTTTGGCAATCGTTTTTGGCGATCCGAGCTTAAAGGCAATCTCTTCTTCCGTTTTTCCTTCTTCAAGCCCGACATCGAAATATTCATTGTAATCATTTAAAATATCTTCACGCTCAGCCTTGGAGAGAGATTGCAGATAAGAATCCAATTGAGCCAAGAATTGCTTTCTGATCATTTTCGTTCACCGTCCTTAATGATTTCATTGACTGCAACTGAGAACTCTTGCCACTCTTGAACAAGATGTTTCATGTATTCACGTCCTTTCTCCGTTAAGTGATAATACTTTCGCGAAGGTCCCTCTGTGGATTCTTTTAAATATGTGGTGAAATACCCCTCTTTTGTAAGACGGCGTAAGAGCGGGTACACGGAGCCTTCGGAGATTTCGAATTTATCCGAAATATTTTGGACAAGCTCGTACCCGTACCTGTCTTTATGACGCAGGAGTACAAGTACACAAAGTTCTAGTACGCCTTTTTTGAATTGAACATTCAAACGAGCACCTCCTTTATATTTATCCATTATATGGTATTTACTATAGTATGCCACTAGGTACTGTTTATTGCAAGGTAGTGTGGAAAAAAATTCAATTTAATCTTATTGATGGTTTATAAAGTGTTAAAAGGGCATGGCAAATATGCAGCGGAGTAAAGTGCAAGCAGGAAAGCAAGTGCAGGATAACCTACGCTCGCTTTTTTAATCAATCGATTAATTAAATCCATCAGAAGAAGCCGGTTCAGCTATTCCGTCGACTTATAGAAGGAAGATATGATTGTTAAAACTAAAGCAACAGCGTAAGTGAATCTTTATATTTATGGGTTTAAATGGTATTTTAATAGGCATTTATTAGTGTATTTAACCATTTTTCCTATAAAGCATAGTAATTTAATGTGAATTGTTGTAATATTGTTAAACATTATAAAATTTTATTACGGAAGAAGGGGAATCGGGCAAGATGGGACAGATGATTATAACGGGGATTATATGTGGGATTCTTCTGGGTTTTGTTTTACAAAGAGGACGATTCTGTATTGTTGGGGCTTATCGTGACTTGTTTATTTCAAGGGACAGCAGAATGTTCCTTGCGACTTTTATCATTATTGCCATTCAAAGTGTCGGTGTTTATCTATTATTAGGCAATGGAAATATAGTGCTTGAAACAGGTCCCTTTCCATGGCTTGGAACAATCGTCGGAGGATTGATCTTCGGGGTTGGAATGGTTCTGGCCGGGGGCTGTGCGACAGGTACATGGTACCGGGCGGGCGAGGGCCTGATCGGAAGCTGGGTTGCGCTATTTGGCTATATGCTGGGGGCGGCCATAACGAAATTCGGTGTGTTATTGCCATTAGCGGATGAGTTAACCTCTTATAAAGCTCGTGACGCTTATATTTATGAAACATTCCATATCTCTCCTTGGGTATTGGTTGTGCTGCTTATCGGAATAGTAGGCGGGTTGGTCATTCGGGAACTGAGAAAACCGAAGCTCGCTGTATTTAGACTGAAGCCTAAGAAAACAGGCCTTGCCCATATTCTATTTGAGAAGGCTTGGCATCCATTCGTGACGGCAGCCTTAATAGGTTTGATCGCCATTCTCGCTTGGCCGCTAAGTGAAGCGACAGGCCGTAATGCTGGTTTAGGAATTACAACGCCAAGTGCGAAGATTTTGCAGTTCCTAGTGACAGGGGAGAATGCGCTGTTAGACTGGAGTGTGTTCCTTGTCCTGGGCATCTTCATCGGTTCTTTCATAGCCGCTAAAGGAAGCGGTGAATTCCGATTCCGCCTGCCGGATAAGAAGACGCTTGGCAACAATGCAGTAGGCGGATTAACGATGGGATTCGGAGCAAGCATCGCAGGAGGATGCACAATCGGCAATGGCCTTGTGAATTCTGCTTTATTCGCATGGCAAGGCTGGGTGGCGATGGCTTGTTTCTTATTAGGGACGGGGATTGCTGTATACTTTACAATTATCCGTAAGAGCAAAAAAGCCGTGCAAACGAATCAAGCGGCGGCATCTTAATGCATAAGAATTAAAGGGGGAATTCATAATGGTGAGATTATTAGAAACAACAGGAATGGTTTGCCCATTTCCATTAGTGGAAGCGAAGGAAGCTATTAAGACAATGGAGGTCGGGGAAGAGTTGATCATCAACTTCGACTGCACGCAAGCAACGGAAAGTATTCCGCGCTGGGCGGCAACGGATGGCCATGAAATCACAGAATTTGAGCAAATAGATGATGCCAAGTGGCAAATTATATTGAAAAAAGGGAAATGACGATTTAGAAATATAAAATTGCCATCGATCTGTGTGGGAATTTTGTTTTCAGATGGTTATTAATTTAGGAAAGTCCTTCTAGGAGATAGCTGTATTCCTTAGAAGGACTTTTTTCATTTCATTTAAGCAAAAGAGCTTGTTTCAAAAGCATGTTAAGCTTCTTTAGCTAAAGGATTTTTTTGGGGTGGTTCATTTTCAAAAGGGTCGTACATTTTTTCTTTAATGAATAATCCTGGAATTAATCCTGTAAGGGCATAGGCAATTCCCAAAACAGCCAGTCCAAATCCAATCGATTGCGATGTTGCAATAATTCCAATTAGAATAGGGGCCACTGCGGCTCCTATTCTGCCTGTATTGTAGGCGGCGCCCACAGCTGTTCCTCTAATATGCGTCGGGAAGCTTTCACTTAAATAAGTAGCATTCACACCGTATGGCGCTCCATATATAAAACCTAAAACAGTCATCAAAATGATGATATTTCCAGGTGTTTGATAAAGATATACAATCGGCAGCATAATGGCTGTTGATAATCCGGCAATCACGAAAACAGCGCGGCGGCCGATCACATTCGCCAGCCATCCTGCAAGCGCTTTACCAAGAATCGATGCTGTATATGTCCCGATTAAATATCCTGTCATTTCTTTAAAATTGAACCCTAGCTCTTTAACGATATATGTAGGCAGCCAAGTGCCTACACCGTAGTATCCGAATTGAAGCAACGATGAAGTTAAAATCCATAAGAGGAAGATTGTGAATACTTTTTTGTCCTTGAATAATGCAGCCCATTCATTTGGTTTCTTGGTTTTAGAAGTTTTAGCTTGTTCTTTCGCTAATCTCCAGCCGGCAGGTTCAGGCACTTTTACTCGAATATAGATTGCCAAGGCGACTGGTAGAATGGAGATTAAGAATAGCGGCCTCCAACCATAATCAGGAAGGATAGCTCCTGCTAATATGACAGCAACTAGATAGCCTAGTGAATAAGAAGAGCCTAATACACCCATTATGGTCGCTCTATGTTTGACTTTTACATATTCGGCCATCAGCATAGTGGCCAATGAATATTCAGCGCCCATTCCGATTGCTGAAATAAAGCGAACAGCGATAAATTGTTCATATGTTTGCACAAAAGCCAAGAGAGCGGTCCCAACTGAGAATAGCACCATCATGTATGTCATCATTCTGACACGACCGAACCGGTCTGATAGCCAGCCACCTATAATTCCACCTAGAGCCATTCCTAATAGAGAAAAGGTGCTAATCCAACCGGCAGCCTTCATATCCAGCGCGAATTCATCCATTAGGCTTGGCATAACTAATGAAAGCATTTGAATATCCATGCCATCAACTACTAAACCAATAAAGCTGGCTATAAAAACGATTTTCCATAGATTTGAATTGTTTGTCATGACACATCTCCTTTTGCAAATCTATTATGCATTCCAGGTTGTTTTGAAAGCGTTCTCTATAAAGCTCACAAAGAGATTGCAGAAAATACTTTAGTAAAAATATGATACAGCTATCATTATGTAGTTTATGGATGTCAAGTAGAGATAGTAGGTGTAGGAGGCGAGTAAGTCATACTGAAGACAACTGATCTTACACTTGCCAAACTGCAAAGAAGTAGGAGTTCTAGGAAGAGTCATAAATTTTTACTGAAAAACAACATGTGATGGAAGCATAGGTTTTATTTTATATTACTAAATAGTATACATTTTATTGAAATATTTCAATAAATATTTTAATTATTCAGATTATTGGTATATAAGTATTATCCAAATAAATTGGTTAGTGATTTATTATTGTAGGTTATAAAAATATTATAAGGAAGTAAAAAATCTTGTTGCGCAATATAGAAAACGCTTACATCTGTGTTTGTTTATAAATATGGGAGCTTTAGGAACGGAAGGGGCGATACTAGGGTAATCATTATATAAGTATAGAGAATAAATTAATTAACTATATCCGTAATTTTTGGTGTGGAGAGAAGTTTTTTATCCCGTTTAACAGGTATTAAGACTCCCACTTCAACACAGCAGTGAAAGCGC
>JBJEFM010000088.1:0-13515 GCA_051874035.1 Bacillus sp. (in: firmicutes)
CCCCCCACCTATCAAAGATTCGCTTTATTCGGCTTATTGAATAGTGAGGGAAGAGTATAAAACGGCATACAAAAAAGCCAGCGAAAAACGCTGGCTTTCTAAAGCGGATGAATCAACCGACTTCTGCTTGCTTTCCGACTTGCCATACAATCGTTGATTTTTTCGGAAGCTTTCCGAACACGAAGCTTGCGAATGGCACATAGGCATGGAAGAACCAAATAATCAAGTAGCAGATCACAACGGTAATGAGATATTGCAGCGGAATCGTAATATGGAATGATAAATCGATATTCCTCGTCGGCAGAAGGTTCATTACTTGATACAGCACCAACGGGTGAATGAGATAAAACCCGAATGAATAACTCGCTACACTTTTTACCTTGGCTGTTGTAAGTTTGCTGAAGGAAGATACACACTTCTCGGCCACATAGAACAAAAAGAAACTTCCTCCTACAAAAAAGCCGATGGCAAGCAATTTATAAAAGCTCTCCGGTATCGCCACCCGTTCGATGAACATATTTTGATAGCGGATCAGTATATATGGGATGCCTGTCAATGCGAAAAGGCTTCCTGCCAATAATAGCTTTTTATTAGAATATTTTTCTTGGATGGCTTCATAATGGAGGCCAATCCAGCCGCCCAATAAAAAGGCGCCTAAACTGCTGACGAAGCCATAAGGCTGCCATCCGTATCGATACTGCATCATATGGAAGAAGAACTCCAAGGCGATTCCGATTGCCCATAAATATTTTTTGAGGAAAGCAAGCTTTTTTACCACTACAATGAAAATCGGTAGAATTAGATAGAATTGCACAACGAGGTAAATAAAATGGAGCTGATATTTACTTCCGCCTGTCCAAAGACGTTCCCAAATTCCTGCTAAATCAAATACCCGCGCACCGTAGTAAAGTTGTTCTGCCTCATAAATCAAAGACCAAATGATATAAGGGATTAAAATGAAAGTGACCCTTTTTTTCCAATAGGTTGCAAGCTCGCGGCCTGTGAATTCCCGATTCCTATAAATATAGAAAAAAACAATGCCCACCAACATGATGAAAATTCCGGCTTCAACGCGGACTGCATTGTTAAGGAAATGATAAAAGTGATGCTGGATTGAGCCGATATCGAACAGGTGTCGATACTGCGCGGTCGCATGCACAAATACCACACAAAGCATCGCGAATACCCGTATGTAATAGATTGAGGCAATTTCTTTTTTCACTTTCGTCCTCCCCGAATGCACTAATATAATTTCTTTATTCTATTATGTATGATAAGCCTTTCGATAACCACAATCAAACGATAGGATTTGTAAGTGAGTTAATAGAAGGGGAAGGAATATAGCCGTTATATAAAGGCGCCCACTTCATTATACCAGCCGGATTTGAAGAATTTGAGATTTATGGATTCATCAGTTTGATTATTTCCTATAGATGATTTTGTTCAGTTGTGAGCAAAAAATGAGTGTACGAGATTTTGATTGGACTCATGTATTGGAAGAGCGGTACTGCCTTTATAAAAACAGGGTTTTTAATATTTTCTTAAAACGGCCTTTATACTTATAATGATAATAATTATGTTATTTTAGGTGGTCGTGATGGAACAGTTTGTGGTGGAAGTGTTCAGGCAGTACGGTAATATAGCGATATTGATCAGCATTGTCATCAGCATGCTTGTCAGTGTCGCCGGCGTATTGCCGAGCGTCTTTGTGACAGCAGCCAATCTTACTTTTTTCGGGTTTATAGGCGGCATCGCCATTTCACTGGCAGGCGAGGCTTTAGGTGCGATTGTGAGCTTCTGCTTGTATCGCAAAGGCATCCAAAAAATAAAGATTCAAACGACAAATAAATTAATTGGCAGGCTGCAGATGGCAAAAGGGGTGGAAGCCTTTGTGCTGATTATAGTCCTTCGCTTATTCCCCTTCGCCCCGTCCGGCCTTGTGACGCTTGCCGGGGCCGGCAGCAGGATGGGGCTATTCAATTATTCAGTTGCGAGCACGGCAGGCAAGGTGCCTGCGTTACTTCTGGAAGCTTATGCAGTATGGCATGTAATGGAGTGGCAATGGCAGGCGCAGCTGCTGCTTGCCGTTCTTGCCGGTCTGACCATGGCCGGCTTATATTTTTTGAAACGGAAGCGTCTGGATTAAGTTGGCCGGGAACTTGGAGAAGAAGCAAATGAAACAGCAACGAATGTAGCCCCGAAAGAGGATGGAGTGTTATATATTATTAGTTCTTTCCGCTATTTGTTTATAATGGGGAAGGAAGTGTTTTGGAGGGCTTAATTATGAAGGGGTGGGAGAGTCAGTGGAAAAGAACAGGGCATTACGGGATTACTTTTTTTCAAAAGTAGATCAATTGACGGAAGAATGGTATAACTCGTTGGAAGACCATGATCCGAAATCTGTTTATGCATCGGAATGTCCGGAGGTAATCGGCAAATTGAAATCAATGAATAATGATTTTCATGCCCGGATTTGCCATGTTTTTGTGGAAGATGAGGAAACATTCTTCGAAGAATTCAATGATTGGATCATGACCGCAGCGAAAGACAGCCATCATGTAGCGACACCGATTCATTATATATTGCGGGAATTCATGAGAGTAAGAGAGCAATACATTGATTATTTGAATGATTTCCTTGATTATTACGGGGAGGAAATCAGCCGGAAACGAAGCATCGCATGGAACCGCAAACTAAACCGGGTATTCGATATGATTATCACTCGTTTTACGGAAGAAAGTTATAAATCTTCCCAAGCCTTATTAAGCGCCCAGCAAGAAATAATCAATGAGTTAAGTTCGCCGATTATCATATTGAAAAATGGGACGGCCCTGCTGCCTTTAGTGGGCGATATCGATACAGCGCGGGCAAAGATTGTATTGGAGAATACATTAAAGCAATGCGCCCAGAAGGAAATCAATCATTTGTTCATCGATTTATCGGGAGTGGTCATGATTGATACGATGGTTGCGAATGAAATCTTTCAGCTGATTAAAGCATTGAATTTGATTGGCGTCCATTCTACTTTGTCCGGCATCCGGCCGGAGATTGCGGTGACAGCGATGCATCTCGGTCTGACCTTCGATAATATTGCGATTACGCCGACGCTTGGCCAGGCCATTATGCTGAACGAGAAAGCGGGCATTGAATAGAACGAAACGGCACTAGCGGGACAGCTAGTGCTTTTTTGTATGCTTGATTCCGTTTAACAGGCACTAAAATTCCCGCTTTGGTACAGCAGAGGAAACAGAGATGTGCAAGTGGAAGGCCAAGTACTCGCAACAACCTGATTGGTTCATCTAATGATAGGCGGGGAGAAGAATCTCCACCTATCAAAGATTCCCTTCCATGCTGATTGAAACAGGATAAGACATCGCCGGGTAATCCAAACTAATTGTATGGAAAAGGGTACAGTTGAAAAAATATTGACAATTAACAGTTAAGTTGAATACTATATATTCAAATATATATTTGAATATCGTTAAAAGGCGGGGAATTATGGTTAAAGACCTATGTGATATTTCATTTGTACATCAAGAGAAAGTACAGCGCATCCAAGAGAGGCTGGAAACAAAGCCTATCGATGAGGCGGCAGGGTTATTTAAAGCTTTATCTGATCCTACTCGTATGAAAATTGCTTATGCGCTAACAATAGAAGAATTATGCGTATGTGACGTTTCAAGCATTATTGGGGTATCGGTTGCTACTGCTTCCCATCATTTGCGTTTACTTAGGGATTTAGGATTTGCCACGTACCGTAAAGAAGGCAAGCAAGCGTATTATGCGATTAAGAACGAAGTCGTTAAACGTCTATTGGAAATAGCACTACAGGAAGGCAAGGTGGTTTCAGATGAGCAGAACAGCTGAGCAACATGAAAGTCATGTATATCGTGTTCAAGGGTTTTCTTGCGCAGGCTGCGCACAACGATTTGAAAATAACATAAAAGAGCTTGATGGAGTGGTCGATGCGAAAGTGAATTTTGGCGCATCGAAGCTGACCGTTGTAGGAGAAGTCGATTTAAAGGACTTGCAGAAAGCGGGAGAGTTCGAGAAGCTCCAGATTATGCCGGAGAAATCCAGAGAAGTGATGCCGAAGAAGTCCTTTATGGAAAAATATGCGGTTCTGCTTGTTTCTTCCTTATTCCTTGCATTGGGCTATATCTTGCAAATGATATACGGCGAAACAAGCATGCTTACAATCGGCGCTTTTCTACTGAGCATTATTATTGGCGGCTATTCCTTGTTTATCATCGGTTTTAAAAACTTGCTGAAACTGCAGTTCGATATGAAGACATTGATGACTGTCGCGATTATCGGGGCAGCTATCATCGGCGAATGGAGCGAAGGTGCGGTCGTTGTCATTCTTTTTGCCATTAGTGAAGCATTGGAAGGCTATTCAATGGATAAAGCGCGCCAATCGATTTCTGCATTGATGGATATCGCCCCAAAAACAGCCATCGTGCGCAGAAATGGCGCAGAAGAGTCCGTTTCGGTGGAAGATATCTTGATTGGGGATGTAATGATTGTAAAGCCGGGCCAGAAGATCGCTATGGATGGAACGGTCATTAAAGGCTATTCAAACATTAATCAAGCTTCGATCACAGGCGAATCCATCCCTGTGGAGAAGGAAGCGGGCGATGAAGTATTCGCCGGAACATTGAACGGGGAAGGCCTATTGGAAATCCAAGTAACAAAATTGGTCGATGATACGACGATTGCGAAAATGATTCATTTGGTGGAAGAAGCGCAAGCGGAACGCGCCCCTTCACAAGCGTTCGTGGATGTGTTTGCGAAATATTATACGCCTGTGATCATGGTGATTGCGGCGCTGGTTGCCATCATTCCGCCGCTTCTTTTCGACGCTGGCTGGAGCGAGTGGATTTATCAAGGTTTGGCTGCTCTTGTAGTCGGCTGTCCTTGCGCGCTTGTGATTTCGACGCCTGTTGCTATTGTGACAGCCATCGGCAATGCGGCTAAGCAGGGCGTACTTATTAAAGGAGGCATTTACTTGGAGCAGGCAGGTAAGCTCCAAGCGATTGCTTTTGATAAAACAGGTACTTTAACGAAAGGTATTCCGGCTGTTACAGATTATGTTGTAGTGAGTGGACAACAGCCTGAGGAATTATTTACAAGAATCACAGCTTTGGAAGCTTTTTCGCAGCATCCGTTATCGCACGCTTTTATTCAAAAAGCAGGAAATGAAGCGTTGGACTATAAGGCGATTATTGTTGAAGAATTCATGTCCATTACAGGTAAAGGCGTTCAAGGCATGGTCGGCGGAGAGATGCTTTATATCGGTAATAAAGCGCTGTTTGAAGAGAAGCATGTCCATGTGGACGCATCGGTTATTGAACAGATGAAGTCATTGCAAAGCGAAGGAAAGACCGTCATGCTTGCAGGAGATAAGCGAGAGATCGCCGCCATTGTGGCCGTCGCTGATGAAGTGCGCCAAGTAAGCCGTGAGATAGTGGCCGATTTGCATGCGCAAGGCATCAAGAAAACGATTATGCTGACAGGAGACTCGGCTGAGACGGCCCGCGGAATTGGCTCGCAAGTCGGAGTATCTGAAGTCGCGGCAAATCTGCTTCCGCAAGATAAAGTTGCGAAGATCAAAGAACTGCGTGAGCAATATGGCGATGTGGCGATGGTAGGCGATGGCGTCAATGATGCGCCTGCACTGGCCGCCGCCAATATCGGCCTTGCGATGGGCGGAGTCGGATCGGATACGGCCCTTGAAACAGCGGACATCGCTTTGATGGGAGATGACTTGCGCAAACTGCCGTTCATCATTTCGCTCAGCAGAAAAGCGATGGCGATCATCAAGCAGAACATCACGTTCGCGATCGGCATCAAGGTCATAGCCTTATTGTTGGTGATTCCGGGTTGGTTGACATTATGGATTGCCATCTTTGCGGATTTAGGAGCGACATTGTTAGTTACATTGAATGGTCTGCGCCTGCTACGCGTGAGGAAATAATAAAGGGAACGTTGAGCGGCGATTGCTTTTTCAATGAAGCCGTTTGTTGAAGGAAGATTAAATGCCGATTTGAATAGGACGGAAAAATAGCCGGTGGAGAATGGAAGCTTCGCCGGTTATTTTTTGTCCTTGCCCTTTCCGATGCGCTATAATTTGAGTGAAACTAAAAAAGGCAGGCGTTATATAATTATGAGAATACTTGTTGTAGAAGACCATGTTCCTCTGCTGCATTCTATAAAATCGATATTAGATAAGAACTTCACAGTGGATATCGCCGCAAATGGAGAAGAAGGTTATTTCCATGCGCAAAAAAATATTTATGATGCCATTATTCTCGATGTGATGTTGCCGGGGATGGATGGATTTGAGCTGGTGAAGAAAATCCGGGATGAGAATATTGAAACGCCGGTTATGTTTCTGACGGCGCGCGATTCGTTGGAAGACCGTGTAAAAGGCCTTGATTTGGGCGGTGATGATTATCTTGTCAAGCCATTTCAAGCGCCTGAATTAGAAGCGAGGCTGCGTGCTCTATTAAGAAGAAGCAGCCGTTTCACAAATGAACAGACGATTCGCTATAAAGGCATTGAGCTGCATGGAAAAGAAAATGATGTGGCCATTGATGGCCAGCCTGTAAAACTGACGCTTAAACAATATGATTTATTGGAGTTTTTTATCAGCAATGTAGGCGCCATTCTCACCAGGGAACAAATCTATGACCGCATATGGGGATACGATTCCGATACGACAATCGGTATTGTCGAAGTGTTCACGCATCAGTTAAGAAAGAAACTTGAACCCTTCGGTTACGATAAAGATATAAAGACGGTCCGCGGCATCGGTTACATGCTGTCTAAAGAACAGGAGCGATGAAATCCATGTTTCAGAAGACCCGTATCCGCCTGGCCATCCAAAACTCGGTCTTCCTGATGTTGATCATAGGCATTATCGCCGTAGCTGTATATTCCTATATGCAGGTTTTATTGTATAGCGATTTGGATAAAGACTTAGAGAATTTACTTAAAGAATACGAGGATAATAATTTTATCCAAATGGAAGCCTCGCTTTCCAAGCCTACGTTCATTCAAGATCCGCGTGTGAATGTCATTCTTTGGGATGAGAAAGGCGATATGATCGAGATTGACCAAGAGTCGGCGCTATTCACCTCGAACCAAGATGCATTCAGACCGTATCGGGCGGATAAAATCGAGGAGAAACAAGCGCAAGGCTATCATTTTCGTTCCATTTCATCCTCGTTTTCGACTTCATACGGAGATATTACCGTACAATTGCTGCGCAATGTAAACTCCGAGCAAGAGATGCTGCATCGGATTGGCGCATTGCTTACGATGGGGACCGCAATAGGCGGATTTCTATCCATTATTACGGGGCTGTATTTAGCGGGAGTCGCACTTGTACCGATTCGCGAAGCGTGGAATAAGCAGCAGCAATTCGTTTCCGATGCTTCCCATGAACTGCGGACGCCGCTTGCTGTCATTCAGTCGCGGGCGGACTTATTATTGCGCTCGCCTTCCGATACGATTGAAGATAAGGCGTTGGATATTTCCGTCATTTCGAAAGAGTGCCGCAGGCTGTCGAAACTTGTAGGGCAGTTATTGCTGCTGGCGCGAGCGGACTCCAGACGCGTGGATGTAAAGAGGGAAGAGTTCGTGTTGACCGATGTCCTGCAGGAAATTATTGACCAGTATAAGGAAATTGCCGAAATCCAAGAGAAAACCGTCACGTTGAGAAGTGACGCTGAGCTGGTCATGAAAGGCGACGCCGAACGCATCCATCAGCTGCTGGTCATTCTGCTTGATAATGCTTTGAAGTTTACGAATGAGAATGGTGAAATCGTGGTGCAGAGCAAGAAAGTATCGAACGGTTGCGAAATTACGGTGGCCGATAATGGCATAGGCATTCATAAAGAAGATTTGCCCCATATTTTTGATCGCTTCTATCAAGGGGAGAAAGCCCGTTCAACATCCGGTGGAACAGGGCTTGGATTATCCATAGCCAAATGGATCGTAGAGCAGCATTATGGAAAAATCCGTGTAACAAGCGAAGAAGGCAAAGGGACGATATTCAAAATGTTTTTTCCTAAATAAATCATATTTGAGATAAAAAGTAAGTGACCGATTGGTAAATATGCTACAATGTGAACACATCATATTGTCGTATATAAGAAGATTCATAAGGAGATGGTTGAATGGGCTGGATTTTGGCAGCGATGACACTACCAGCACTTTTAGTCTACATTTTTACGAGAGTCACTTATAATCACTTCGTCGGTTTAGCACTGGCAGTCGCCTTAATTGCCGCTTCCGCCTACGCAGGCTATACAGACACATGGTTATTGATCATTGTAGATGCCTGTTCACTGACATTCGGCTTATGGCTGTCTATTAGATATATAAAGCTAAACCCGCGTCGGAGCACCCAGTAGGGTGTTTTTTTCTATTCCTTCTTGAATAGGAACCGTAGGAAATCGAATAGATGTTCGCTTTTTGGTGGTTAGTTTTCAATTGTTTGTGGTAAAATGACTATATATTCGTTCGTTCGTACAAGATGGAATAATATACGTGATGTAGGAGGCATTAACTTAATGGATGAGTTTCAATTGGTTTCTAAATATTCTCCCCAGGGAGATCAGCCTCAGGCCATTCAAAAATTAGTGGAGGGTATACAATCGGGGAAACGGCATCAAACATTATTGGGGGCGACAGGTACGGGAAAAACATTCACCGTCTCGAATGTTATTAAGGAAGTAAATAAACCGACGTTGGTTATTGCCCACAATAAGACGCTTGCCGGCCAATTGTATAGCGAGTTTAAAGAATTCTTTCCAAATAATGCGGTTGAATACTTTGTCAGTTATTACGATTATTATCAACCGGAAGCATACGTGCCCCAGACAGATACGTTCATTGAGAAAGATGCTTCGATTAATGATGAAATAGATAAACTGCGGCATTCGGCGACATCTTCATTATTTGAGCGGAATGATGTCATTATTATCGCCAGTGTTTCCTGTATTTATGGTTTAGGTTCACCGGAAGAATACCGGGAGCTTGTAGTATCGCTTAGAACAGGGATGGAGATTGAGCGCAATGCATTATTGCGCAAGCTTGTCGATGTCCAATATGAGCGTAATGATATTGATTTCAAGCGCGGGACATTCCGTGTCCGCGGCGATGTCGTGGAAATCTTCCCTGCTTCACGGGATGAACATTGCATCCGGGTTGAATTCTTCGGAGATGAAATCGACAGAATCAGAGAAGTCGATGCGCTGACAGGCGAAGTGCTGGCAGACCGCGAGCATGTAGCCATCTTCCCGGCATCCCACTTCGTAACGCGTGAAGAGAAGATGAATGTTGCCATTAAGAACATTGAGAAAGAGCTGGAAGAGCAACTGGCTGTTTTCAAGGAAAATGGCAAGTTGCTAGAAGCGCAGCGCCTGGAACAAAGAACACGCTATGACCTTGAAATGATGCGTGAGATGGGCTTTTGTTCGGGAATCGAGAATTATTCGCGCCATTTAACATTACGCCCTCCTGGGTCCACTCCTTACACATTATTAGATTACTTCCCGGAAGATTTTTTATTAGTGGTCGATGAATCCCATGTGACGCTGCCTCAAGTGAGAGGCATGTTCAATGGCGACCAAGCACGCAAGCAAGTGCTTGTCGACCACGGATTCAGGCTGCCTTCGGCGATGGACAATAGACCGCTTCGCTTCGATGAGTTCGATAAGAAAGTGAAACAGGCCATCTTCGTATCGGCAACGCCAGGGCCTTATGAATTGGAGCATTGTCCGGAGATGGTGGAACAGATCATTCGTCCGACAGGCTTGCTGGACCCAACAATAGATGTACGCCCTATTGAAGGGCAAATCGACGACCTGATCGGTGAAATCCAAGATCGCATTAAACGGAATGAACGCGTTCTGATTACGACATTGACGAAGAAGATGTCTGAGGATCTTACGGACTACTTGAAGGAAATCGGCATCAAGGTGCAATATCTGCATTCGGAAGTAAAAACCCTTGAACGGATTGAAATCATCCGCGAATTAAGGCTGGGCAAATATGATGTATTGGTCGGCATCAACTTATTGCGTGAAGGGCTGGACATCCCTGAAGTATCTTTAATAGGGATTTTGGATGCGGATAAAGAAGGATTCCTGCGTTCGGAGCGTTCACTGATCCAAACGATCGGCCGTGCGGCTCGTAATGAGCGCGGCCATGTCATTATGTATGCGGATAAAGTCACAAAATCAATGGAGATCGCTATTACAGAAACAAAACGCCGCCGCAGCATCCAGGAAGCTTATAACAAGGAGCATGGCATTGTTCCGGCTACTATCCAGAAGGATATCAGAGGAGCGATCCGTGCTACCCATGCCGCCGAGGAGCAGGAAGGCTACGAGGCAAGTGTGAAAGTAGATAAATTAACGAAGAAGGAACGAGAGAAGGTCATCGCAGAAATGGAAATGGAAATGAAGGAGGCGGCCAAAGCATTGAATTTCGAACGTGCCGCCGAACTGCGAGATCTTATTCTAGAGTTGAAATCGGAAGGATGACCAATAGATGGCAATGGATAAAATCGAAATAAAAGGAGCAAGAGTCCATAACTTAAAAAATATTGATGTTACGATTCCGCGTGACCAGCTTGTAGTGCTGACAGGTTTATCAGGTTCCGGTAAATCTTCCTTGGCCTTCGATACAATCTATGCGGAAGGGCAACGCCGATATGTGGAGTCGTTGTCCGCTTATGCCCGCCAATTTTTGGGGCAAATGGATAAGCCGGATGTGGATGCGATTGAAGGGCTGTCGCCCGCTATTTCAATCGATCAGAAAACAACAAGCCGCAACCCTCGTTCAACAGTCGGAACAGTGACGGAAATCTATGACTATTTACGCTTGCTTTACGCGCGTGTAGGAAGACCGACGTGCCCCAATCATAATATTGAAATATCGTCCCAGACGATTGAACAAATGGTGGACCGCATTATGGAATATCCGGAGCGGACAAAACTGCAAGTGCTGGCTCCTGTAATCTCTGGACGCAAAGGGACACATGTGAAGACATTCGAAGAGATTAAGAAGCAAGGCTACGTGCGGATGCGTGTCGATGGAGAACTGTACGATGTGAGCGACGATATTACGCTTGAGAAGAATAAGAAGCATGATATCGAGGTCATCATCGACCGCATTGTCATTAAAGAAGGCGTGGAAGCGCGTCTCGCCGATTCGCTGGAAAGCGCCCTGGAATTGGGGGAGGGCAAGGTAGTCATTGATGTGATCGGGCAAGAGGAGCTGTTGTTCAGCGAGCATCACGCTTGTCCGTTGTGCGGTTTTTCCATTGAGGAATTGGAGCCGCGCATGTTTTCTTTCAACAGTCCATTTGGAGCTTGCCCGAGCTGTGATGGTTTAGGATCGAAGCTGGAGGTGGACGTGGATTTAGTTCTGCCGGATAAGAATCGAAGCCTTCGGGAACATGCGATCGCTCCTTGGGAACCAACCAGTTCGCAATATTATCCGCAGCTTTTGGAAGCGGTAGCGAATCATTATGGCATCGATATGGATATGCCGGTAAAAGATATCCCGGATGCATTGATGGATAAGATTCTATATGGCTCAGGGAAGGACAAAATCCATTTCCGTTATGAAAATGATTTCGGACAGATCCGTGAAAGCGATATCGAATTCGAGGGCGTAATCCATAATGTGGAGCGCCGTTTTAAGGAAACGTCTTCCGATTATGTACGGGAGCAGATGGAGAAATACATGGGCGAGCATAAATGCCCGACATGCAAGGGCTATCGTTTGAAGAAGGAAGCATTGGCGGTTTTAATCAATGGTAAGCATATCGGGAAGATCACGGCTCTTTCTATTGAAGATGCGCTTGATGTTTTCGATAATCTGGAACTGACAGAGAAAGAGGCGCAAATCGCCAACCTGATTCTTCGTGAAATTAAAGAGCGTCTCGGTTTTCTTTCGAATGTCGGCTTGGAATATTTAACATTGCACCGGGCGGCTGGGACATTGTCGGGCGGTGAAGCGCAGCGGATTCGTCTGGCGACGCAAATCGGTTCAAGGCTGACGGGTGTTCTTTATATTCTTGATGAGCCGTCGATCGGTCTGCATCAACGCGATAATGACCGCTTAATCGGTACGCTTCAGAATATGCGCGATATCGGCAATACGCTTATCGTTGTGGAGCACGATGAAGATACGATGCTTGCGGCGGACTATTTAATTGATGTGGGGCCGGGGGCAGGCGTGCATGGCGGTAGGATTATTTCGCAAGGCACACCGCAAGAGGTGATGAATGATCCGAATTCTTTAACGGGGCAATATTTATCAGGCAAGAAGTTCATTCCATTACCGATTGAACGCCGGCCGCAAGATGGGCGTTACTTGGAGATTAAGGGAGCGAAGGAAAATAATCTGAAGAATGTCAACGTGAAGATTCCTTTAGGGATGTTCGTTGCGGTCACAGGCGTTTCAGGATCGGGCAAGAGTACGTTGATCAATGAAATTCTTCATAAGTCGCTTGCCCAGAAACTGCAGCGCGCCAAAATCAAGCCCGGGGCACATAAAGAAATCCTGGGCATCGAACATTTAGATAAGGTCATCGATATTGATCAATCACCGATCGGGCGTACACCCCGCTCCAATCCCGCGACATATACGAGCGTATTCGACGATATCCGCGATGTGTTCGCTTCTACAAACGAAGCGAAAGTACGGGGCTATAAGAAAGGGCGCTTTAGTTTCAATGTGAAAGGCGGGCGCTGTGAAGCATGCCGCGGCGACGGCATCATCAAAATCGAGATGCATTTCTTGCCGGATGTGTATGTGCCGTGCGAAGTATGCCACGGGAAACGCTATAACCGCGAAACATTGGAAGTGAAGTATAAAGGGAAGAACATCTCCGAGATTCTTGATATGACAGTGGAAGACGCAGTGGAATTCTTTGAGAACATCCCGAAAATCGCCCGGAAGCTACAGACACTGCATGATGTCGGTTTAGGCTACATTACATTAGGGCAACCAGCGACAACTCTATCCGGCGGTGAAGCGCAGCGCGTGAAATTGGCTGCTGAATTGCATCGTCGCTCAACAGGCCGCTCACTTTACATTCTTGACGAGCCGACAACGGGCTTGCATGTGGATGATATTTCACGTTTGCTTGTTGTACTGCAGCGCTTAGTGGAAAATGGAGATACGGTCCTTGTGATTGAGCATAACTTAGACGTGATTAAAGCGGCGGACTATATCATTGATTTAGGGCCGGAAGGCGGAGCGAAAGGCGGTACAATTGTCGCTACCGGAACACCTGAAGAGATTATGAATGTAGAAGAGTCGCACACGGCTACTTATTTGAAGCCGATTCTTGAACGCGATCGAGCACGGATGAAGGAACTCATTGAAGAGAAAGCCAACGTGTAGATATGGATAATGAAAAGGGGGATTCCTTGCGATAAGGATTCCCCTTTTTTAGGCCGCTGTATACTAAAAGCAGGGGTTGCATCA
>JBJEFM010000089.1:0-2685 GCA_051874035.1 Bacillus sp. (in: firmicutes)
AAGCGCTGCAATGGAGATGGATGTACAAGCAAGGGATCGCGTCAGAGATGCGATCCCTTGCTTGTGGGGCTCTATGTGCCAAGAGTGCTGGTCATCGTCCTTCAATCGAAGCTATTAGCATAAATGTCCAAGAACTTGCTGATCATGACGCCTTGTTCCTGCAGCGCTTCATCTTCCGTTTCCAGCTGCCAACCGAATAATAGGTAATCTTCATAATTGCTTTCGTCGACCGGCTGCAGATCCCTCTCCTCGGCGATTGCCTCGAATCCTACTTCATAATCGATTTTTGCCTGTTCTAAAGCTTTCTTGTAATCTGTGAAAATAGGCATTCCTTCCGCATTGGCTCCGATTTCATAAGCCGGGTGGCCGCCGAAATCGGCATTCAGCGCACTCTCGTCATAGTCGCTGACCACCTTCGAGGAAGAATTGCAGGCGCTAAGGAACGCAAGCAAGGCGATGCTTAGGCCGACTATCGCTTTCTTCATACCATCCCTCCTTTAATTGCATGTAACTCTCGAACTGTCCGCATTTTGGGTTTAACACTGGTAAATAGTTACATTGGTATTATAGCATGCGCAAATGAAACAAAATTTTAAACTATGATGGTTGAATCGTATAAGGCTGTCTTGTCTTCTTGAAAGACGTATAATAAATGCAATTTGAGTTTATTATAAGATATTTATTATAGAAGTGATGTATAAGCCTGATTTCTTCTTTTGATTTAAATAGAACGTGAAATGAATTCTAAAAGTATGTAAAAAGAGTGTTAAAGGAATTCATTTAACACTCTTTTTTAATGTTTTTTAAATAAAGTTATAATAATTTATTATGGAATTATAAATGAACGCAAAATAAATTTATTATTAATTCATTTTTCATTTTGAAATGAATTCTTTTTTATAAGTAAGTATGTTATAATTCATATAGAAAGTAAAAAACATTAAAATTAAACGCAAATTACATTATATAAATTAGAGGTGGAAGTAATGGTTGAAACAAGAAATATGATCGGTTCCGGCGATTTGGGGAACTCGACAACGAAATTGATGATCGAGAATGATACGATCAAGCAACCGTCTGTCATCAAACGCATCTTTAGCAAGCCGGCGGCAACGGAACTGGAGACGGCGAAGAATGTGGCGAATCTGTTCGAACAATTGGTTGTACATATCACAAGCCCCGCACTGAAGCGCGACGGATTGTTCCTTGTGGGCAGCAGGGCGAATGCGCAGGCAGATGCCGACAATATGAACATCAAGCTGGGCAACAAGCATAAGCACGATATCCCGGTGGTGATGTCGCTTGGCTTGACGGCTGCTTATGCGGTGCGCAAAAGCTATGAAGAAGCGAAAGAGCTTCCAGCATCGCTATCCATCAATATGAAATATACAAGTGCGATTCCGGCATCCGAATATAATATTACGAAAGCGCAGTTCCTGGAGCACCGCTTCCTTGATAATGAGCATGTTGTCATTGTGTATGTGGGAGACCGCCCTGTCACTGTCACCATCAACTATGAGAAGGTGAAAGTCACACAGGAAGGCGTTCCAGCGCTATATGCCTTGATCGACAGCTCTGCGGATATTCTGGACGAATATGCGGAATTATACGGTAAGGAAAGCAAAACAGCATCCTTCAGCAAGCTGAACACCTTCCATGTGGATATCGGCGACGGCACGACAGAGTATATCTATATGCAAGGCATGAACCCTGTCAATGACGCTTGTTCCGGCGAGCGAAGAGGGGTAGGGCACGCAACCGAAGAGGCGATCGGCATGCTTCAGGAAGAACTTCACGGCAATCTGGCGGGCATCAACCGCCAGCAATTCATGGATATGGTGAGGGATTCCGGCCACCGTCTTCATAAGGAAGCCGCGAAATGCCTGAAGGAAGCGCGCTATTCACAGGCGCAGCGCATCTTGGAAGACATCATCGAGAAATATCAGACGAAGACGAACGGCAATGTCGATGCCATCATCGTCTATGGCGGCGGCAGCATCGAATTCAAGGACGACATGTACGAAGACCTGCTCGATTTCGCCAAGGAAGTCCGCTGCGAAGTCCTATGGATACCGGCAGCTTATGCGGTGGATATGAACGTGCGGGGAATGGATACACTGAATAAAAAAGTTCTATATAAAGGGTGACCGCAATGAGTACGAGAAAGAACGTATCGTGGAGAGTATCCGAGCATCCGCAGAGCGACCAGATCAACGCGTGGCTCGATCAGCAGAAGAACATCCAGGATTCCATCACCAATATCGTGTTCCACATGATCGACCGCTTTGGGATGCGCAACATCACCGACTATGACATCCAGAAGCAACTGTATAACGATTCCATCGCTTACGGAGGGCCGGTGGTGCCGCAACAGGCGCAAGCACCAATCCAAACAACAGTGCCTGAGGCGAAACCGGAAGCACAGCCTGCTTCCGAGGAAGAGCCTGAGCATCAGGAGCCGGCGCAGCAACCGCCCGCGGAACAGCAGCCTGCGGTGAATCAGGAGCAGAAATACGAAGAAGACGACCCGTTCGGCGACGTCGATCCGGAGAACCTATAATGAAACGTAGATGGGAAGCTATCTACTAAGCAAAGAAGAAAACAACTTTCGAAGGAAGGTTGTTTTCTTCTTTTGTTTATATGTAGGTTTATCCCGTTTAACAGGTACTAAGACTCCCACTTCAA
>JBJEFM010000090.1:0-2684 GCA_051874035.1 Bacillus sp. (in: firmicutes)
GGTACAAGATGGTGAAATGGGTTTTAAGCTTATCCATCTTCCTGTTGTGAAAGCTTTTGTTGACTCGCTATACTAGGGGCCATCATCCTCTGCTTATTTTAGGCTTACGTCCTGCACAAAATGGAAGTCGGAGTTTTCCCGTCTAATAATGATAAAAAAGAAACACTGGTTCTGTGTGATGAATTGCACGGAGATCAGTGTTTTTATGTTGTTGGAACAGTATATTTAGGTGAGCCCAAAAGGAAAATTTTGAATGGAAAGTATTTACAATTAAAGAGCTGTATTGTATAGTTGGTTACAGAGGTATACAACTATACAAATAATCAACTTGGACCGAACAGGGTTTAGAGAGGAGTATTCCAATTGAAGCCAGTATTAGATGAGTCGCTGCCCATCTTTCAGCAAATTGCACAAATCATAAGAGATGACATAGTTGAAGAAACATTAGTGGAAGGGGAAAGGGTCCCATCTGAAAATGAACTTTCCAGCTTTTATAACATCAATAGGGCTACAGTGAGGAAAGGCCTGCAAACGTTGGTTGATGAAGGAATCATATACAAAAAACGTGGAATTGGAATGTTTGTTATGGAAGGAGCAAAAGAAAAATTAGTTAATGAGCGAAAAAAACAGTACAAGAAGGAATATATATGGCCGCTGCTTGAAGAAGGAAAGCGCTTGGGGATGAGTGTTGATAAGGTAATCGAATTAATAAAAGAGGAGGATCAGAAATGATTCGCGTGGAGAATGTTACCTTTGGTTACGAGAACGCATTAGCACTTAAGGATATTTCTTTCAGTGAAGAGGAACGAGGCATTATCGCCATTTGGGGTCGTAATGGAGCTGGAAAAACGACACTGATGAAACTTCTTGCAGGACATGAAAAGCCAGACAAAGGAAAGGTTGAAATTATGGGGATGGCACCTTATAACCATACGAAAGCTGTCCAGCATATCTGTTATATGCAAGAGGATCATCCGTTTAGCGCTATCTGGAGTGTGAAGGATGCATTGAGGATTGCGGGTTATTATTATGCTAATTGGGATCAGGACTTAGCTCAAAGGTTGTTAAAGACCTTTCAATTGAATGAAAGGAAGAAAATATCTAAGCTGTCGAAGGGAATGAAGTCCGCGCTGCAATTTATCATTGGAATTTCCAGTCATGCGGACATTACCATCCTAGATGAACCAAGTAATGGTTTAGATGCAAGCATGCGTAAGAAAATGAATCAGTCTTTACGGGAAAGTCATGAGATTCATCCACGATTAATCCTTTTATCTACTCACCATATCGAGGAAATCCAGTCTTTATGCGAATCACTGGTTGTCATACATGATAAAAAGGTCTTGTTACATGAATCGATTGATGACATAAGAGAGTACGGGGTATGGTTGGCAGGCGAAAAAACCAAGATCGAGAAGTTATTAGATGGACAAAAACCATTAGAAATACACAAATTAGGTTCAAGTGTAAAAGTGATGATTGATGTACCATATAATGATGAATGGAAGGAATTTGCATCCACACACGGACTCTCGATTGAAAAAGCCAAGCTTCAAGATTATTTACTCAATAAAACAGAGGAGGCAGTATAGGGTGAATTCTTTATACGGAACGGTACGGTTAGTATCTGAAGATTCCCTTTGGTTCTTTGGAAGGCTTTTGTTTCTTTATATTACGGTTCCCCTAACATTAATCTGGCTCCTTATTGGCTATCTATTTGAAATAGGAAATGATGTAGTTGTCGTCATATCAGGGCCAACTTATTTCTTTATTGCCTTCTTTGGAATCGCTGGTTTTAAGTCTTTGTTCCCCATAGTCATTGGGTTGGGAAGCACGAGGACACAATTTCTCAAAGTATTCTATGGAGTCAGTATATTGGGTGTTGGTTTAAGTATCTTATTACTAAATCTATTGCAACGTATATTAAAAGCAGTCTTTCTACAATGGGATATCCATTCAACGATCATGCACCCGGGATTATTCTTAGTAAATGAATATCATTTCTTCACGTATCTTTGGATCGATCTCATGTTGGGCTTGTTTCTGATTGGGATTCCTTTTTTTCTATACAGCATTCATTATAGATTGGGAATAAGTAAAAGTTTGATTATTCTTATGCTGTTATCGTTTGTTACAATGCTTCTGTATTATGGCGGGTATTTGCAAAACAGTATAGAGTGGATGATGGGGCTGGATTTAGAAGCTATAAAAATGAATCTTATTACCGTATTGGGCTTATGCGGAATAGGAGCGTTTCTATTAACCTATCCAATCATGAGAAATGCCTCATTAAAGCCTAAGTCAAGAAAAGAATAACCGTGATTGACGGATTGATAAACTTTCCCCTAAGGGTAGAAAGTGAACTGGTAAAAATAAACAAGACAGGGGAACCGGCAATCATTTGGTTTTCCTGTCTTGTTCGTTTGCAGGCCATTTACAAATCCAAGGGCACTGTCATTCTTGATTCTTTAAGAATAATGAACGATCTTAATAAGCACTCCAGCCGCCATCAGCCGTAATCACCACGCCATTGATCAACTGTGATTGATCGGAAGCAAGGAAGAGGGCAATGTTCGCGATATCGGAAACTTGGCCAGCCTTGGTGATCATGTTCACGCCGCGGGTGGCCTGCTTCATGCCGAATGGGTCAATATTCGTCATTTTTGCACTGAAGCCTGTTTCGA
>JBJEFM010000091.1:0-8484 GCA_051874035.1 Bacillus sp. (in: firmicutes)
GGGCTTGCGGCAATCCGCCTTCGCTTTTAGCGCGCAGGATTGCGGGAAGCGCTGGATTGATTTCACGAATAGGCTGAAAACGATCGCGCTTCTCGGTTCTATTCGCATATTGCATATACTGATACGGAACCATCGGTAAAATATAGCCCATGCCGGACACCTCTTTCAGAATTTTCCTGCCTGCATAATGCATGATTATAATGAATGTATTACATATTACCCTCTTGGCTCGGCGAACAAACACTATGAACATAGTCTTTTTGTTTATTGTATGATTTGATATGATAAGTGTTGATGACTATTTTTTATTCAGAAGAAGATTCGAGGGTAAATTCATGAGAAGAGCAAAACTTGACCAGGAAATCATTGAGCTGGCGAATTTATCAGCCGAGCTCCTTCAACAGACATATGAACGCGGCAAACGCGGACTATTAACCTGCCCTGTATGCGGCGAGCGGGTGCGCCTTTATCTCGGCATCACCAAGGAACCGCATTTCTTCCATACAGGAAAAGAAAAACCGGCATGTGATACAGAAGCATTGCAACAGCCAATGAAACAAGAAGAGACCATTTATATAGAAAGAAACGGCTTCCGCTTGCCCACTGCGCGAAGCATTGCGAAGGAAACAGAGCCCCTCGCTTATAAAAGTTCGAAACGAATCAAAGGAAATCCTGCTTTCGCGCCCGCTTCTTTAAGCAGGAAGAAGGAATTGCCCCCTTATATCAGGGAACTGGAACAGCAGGGCGTCTCGCTTGATGACGACCAGCTCGAAGCGGTGACATCCCTTGACGGCCCATTGCTTGTGCTTTCCGGGGCCGGCAGCGGCAAAACGCGGGTGCTGACCGCACGCACCGCTTTCCTATTGCAGGCGGCAGGGATCACCGCATCCAACATTCTGCTCGTTACATTTACAGCAAAAGCGGCAAAAGAAATGAAAGAACGGATGTTAGGCTATCCCGGCCTCTCTCTCCAGGATGTCAACTCGCTGGTGGCCGGGACATTCCACAGCATCTTCTATAAAATCCTGTTGTTCCATGAAAGGGCGCGCTGGCAAAACACCGCCCTTATTAAGTTCGATTGGGAAAAGGAGAATATGCTGAAAGCGGCGGGACGGACCAGAGGCTTGGATGATAAAGAGTTCGCCTATGATGCGGCTCTGCAGCAGATCGGCTTATGGAAGAATTCACTCTTGTTCCCCAAGGATGTCCGGCCGCGCGATAAATGGGAAGAAGATTGCTTATTCTTGTACAAGCAATATGAAGAAGCGAAGAATGCGGCGGGCAAGTTCGACTTCGATGATATGCTGATCGGCTGCTACACATTATTCACGGAGCATCCTGACATCCTTGAAAAATACCAGCAGCGCTTTCAGTATATTTTAATAGATGAATTCCAGGATATTAATAAGGTGCAGTATGAGCTCATGAAGATGCTGGCGAAGGGATCGGGCAATATTTGCGTGGTTGGCGACGATGATCAGGCGATTTATTCCTTTCGCGGCAGCGATCCATCATTCATCCTGCATTTCGAACGGGATTTCCCAAAAACAAAAGTGGTCAAACTGGCGCAGAACTACCGCTCTTCGCATGAAATTGTGGCCACGGCAAACCGGATCATCGCCAAGAATGAGCAGCGGAAAGTGAAGACAATGATTGCGCAGCATAATCAAGGCGCAGCTCCTATCCTGTTCTATCCGCAAGATGAAGAGCAGGAAGCGACGATGATTGTAACGGATATCGCCGAGAAGATTGAACAAGGCGCAAGCCCCTCCGACTTCGCGATCCTGTACCGGACGCATACGATGTCGCGGGCCATCTTTGAACGAATGGCTGAATCGAATCTGCCATTTGTAATCGACCGCGACGCCGAAGCGTTCTATCAAAGACGCACAGTGAGGAATATGTTGGCTTTCCTCCGCTTAAGCTTGGATGAAGATAACATAGACGCTTGCCAGGATTTGCTGCCTTCTCTGTTTTTGAAACTGAATTTACTGCAGGAAATCAAAGCACAGATGATTCTGCAAGATTGCAACGCGCTCACCGCCCTATCAAAAATCAAAACGGGCCACGCTTTCCAGGAGCGGAAGCTTGCCAAGCTCCCCGCACAAATACGAAGCTTGCGCAATCTGCCGCCGCTCGCTGCCTTAGAGCGCATCGAGAAAGAACTGGGCTTCAATGATTATGTGAAGAAGCGCGGCAATGAAGGCAATAAGATGGAGAAAGGATCGGATGATGTCAGGAACTTGAAGGTAGCCGCCAAACGCTTCGCCGACTGCGAATCATTCGTACAGCACGCCGACCATATGTCGGCCATGAACCTGGAAGTGAAGAAATTATCGAAGCACTTCCCTGAAGCGATCACACTCACGACAATCCACCGTTCCAAAGGATTGGAGTATAATCATGTGTATATCTTGAGCGCTGTCGACGGAGGCCTGCCGCATGACTACGCGATGGACGATTTCCGCAAAGGAAACAAGCATGCGCTCGAAGAAGAGCGCCGCCTTATGTATGTGGCGGCAACGCGGGCCAAAGACCAGCTCTATTTCTCCATCCTGCAAAGCAGGGGCGGCAAAACAGCCTACCCTTCCCGGTTGCTATATATATAAAGTGAATCTTTGATAGGCGGGATTCCTTCCCGCCTATCAGTAGATGAACCAACCTTAGTTGTTACAGGTAATTGGGTCTCCCACTTGCACATCTACGCTTTCACTACTGTGCCGGAGGGGGAGCCTTAGTAACTGTTAAACGGATAAAGAAACTGAAAACGAGATCGATTCTGCCATGATGCAGTATCGATCTCGTTTTTTAAGTATCTATTTCTTATTGATCATTTCAGAAATAGTGCTGAAATCCAACTGCTTGCCATCATTAATGATCGACTTCACAATCTTATCCTCTAATTCCTGGTTGACGGGCTTTCCAGCCATCTGGGAAACACGCTTGATCACACCGCGAACCGTCTGTTCATCGTTAAAATTCGCTCCTTGCAGAGAATTCGCCAATTCCATCACATCATTCATATTCACGCCTGTTTTCTTTTCCATGTTCTTAAAAAAATGAGAATCCATTTATCAAGACCTCCTTTTCTGTATGGTTATTGTATGAAACTCCGCCACAAAAAGTGCACAGTAAATCATCCAATTTGCATACCCTGTCATCAAAATATATTTCGCACAAAAAGGACATTCTCTCGTTTAGTCATCTTACCAATAGTGACATATGATAAATAGGAATGATTTCTAAGGAGGGATCTCCATGCTTAAAGCATATGAAGATAAGGAAAACAGCCAAAGTGATATGTCCAGCTGCAATTGCCGCTTCTGCTCTTACAAAAGGCAGAATAAACATAAAGGCGCGGCCAAGAAGAAATGCAGATGCCATCATCAGGAAGGGATCTGGAATAGCAGCCATCATCATAACTGCTGGTTTATAGATCCGCGGAGGAACCGGGCGGGAAGCTCCGGCAACCACTGTTCCGAATCGATTCATGAAAGTCCGCGGCCCCGTGAATGCCAATGCTCGTTTTGCAGCAAACCGGCGCCCGCGGAGCCAGAACCGCATACTGCCGTTCGTCCTATAGAAAACCCTATAGAAACCAGAACGTTCACATGTTGAAAACATCCGCTCCCGAATGGCTGCCATTCGGGACATTTTCTTTCTAAACGAGGAAAGCGGAACAGTTTCCTGTTCCGCTTGTAGGAAAATGATCAGCAGCAGAATGATGCTCCTACGATGATCAACAAGATGAATAATACGACAATCAATACAAATGTAGAGCCGTACCCGCCTGCTCCACAACCGCCGCCATAACCGCCGTACCCGCCGCCGTAGCCGTATCCACCAACGTTATAACAGCAACCGCCACCGTACATAATCTTCACCTCGCTTTCGCTATCCATTGTTAACATATGTAAAGCGAGAGGATTATGTCTGGGCTTTTCCCTAGCCGCCGGCGTCTAAATTCATTCTTAGCTCTTCGGTTTAAAGACAAGCGCTGCGATAAACCCGAAGATAATCGCCGACGATATGCCGGAGCTCGCGATTTCGAACATCCCTGTCAGCACGCCTACCAAGCCGTGCGCTTGCGCTTCCTGCATGGCGCCGTGCACAAGCGTATTTCCGAAGTTCGTAATCGGGACGGTCACGCCCGCCCCCGCGAAATCCGCCAACGGCTCGTACCATCCGAACCCTTCCAGCACGGCTCCGGCCACAACAAGCGAGCTCAATGTATGGGCAGGCGTCAATTTCACCACATCAAACAATAATTGGCCGATTACACATATTAAACCACCTACTACAAATGCCCAAAAAAACATCGGCAACATTCTATCACTACCTTTTTTCTATAATATGCTTTACTGCCACTCAATCGCCGCTCCATGGGCGATGCAAGGAATTGATTCTCCTTGCTGGAATGTAAGCGGAGACAGCAGCGCCCCTGTACTTACCAACAGAATCCTCTTGTACGTCCCTTTCTCCATCTCATTCAGCAAATGTCCGTAGAGAACCGTTGCGGAACAGCCCGCTCCGCTTCCACCCGCGAACACTTCCTGCTTCTGGTCCGGACTGTAAATCAGCATGCCGCAATCCAAGAAGCGCTCCTTCCCGATTGCGAAACCTTTCTCCTTCATCAACTGATAAGCGACCGTATGCCCGATCTGTCCCAGGTCACCTGTAATGACCGCATCATAATAGTTGGGCCCAAGGCCAAGATCGCGGTGATGCGCTATAATAGTGTCCACAGCGGCCGGCGCCATTGCCCCTCCCATATTGAAAGGGTCCGTCAGCCCCATATCCACTACCTTGCCGAGCGTCGCCGCTTTCACGCGGTGCGCCGCCGTATGCCCGCCATCATTCTTTTCGATAATAGCCACTCCCGCCCCTGTGACGGTCGACTGTGCCGTCGGGGGCTTCTGTCCGCCGTAATCATTCGGATAGCGGAATTGCTTCTCCACGGCCGCTTTATGGCTCGACGCCCCGGTCAGCACTCGGTCGGCGCCGCCATAGTTCACAATAAAAGCCGAGAGGGCAAGCCCCTCCATCGAAGTTGCACAAGCACTGAACAAGCCTAGATACGGAATAGCGTTTGTCCTCGCCGCAAAGCTCGTCGGCGTAATTTGATTAATAAGATCGCCGGCCAAGAAAAATTGCACTTGGTCCTTTTTCAGGCCGCCCTTTTGCAGCGCAATCTCCGCCGCATCCTCCAATAGCTTTCGATGCGCCTTCTCTAATGTATCTTCATTCACATAATTGTCGTCATATAACAAATCAAAATCCTTCGCCAGCAAGCCTTGCCGCTCCAGATTGCCGCCTGTCACTCCGGTCGCTAGGATGGTCGGGGCCTGTGCGAATAGCCATGATTGTTTGCCAGCTAACATATTATCCTCCAATCCCCGTCATAAGCGTTTTAATAAGTGCAATGAAGAAAGCCGATACCACACCGAACACAATTACGGAGCCGGCCAGCTTGAAGATGTTTCCGCCGACACCAAGCACCAACCCTTCCGCGCGGTGTTCAATTGCCGCTGATACGACGGCATTCCCGAAGCCGGTAACAGGGACGGCGCTGCCCGCTCCGCCAAGCTGGCCGATCTTTCTATAAACACCAAAGCCTGTAAGCAGCATGGAAATGAAAACCATGGTCGAAACAGTCGGATTGCCGGCTGTCTGTTCCGTGAAATTAAAGAAATAAATATAGAAGTATGTAATGGCCTGTCCGATCAAACAAATCGTTCCGCCCACAAGAAAAGCCTTCACACAATTCTTCAATAGCGGGCGCTTGATTTCGTCTTTCTTCTGCAATTCCTGATACTTCTGCTGTTTAGGCGTCAATTCTTGCTTGCTCATCGATTCCATTCCTCCTTATGTCATTTCTTTTTGCAGCTTGATAATTTTCTTGAATTCTTTACGGGCCTTCTCTCGGGAATGGTCCTTATCCTTTAGATCTTCATTCAATTCCACCGCCTCCAAGAAAATCTTGTAATCACTCGAAACCGTGAAATCATGGTCCTTATATTTCTTTTCCAGTTTCTTCTTGAGGTCTTTCTCGATTTTCTTCATTTTAAAACGTTTCAGATGCTTCACTTTATAAGCGACCAGCACTCTTTTCTTGCCTACGATAATGGCGGCATCATATATTTCGGGAAACGATAGGACATACTTTTGAAGCTCCTCGGCGAATTGGAACTCGCTCTCCGTTTCATAGAGCACCGCCGGATGCGGGTTCGTTGTCTTGAACAAGGCTGTCTTGGCCTCACCTTTCTTATTCATGCCCTCGCACCCCATTGTGAGGAACAAAACACATAAGATTATTACAATGGATAAATAACGTATTAGATCTTTCATTATTCCACTCCTTACCTCCATCTATTTCTTTATGATTTGCAAAGGAGGGAAAAATATAAGAAAAACCATAAAAAAAGAATGCCCGCAAGCATTCTCCATCGCCTTCTATTTAATAGGACTTTTTCTTCTTTCCACAGCCGCAATCATCTTTTTTCTTTTTGCTTGTTTCTTTCTTAGCATACTGCGCTTGTTCATTCTTCTGCTGCTTCATCTTATACGCCTCCTGCAAATAGAATAAATGGGGGTATATTGTAAAGTATGAAACAGAAATAAGCTTGTTCAATACAACCGCCCGCTTTTCCAAAAATTAATGTTACAGAAAGCGCTGGATGATTGTTTCCAAGATTGAAGCCACTCCCGCCACGGCAAGCACCACGATGACAGGCATCGACCAATACGCGAAGAAATACGAAGAGCCGACAATAAATATGGCAACCCACACACCTGTACACCAATAGCAATTCAGCAACTCGCCGATAAATCCTACAATCCCCCCTTTCTTGGGGACAATATATGTTTCGATTTCCCCCTTTTCATTTTTCTCATCCACTTCCTTAAAGAACGGCTTCCGTATAAACGCGGTAATTTTGTCATAGACAATCAACCGGGTCAGCCGAAAGCTGGCAAGCGATAATAATAATAGATCGAACATCGAATAGACCATCACCATCCTCCTATCCATTCAGCTTAGAGGCAAATACATTAAAAATAGGCGACTAACTCATTCATTTTGAAACCAACCTTCATACTCTGTAAGGGATAGGAGTCAAATCATTATTTAGGAGGAATACGAATGAGTTGTGGACAAAACGAATACTCAAACGACTGCGTATGTTCTACTTTACTTTCTGTAGCTGAAGCTCAAGAAAGAGTTGAAGAAGATTGCAGAACCGGCTGCATGCAATCAATAGATGAGCTAAAAGGTCGCCTGAGAATTAGAAGCTTCGATACAATTCCCGTACTAATATCCACTGAATGCAACCCTTTCTCCGCCGCCGGCGCTCTACGAAGCAATAGCGGGGAAAGAATATTCAATGTGGTCAGAAGCTTCTTGTTCCGTGTGAACTATGTGGACGAAGATACTTGCTGCGCCACTCTTGAGCTGCTTAGACCAGTCACGCTGCATCATTATCACGATGAAGACAGCCGTGATGAAACAGAGGATGACAGCAGGGATCACCATCATCACCATGACCAATGCGATACTCCATACGACGAATTCCTGCAAGCATTGAATAATGCCAAGAAGATCGTCCGTACTGGAATTTGTGTGACAGTTGATTTAAAAACCATTGCATCCGTAACATGCTTGCCGCCGATTCATACAAACCAATCGTATTGATCGCAAATGAAGGCTACTGAGACCAGTAGCCTCATTTTCTCTCTCTTCCTACCAGTTCTCCACCTGGATATAGTCGATTGCATCCATTGCGACTGTTATTATTTCTGTTTTATTTCCATAGCCGATTTTAAGATAGTATAAATCGTCTTTTTTCTTTTGCACCTGGCCCATCACTTCATTGCCATTGATGCCGATTGTACATACCGGCTTCGGCACAGCCGATGGCATCCTGACCAGAAAAGTCAGGATTTCCTCCTTCGTCATCATCGAGAGCTTCTTCTTGGCAGGCTTTATATTTTTTTTAAACTGCCGCTTCTTCGACGGCTCTGCGACTTCCGGCTTCAATTGGGCGCTTAAAGTATGAACGTTCTGTTCCACGGCATTTTCTAAATTTACTTCTTCCTTATTGCCCGTATTTCCATCAACAGCCACAGCTTCCTCAGAATGCTCCCGGCTGTTGTCAAAGGAAGGCTGTTCTATCATCACTTCTTCCTCGCTTGCAGTCATAGCCTCCTCAACCGGCGGCGCTGATTCCCCCAACTTGTCGTCTGTATTTGTGGAAACAGCATGCTCACATGCTGGCGTTTCCCTGCTTGCGATCACAGCCTCTTCAACCGGCGGTGCCGATTCCTCCAACTCGTCGTCTGTATTTGTGGAAACAGCATGCTCACATACTGGCGTTTCCCTGCTTACGATCACAGCCTCTTCAACCGGCGATGCCGATTCCTTCAACTCGTCGTCTGTATTGGCGGAAACAGGGGGCTCACATGCTGGCGTTTCCCTGCTTGCGACCA
>JBJEFM010000091.1:8584-122588 GCA_051874035.1 Bacillus sp. (in: firmicutes)
GCGGAATCCTCTTCTAACGGAAAAACAGATGTTGTATCCCTTGCTTCAAGCGATTCCGCTTCTTCCATATAAAAATGAACTTCTTCCATTTGCGCCTTTTGCTTCTTAACTTGTTGCTTCTTTTCCACATCTTCCTGGCTGACGACGCGGATTTCATCGGAGACCTCGCTTATTTCCACCTCTTCCGGGCCCAAAGCCATACGGAATTGTTCTTGCATTTCGGATTGCGGTATTGAAATATCCGGCTGCACTATATACATAAAAGGATGCTTAGGTTGATTGTCTTTGCGCTTAACCATCCCTTCCCCTCCTAACGTTCAAACTCCCTTTTCTAAAATCAGATATTCTTTACGATACATATTCCAAACAGAGGAAATTATGCAGAGACAACCTTCATTTTTTCCATATAAAAAAGCTATCCATCGTATTGATGAATAGCTTGGATCAGCTTGCAAATCAGCGCGCGATAATATGGAATCCCGAATCAACGTGGATGTTCTCCCCTGTAATGCCGCGGGATAGATTACTGAACAAAAATAAAGCTGTATCGCCGACTTCTTCAGGCGTCGTTGTACGGCGCAATGGAGAACTTTCTTCAATTTCCTTCAGAATGGAATTGAAGTCGCTGATTCCTTTAGCCGACAATGTACGGATTGGACCGGCCGAAATGGAATTCACACGGATGCCTTTCTTGCCCAGGTCCGCAGCCAAATACTTCACACTTGCCTCAAGTGAAGCTTTAGCGACTCCCATTACATTGTAATTTGTGACGACTCTTTCTCCCCCGAGATAAGTCAGCGTCACAATCGAACCGCCCTCTGTCATTACTTCTTGCGCTTCCTTCGCGACAGCAGTCAATGAGTAGGAGCTGATATTATGTGCCAGCAGGAAGCCGTCGCGCGTTGTATTCATATAATCTCCTTCTAATTCTTCCTTATTGGCGAAAGCGATGCAATGGGCAATGCCATGAATCACTCCCGCTTGCTCTTTGATTGCCGCAAAGCACTTCTTCACATCTTCATCGCTAGTCACATCGCACGGAAGAACGGGATAAGACTCATCCAGTGAATATGCCAGCTCTTTAACGTTTTTCTCTAATCGTTCACCTGCATATGTAAAAATCAAGTTGGCTCCCGCCTCATGCAGCGAGCGGGCGATCCCCCATGCGATGCTCCGTTTGTTCGCTACTCCCATTACGACGATCGTTTTACCATTTAAAGAAAGGGCCATTTTTATGCCTCCTATTTTATATAACAAGATATTAGTACCTAGTACTAATATCTATTATAACGAATATAATCCGGAAAGGAAAGCATCAAATTCATTTTTATCTAAAAATTGTAAAAAAGAAAACCCGCCACAACGCGCGGCGGATTCCCCTTAACCCAAATAACTCATAAATAGTGTCGCCATTCCAAGATAAATAAGAATACTAATAATATCATTGATGGTTGTAATAAACGGCCCGGAAGCGACAGCCGGGTCAATATTCAATTTATGCATCAATAACGGCACGACTGACCCCGCTAGAGTAGCGACAATCAATGTCGTCAAAACAGTCAAACCGACCAGACATCCCAACATCAGGTCGCCTTTCCAAACATAAACAATAATCGTAATGACCACACCGCATGAAGCACCGGTTATAAGGCCTGTGCCCGCTTCCCGTATTATAAGCCGCCATTTGCTTTCTTCTTCCAGATCACCCGTTGCGATACCGCGCACCGCGACTGCCAAAGCCTGCGTCCCGGAATTGCCGGCAATGCCTGCAATCAGCGGGATGAATACGGCCAGAACGGCTTTCTGGCTCAATGTCTCTTCGAAGCGTGCCATCAAACTCGCCGTGAACAAACCTAAGAACAGGAGAAGAACCAACCACGGCAGACGTTTCTTCGCCGCTCCAAACGGATTGCGGTCTACTTTATCCAAATCGGAGATACCCGCAAGCTTGGAGTAGTCATCCGACGCTTCTTCATCCATAACGTCCATGATGTCATCGACTGTGATGATTCCAAGCAGATGCTCTTGGAAATCCACGACCGGCACTGCCAGGAAGTTATAGTCTTTCATCATCCGCGCGACTTCTTCCTGGTCGTCGCTGACAGAAACACTTACAACACGGTCATTCATGATTTCGGAAATCATCGTATCGTCATCGGCTACGATTAAATCACGCAAGGAGATGACACCTACAAGCTTCTTATCTTCATCGATCACATAAACGTAATAAATTGTTTCCGCTTGCGGCGCTTCATTCTTCAAAATATACATGGCTGAACGAACGGTTTGATTAGCCGAAATCGCAATAAACTCAGTAGTCATGATACTTCCGGCTGTATATTCTTCATAATGGAGCAGCTCCCTGATTTCTTTGGCCGCTTCATCATCCATTATGGTTAAATACGTAACAACTTGCTCTTTATCAAGCTCATTCAGAACGTCCACCGCGTCATCGGCATACATTTCCGCGAGCATATCCGCCGCATAGGAAGGATTCATTTCAGCAAGGAGTTCTTTATATTCCTCTTCATCCAATTCCAAGTTATCGAACATCTCTGCCATTTCTTCTGGAGAAAGAAAATGATAAATTTTCGATCGATATTCCCTTTCTAGTTTTGCGAAAAATGTTGCTTGATCATACGGATGCAATTCCATAAATTCCTGTCTGAACTTCTCCAGCTCATCATCACGTAACGATGCCAGCATAAGGGCTTCATCGAAATTTGGTGTTTCTTTATCATTTAGCTCTGTCATAGCATAACCTCCTCTCAGACTAAAGTTTCACTTCGCCTGAAACTTACTTAAACTATACTAGCAAAAACTATAGGCAGTTGTCGCTAGAAATTTCATTTACCGCTTCATTTATTTACTGCATGCTCCCGGTTATTATTCTCGATTTTGGAAAAATGAAACCTGTGGATATCCTTTCTTTCAATTTTTCATACGGAATAGGATACAATAATAGAAGGAGTTGATAACGATGAACATAGATATTATTGGGGATATCCACGGCTGCTTCAAAGAATTTAAAGCCCTGACCGAAAACCTTGGATACAATTGGGAAACAGGCATCCCTCTTCATCCGGAGGGACGGATCCTTGGCTTTGTCGGCGACCTGACCGACCGGGGACCGCATTCTCTTAAAGTAATCGAGGTTGTCTACGACTTGATTCAAGCTGAAAAAGGCATTTATGCTCCCGGCAACCATTGCAATAAACTATACCGCTTCTTTCTAGGAAGAAACGTAAGCATAACGCACGGTTTAGAAACAACCGTCGCGGAGTATAAAGCATTGCCGCCAAAAGGCCAAGCAAGCATCCGAAAAAAATTCATTTCATTATATGAAAATAATCCACTCTATCAAACGGTTGATCAAGGCAGACTCATTATCGCCCATGCCGGCATCCGGGAGGACTTCATCGGAAGATATGATAAGAAGGTGCAAACCTTTGTACTTTATGGTGATATTACCGGCAAAACCCATCCCGACGGCTACCCAATCCGCCGAAACTGGGCAAAGCATCATAGCGGAAGCGCGATTATCGTCTACGGGCATACCCCCGTGAAAGCTCCCGTCGTGCAAAATAACACCTATAACATCGATACAGGATGCGTCTTCGGCGGCAAACTCACCGCCCTGCGCTATCCGGAACTTGAATTCAGCAGCGTTCCTTCTTCCATGCCTTACATAGCGGAGAAATTCCGCGAATTGGAGAAGTAGCGGCTTAGATCGAGTACACCCCCATTTCCGGGATGTGCTCGATTTTCATTAGGGAGGCGCACTCTATTGAAAAGGCGGTTGCCCATTCGGTTCCCGCCCATATATCCCTCTCTATTATTTCAGAGGCAAAAAAAGCCGCTCTCGAATCAAGAGCGGGATTCACTATCAATCAGACAGCGCATATCCTTCAGCAGCCCTGCATGAAAAGTCAGCGTTTCTTCCGTGAATGGATGACGGAATGTAAGCTGCTTGCAGTGCAATGCCTGCCTGTCCAACAGCTCCAATGAGCCGCCGTATAAATCATCTCCGAGCAGTGGATGGCCAAGATGGGCCATATGCACACGGATTTGGTGGGTCCGGCCTGTCAGCAGCTGCAATTCAACATGCGACAACCGTTCGTATACTGCGAGGGATTTATATAAGGTGCAAGCGTATTGTCCATCCTCGCGCACTTCGCGTTCAATGATGCTTGTACTGCTGCGGCCGATCGGCGCTTCGATCATGCCCTCACTATCCAGATGCCCGTGGACGAATGCTTCGTATGTCCGGCTCACCCTGCCTTGTTTCTGTTGTTCGCTGAACAGATGATGCACATGGCGATGCTTCGCGATCAACATCAGGCCTGATGTATCACGGTCGAGCCTCGTCACTACATGGACGGTTGATGCTATGCCTTTTTTACTGTAATAGCCTGCTACCCGGTTCGCTATGCTGCCGGTCGGGTGTTCCCTGGATGGAATCGTATTCGTAAAGGGCGGTTTATTGATCACTAATAGATAATCATCTTCATAGACGACCTCTAATGGCAGATCTTCCGGCAACAGCCCTTCACTTGCCTGCTCAATCGGAAACTGGACATTCACTATATCTCCATGTTTTAAAAGGTAACGGACCGTTTCCTCGGAACCGTTCACCCGGATGCAGCCGCCTTTGAACTTGATATCCGCCAACGCCGCTTTGGAGATCTGCCGCTCTTTCAGAAATTCCCGGAGCAGCATGCCTGATTGCCGCTCTTCCACTTGCCATGTTAATTGAAACACATTCATATTCTGATCCTACTTCTTATAATGATTAATCACTGATAAATGAATCGCGTACTCGTTTCCAGAATGGAAATGGACGGAAACGGGCAAAACGGATTTTCTCATCAGCAACGCGATATTGAATTGATTTCACATCTCTTTGCATCACTTGGAGATGGTCAATTGTAATGATGAAATCATTTTGATTGGCCGGCTTCAACATGCATGTATGATGGTCCGGCAGTATAAGCGGCGACCCTACCGTACGGAATACTCGATTATTGATAGAGGCCATTTCCGCGATTTGGATCGCTTTAATGGATGGGTGGATAATGGCCCCGCCCAGTGCCTTATTATAAGCGGTGCTTCCTGAAGGCGTTGATACACATAATCCATCGCCGCGGAATGTTTCAAAGTTCTGCCCTTTGATTTCCACATCCATAACAAGCGTCCCTTCTACCCCTTTGACTGTCGATTCATTTAAAGCCAAGAACTTCGACGGCGAGCCGCCATGTTTATAGCGGACAATGATTTCTAAAAGTGGATATTCCACCACCTGGTAAGGAGTCTTGGCGATTGCAATCACCAGCTTCTCTATTTCATCCGGCGTCCAATCCGCGTAAAATCCAAGATGGCCGGTGTGCACGCCCACAAACGCCGTCTGGTCCAGGCGGTATTTAAAGCGATGGAACGCATAAAGCAACGTTCCATCCCCTCCTACCGATACCACAATGTCCGGTTGTTCTTCATCCAACGTTAACTCAAAGTCTTGAAGGTATGTCTTCATTCTTTGCATCAACTTATTCGATTTGTCGTCTCCCTTTGACGTTATGGCGAATTTCATAATATCCTCCCGCGCGATTCGCTCTCCCCTATAATCTGCTAGAGATTAATTCAGTTTTTGAGCTTCATCATTTTTTTTCGAAAAAACCCTTTGTGCTTCCTGTATCTCTATTGCTATTTCCGACATTTCCTCATCCAATAAATAGGCCGCTTCCGCCGCTCTCTTTAATCTGACGCGGATCTCATCGGGAAACTGGCCGCGGTATTTATAATTCAGCGAATGCTCGATTGTCGCCCAGAAATTCATGGCCAGCGTGCGGATTTGAATCTCCGCCAGTATCTTCTTCTCGCCATGGATTGTCTGGACAGGATAGTTCAGCACGACATGGTACGAACGGTAGCCGCTGGCTTTGTTGTGCGAAATATAATCCCTTTCTTCTATGATTTCAAAATCATTGCGATTGCGCAACAATTGTACAACGACTTTTATATCATCGACGAATTGGCACATCATCCGGAGACCGGCTATGTCCTGCAGCTCTTCTTCCAATTTCTCGATCGGAATCCCCTTATTCTCCGCTTTATCAAGAATGCTCGCGACCGGCTTGACCCTGCCTGTCACGAATTCAATCGGCGAGTGCACGCCCTCTCTTTCAAACTGTGTCCGCATCCCTTTCAACTTTACCTTTAGTTCCTCAACCGCTTGTTTATAAGGAGCTAAAAAATTATCCCAATCCATAATATAATTGCACCTGCCTCAAAGCTTCTTACGAAAATGCTTTTTCTACACGCAACACCATGTCGTCCCCATAGTTAGCATTATCTTTAATATTATCAAGTAAATAGACTAATTCTTCCTCAAAAGCAGGAAGCTCAATTTCCGCTTCCCCGTTGCGCAGCACTACGGGCAAATGCTCTGTGCACACTTCCTTCAAGTGCGCCCAACTAGGTTCGGGCAGCGTCACATACGCGTATTCATCTTGAATTTCTACTATGTATATAAAAGCAAATCGGTCAGAATCTACTAACATCTGACTTTTTGGTTTTATTTCGCCAAAATCCAGCTGATCCGCTTGTAAAATAACTCTATTGGATTCAACTGCTACAGATGTAATTTCAATTTCTTTTCTCATAAAAACGTTCCCTCCTGCCAATAACAATATTTATTTTACCATAACCCTTAACGTATTCATAAGGTTGAAGTATGATTCAATATATAGCCAAAATCGAAAGGATGTCCATTATGAATCAAGAAATCGAAATCGAGTTTAAAAATTTACTATCGTATGAAGAATTCCAGAAACTCATCCGGCATTTTCAGATCGTCCCTTCTGATTTCGCCGCGCAAGAGAACCATTATTTCGATACCCCCGACTTCGCATTAAAAAAACACGGCGCAGCGCTGCGCATCCGCCATAAGAACGCGAAATATGTACTGACACTGAAGCAGCCGGCTGCAGAAGGCTTACTGGAAACGCACGAATCGCTGCATGCGGAAACAGCGGAACGAATGCTCGAAACAAGCGCAATGATTGATGGTGCAATCTCGACGATTTTGCGCACGGAATTCCAAATCCGCCCTTCTGATTTACAATGCTTCGGCACACTCGCCACAAGCCGCGCTGAAACACAGTATATGGGCGGCACCCTTGTGTTGGACCACAGCACCTACTTATCCAATGAAGATTATGAACTGGAATATGAAGTAAGCGATTATGCCGAAGGAAAAGAAAATTTCAATAACCTATTAAAACAACTGAACATTCCAATAAGGAAAACCGATAATAAGATTAAACGATTCTATAACGCGAAGTTTAATAAAATGAACCTTTGATAGGTGGGGGGGTTCCTTCATCCCCCACCTATCATTAGATGAACCAACCTTAGTTGTTACAGGTACTTGATCTCCCACTTACACATCTGCGCTTTCACTGCTGTGTTGAAGTGGGGGTCTTAGTACCTGTTAAACGGGACAAAGTAGAATAACCGGAGGGAGAACATGAACGTCCAAAGCTTGAAAACGCTGATTCAACTCCAAGCTCTTCAAGGATTAAACAGCAGCACAACTGATGCGACAACTTCCTCATCAAGCATGTTCCAAGAACTGCTTATGAGTTTCTTAACGGGCCAAAGCGAAAGCTCCACTATAACGAATACACTCGGCAGCATTAACAGCATAGCGAACGGCATGAATACAACAGAGGCCTTCGGTTTCCCGGCAACGGACGCATATACGGGCCGACACCTTTCATCCATGCCCGCTTCCTATGCCCCAGTCCAGCCTTATACGGACGTTTCCGCTGTTCCAGAAGCCAGCGGGCGGTATGAACAATATATTACGGAAGCTGCCGGGCGCTACAATGTGCCCGCGAAATTGATCTCCGCCGTCATCAAGCAGGAATCCAACTTCGACAGCACCGCCACAAGCCATGCGGGCGCTGCCGGCCTGATGCAGCTGATGCCGACGACAGCGAAATATGTAGGCGTGAAGAATGTATTTGACCCGAGGGAGAATATCATGGGAGGAGCTAAGTATTTACGGCAAATGCTCGATCGCTACGGAGAGAACACAGCGCTCGCTCTAGCGGCCTATAACGCAGGACCCGGCAATGTCGACAAATACAGCGGCATCCCTCCTTTTAAAGAAACACAGAACTATGTACAGAAGGTTCTCGGCACATATCAAGCTTGAATACGGTAAGGGCAGCCCGAACATTTGACGGTCCGCCCTTATTTTTTGTCATTTTTAACCTTTTTAAGCTAGTTGTTTGAGATATCGCCCTTTCGTTGCTACAATAACTTTACATAAGTTGTAAGAGGAGAATCCTATGTCACATTCACAAACCCCCTATGATGCAATAGGCAAAGAACAATTAGATAGAATGATTGAGATTTTTTATGCAAAAGTGCACCAGCACCCTTTACTCATCCCGATCTTCCCGGAGGATTTGACAGAAACCATTCGCAAGCAGAAGCAGTTCCTGACACAATTTCTCGGGGGACCTTCACTCTATACAGATGAACACGGCCATCCTATGCTGCGTGCACGCCATCTCCAATTTGAAATCACACCCGAACGAGCAGCCGCTTGGCTTTCTTGCATGAGCGAGGCGATGGATGAAGTAGAGCTTGAGAGCGATTTACGGGAGTATATTTATAGCCGCCTCACCCTGACTGCCCAGCATATGGTAAATACTCCTTCTTAAAAGACTAAAAACATGTATAGAAACAATCATACCGCCGCAAGCACGGCACGGCCGCCTATACTATTATCACTATAGTCAAGAAAGGAGAAAGCAGTTGAGTACTCAAAAAAACGATTTCAATTTTGTTGAGTGGCTACACACATATCATTGTTCCATTACCGGAAAGAAACCTATCGAAATATATGTATTTATAGATCCCTTATGCCCGGAATGCTGGGGAATGGAACCCGTTCTTAAAAAGCTACAGATGGAATATGGAAATATTTTGAGTATCAAGCATGTGCTTAGCGGAAAAATATCCGCCTTAAACAATCCATCCAGACGATCCCAAAACATGGCGGCCGTCTGGGAGAAAACAGCAAGCAGAACAGGAATGTCATGCGACGGAGAATTATGGTCACACAACCCTTTCCCGCTATCCATGCCCTATAATGCCTCTATTGCCATTAAAGCGGCTGAGCTTCAAGGAAAGAAACGCGGAATTAAATTTTTACGGAAATTTCGGGAATACCTATTCCTAAAGAAAAAAAACGTCTCCGAAATGCCGGTCTTAATCGAATGCGCTAAATCTGTCCAGCTTGATATAGAGGAATTTCTTAGCGATATACATTCACAGGCGGCAACAAAGGCTTTTCAATGCGATTTAAAGATCACAACCGAAATGGATATACAGGAAATGCCGTCCATGGTGTTCTTCGGCAGCAATATTGAAGAGGAGGGCATTAAAGTGCCCGGCACCTATTCGTACGATGTGTACCTCTCTATCCTTACCGAGATTATGCCATCCATCCCGCCCCCCGCTCCACTGCCCACTATTGAATCCTTTGTGCGGTTCTACAATGTAGTCGCCACGAAGGAAGTTTCAGTAGCCTATGATATGGGAGAGCAAGCCGTCGAGCGCGAAATGAAGAAACTGCAGCTCCAACGAGTTGTAGAGCGCATTCCCGCTAAACACGGAACGTTTTGGAAATACATACAGGAGTAATATACATCGATGAAAAACTGCCTCGGCGCTATAGAGGTGGTTTTTTTAGTTGAGAGGAACATGTTCGCTCAAGAGAGGGGGAACCCCGCTTTTTGGAGCCAAATTGCACGAAAAAGCCCTGCCGGGATAAGCAGGGCTTTTTCTATTCATACGAACAAAGGGGATGGGAGAAATTTTTCACGGTCAAACAAAGGGGTATATGTTTGCTTGTGATCAACTTCACACTCATAATATAACAGATGTTTTAATAGCATTTCAAGTGTTTGTTGATCTTTTCACATTTTCGTCAAATTTTTAGTATAATATTTCGTTTCCTAAATAAAATGTATCAAAAGCTTTTCGAAAGGAAGATTACCTGTGACGAAGACTAAATTCATACTGTATATGGCTCTTTTTCTGATTTCCCTATTCCTTCATATTCTAGCGCTGATTAAGTTATTCCCCATTTTTCTTTCTATTCCCCTACTCTTTGCTGCCGTACTGCTATTTATCCTGACATTAAACAACAAAAATCGTTTTAAAGGATTTTAATCCATTATTTAATTATTTCAAAATAATTATTTTCGACATTTATCAACATCACGAAAAATTAACTATTGATTTTTAAAGATTTTATACAATGTAATTCAACAAAACTCCGACCGCTATCGTACGGCCGGAGTTTTATTTTATTTTACTTTATTTATAATAGACTTTCCATTTCATTCAGCTTCTCTTCAAATACATTCAATGCTTCTTGGATTGGAGTGGATGTCGTCATATCGACGCCCGCTTTTTTCAATACTTCAATCGGATAATCGGAGCTTCCCGCTTTCAGGAAGTCAATATAACGATCGACAGCCGGCTGGCCTTCTTCCAGGATACCTTTACTTAACGCAGCGGCCGCACTGAAACCAGTCGCATATTGATATACATAGAAATTATAATAGAAGTGCGGGATTCTCGCCCACTCCCTGCCGATTTCCTTATCGATATGGATATTGCCGCCGAAGTATTTCTTGTTTAAATCATAATAGGTTTCTGTCAATGATTCCGCCGTCAACGCTTCGCCCTGTTGAACTTTCCTATGGATCAATTGTTCAAACTCCGCGAACATCGTTTGGCGGAAAACAGTGCCCCGGAAGCCTTCTAAATAATGGTTTAATAAATACAGGCGCTGCTTCTCATCTGTAATCGTCTTCAATAGATGGTCGTTCAATAAATTCTCATTGCATGTGGAAGCCACTTCCGCCACGAAAATGGAATAATCCCCGTACGTGTTCGGCTGTGTATTTCTTGTGTAATAGCTGTGCACGGAATGACCGAATTCGTGCGCCAATGTGAACAGGTTATTCACATTATCCTGCCAATTCATAAGGATGTACGGATTCGTGCCGTATGCCCCGGAAGAATAGGCTCCGCTTCGTTTGCCTTTGTTCTCGTGAACGTCCACCCAACGATTCTCAAAGCCTTCTTTCAGGACGCGGTTGTAGTCATCGCCTAGCGGCGCCAAACCTTCCAGTACATATTCCTTCGCTTTCTCATAAGGAATTTCCATTTTCACTTCTTTTACAAGCGGTGTGTATAGATCGTACATATGAAGCTCATCCACGCCTAATACCTTCTTGCGCAAATCCACATAGCGATGCATTAAGTGCAGATTATCATTGACGGTATTCACCAAATTATCGTAGACAGATTCAGGTATGTTATTATCGCTAAGCGCCGCCTGGCGAGCCGAGTCATAATGGCGGATTTCGGCGATGAATTGCTGTTTCTTCACGTTTCCCGCCAGTGTGCTGGCAAATGTGTTCAAATACTTGCCGTACGTCTCGTAGACCGCTTCAAAGGCATCTTTCCTTACACGTCGGTCCGCACTTTCCAAGAACGTAATATAGCGCCCGTGCGTTACTTGCACCTCTTCCCCGTTCTCATTCTTGATGGACGGAAACTCCAGGTCCGCATTGTTCAGCATGCCGAATGTATTGCTCGAAGCGTCCAGCACCTCTGAGGCTTTTGCAAGCAGCGCTTCCTCGCTCGCTGATAGAATATGCGGTCTTTGCAGATTGATTTCTTCCAGCGAATGCTTGTAAAGCTTAAGGTCAGCGCTTTCCTCAATGAAAGCGCTCAATTTCGCTTCATCGATGCTTAAAATCTCCGGCACCATGAAAGAGAAGGCGCTCGCACTTTGGGAATATAAAGTTTTCGCACGGTCGTCCATGCCTTGATAATGCGAGTTCGTTGTATCTTGGTCGTACCGCATATGCGAATATGTATATAATTTGCCTAGTCTTTCAAACACTTCATCCTGAAACTGCAAGGCTTCATATAATCGACCGGCGCTTTCTCCGAGCGTTCCTTGATAAGCTCCCGCTTTGCTCAACTCCTCTTTTACTTCTGTAAATTCCCGCTCCCAATCTGCATCGGTCGCGAATATGTCTTCCAGTCTCCACGTATCTTCCACTTTAATTTCAGATCGAGCCGGCAATGTTTTCGGCTTATTTGTCTGTGCCATAACGAATCCTCACTTTCCATTTATAATGAAATCATGACTTGATGATACAAAATCATTATACTATTAATTCTGTATCATCAAATAAAATCCTGCTTTTTTTCCAACACGCGCTTATAGCGCAATCTCTTGCCCTATGAACGCAATGCCCCCTTCATGAGCTCGTCATAAACAAACGAAACCCTCCGATAGAAAACCGCTTCCTGGCGGGGATCCCCCGGATGATTCTCCTCTATGAGGCGCTGTATTATATACGTACCCTCCCTTATCCGTTTTAACACTCCGAGCCTTTCCAGCATGTGTACATAATGCTCAACAGGCAAGAATGGGTCGATAACGGAACCGGATGGAAGCGTCCGCAAGATAATCTTCTTCGCTTTCTCACAATGGGCAAGTCCGGCTCTCCACGCTTGCATCGGCAAGTCATCTCCTATTACCTTCCCCCGCATGACGTAATGATATAACCAGAACTGCCAAACAATTGCACTTGTCTCAAATAAATGCCCATATGGGACAGGTATGCCGATTTCTTGCGGAAATAGAGCCGGATAGAGGCGCGATTCATACATGGACCGATAAAGGAAGGGAGAGGACTTGGCATACTGCGGGGCGTGCAGGCGCCACTTATGCTTTGCCATCCGCCAACCATCAAGGGAGAAAGAAGAAAAGTCAGGACGTCCGATCAAGTTCCGGAATGAAAGCCGATCGGCGCCTATGCAATATCGTTTGGCGAATACCTTACGTGCGGAAAACGGTGTGAGTTGTTGAAGGACTGTGAATTGATGCTGGGAGGGGGAATAGAACAGTAGCTTAGGAATTAAGGAGCTTACGGAAGAGACATACCATTGGAATGCTGAAACAGCAAACGTATGGCGATTGCGCTTTAACAGCGGCTCATTGAAAATCCATACCGGAATAATGCCATGCTGCCTGTATGCATCCGTTCGTTTCATAATATCATCCAGCGAAAGAACCGAGCATTGGAATTCAATCGCATACTGGATGGATCCGCATACCACAAGCAGATCCGCCCTTTGCTTGAATGCGGGGAAATAGGTCTCCAAAGAAACCGGATAGCCTTGGTGCCTAAACCACTGGTACAGCCTTCTCTTCCCTTCTAGATGCTCGATCGATTCCCTTTCCGATGCGGATTCGCATGACTGGTTCGATATATGCGCGAAGTGGGGAATTTTGACCCTCCCCGCCTTCACATGCACTTTGGCGCCGCAGCACGGGCAATAATACGTATTGTGCCGATGCATCTGCAGCTCTTCTCTTGATAAAGACAATAAAGACAGTGTCGTTCCATCTTTATCCTTTGCCAATAACATGAAGATTCCTCCTTTCTAGTACGCTATTAGAATTCAACAGCGCCCATCCAAAAACCTGCCTTCTATCGAAAGTCGCAAAAAAAGAAGCCATCCTTCACGGATCGCTTCTTCAGTCTCTCTATAGCAAAGGCGACAACAGCCGGCAAGTCGATTCGATAACCCGGATGCCAAGATTCCTTTTACCGAAAGACTCCATATATAGCGGCTGCGATTGCTCCAAATCAGCAAGGAAATCATCCACAAGCGTATGGGTGCTGCCTGTCCTATACAAGAAAGCATTCACTTCGAAATTCAAATGGAAGCTTCTCATATCCATGTTTGCGGTGCCGATGGAGGCCAATTCCCGATCCACAATCACAATTTTGCTATGCAGAAAACCGCGTTTATATTCATAAATCTCCACGCCGAGTTCAAGCAAATCAGGAAAATAGGAACGGGAAGCATGCCAAACGATTCGCTTGTCCGGATTCTTAGGCACAAGCAACTTCACGTCAATTCCGCTCAATACCGCCACTTTGATTGCCTGGAAGATATCTTCGTCCGGTATGAAATAGGGAGACGCGATCCATACCGATTCTTTCGCTGAGGTAATCATGCTGAAGAAGATATCCTTGATGACGCTGTATTCATTATCAGGGCCGCCGGCAATCATTTGGACGCCGCCATGTTCATGCACAATCGGCATGCTCGGCAATAAATATTCATCGGTTAAGAAGCTTTTATTCGTGCTGTAATACCAATCTTGCAGGAAAATCAGCTGCAGTGTCCGGACCGCTTCCCCTTTCGCAAGCAGATGTGTATCGCGCCAGAAACCGACGCTCTCGTTTCTGCCTAAATACTCATCGCCGATATTCAAGCCGCCGACAAACCCTACATGGCCATCTATCACGATGATTTTGCGGTGGTTGCGGAAATTCGCTTTATTCGTCAGAAAGGGCAAATGGACAGGGCCGAACGGCGCCACTTCCACGCCGCTTTCACGCAGCTCTTTAATATAGGATCTTGTCAGCGTCCATGAACCTACCGCATCATATAGAAAGCGCACCTCCACGCCACTTTTAGCCCGCTCGATTAAAACAGATTTAATATCATGGCCGATGCGGTCATCCCGTACAATATAGTACTCTAAATGAATATGGTGTTTCGCCCTGCGCAGTTCATCCAGGATATGGGAGAATGTTTCTTCTCCGTTCGTCAATACTTTGGTCTCCGTCGCAAAGGATATGGGACTATTGCCGATTCGCTGGGCCAGCTTGATCACTTTCTGCTGATGCTCACCCATTTCTTCTAGACGCTCTTCGCTCATGTCAGACTGCCCTTCTATCTCGAGGAAAGCCTGCTTATCCAAAAAATATTTCTTGCGGTATAACCGTTCCTTGCGATAGTTGCGTCCGAATAGAAAATAAAAAATGAAGCCGAACAACGGGAACGCCCCAATCACCACCAGCCACGTCAACGTCTGGGTTGGATGGCGATTCTCAAGAAAGATCACAATGCCGATCACAACCGCCGAAATAGTCATAATAATACTTATATAACTAAACACACCGCCCAGCCGGTCTTGGAACAAAAACCACGCCAAAGCGATCATAGCTACAAAAATCAATACCCTAACCGTATTCTTCATCAACTCTCACCTCATAGAGAAACAATGGACTATATATCATCATTACCCTTATATACGATTAAAACGGCCTGAAGGTTCAAAAATATTATAAAAACAGTGTTAATCCATGTTTGTCCATAAAAACAAAAAAACCGATTTCCATTTCAGAAACCGGTTCTATCCTTATGAAAAATACGAACGGATCGTACCGAATACATCCTCAGCCATGATCTCTTTACCATACTCCTGCAGACGGTGTATGGTAAGGTTGGATTCAATGCCATACTCCAATAGAATGCTCAGTGTATTATCGATATATCTTTCGTCTATCTCTTCATCGATATTTTCTTCTTCGAATTCAACATAGAGATAGTATTTATTTTCAAATGAGTATAACGAGGATTTAAAGCCTTCCAACCCATTTCGCTTGCTTAAATCAATCAAGTCTTCGAAATCGCGGAACATAATCATGCATTCTAAAACATCCAATTCATATTCGGCCATTTCTTCCGCATTGCTTTCCTGTTTCCCTTGAAAATGTTGATCAAGAAGAGACTCGATTCTTTCATCAACTGGCAGCTCTTTCACTTTATCCTCTGATATCGGAATTTCGATATTGCTGCCGTCTTTCGTGAATTGCGCTTTCGTGACCATGATCTCCAAGCCTTTATCCAGCGCTTGCACTTGAATCCAAAGCGGCCCTTCGATAGCGAATTCTTCCTCATGATGAACTTCATCCATCATCTCCCAGAACAATTCTTCGCTTCGGTCGCGGTTATACCAAATTTCATCACGGTCAAAGCCTCTTTCTTCAATATCCATGTACGAAATATAAAACTTGACGGTATGTTCATTAATACGTTCTATTTCCATAAATCCCCTCTCCCTTCTATCATAGTATAGTGTGAAGGGAATTACCCCCAAAAGTGAGCCGAGTATATAATAATCTTTTCCCTTTATAGCTCCATCTTAATCATATTGCTATTTTACTTTATTTTATGATAAAAACAATAAGAAGGAAAACAAAAAGCAGTACATTTAGAAAAACAAACATTTGCCTAAATATTGCCCTCATTTTACATAATTTTTTGGCTTTAATCAAGATATACAAATAGGTTGTCCTGCCCTCTAAATTCCGACTATTCAATCTATTTTTGAAAATGAAGGTAAAATAATTTGAATTTTCTCCATATCATGATATTATATGTTAAAACTTACATATTCACTTTACGGATCGGAAAGAAATTCCGCCTGCATATCCTCCATATATAAAAAATCCCCCTGACCGGAAAGCGGCCAAGGGATATAGATAAAGTTAATTAACCATACGCTGTGCTTCGCGAAGTTGGAACGTACGTACTTTTCTTGGAAGGAAACGACGGATTTCGTCCTCATTATAACCGACTTGCAATCTTTTTTCGTCGAGTATAATAGGTCTTCTTAATAAACCAGGGTTCTCTTTAATTAGACGATATAGCCGTTGCAACGGCAATGTTTCTAAATTCACATTCAATTTCTGGAATGTTTTGGATCTAGTGGAAATGATTTCATCAGTTCCATCCTCTGTCATTCGTAATATTTCTTTTATTTCTTCAATAGAAAGAGACTCCGAGAAAATGTTTCTTTCCACATACGGTATGTTATGTTCTTCTAACCAAGCTTTCGCTTTTCGACAAGATGTACAACTTGGTGATGTATACAAAGTTACCACAACTATCACACTCCCCTTTTTATAGAACCCTTTGATCTACGATTGGGAAAACTTTCCTTACAGGAGCAATCCTCTAAATTGAAATTACTTTAAACAAGAAATTTCTACATGTCAATTATACATGATATTTTAACAAAATGAACATATTTTTTAAAAAATAAAAAAATATTGACGAAAGCCTTTATTTCAAGCTTTTTCAACCGTTTGCCCTTATTGGTTTCCCTGAATCACATGATAAACGACTTCCTTATCAAATGAAAATATACATACTTTATTCTCATTTATCACATTCTGTTCATACATATATATAACCTTTCTCATATATACTTTACCCTTTATTACCAAATACAAACGCCTAATCGCCTATGAAATCAAAAATATTTGAATATAAATGAAAATTAGAATTTGTCTATTTTACAAGAAACCCGTTCCTTTTTGTCGAATACACGAATTACCCTTCTCGCTTCTTCCTATTCCCTAAAATATCTTTTTTACACATTTTCATACTTTTATGCTGAAAGAAATAATACTTTTACATATAAGGAGGAATTTGATGGTTGAATATATAGTGGATTTAGCGCTCATCGCTGTTCTCGTTGTCGGCTCCACCGCTTTAAACGGGGTGATTGCCCATACAATCGGAGTAAAATTATTCGGAGGCAGGAAAAAAAATGTACATCTGGACGCTTCCATGCATACGCAAAAAGGCTGGAAGCAAGTCGGAGGAAAATAAAAATGAAAGAAGCCCCCTTCAAAGTTTAGGGAGCTTCTTCTTATTTGCACTGCGCTTGATACGCGATGAATTCTTTCTCTGAACACAACACAAAATGTCCAGGCTTCACTTCACGCAGCTTCACTTCTTCACCTTCGCTGTATTGGTGTACAGAAGGATCGTAAGGCACACGCTTCCTTTTGCGTTCACTAATCGGATCCGGTTGCGGGATAGCGGATAACAATGATCTTGTATAAGGATGCAGCGGGTTGTTATATAATTCTTCGCTCGTCGTGATTTCAACCAGCTTACCGAAATACATCACACCGATACGGTCGCTGATATATTTCACCATCGATAAATCATGGGCGATGAATAAATAAGTCAGCCCTTTCTCCTTCTGCAATTGTTTCATCAAGTTAACCACCTGCGCTTGGATCGATACATCAAGCGCCGATATAGGTTCGTCGGCAATAATGAAATCCGGCTGCACGGCGAGTGCACGGGCAATGCCTATACGTTGGCGCTGGCCACCTGAGAATTCATGCGGGTAACGGCTCGCATGCTCTCGGTTCAATCCGACTGTTTCCAGCAAATGATACACCTGATTCATACGGTCTTCCTTCGACGCGGCAAGACCGTGGATATCGATGCCTTCAGCAATGATATCGCCGACTTTCATACGCGGGTTTAAAGACGCATACGGATCTTGGAAAATCATTTGCATCTTACGGTTGAAGTCCTTCATCTCCTCTTTCGACTTTTTCCCGTGGACGTTCTCGCCGCGGAATAAAACCTCTCCGCCTGTCGCTTCGTACAATCTGATGATTGTTCTTCCGGTCGTTGATTTGCCGCAGCCCGACTCGCCTACAAGCCCCAGCGTTTCGCCTTTGTAAATCGTGAACGAGATATCGTCTACGGCCTTCACCATATTATGCTTGCCTTCATTAAAATATTGTTTTAAATGCTTCACTTCTAATAATACTTCTTTTTGTTCCATCATTCTTGTCCTCCCTTAAGAGAAAGGAAATACTCTCTTCGTTTCAGCACCGCTGGAGGCGGCTCCACTTTCGGCGCATCCGGATGAAGCAGCCAAGTCGCCGCATAATGCGTATCCGATACTTTAAACATCGGCGGTTCTTCCTCTAAGTCAATTTGCATTGCATATTGATTGCGCGGAGCAAATGCATCGCCTTTCGGAGGGTGCAATAAGTTAGGAGGGGTTCCCGGAATAGCATACAATTCCTGATCTCTCGTATCCAAATCCGGCATTGAGCTGATTAATCCCCATGTATAAGGATGTTGCGGATTATAGAAAATCTCGTCCACTGTTCCGATTTCCACGATTTTCCCCGCATACATAACCGCTACACGATCCGCTACATTCGCCACCACACCTAAATCATGTGTGATGAAAATAATAGATGTATCAACCTTCTTCTGAATATCTTTCATCAGTTCCAATATTTGCGCTTGAATCGTCACATCAAGCGCCGTAGTCGGCTCATCCGCGATCAGCACTTTCGGCGTACAAGCAAGGGCGATTGCGATCACCACACGCTGTCTCATCCCCCCGGAGAATTGATGGGGGTATTGATTGAAGCGTTCCTCCGGCTTCGGAATCCCTACAAGCTTCAATAGCTCGATTGTTCTTTCTTTCGCTTCTTTCTTGCTTACCTTATGATGCTTCAAGATCGGCTCCATGATTTGCTTGCCGATCTTCATCGTCGGATTCAGCGATGTCATCGGGTCTTGGAAGATCATCGAAATATCTTTTCCGCGGATCTTCTGCATTTGCCGATCTGTCAGCTTTGTTAAATCCCGTCCTTCAAACAATATTTCACCTTGCTTGATTTCAGAATTCCCGGGCGGCAGGAGCCTCATAATCGTTTTCGTCGTAACGGATTTGCCGGAACCGGACTCGCCTACGATCGCAAGTGTCTCCCCTTTGATTAAATCAAAGTCCACACCGCGGATCGCTTTTACTTCACCGTTGAACGTATGAAATGATATATTTAAATCTTTCACTTCCAGTATTTTTTCCATTTTTTTCACCTATCTTAATCGCGCATTTTTGGATCTAGTGCATCACGTAAGCCATCAGCCATTAAGTTGAAGCAAATCATTATTAAGCTGATTGTAATCGCAGGGAATATCAGCATATGCGGATATGTCAACAGCGATTTGAAACCTTCGTCAATCAGCGTACCGAGCGATGCCGCAGGCGCTTGCAGGCCAAGGCCGATAAAGCTTAAGAACGCTTCAAAGAAAATCGCACTCGGAATGGTGAACATCGTATTGATGATAATAACACCAGCCAAGTTCGGCACAAGATGCTTGAAGATGATTTTCGCATTTGAATTGCCCAATGTTTTAGATGCAAGCACAAACTCCTGCTCTTTCAATTTTAATGTTTGGGCGCGCACAACCCTCGCCATGCTTACCCAACCTGTTACCGATAAGGCTATCGTGATTGATAGAATGCCAGGTTCCAATACTAATATCATCAAAACTACTACCACTAGATTCGGGATACCCATCAGAATTTCCGTTATCCGCTGCATGACATTATCCAGCCGTCCGCCAAAGTAGCCCGATATCGCTCCATAGGACACCCCGACGACCATATCGATCACCGCCGCAAGTAAGGCGATATATAGGGAAATCTGTGTACCTTCCCAAAGGCGAGTGAAGATATCCCGGCCCAATCCATCCGTGCCGAACCAATAATATGTATCCTCATCGACGTTTTTCATTTCGTACATGTCGATGACTTTACCTGCTTTATTCTTCATTTCACCATCGAAAGGCAGCCATCCGACATTTTCCAGAACAGGGATTTTCGGCGGTAGGTTGGCATGCTTCACATTTTGGGTGTCCCCTTCTTTACCGCTGATCATAGGTCCGATAAAGGCCATCAACACAATGATTGCGATGAGCACAATACTGACTATGGCCCCTTTATTCTTCCGTATACGCAGCCAAGCGTCCTGCCAGAAATTAAGGCTTGGCTTTAAGATTTCTTCTTGCTTCGCAGTATCCATAATGGCAGGTTGAAACTTATTTTGAGGTATCTTCTGTTCTGTATTCGCCATTATTTCTTTCCTCCTGCAAGTCTGATTCGCGGATCAATCAATCCGTAAAGGATATCAACAATTAGTATAACGACCACAAATAAGGCCGCGAACAGCAATGTTGTTCCCATTATCACTTGATAGTCATTTACTTGGATGGCTTTAACAAACTGCTCGCCGATGCCGGGCACAGAGAAAATCTTCTCAATAACAAGCGATCCTGTCATTAATGAAACCGTTAATGGCCCTAGCACCGTTACTACTGGAATTAAAGCGTTTCTTAAGGCATGCTTCACTGCCACCCCGAATCCGCTGACACCTTTCGCTTTCGCTAGAGTAATATAATCCGAACTCAGCACCTCGATCATTTCCGTTCTCATGAAACGTGCGGCGATGGAAATCGGGAAAATAGACAAAGCGATCGTCGGCATGATGGAGTATTCGAACCCTCTCCAGAATGCGACCGGCAGCCAGCCCAGTTTAACCCCAACAATATATTGAAGCAGTCCCGCAAACACGAAACTTGGTATCGATTTACCGAGGACCGCGATGAAGGTGGAACCATAATCGATCCACGTATTTTGCTTTAAAGCTCCGATCAATCCAAGGGCGATGCCGACTATTGTTCCCAAAAACATCGCTTGAAACCCTAGCTGGGCGGATGGGCCAATCAAATCACCGATAATTTCTGTAACCGGAGTATCGTTATATTGGAAGGAGGTCCCTAAATCACCTTGAAGAATGTTGCCGATGTATTTCGCGTATTGAACAGGCACAGGATCATTAAGGCCATATTTCTCATCCATGATCGCCACCTGTGCTTCCGAAAGTTTATTGACATTCTTATAAGGTGCACCAGGAATGATTTTCATGAGGAAAAATGTAAATGAAGCTATTATGAATAGCGTTAAAATCATATAGAATATACGTTGTGCTATATACTTGATCAACAGTCACACCTCCTGATTTTCTTATTTGAAGTTCTTTATCATAAAAAGAGAGTATATTTTGACATATACTCTCTTTTATAGACACGCCATAACGCTTGAACCTGTAAAAGATTATTCTGTAATTTTAATATATTGGTAGCTGTACTCAGGTCCAACTACGTGATATGTGAATCCTTCAACATTTTCGTTCACAAGGATGTTTGACGCGCGTTGGTAAAGTGGAGCGATTGCCGCATCTTCTTCCAACACGATTTTTTCAGCTTTTTGCAATAATGACCATCTTTCAGCTTGATCGGCTGTATTATTGGCATCTTCAATCAACTTGTCATACTCTGGATTAGAGTAGCTCATTCTGTTGTTTCCGCCATCTGTTACCCAAAGGTCGGAGAATGAGATTGGATCCAAGTAGTCAGGGCTCCAGCCGGCAGCTTGGATATCGTAATTTTGTTTCGCATCGCGATCTAAACGTACAGCAAAAGGAACACTTTCCAACTTGATGGATAGACCTTCAAGGTTTTTCTCCAATTGGTCTTTCACATATTGGTCTTGTTTCTTCGCATTTTCTGTATCTCCGCCTAGATAGCTTAGTTCGATTTTATCGACACCAAGTTCTTTCAAGCCTTTTTTCCAATATTCTTTCGCTTTGTCCACATCATATTTCATTAAATCCCCGTTAGCATCACGGAAGTCTTTACCGTCTTCATCTTTAACGAAGTCTTTAGGAACCGCATAGTAAGCTGCGATAGAACCGTTGTTCAATACATCTGTCGCCAAGTCCTCTTTATTGATTGCAAGTCCAAGGGCTTTACGGATGTTTACATTTGATAATGCCGGGTTATCTTTTTGGTTCAGTTTCAACCAGAAGATACTTGGTTCTAACCAAGTCACCAGACGCTCGTCGCCCTCGTATTGCGGTACGATGTCAGAAGACAATTTAGGTGTAATATCCACTTCTCCTGCTTCAAATGCGTTTACTGCAGCTTGTGGATCTTTTGATACGTTGAATGTGATTTTTGTTAAAGCAACATTTTCCGCGTCACGGTAGTTTTCGTTCTTTTCATAAACCCATTCAGTTGCTGTAGGGCCGTTCCACTTCACTAACTTGAATGGACCGTTTGAAAGATGGGTTTCAGCAGTTGTACCGTATTTGTCGCCTTGAGCTGTAACGAATTTTTCATTTAATGGATAGAATGTCGGAAATGCCATTAGACCTTTGAAGAAATCCACAGTCATTGGCTTTTCAGTTTGGATTACAAGCGTTGTATCATCTGTAGCTTTAACGCCTAGCGTGTTTAAATCATAAGGCTTATTGTTAGCTCCAGCCTCGGAAATTTCTTTCGCGCCTTTGATTTTGCCGTCCATCATATATGGTCCGTATGCAGATGCGTTCTTTGGATCGATTGCTTGCTGCCAAGCATAGACAAAGTCGTTAGCTGTAATTACTTCACCGTTTGCCCATTTCGCATCGCTTTTTAATTTAACTGTGAATTCAGTCGATTCACTATTCACTTCAGGCTCGCCTTCCGCAAGAGCGTTCACAAGTTCACGCTTTTCGTTCTGGCGGTATAAACCTTCTTGTGTATTGTTGATTGTCGAGAAAGAAACAGTATCTTCTGCTTTGATGCTGTTCATTGTTGGGATTTCTGATGATTCCAACACTTTCAATTCTTGTGTAGCGGCTAATTTCCCGCTTTTCTTATCATTGCTGTCTTTTGATTCTTCTTTATTCCCTGAGCAAGCTGCCAAGAACATGCTTAGGACTAAAGTAAGAACCAAAAGCAGAGAAAATTTAGATTTTTTCAAATCCACGCCCTCCTCATCAATTGTTTATGTATTCACAAATCATTATACAATTTATTATTAATTTGTAAACTATCTTTTGATAAAATTTTAATAAAATAGTTTATAGTTACTACTTTCAAATATCCAAAAATATACTGAAAATGGCTTTTTATAGGGATATATAACAATAAATAAGGAGTTTTCACCGTTTTTGTAGTATTAATTTTTATTTACAAAAATGTATATATATAATAATCCAAATATTAAAATTACATATAATTACAATATCCAAATAACAAATCCTACTTATTGTAAAAACATTTGTACTTCTCATCCAACCGTGCTTTTTGCTATACTATTTTTTATCCTATAGGAAAGAGGATAGACCGAATAATGAAACAATATAAAAACAATCCCATTCTGCTGATTGTGGCAGTTAGCATCGGCGCCACCGTGTTGCTTTCTCTCTTACTATATAAGCAATTGGCTTTGCTCCATTTCATTAACATCAGCTTTTACATTTCCAGCGTGTGCATCGGCTTCGGCCTGCTGCTGATGATTGCCTCTAACGGCTTTTTCGATGGAATCACGCATGGCTTCCGCACCTTATTCAGAAGGAATCATCGCGAGCGTGGATTTGAAGACGACAGCCGGGTTGTTCCTCTGTCTGAACTCATCACCCTCCCCCACTCGCCTCTTCTATATAGCGGTGTCATTTTATTGTTTATAAATATCGTTTGTTTATTTTTTTATTATCAATAATCTTGAATTACTATGCCGCTGTATGAAATAATTGATAGAATGAGGTTTTATATTACAAGGAGTGACACTTATGAAAACAATCTTCTCCGGCATCCAGCCCTCCGGCTTAATGACACTGGGAAATTATATTGGAGCCATGAAACAATTCGTCGAACTTCAAAACGAATACGATTGTTTCTTCTGCATCGTCGATCAACATGCGATTACAGTTCCACAAGATCGCCTGCAATTACGAAAAAACACAAAAAGCTTAGCCGCTCTATATATCGCTGCCGGCATCGACCCTGCAAAAGCTACAATCTTTATTCAATCGGAAGTTCCTGCACACGTTCAGGCAGGATGGATGATGACTTGCACATCCTATATCGGCGAGCTCGAAAGAATGACGCAATTTAAAGATAAATCTTCTGGAAAAGAAGCTGTTTCAGCGGGTCTTCTAACATATCCGCCATTAATGGCTGCCGACATTCTTCTATATAATACAGATATCGTGCCTGTAGGCGAAGACCAGAAGCAACATATGGAATTGACGCGCGACCTTGCGGAGCGTTTCAACAAGCGATATAGTGAAGTCTTCAAGATTCCGGAAATCCGCACACCGAAAATCGGGGCCCGGATTATGAGCCTGCAAGACCCAACGAAGAAAATGAGTAAATCCGATCCGAATCCGAAGGGCTTCATCGCTTTATTGGATGAACCTAAAGTAATCGAGAAGAAAATCAAAAGTGCCGTTACCGATTCCGATGGCATCGTGAAATATGATGTCGCCAATAAACCCGGCATCTCCAACCTATTATCGATTTATTCTATTCTAGGCAATATACCGATTGAAGAAATCGAGCAAAAATACGAAGGCAAAGGTTACGGGGATTTCAAAGCGGATTTAGCGCAGGTAGTGGTAAATGCTTTAAAGCCAATCCAAGACAAATACAACGAACTAATCAATTCCGAAGAACTGGATGCTATTCTTGACCAAGGCGCAGAGAAAGCGAACAAAGTCGCAAACAAAATGCTGCGCAAAATGAATAATGCAATGGGCTTAGGAAGAAAAAGATAACAAGAAAAGCCGCCTCATATATTGAGGCGGCTTTTCTATTCCAAATGCTTTAATCGCTTTTTATCCTGTATGTCAGGTGTTGTGCTCACTTGCATCATTTCCCCGTCTAAATAAATATAGTTATATGCGATATCCGGTTCATCGGCAAATCTAACGGCGCATTTATATGCATAGCCGATGTAGCCTTCTCCTTCAGGAACCTCCAAAGATAAGATTTCAGCTTCTTTATATGTTTTTAGTAAATGCTCACGCGTTTTCTGTTCCAATCCATCCACAATATACATCAAATCCAATTCAATGGGCTCCAAATGCTTAAATTGCGGAATTTCATCTTCGAATGGCCACATCGTTTGATCGATGTAACCTTCCACTTCACCGTAACTATAAGACTTGTCCGGTTCATCTTTAAATGTAACCGACGCGGAGTAGGGGGGACCGGACCCTTTATTCAGGGAAACCGCTTTAATATCTGCAATTTCTTCTTCCTTATAATGCAACAGCAGATATTCACGTGTGCGGTCGACCATCTCCTCTTTCTCTTTATCGTTTTGGTATAAGTTGAATAGAAAAACGGCTATGCCAATAAGAAGACATATACCAAGCAATGCAAAAAATGCCGCCAGTACTTTCACAAACGGACTGATTGGACTCTTTTCCGGCATACAAATCCCCCCTCCCCCCATATATTCTGCAAATCCCCCATAAAACCCTTTTACAGACACAGCAAGAAACCAGTATACACAAATAAAGACATTCGTATACTGGTTTCTGTACATTTCTGAAAATAGAGCTGATCAGAGCATCGACGGTCGGTCTCCCACTTCGATTTCCCATAACTTCTCGAAGAACGGCTGCCCTTTAATGATACGTTCGCACAGCAGCTCATGCTTGCCTGTCCAACCGCTTTTTGTTTCTTCAAATAATTCTTTCCACGCATCCTCGAATTCTAGTTGTTGTATGTAGGAATACTTATTAGGAGACCACTCTGTATACCAATAACGTATCTCCGCTGTATTTTTCGAAGTGTGTAATTGATCCAGCGCCATGAACAGCAGCTGCTTGAGCTGTCTTTCTTTACGTGTCAGACCTTGCATTATTCTGGGTTCAGGCGAAAGAATATGATGGTTCTTCTTCTCCTCTTCATTCACGATCGGATAATCCTTCTCCGGGGCATTCTGAATCATGTCGAAAACCAGTTGTTCCTGTCTTGGAATAAGCCTGCTTTTTCGAATCGGGATTTGATATCCCATTGTATCGATTGCCATAATTCCATTGCCATCGGACATTATAAAGCAATATTCCAATTGAATCCGTTCATGATTCTTTCTACAGAATGCCTTTTGATACACTTCTTGCATGATTTCTTGAGGCAAATCGCTTAAATGATTTTCAATGTAAGAAAAAAGTGCAGAAGAAACTTTCAATAAAGGAACTTGATCGAGAAGCTCGATTCCATCTTCTTTTCTCCACTCATGAAAGTGACAAATGTTATAGCCATTTTCTTCACCTTCAAACCAATTAACCCATACATCATGGAGATATAGCATATTTTACCCCTCACTTATTGGAAACTATTTGTCAATAAGTATAGTCAGTACTCCCATTATTTATTCGTTTTTTAACATTATTGTGTACACCGTGCACTTTTTCCCGGTCGAAATTCATCCCTTTTCTCTATCTATACCTTTTTTCGCCTATATATAACCAAGTCAAGGTTCTATACATATCCTCCTTAGCTATCAGCTATCGGATTCCGCATCGAACCTATCCTTTCTTTGCCTCTCTCACTTGCCTGTAGTTCTCGATGATTCTCTCTGATGACAGCCGGAAAGATTCTTCTATAGAGAAAGGATGCGCCTCGGCATATAAGTCGACCAAATAATAGCCCATGCAATAACCGATCATGGACGGATACCCTTTGCCGTAAATAATGGCATCGTGCAATTTATTTTTCCGGTTCACTTGCAGATGCTGCTCATACGCGGCATCCCAGAATTTATCCAAGAAGTTCGTGGGATACTGCTTTGTCCACGGGGCCAGATATTTCTCTCCCATCAGCGACTGCACTGCATATTCAGCCAGTCCCTCCAATATGCAGGAATCGGCGACAGTGTATTCATCTATCCGTTTCTTTTTGGCATTTAAACGGCATACATGGTGGTATTCATGCACAAATAGCGCTTCCTGGTCTTCTTTCATCATATGGGGAGATAAGAAGAGAACCAGCTTATCAGGAAAAGCCAATCCTGATTTATGGTGGCCTCTGGAGAAGAAGCCCTGCCTGCGATGGGGGATGATAAAGATGGGGATATCGACGCCCTTCCATTTTCGTTTATATGTCTTGAATAACCTGTCGATGTCCCTCCATACCTTTTCTTCAATCAACACAGCTAAATCGCTTTCCGCTTTCGATTCAGATGTGTACATGCCGAAATTCCGGAGATATGCATACAACTCTTTATCGGAAATATCACCGAAATAAGATGTCATCCTGCTGCAGAATTCAAGAGGGCTGCAATTATATTCTTCCAACCATTCGCGCGTATTCTTGACACCCATTTCCTCACCTGCTTTTCTTAAAGACCTGAGTAATTGCTACAGTATATGTCGGGAATGGGGAGATGTTCACAAATGATAGCCCGCACCATGTTTTCGCTCTTGTGCCGGAGCGGAGCGGGACAAATCGCAAAAAAAGCCACCCATCATCGGGTAGCTTTCTCTTCCTGTCTTATTGTTCGAACTTCTTGAATGCCAACGTAGCGTTATGGCCGCCGAAGCCCAATGAATTGCTGAGCGCCGCGCGGATTTCTTTCCCTCGTGCACCGGTTGACACATAGTCCAAGTCGCATTCTGGATCTGGCGTTTCAATGTTGATTGTCGGCGGCAGAATGCCTTCTTCGATTGCCAGGACCGTAAAGATCGCTTCAATGCCCCCGGCAGCGCCAAGTAAGTGGCCGGTCATCGATTTCGTTGAACTTACAGCTAAATCGTACGCATGCTCTCCGAACACTTCTTTAATGGCCATTGTTTCGTATTTATCATTATATGGCGTACTCGTTCCGTGTGCATTGATATAATCGATATCTTCAGGTTTTAGGCCGCCGTCTTCAATCGCGATCTTCATCGCACGCGCTCCGCCTTCGCCGCCTGGAGCCGGCGCTGTAATATGGTGGGCGTCGCCGGTTGAGCCATATCCGACAATTTCCGCGTAGATATGGGCTCCCCGTGCAAGAGCATGCTCTAAATCTTCCAGTACGACAATCCCCGCTCCCTCGCCAATGATGAAACCGTCACGGTTCGCATCAAAAGGGCGGCTGGCTGTTGCCGGATCCGGATTTGTGGATAATGCGGTATTCGCACAGAATCCCGCTACCGACATTTTTGTAATCGGCGCTTCCGTTCCTCCTGTGACCATGACATCGGCATCACCGCGTTGAATGACCTTGAATGCATCGCCGATTGAATTCGTTCCCGTAGCGCAAGCTGTCACTGTACAAGAATTGACGCCTTTCGCACCTAAATAGATCGATACCTGCCCGGCAGCCATGTCCGGAATCATCATCGGTACGAAGAAAGGGCTGACACGGCGATATCCCCGGTTCAAGAATGTTTCATATTGCGCCTCGAACGTTTCCATTCCTCCAATGCCTGAACCGATCCATACACCTACCCGCTCCGCATTCTCATCTGTTATAGCAAGTTCCGCATCCTCTACCGCCATCTTCGCCGCCGCGACAGCGTATTGTGTGAAGCGGTCCATCTTGCGTGCTTCTTTCCGCTCCATATACTTGCCCACTTCAAAATCTTTCACTTCCGCGGCCACTTTGGCAGGATAGTCATCCGCATTCAATCTTGTTAATGGCCCGATGCCCGATATGCCTTCTTTAATATGTTTCCACGTTGTTTCCACATTATTTCCTAATGGGGTAACGGCTCCCACTCCAGTTACTACAACACGCCTTTTCATTCATGTCATCTCCTTAGCTTTCATTCAAATTCTATTTATTTTCCCCATCTCAATGCAATCGCACCCCATGTCAGGCCGCCGCCGAAGCCGACCATAATCACCAAATCATTATCTTTAATATTGCCCGCTTCCACTTCTTCGGCCAGCGCAACCGGAATGGATGCCGCTGAATTATTTCCGTACTTATGGATTATTTTAGACATCTTTTCCTGCGGCAATTCCAGCCTCATGCGCGCCGCCTCCATGATACGGTAGTTGGCTTGATGCGGAATCAAGTAATCTACATCGCCTTTCTGTAATCCCGCTTTTTTCAGCACGCTCAAGCATGATTCCCCCATTTGGCGAACAGCGAATTTAAACACTTCCCGGCCGTTCATCACAATGTGCTCATCTTGATAGAGATGCTTTCCGCCTGTACCATCCGCACCCAATTCAAAGGAAAGGATGCCTTTCTCTTCCGATACCGGCCCAAGCACAACCGCTCCGGCTCCATCGCCGAATAAGACAGCTGTATTGCGGTCATTCCAGTCCATGATTTTGGAAAGTTTCTCTACTCCCACTACTAAAACATATTTGTACACACCTGTTTGAATAAATTGCTGGGCTGTGACCATCCCATACATAAAGCCTGCACATGCTGCGCTCACATCCATAGCGGCCGCTTTCTTCGCACCCAGCCTTTCTTGAATCTTGCAGGCAACAGAAGGAAACGCCTGATCGGGAGTGACAGTCGCAACCAGAATCATATCAATTTCTTCCGGCTTGATCCGCGCATTTTCGAGCGCTTGGACAGCCGCTTCGTATGCCATGTCGGATGTATCCACGTCATCGGCTGCGATGCGCCTTTCTTCAATTCCTGTCCGTGTTTTAATCCACTCATCCGATGTATCCATCATTTTCTCTAAATCTTGGTTTGTAAGGATGCGTTCAGGTAAGTAACGACCAACTCCAAGGATACCAGCATTCATTATAATGCCCCCTTTTCTTTTTTAAAAATGTATCACGTTTATTGAACGGATGCTCCAATCGGGAAGGCCATCCCCCCATGAAAGCAATCCATCATTCTATGCGAATATTTAATATCAATTATTATGACTTGGTACTAATTTTACCGAATAGATGATCATGATGCAAGTTCATTTTGAGAAATAGGACTTTCCCTAGAGCAAAAAAGAGACCGCCTATCGTTTCATCTCAAAACGAAGGCGGCCTCTGTTATTTTATTGCTATTAGTTCGCTTCGACCGGCGGATTGAACTGTTTCTCTGATTTAGAGATTACAATAGCTGCAAGGGCATTACCCATTACGTTAACAACTGTACGTCCCATATCAAGGATACGGTCAATACCCGCGATGAAGGCTAAACCTTCAACCGGGATGCCTACTGTGCCAAGCGTCGCTAATAATACAACGAAAGATACGCCCGGAACACCTGCAATCCCTTTAGAAGTGATCATCAGAACGAACATCAATGTAATTTGTTCAAAAACGCTTAAATGGATACCATACATTTGGGCGATGAATAGTGCCGCTAATGCTTGATATAGAGTAGATCCGTCCAGGTTGAATGAATAACCTGTAGGGATAACGAATGTCGCGATATGCTTAGGGCATCCTTCTTGCTGGACCTTATCCATGATTCTTGGAAGCACGGATTCGGAACTCGCTGTAGAAAACGCCAATATCAGTTCTTCTTTCAATACTCTAATCAGTCTGAAAATGCTATATCCAACCGATTTAGCAATTAAGCCAAGGATGACAAGAACGAAGAAGATCATTGTTCCATATACAGTAATGACTAATTTTCCGAGAGGAATAAGCGATTCCAAGCCAAATTTAGAGATTGTAACCCCGATTAAACCAAATACCCCGATTGGAGCAAATTTCATAATTAAATTAGTGATATAGAACATAACATGGGATGTACCTTGGAAGAAATCATAAACCGGTCTACCTTTCTCGCCGATTGCAGCAATCCCAAGACCGAACATAACTGAGAAGAAAATAATAGCTAACATATCTGTTGAAGCCATTGCTTCAATCGGATTCGGCGGAACGATGTGCACAATCATATCCATGATTGACTCGTCCTCTTTCGCTTCAGCCGTATCTACATATTTGGAGATATCGCTTTGTTCCAGATTCCCCATATCCAATCCTTTTCCGGGCTGGAAGACGTTCGCTGAAACCAAACCGATGGCGATGGCAGTCAATGTTACGACGAAGAAGTAAAGTAATGACTTACCGCCTAATTTACCGACAGATTTCAAATCGCCGACGCCCGCAATCGCAACGATAATACTGGAAACGATAATTGGCACAACAATCATTTTAATTAAGTGCAGGAAGATATCGCCTAGCGGCTGCAAATACTCTTGCGCAGTTTCATTACCATAGAAGATTGCTCCGACGATGATACCGATAATTAAACCAATCATAATCTGTGTAGCTAAACTTAATCGAACTTTTTTCATCCATTTTTCCCCTTTGCTCTTGATGCATATACCATAAAAAAGATATATAAAAAAAGATATGTCAAACGGAACTTAATAACTTTTCGTTATTTTAAGATTATTTTGACTATACCTTCTCCTCCCCTACACTAACAAATTGAAAACGGATACAAGATGTTGTGATTCATTTGTTTTATAGTAAATCAAGAATGTAAATCACCACTATAATCAGCATTCGAATTTAATTCATATAAAACAGCGTAAAAAAAACCACCTCTCCCAATAAATTAACGAGGGGCTTTTATTATTTAGTTAGTTTGTCAGTTTGTCGTGTGAAAAAGCGATTTCCCCGGCAAATAGCCATAGAGATCCTTTTATATAATCTCTCCCATTTCTTAATTATACTAAAAAATCTATTTCTAGCAAGAAAAGTGTTTTTTCTTTTTTAAGCGTTATATTTCCATATTTAACTCTTTTACATCTTAATTAATGCCCGCAGAATTCCATTCCCTCTCCGAATATAGGAAACTATGTAAAATGAAATATCGCAGTATTTTTTATATTTTTCAGAAAGTAAAATACCTGAAAACGTCTGTCAGGAACATTTCCAGGCATTTCAAAATGACATATCAGCTAGCTAGCTTGCGGCATGTTTCCGCACATGCAAAGCAGCTATCGGCACATTTTTGACAGTGATCATGATCATGCTTCTGACATTCCTTGCCGCAAGCTTCGCAAATGACCGCGCATACTTCCGCCAGTTCGGAAACGAAGGCAGTCCCTCTTCCCAGCGCTTGCTCTAAATAAGCGCAGATATCCGCGCATTCGCGGTCCAAGCGGATGCATTTCGCCATCATTTTCACATCTTCTTCTTTCAAACAGGCATCGAAGCAATGATTGCAAGCAGTCATGCATTCATGCAAAACCTCAATTGCCGATTGGTATTTCTCGTGGGACATTCAACTCATCCTTTCTGCATTTCTACTGTTTATAAGTTGAATAGCCTATTTGTGGTTCCGTTAAACATGCTTTCTTTACAATCGCTCTCCTATACCAATCCATTAGGCACGCCTCTTCTATCTGTTTTTCAAGGCATCCCGCTTGCCCAGCTCGTAGGCTTCATCCATCACTTTAGTGAATAAATCCATAAAAACCGGCATCATATCAAGCGACAGATGAATATTCACATCCTTTAACCGCTCCTTCGCTTCCGGAAAATGTTTCATCGCAATGTTCATAAACTCCCTTTGATGATTGCGCTTCATATACGCTACTCCTTCCCTGGAAGTTCACCTGTTCGTTTGTACGCTTCTACATATCGGTCCATCGTTTCCTGGAAATCTTTTGGCACAAGTGAACTATATGTCCCCATTGTGATTACATTATTTTGAAAATCATAACAAAGATTGCCGCTCTGCAACATTCCTTCGTCATATTGTTCCGCTGCAATAGACAGCAACTTATCCACATGTTGAACCGTGCTTGTTAAAACTGCATCGCCTTGCTTGCGCTGTTCCGACACATAACCAATTACATAAAGGCCTCTCTCTTTTACTTCTTCGATGATCGGTATATTAAATCCGTCGCCGGCAGGGTAAAATACATCCACTCCCTTATCGGCCAGCTCTTTCGCATATCCGACAGCACGATCGGTACTATCCCAATCATCCACATAGCGGATGGTCGCTGAGACCTCCGGGTTCCGATAGCGCGCCCCATCGACGAATCCCTTCACTTCCGGCTGGAACTCATAAGCGGCGACGACACCCACATGATTGGTTTTGCTCATTTCGGCGGCCACTATGCCCCCCAAATACCCCATCGCATACCCATTAAACTTCACACTTGTCGTATTCGGGTTCTTCGCATCTCCATTTACACTCAAGAAATGCACGTCAGGATAGCGCTTAGACAATCGGTTGAACATCTCCGCATAGATGTTGCCGTTCCCGATGACGAAGTTGACTCCTTTAGCCTTAAACTCTTCAACAGCGTGTGCGACCTGCACTTCGGATTTGATGCCTTCCTTACAATAAACCTCGACATCAAGGGAAGAACCAATCGCAAGCAAACCTTTATACCCCATCGTCCCCCAGACCTGGTCATTGATTGTATCCACGACAAGCAGCCCCGCACTATGAATTTTACCGTCTGCAAGATTGTCCTTACAACTGCTGCCGATCACTAAAAGAGAAACGAGTAAACCTATAACCCCTATTCTTCTCCCTGAAGTCCCCATAATAAATGCTAATCCCTTCCAGACTTTTTCTAAACAGACACTTTTATTTTTACATTATACTGGATTCCTGCCTTACAGAAAAACCTTCTTTTCTTTTATCGGTTATTCCCGCCAATTTTGAAATAGCCTTCGTTTCATTTGATGTTCCCGCATTGCTTGCAGCCCGTCCTCCAAACTTGTATATGCCTTGATAATCAACATATCCGGCGAATCCATGATGTCCGGATGCCGATTTCCCGGCTCGCCGGAGTGGAAGTTCGCTATTTGCTCCTGCCAATCCTCTTGAAGCTCTCCTGTCACGGTGACTTCCTCCTGTCCTATTGCAAGCAACGCATCCCATTCTTTACAGAAATCCTCTATATACAACGCGCGCGGCAAGCAAGATGCGGCTTTTATATCCACATGCTCCGGCAGCCACGGTCCATACACATCCGTCATACGGATCCATTGAATATTGTCCTGCTTCCGGAGTTCATTTCGCAATTGCTCTACTTCTTTCTGTCTGTCGGAATCCAGCTCATACGGCAGAAAAATCAAAATGCGCCTGCGCGGAGCTTTACACTTCTCAATTATATACCCGATTTTCTTCCGCATTCGTTGCCATGATTGTGAACCAGCCATGGCATAATCCAACAAACAGATGCAGACAAGGCTTTCTTCATCGGTTTCCGTGAATTCTTCCAATGATTGATATACAAAATTCGCGTTCCGACCGAATGTCATCGCCTTATCGTCACGGTCGGCAATCACTTCTTCCTCCATCTCTATTCCGATTACCTCCTCGCCCAAGTCAAGCAAATGACAGCAAAGGTGATAACCTAAAAAGCGGTACACACCGACCACAATATTTTTTGCCATCTGACAATCCCCCATGCTTAGCGTAATTTCATGTATATGGATAATGTATGCATAGAGGAGGGAAAATCCTACAAAAAAAACCGCCGGATGATGGGTCCGGTGGTTCTCTATTTCACTGTACACTATTAAATTTGCTGGAATTTATGGTAGAAACGAATCGCTTCAGACGCTACTTTATAGCGTTTTTCCGGCAGCAAGTAAACAATTTCAGTTTCCGCCTTGCTATTTTCCTGCACTTGCTTGTACAGCTCAAACTGCTCCTTTGAATCATTGCCTAAGACATGGATGATTTTAATAGGAACCGACGAATGGATATGCAAGCCCGTATCTTCGGAATAAGCGGTTTTTAGGTCTTCCTCGCTTGTATCAAGCGCTTCTGATACTTGCTTCAAGAAAGGCTTATAAAACACTTTATGCTCGTGCTCCTTCTTCCAGTTGTGCGTAACCGATAAACACGGATTCAACATAACAACCGAGCGTACGGATTCTAATCGTTCTAATAGCTTCAGTGCGACAAGAGCTCCTTTCCCTTCTGCAAAAATATGAATCTTCTCATTCAGCACTTCACTCTTCATGAGAACATGATACAATGATTTGGCAAGACCCACCGCTTTCTCGCTCCCCCAGTGTTCTCCGTAGAGATTCGAAGAAAAGCATGTATATCCCTCTTCCAGTAACTGCTCAAGAATTTGCAGGCGACCTGGATGGCGCAGCCAAAAACTCTCATTGTTTTTGACATAGTGATGGTGGTCGCCTATTATAAACACAGAGAAACCGCTGGGCCTCTTGGGATAATACACCATATTCCATTGTCCATCATATTGAAAGCTTCGCAGCATCATCGGCCATTCCTCTCTATAATAATTCTCTTCTATATTAATTGTATGTAACAAGTAGAAAAAGTTAAGGAAATTTGCCCAAAAAGCGCATAAAAACTATAATATGAGACAAACTTCTCACAATTATTTGTGATAATCTTAAACTACCAAACTGCAAACTTCAACAAAAAATAGGAAGAAAGCGGTATACCGTCCCACTCTTATTCCTTTTGAATATATTTAAAAAAGATATGTTATACTATGTAACGTTATCGTATTCCTCTATTTTGTCTGAATAATTCATACTTTCATCAAGCAACCTTTTGAAAGTGCAAAAGACATTTCCTAAGAATGAAGAAATATGGTAATATATAAAATATTGACGAACATAAGAGGTGAAGATCATGCGTTATGTAGTGACCTTTTTTTGGGTATTTTTGTTAATGCAAATGATCGTTTATGTAGTAAGTGCGATGAATGGTGCAACTTATGATTTCAACACAGGACTGCTTCTTTCAATTCCTGTTGCAATCCTTATCAGTATTGTGCCTGCGCTTATCCCTGTTAACGATCCTGTAGAACATCATTAATTGCACGTTTTGAGAGTAATGTCCAAAACACATTGGCAGGTAGAAAGAGGCAAGCTTACGCTTTGCCTCTTTTTCATTCTATAAAATTTTCACAGTCAATTGATTGTTCTCCACAGTGACTGAAGCTGTTCTATTCTCCACCGTTCCTTCCGCGATCAATTGGCGCGCCAAAGCTGTTTCCACATGCTTTTGAATATAGCGTTTCAATGGGCGCGCCCCATAAACAGGATCATATGCGGCGTTCGCGATAAATTTTTTCGCTTCTTCGCTCATGTCGATTTTGATAGAGCGTTCTGCCAGGCGATTTCTTAAATCTTTGATAAGCAAATCAATGATTTGTGTGATTTCCTTCATGGACAATGGCTTGAACATGATAATATCGTCGATGCGGTTCAGGAATTCCGGACGGAAATGCGTTTTCAGCTCTCCCATGACAGCATCGCGCGCTTCCTCGCTGATTCCTTGGGCAGTCGCTCCTTCAAGCAAGTAAGCCGAACCGATATTGGAAGTCATAATGATCACCGTATTCTTGAAGTCCACCATTCTGCCGTGCGAATCGGTTATACGGCCATCATCAAGGATTTGCAGCAAGAGATTGAACACATCGCGATGCGCTTTCTCCACTTCATCCAATAGAATGACCGAATATGGCTGGCGGCGAACCGCTTCCGTCAACTGGCCGCCTTCTTCAAATCCTACATATCCGGGAGGAGCCCCTATTAAACGGGATACCGTATGTTTCTCCATGTACTCGCTCATATCGATGCGGATCATATGATCTTCACTATCAAAGAGCGCTTCGGCCAATGCTTTGACCAATTCAGTTTTCCCGACGCCTGTCGGGCCCATGAATAGGAAAGAGCCAATCGGCTTGCTTGGATCTTTAATGCCGGCACGGGCACGGATCACAGCATCCGAGACGATTTGGACCGCTTCATCTTGACCGATTACACGCTCATGCAGCACGCTTTCCAGGCGCAGCAATTTTTCACGTTCGCCTTCCATGATGCGCGTTACCGGAACGCCGGTCCATCTAGCGACGATTGAAGAAATCTCTTCCTCCGTCACTTCTTCACGAAGCAATTTATTCTCGTTTTGCTTATTATTGACCGCATCCTCGAGCTCTGTCAGCTCTTTCTCTAAAGCCGGGATTTTCCCATGCCGCAGTTCCGCCGCTTTATTTAAATCATAGTCGTTTTCCGCTTCTTCTAACTGGCGCTTGAGCGATTCTAGCAATTCACGCTTTTGCTGGATGTTTTGCAGGCCGGATTTCTCAAGCTCCCATTGGGATTTCATGCTGTTGGCTTCCTCTTTCATATTCGCCAATTCATGCTGCAATACTTCCAATCGTTTACGGCTCTGTTCATCATCTTCTTTCTTAAGCGCCGCTTCTTCGATTTCAAGCTGCATGACTTTTCTCGTTAATTCATCCAGTTCTGTCGGCATGGAATCGATTTCCGTACGGATCATTGCACAAGCTTCATCGACCAAGTCAATCGCTTTATCCGGCAAGAAACGGTCTGTTATGTACCGGTTCGATAACGTAGCCGCCGCCACCAATGCACGGTCGTGGATGCGCACGCCATGGTGCACTTCGAAACGTTCCTTTAACCCGCGCAGAATCGAAATTGTATCTTCCACATCCGGCTCTTTGACAAGAACTTGTTGGAAACGTCGTTCTAATGCCGGGTCTTTCTCAATATATTGGCGGTATTCATCCAGTGTCGTCGCACCGATGCAGTGCAGTTCCCCCCTTGCCAGCATCGGCTTGAGCATATTGCCGGCATCGAGCGCCCCGTCTGTGCGGCCTGCTCCTACAATCGTATGGAGCTCGTCGATGAAGAGAAGAATCTTGCCGTCGCTTTTCTTCACTTCATTCAGGACAGCCTTTAAGCGCTCCTCGAATTCACCGCGGAACTTGGCGCCTGCGACAAGAGAACTCATATCGAGGGCAAAGATCGTCTTATCTTTTAATCCTTCCGGCACGTCTTTACGAACGATGCGCTGTGCCAGCCCTTCAACTATTGCTGTTTTCCCGACGCCGGGCTCCCCGATCAGCACAGGGTTGTTTTTCGTTTTACGAGATAAGATGCGGATCACATTGCGGATCTCTGCATCCCGTCCGATTACAGGGTCGAGCTTGCCGTTTCGCACTTCTTCCACTAAATCGCGGCCATATTTCTTTAATGCCTCGTATGTGTTTTCCGGATTAGAGCTAGTCACCCTTTGGTTCCCCCTTATACTTTTTATTGTTTCTAGCACTTTATCGTATTGTAATGAGAATTGGCGCTTGAGCTCCTTGATTTCCGCTGCCTGGCTAGAGAAGAAGGCAAGGAGCAGGTGCTCTATCGATAAATATTCATCCTCTAGCTTCTCTACTTCTTTCCAAGCGGAATCGATTGCCTCCTGGAGCCTTTGCGACATGTATAATTGCACGTTGCCCGATACTTGCGGTTGATGCGCCAAAAAAGCATTCAATGTGTTTGTAAAAGCTTGTAGGTCTATAGACTGTTCTTCCAATACGCGAAGTAACATGAAATCTTCCTGATCAACCATTGCCACAAGCAGATGTGCAATCTTTAGTTCTTGCTGATGCTGGCCTTGCGCCAATTGTTGTGCGCCTAAAAATACTTGTTGGACTCTCTCGGTCATCTTATTAAGATCCATTGCTATCCCTCCAAATCCAAAACCTTTTTCCCATATACCCTTCCGTAGGTTGAATAATCAAACTTTTGTTACAAAAAATCGACTACTTTAATACTATTTCCCGCAGTTCATTTGACCTTTTTTGACCTTTGATATTATTATACAATGTTTTCGTTATATGTAAAGCCACCCTAGCTATAGGATGGCAACTTTTTTCACGAAAGAGTGCTCAAGGTTTCCTTTGATACGTCCAATGACGATTTCCATTTGACGTTTCAGGGAAATGCTCTCCTGCCTTAAGATGGATTTTCTTAGGCTCTTTAACCATGCTTCCTGTTTCCCCCACTTCCACATAGTACCCATTATTCGGTGCTTTTTGCCCATGCTTGAAATGACGTGATTGACCCATTGCCGCTTACCTCCTTTATACTGATATGCCTTCTTATGTTTCCCTACATTGCAAAAAATCATGAACGGATCTATTAGTAACACTTCCATTCCATATATTTCTCCTTAAACCTTCTTTACTTTGGTTAAGCTAATAGTGTTAAATGGAATTTAGGAAATTCTTATAGTCAACCGGAGGAACAATCGTGGAAGAATTATTACTGATGCTAAAATATTTATTTTTGGGAATAGTGCAAGGCTTCACGGAGCCCATTCCTGTTTCTTCAAGCGGACATCTCGTGCTGATCCAACATTATTTCGGCATTGAGGTAAAAGGAATGAGCTTCGAATTATTAGTGAACTCAGCTTCTCTCATCGCTGTGTTGCTGATTTACCGTGAAGATATATGGCGTTTGATGCAGAATGGTTACTTATACGTAGCAAAGAAGGAAGAAAGCGCCAAATCCGACTTTCGCTTCATCCTTTACTTAATCGCCGCGACGATTCCAGCTGGGATTATAGGCGTATTATTTGAAGATTACATATCCGAACACCTGAAAGGCTTAACAACCCTCGGCATCGCTCTATTGGTAACAGGTGCCGCACTTTGGTCCATCCGTAATCTGCGCGGCCGGAAGAATGACAATGACTTGTCATTGAAGGATGCGATCATTATCGGCCTAGCGCAGGTTGTCGCATTAATACCGGGAATCAGCCGCTCAGGGGCTACGATTGTAGCCGCTATGTCACTGGGGACGAAGCAAGAGACAGCGCTGCGCTTCTCATTCCTGCTGTTCATTCCCGTATCGCTCGGGGGCATGATTTTATCGCTTAGCGATATTCTGCATGATCCACAGCTTAGTACGCTGGCCATTCCGTATATGCTGGCTTTCTTTGGTTCCTTAATCGCTTCATATTTCTCATTGCGCTGGTTCATGAACATTATGGCAAAAGGAAATCTCATATACTTTGCGATTTATTGCTTCATTGTCGGGGCCGCTGTATTGATTTTCAATTAAGTGACCGTCTTTAATCAAAAAGTGCGGCTCCCACAGAAGGAGCCGCACTTTTTTTATCCTGTTTAACAGATAGGCACTAAGACTCCCACTCGACACAGCAGTGAAAGCGCAGATGTGCAAGTGAAAGAACAAGTACTTGCAGCAAGCCGATTGGTTCATCTACTGATAAGCGGGGTAAGATCCCCGCCTATCAATAGATTCACTTTATTATGACAGCAAATCCACAAGCAGCGCTTTTTGAGCATGAAGTCGATTTCCTGCTTGGTGGAACACGACTGAGTTTGGTCCGTCAATGATTTCCGGCGAGACTTCTTCCCCTCGATGCGCCGGCAAACAATGCATATACAAGTAATCCGGCTTTGCGCCTTGGACAAGTGCCGCATTTACTTGATAGCCTTCAAAATCGGCTAAGCGCTTTTTGTTTTCCGATTCTTGGCCCATACTTGTCCATACGTCGCCATAAATGATATCGGCGTCTTTGACAGCAGTCTCCGGATCCGCTGTCACTTCGACGGCACTACCGTTTTCTTTAGCGATGGCTTTTGCTTGTTCCACTATATCGCCATTGGCTTCATAACCGTTTGGAGCTGCAATGGAAAAGTTCATGCCCACTTTTGCACAAGCGATCATCAGGGAGTGCGCGACGTTGTTTCCATCTCCTACATACGCAAGCTTGAGGCCTTTTAACCCACCTTTTATTTCTTGGATAGTGAGTAAATCCGCTAATGCTTGGCACGGATGGCACAGGTCTGTCAGCCCGTTGATGACAGGGATGGAACCGCATTTCGCAAGTTCCTCCACTTTCCCATGCTCAAACGTGCGGATCATGATTCCATCCACATATTCCGACAGCACCCGGGCTGTATCGCCGATCGTTTCACCGCGGCCGATCTGCAGATCTTGAGAGGACAGAAATAAAGCATGGCCGCCTAATTGCAGCATTCCCACTTCAAATGATACGCGGGTTCGTGTAGAAGATTTCTCAAAAATCATGGCTAATGTTTTTCCTTTAAGCGGTGCATATTCTTCACCATTTTTCTGCTTTGCTTTGATATCTGCCGCCAATTGCAGAAGCTCCAGCACTTGCCCGGATGATACTCCGTCGTATGACAGGAAATGCTTTCCGCTCAATATTTTTGGCTGCGCCATTGTACTTTCCATGATTATATCGTCACACCTTTCATTAGTTTTTCATGCCATTCTTCCAATGAAACAATCGGCGTTTGCTCATTGGCCGCTGCTTTCACGTACGCTTCGAAAGTTTCCAGGTTTGTAAACGTCAGCAAGCGGTATTTAGCCGCCTTAATACGGGCTGTTTTTTCTTCATCCGCTGCAGATAACAGCACTTTCCCTTTTCTTGACTTCAACCATTCATCAAGGTCCAAATCGGATACAGGCGTCAGTCCGGCTGCGGCCATTTTCTCCGCCAGCTCACTCGATAAAGAAACCGATGATGCGATATAGACTTCATTGCCATGTGTACGGATGCTTTTCTCCAGGAATTCGAAAGCTTTGGCCAGCGCTTCTTCCTTGGTTGTGCCAATCGCGATCCCTTCACCTGTTGATTTCATTTCCGGACCTAGCTTGCTGTCCAATCCGCTTAGCGCGAACGTAGAGAAGACTGGATATTTCACAACGTAATAAGGCAACTCTTGAAGCAAGCCCACCTTTTCGACTAAATCCGTCAACGCATATTTCCCAAGCAATATTTTCGTCGCAATTTGCACAAGGGGCACATTCGCTACTTTGCTGATGATCGGAATAGTGCGGCTTGCTCTCGGGTTTACTTCAAGAACATATACATCTTCATCTGAAATAACGTATTGAATATTCATTAACCCTTTATATTCTAAATGCTGTACGATTTTCTCAGCGTATTGAACGATTTTATTCTTCACATTTTGCGAAAGCGTCTGTGATGGCAAGTAAGCCATGCTGTCGCCGGAATGGATGCCCGCTTTTTCAATATGCTCAGCAAGCGCCGGGACGCAGATGTTCTTGCCGTCTGCCACCAAGTCCACTTCTGCTTCTTTGCCCGGCAGATATCTGTCAATGAGCAGCGGGTACAGTTTATCCTTCGTGCCTGCTTCCAGCTCTGCTTTCGTATAATAAATGTCCATGCCTGCTCCGCCTATTACGTAAGACGGTCGAACGAGGACAGGGAATGTTAATTTCTCGGCCCACTCTATCAATTGTGCTTGATTATCGGCAATTGCTCCCGGAACATGCGGGATATCCAGTCTTTCCAGCAAGTCATAGAAACGTTCGCGGTCTTCCAATTGATCGACCGTATCAAACGAAGTCCCCAACAAGTTGATGCCCGCCTGTTCCAGCTCTTCGGCCAGATTGATCGCGGTCTGCCCTCCGAATTGAACAATCACATCTTCCACCTGTTCCGCTTCTATTACATTCAGCACATATTCAAGCGTCAATGGCTCAAAGTACAGCTTATCGGCTGTGGCGAAATCGGTGCTGACCGTTTCCGGGTTATTGTTGATCATAATGCTTTCCACATCTTCACTTTGCAGGGCGAACACACTGTGGACGGAACAATAATCGAACTCGATGCCTTGCCCGATGCGGATCGGGCCGCTTCCGATAATTAAGACTTTCTTGCGGGCAGACGGCGCTTGCTCATTCTCTCCATTATAAGAGCTATAGTAATAGCTTGTCGGCGAGGCGAACTCGGCCGCGCAAGTATCAACCATCTTATAAGAAGCTATAATGCCCAGGATTTTCCTTTTTGCACGAATATCATTTTCACTAACATTCCAATGCTGGGCTAAATAACGGTCGGAGAAGCCCATTTCTTTCAAATCCGCCAGTTCTTCTTCTGTAATCGTCGCTGCATCGCGCGTATCAATGAACTGCTCGGCCTCGATAAGCTTTTGAAATACATGTAAAAAGAAAAAGTCGATTTTAGTGGCATCATGAATGTCTTCGATTGTCATGCCTTTTCTGATCAGCTCTAACAGAATAAAGAATCTCTCATCATTGCTTGCATTCATTTCCACAATCAATTCATCAACGGATAAACGCTCTAAACGGGCCAGCTTCAAGCCTACATTCTTACTTTCAAGCGAGGAAACGGCCTTTTGAAGCGCACTTTCGAGGTTGCGGTCAATCGCCATTACCTCTCCCGTCGCTTTCATCTGTGTCCCCAACTTGCGGTTCGCTTGCGGGAACTTATCGAACGGCCAGCGCGGAAACTTCACTACCACATAGTCAAGCGCCGGTTCGAAGCTTGAATACGTGCTCTTCGTTACAGGGTTCTTAAGTTCCGACAGCTGATATCCTACTGCAAGTTTCGCCGCCAAGCGCGCGATTGGATAACCTGTCGCTTTTGATGCAAGCGCTGAAGATCGGCTCACACGCGGATTCACTTCAATCAGATAATATTGTTTGCTCTTTGGGTCTAAAGCGAATTGAATATTGCATCCGCCAATGATGCCGAGTGCGGAAATGATTTTAATCGACGCTCCACGCAACATTTGGTACTCTTCGTCCGTCAGCGTTTGCGAAGGGGCAACAACGATGGAATCACCAGTATGGATGCCGACCGGATCGATATTCTCCATGTTACAGACCGTAATGCAAGTGCCGGAACTATCGCGCATTACTTCATATTCGATTTCCTTGAAACCGGCGATGCTTTTCTCAATCAAGCACTGGGTAATCGGGCTTTCTTGCAAACCGCCGCGCACCAGTTCCTTAAACGTATCCAAGTCCGCTGCAATCCCACCGCCGGTTCCCCCGAGCGTGTAAGCTGGCCGAATAATGATCGGGAATCCGATTTCTTCCGAGAATGCAATGGCTTCTTCCAACGTATGGACGATTGTACTCGACGGCACCGGTTCATTGATTTCGAACATCAACTGGCGGAACAGCTCACGGTCTTCCCCTTTTTTAATCGAATCAATCGGCGTACCCAGTAACTTTACATTGTATTTCAATAGGACGCCGGCCTCGTCTAATTCATAGGCTAAATTAAGTCCTGTTTGGCCGCCGAGTGTGGCTAATAGACCGTCGGGGCGCTCTTTTATAATAATCTTTGTGATGGCTTCTTTTGTTAAAGGCTCGAAGTATACAACATCGGCATTGCTTTCATCTGTCATGATGGTCGCCGGGTTATTGTTGATCAAGATGACTTTATAACCCTCTTCTTTAAGCGCAAGGCAGGCTTGCGTACCGCCATAGTCGAACTCAGCCGCTTGCCCGATGACAATCGGTCCTGAACCAATCACTAGAATTGATTGAATAGAGGTATCTTTAGGCATATACTTTTTCTCTCCCGCTCATACTTTTCACTTTTTGTAAGAATTCATTGAAGATAACAGCACTTTCTGCAGGTCCTGGATTTGCTTCCGGATGGAATTGCGCTGTAATGATTGGTAGCGTCTGATGCTCTACCCCTTCAATCGATCCATCGTTCACTTGCTTGAAACGCACCTGTAATTCCGTATCCGCCAAGCTGCCTTCATCCACGACATAACTATGGTTTTGGGATGTCATAAAGACCGTGTTATTCATCAGGTCCGCCACCGGTTGGTTCGCTCCGCGATGGCCGAATAGCAATTTCTTCGTTTTTCCTCCGAATGCCAATGCAATCAATTGATGCCCCAAGCAGATGCCCATCGTAGGATAGCTCGATACGATCGCTTTGATTTCCGCAATATGCGGCATCATCTCAACCGGGTTCCCCGGGCCGTTGGATAGCAGGATGCCATCCGGCTTCAAGGCATGCACTTGTTTGCTTGTTGCATTGTAAGGAACGACCGTCACTTTGCAATCTTTTTGCAGCAGGTAATCCAAAATGGATCGCTTGAATCCGAAATCCATCAATACGATGTGCCGATTGCCTTCGCCGTACACTTCGACTTGCGGATTCGATACAAGTGGCACGGGTGATTCTGCTTGGTAATTTTGTTGGTCCGCATCCAGCTCCATAGCCCCGGACATGAATGCCGGCATCGAACCTTTCGTGCGGATACGCTTCACAACGGCGCGGGTATCTACATTTCCGAGCAGCGGAATATTCCATTTGTTCAAATACTCGGAGAGCGACATTTCCGCATCATAATGGGAATGATGCATATCGCCTCGATGTACGACCACGCCTGCAACATGGGGCTTCTTGCTCTCAAAGTCCGCTTTATTGATGCCGTAGTTCCCAATCAACGGATAAGTGAAGACAACAATCTGATTTTTATAAGAAGGGTCCGTCAGCACTTCCTGGTACCCCGTCATTCCTGTGAAAAATACCATCTCGCCAGAAATTAATTCGTTTGGCTGGTCGGTAAGCCATTTCCCGGTAAATGTTTCTCCATTTTGCAAATGTAAATATCCCTTCATTTCCTCACCCCTAACGATGAATATTTATTTAACATAAAGAATTTTTATTCATATTCATCAAAAAATAGTCAGCCCTTAAATGGCTGGTGTCAGTACTTTTTTTAATACGGCGCTAATTTTCTCCACCGCAAGATCAATCTCTTCATTCGTTGCTGTAAGCGGCGGCAATAATCGCATGACATTGGGCGCTGACGTTAAGACCAATAACTGCTCTTGCTGCAATTCCATTAAATACGGGTTGGCCGATTCCTTTAGATCGATTCCGATCATTAAACCAAGCCCTCTGACTTCATTCACAAGCTCAACATCCTGTAACTCCGCTTGAAGCTTGCTTTTTAATCGCTCGCCTTTGGCGACTACTTCCTGCAGGAAATCCGTTTGAAAACATTCTTCAAGCACCGCAATTGCCGCCGCTGTGCTCACTGGATTGCCGCCGAATGTAGAGCCGTGGGTTCCAGGGCCGAAATGCTCTTTCAATTCCGCTTTGCCGAGCATCGCGCCAATCGGCAAACCGTTCCCTAATCCTTTCGCACATGTGATGATGTCAGGCTTAAAGCCAAAGTTCTGGAACGCAAATGGCTTTCCTGTTCGGCCGATTCCTGTCTGTACCTCATCCACAATGATTAAAGCACCGCGATTGCCCGCTGTCTCTTGGACAGTCTGCAAAAAGCTTGCTGTCGCCGGGTTGATTCCGCCTTCGCCTTGGACGATTTCAAACATAATCGCCGCTGTGTCCTCATCGATTGCCGCTTTCACTTCGCCCTCATCATTGAATGTGATATATTCAAATGCTTCTAGCATCGGTCCGAATCCGGTGCGCACTTTTTCCTGGCCTGTCGCACCCATTGTAGCGAATGTCCGGCCATGAAATGATTGGGCGCATGTGACAATTTTCTTTCGCCCTGTCGCTTTCTTTGCCAATTTAATAGCTGCTTCATTCGCTTCCGCTCCGCTGTTGCAGAAGAATGCTGCATCCAATCCGGACGCTTCCGCCAATTTGGAAGCCAACGCTTCTTGATTTGGCTGCCCGAATAAATTTGACGTATGCCAATATTGATCTAATTGCGTTTTTGCCGCTGCCGTTACTTTGCTATTGCAATGCCCTAAATTCAAGACGCCGATTCCTGATGTGAAGTCCAAATATTTCTTGCCGCCGGCCGCAGTCAACCAACTTCCTTCACCTTTCTCAGGTGTAATCGTCCATCTTGCATATGTCGGAAACACATTACTCATTATTAAACCCCCACTTTCTCCACAAAAGACGTCCCAACCCATTTGCCATTTTCGAAAAACGGCTCCTTGCCGCTTACAATCCGTACATTTTTCACGCCTGTCTGCAATGTTTGAAGCGCTGTATTCACCTTCGGAATCATGCCCCCGTAGATTACATTGTCCGAGATCAATTGCTCTGACTCATCTATCGTCATACTCTCTCTTAACATTCCGTTTTCCAAGACACCTTTTACATCTGTCACAAACACACAACTTTCCGCGCTTAACGCTTTCGCCACTGACCCCGCAGCCATATCGGCATTCACATTCAGTGTCCGACCGTTGTTTGAAAGCGCTAAAGGGGTTAATACAGGCACAAGCCCTAAAGAAAGGACATTCCTGATAAAAGGATCGTTCACGGATGTAATGCGTCCAACTTCCCCTAATGCAGGCTGGTCGATATACTCGCCTTGCAGCAAGCCCGCATCATTTCCGTGCAGCCCGATTGCCGAGAAACCATAAGTCTGGAGCAGCGAAACGAGCGTCCGATTCGTCTTGCCCGCTAGAACCAACTCTACTACTTGAAGGACGTCTTTCGTCGTCTTCCGCAGGCCATTATGGAATTCAGGTGTGATATTCAGCGTATCCAGCATCTTGTTAATATCAGGACCGCCGCCGTGGACGAACACAAGCTTATATCCTTCCGCCTGTAAATCTTGCAGACTCGTAAAGAAGGATTCATGCAATTCGTTCAGAATGCTTCCTCCCAACTTTATAAGCAGTATCTTCATAATGCGCCTCCTCACGAACGATAGCTGCCGTTGATTTTGACATAATCATATGTTAAATCGCAGCCCCACGCTGTTCCTTTCGCTTCGCCTTCATGCAGCACGGCCTTGACAATAATATTCTCCTGCTCTAAATACGCTTTCGCTTCCTCTTCCGAAAAAGCAACCGGCGTACTTTTCTCCAGTACAACAATATCGCCGAAGTAGATGCTTACTTGATCCGGGTTGAATGGAACCCCGGCGCGTCCCATCGCGGCGATTACACGCCCCCAATTCGCATCGCTTCCGAATATCGCTGTCTTTACCAGGCTTGACCCGACCACTGTTTTAGCCAATGCCCTCGCAGCGCTGACGGACTCGGCTCCTTCGACTTGCACCTCAATTAATTTAGTCGCACCTTCCCCGTCCCTAGCAATCTTCTTCGCAAGATCTTCGCATGTCCGCTCAAGCAGGCCGACAAATACATCCCAATCCGGATGGTCCGGCGTTAATTCGGCTGCGCCGCTCTGTCCGTTGGCTAGAAGGATCACCATATCATTCGTTGAAGTATCCCCGTCCACTGTCACCTGGTTGAATGTGGAATCGATTACTTGAGATAGAGCGAACTGCAGATTCTCTGCTGAAATAACCGCATCGGATGTCAGGAAACCAAGCATTGTCCCCATATTGGGATGAATCATCCCCGATCCCTTCGCTGCTCCTCCCACAGTCACGGTCATACCGGCAATTTCCGCTTGAAATGCGCACTGCTTCGTAAATGTATCCGTTGTTAGAATGGACATTTCAAAGTCTTCCGCGCATTCAGGCTTAGCCGCGAATGCGATGTCCTCTATACCGGCTTTGATTTTCCCCATATCCATCAGCTGCCCGATGACACCGGTGGAAGCTACCGCCACATGCTGCGGTTCAACCCCTAATCGCTTCGCCGTTTCATTTCTCATTTCATATGCATCCAGCATTCCTTGTTCGCCCGTGGCTGCATTGGCATTCCCGCTATTGACTATGATCGCCTGGATTTGGCCGCCGCTTTGTTCCATTGTGGCTTTCGTTACATGAATGGGCGCCGCTTGCGTAACAGAACGTGTATAGACTGCCGCTGCATTCGCTAATGTATCGGATACAATAATGCCCAAATCTTTCTTAATGGCCCGTACGCCTGTATGATAGCCGCCCGTCTTGTAGCCTTTGGCGCTTAAGATCGTACCGTCTTTGATTTCCTGGATGCTATCATTAATCGTCGTTATATTCATCATCATCACAAGCAGGGTTATGGATATTGCGGTACTTGTTTAAGGCCGGCTGTTTGCTCATAGCCGCATAATAGATTCGCATTCTGTACCGCCTGCCCTGCCGCTCCTTTCACTAAATTATCTATGACAGCAACGATCGTTGCCCGTCTTGTTCTCTCATTGACGCTCACACCTATATCGCAGAAGTTCGATCCGGCGACCTGCTTCGTGCACGGATATTGCCCTGCCGGCATAATCCTTACGAATGGATGCCCTTTATATGTTTCTTTATATAACTCTACTACTTGTTCGGTTGTCGCTTCTTCCTTCAACTGAACGTATGTTGTTGTCATGATTCCTTTGGTCATCGGCACTAAATGGGTATTGAACTCCACCATTTCTATATCTTCCTGCCATTTATGCAGTTGCTGCTCAATTTCAGGGATATGCTGATGTTGGTGCACTTTATAAATCTTGAAATTCTCATTCAATTCACTGTACATCGTATTCAGGGAAGGCGTCCTTCCCGCGCCGGAAACGCCGGATTTGGCATCGATTATAATGCTGTCGGGTTCGCACCAGTTCCGCTTGCACAATGGCGCAAGCCCAAGCAATGCGGCTGTCGGATAGCAGCCCGGATTGGCAATCACATCCGCCGCCGCTATAGCTTCCTTGTTCCATTCGCTAAGTCCGTAAACAGCTTGTGATAATACATCCGTTGAAGCCGGTGTTTTTTTATACCATTTTTCGTAATTTTCTGGATTTTCCAACCTCAAGTCTCCTGATAAATCGACTACTTTTATTCCAGTTTCTATCAATTGCGGCGTTAATCCGGCTGACACGCCCGCTGGAGTAGCCAGAAAAACGATTTCGCTCTTTTTAGCAATCTCTGCCGGATCGATTGGCTGCAGCACTTGAGTAATATGCATGAGATGTGGGTTCTCCTCATGTATATAATGGCCCGCTTTAGATGATGAGTGAAGCGATGCAATGCGGAAATGCGGATGCTGATCTAATATACGAATTAATTCCAGACCGCTATATCCTGTTGCACCAACTATAGAAACATTCATTAACCTTTTGGCACCTCCTAAAAAAGAATTGCACAGCCGTCAAATCAATACTATTTGCATTGTCCTGTATTGGACCTTGCATCTATCGAACATCTATACATCTTGATTCTCTGCGCCCTATCGCTTATGCAGAAACCATTCGTTTGCGTGATATTTTACCACTGTAAACAACTGCTATATCTTTTATATTTACATTATTATAAGTGTGAATAAAAATAAATGCAATTGAATTTTTATAAATTTTTATTTTTTTCTAACAAAATGTATGTAAGACCTATATTGAAATCAAATCCATGAAAACATTCACTTATCAGACACTTCAGTTATACTCCTTTCTTCCTAGCAACCAAAACCATTTGAATAACAGTATGAATAATCTACAATCTTTATACAAATTCATTTTAATCAGAATTTTCAATTAATTTATCGGGCCAGTCAGTGAATTTGAACAGTAATCCGCTAAAATGCAACATCCTCCTCTGTCCTGCACAAAGCATCCAAACTTATGAAATATCGTAATATACATCCGGAACAATGGGAATTCAAAAAGAGGCCATCCAAAAAATGCCCGGATAGCCTCTAAAGGGTACTATAATCTATTCATTACTAACGGTTTAAGAAATGCCTAATGCGATTTTTGCGTAACGGGACATGCGATCTTTCGACCATGGCGGATTCCAGACAATATCGACTTCCGATTCTTTCACTTCCGGGATATCCATTAAAGCCACTTTTACTTGATCTACAATCGTGCCTGCCAATGGGCAGCCCATTGATGTTAGTGTCATTGTCACTGTGGCTTTGCCCGCCTCGTCTAATTCTATATCATAAACCAGTCCAAGATTGACGATGTCAACTCCCAGCTCAGGATCGATCACTTGCTCTAAGGCTCCCATCATATTATCTTTCAAATCTTGATCCATGTATTTTCACACTCCTTTTTTCGTACATTGTAGCAAATAACCGCACTATTACAAAGCAAAGTACTTACATTATAAATATTTATCAAACCATTCCACCGTTTTCAGAACACCTTTATTCGGAACAGCATGTCCGGCCTTATTATCAAGGGTAAAGGACAACGGCACATCATGCTGTTCATAGGCCGGTTTCAACGCTTCATAGAAATCATAGGCGCCTTGATAAGGAACAACCTTATCTTTCTTGCCGTGCCAGAACATCAATGGGCGCGGCTTCCAGTCCCCTCGGTGCAGCGTGGCGTCATATGGCTCCAACATCGCTAACTGCCCGGCTATTTGTTCATCTGTAAGGGGCAGCATAATATTGTTTTGTTCCATTATATGCAGTTGGTGTTTCGCAAATTCCACATAAGCGGGATTCCCCATCAACGATACCCCTACAGCAATCCATTCGTATTTCGCCATCGCACCTAGCGTGATAATCGCCCCCATTGATGTGCCGGCCACGCCGATTCGGTTCTCATCCACTAAACCGGCTTCCACGAAATGCTCTTTCAACATCTCTAGCTCCTGGATTGTATTCAGCACCATTTTCCAGAAATATGCGTGGATATGTTTCTTTTCTGCACGCTCACCGTGATATAATACATCCGGCAGGATTACCCGATAGCCCTTTTCCGCCAGCATATATGCATGCTGTATATTTCTCTCTTTCATGCTTGTGATGCCATGGATAAAGAACACAGCAGGCAGTGTGCCATCTTGATTTTCCTGCTGCACAACATGTAAAAGAGGAATATTCTTTATTGTTTCTTTCTCTATAATAACCAAATTTCCATCCTCCTATATCCCATTTTTCTACTATGTACATTATATACATTAATAATATACTCCTAAAACGATTTACCATCTTAACAGTAAATACATTTACATTTACCAAGGAACGCTGTACAGTGAATAGAAACACCATTTCCAGCTTCTATCCGCTTTAAAAGAATGCAACCGATAAACAGTAAAGGAGAAAATTATGAATGAAAAACATTTAATTGTCTTGGACTTGGATGGCACATTACTGAAGGACAATAAAACCATTTCGCATAAAACGAAAGAAACACTATCTGCTTTGATGCAGCAAGGGCACCATGTCATGATTGCAACCGGCAGACCCTTCCGTTCAAGCTCCCAATACTATACCGAATTGTCCCTGCAGACGCCGATTGTCAATTTCAATGGGGCGTTCGTCCATCATCCGCTTTATCCAAGTTGGGGCATGTATCATAATCCCCTCGATATAAAAGTGGCTCAAGATATCGTGGAAGCATGTCATGATTTCAGTTTCCACAATATCATCGCCGAAGTGAAGGATGATTTGTATTTCCATCAGCATGACGCTAAGCTTATCAATGCATTCAGCTTGGGCAATCCCAAAGTCACTGTCGGAGACTTGCGGAATTTCTTGGGCGACTCTCCGACAAGCATGCTGATCCATACGGAGGAAGAACATGTGGCGATGATCAGAAAGCATTTATCCGATGTGCATGCCGAAGTGATCAACCATCGCAGCTGGGCCCACCCGGTTCATATTATTGAAATCATTAAATCAGGGCTGCATAAAGCGGTCGGCATCCAACAGGTGGCCAAAGAGCTGGGCATCTCCAAAGAACGGATCATCGCTTTCGGCGACGAAGATAACGATCTTGAAATGCTTGAATACGCAGGATGCGGCGTCGCTATGGGCAACGGTCTCCAACAAGTGAAATCGGTGGCCAACTTTACTACTTTGACGAATGAACAAGATGGGATCGCCGTCTTCTTGGAAGAACATTTCAATATCAAAAAAGCGATTTAAATACAGAACCGCTGCCGGTTTTCAGCCAGGCTCCATCAATTCCCATTATATACCTTTATAATCTTTGCGCGGCTGCATACACTATTCTTGACACCGCAAATGTGTCAATTGCTTAGATTGCGAGGGGTTTACTAATGGGCAAACGTAACAAATCGAAGCGTTTCTTCCAACAAAGTAAAGATACTGTTTCTAAACACGATGAGCAATTCCCATATCGTATGACTTATGCGGAAGCGGAAGCAATAAAAATGAGCAGCTGCGGCAGCAAATCCGGGTATTGCTAAATGGCCAATAAACTATTTCAAGAAGCCCGCCGGTTTGTAAATGAAGCGGTGCATGCAGACCCTTCCACCCAAGGAGAAGCAATCGCCAAAGCGAAGAATGCACTTTCATCCGCATACGCAAACACTTCCACTGCTGAGAAGCTTCAGTTGCAAGGCATGCAAGCGGAGCTCGATTCGTTAGAGCAGTAACTTTGCAATCACTAATGCAAACATAAAGAAAAGGGTATCCGCACTTTCTGCCGGATACCCTTTTCTTCTTTAATCTTTTCTAAAAAACCCAAATACATTTGTTGTTTCCACAATATTTGTAAATGCTCTGGGATCTACTTCTTTTATGATCTGCACTAAATCATATAATTCATAACGAGTGATGACCATCATCATCATATCGCTGGCTTCATTTGTGAATGCCCCTTTGGACGGCACCATCGTAATTCCGCGCACGACTTTCGCATGAATGGCTTCCTTTAATTTATCGGCTTGTTTCGTTACAATAAACACGGTCAATTTCTCGTGGCGTGTATGGATCGCATCGATCACGCGCGTCGTCACATATAAAGCAATCAATGTATACAATGATTTCTCCGGACCGTATAGAGCGCCTGCTGTGACGATGATCGCGCCGTTCAGGGCGAATAAATACGTGCCGATTGGCTTATCCTTCATACGGGAAAGCAGCATAGCGACAATATCCATGCCCCCTGTCGAAGCCCCGTATTTCAGTGTAATACCAACACCTACCGCCCCGATGACGCCGCCAAACACCGCATTCAAGATAATGTCCGGCGATAGTTGTTTTACTGGAATGACCTCCATAAAAAAGGACATCAGTATAACACTCACAATGCTATAAAAAGTAAAAGCCTTTCCAACCTTTTTCCAAGCTAGAATGGCTACAGGAATGTTTAAAAGAAATAGTATAATACCTGTTGATAAGGTAAATGCTGTGAAGCTGCCTATAATGCTGGACAGCAGCTGTGCCACTCCCGCAAAACCGCTTGCGTACACTTTAGCTGGAATTAAGAAAAAGTTCATAGCGACCGCGTTCAGGAACGAGCCCAAGATAACAGCCAGCAATTTCTTCACTTCTGTAATATTCAACTTTATTTCCTCCATCTTATTGTTTTAATATAAAGGTAATCATATAGAAGTATCAAAAATATATAATAACAAAAGTTTTTCCTCATTCCTATGTTTTTAACTATTTTTCTAAATAAGATTTCTTTCCTAATATTTTTTCCAATGCTACACTAATATAGTACTTATTCGAATATAAAAATACTTTTAAAGAAGGTGAATTTGTGAGTATACATTTACTGGCTGATAGTGCATGTGATGTACCACGCTCTTATTTTTCTGAAAACAATCTAACCTACATTCCATTGAATGTTCATCTTGAGGGAAAAGATTACGAAGACGGAATCACTATTCAAAGCAAAACCGTTTATGATGCGATGAGAAACGGAGCGGCTCCGAAAACATCGCAAGTGTCGCCTGAATTCTTCCTGAAAACCTTTACGGAACTCGCTAAGAAAAAGCAATCCGCCATTTATATCGCTTTTTCTTCGGAATTGTCCGGCACCTATCAAACAGCGATGATGATCAAGGAGCAAGTACGCGCAGAATACCCTGATTTCGACTTGGATATCATTGACAGCAAATGCGCTTCCTTAGGCTATGGGCTAGTAGTGAAACGAGCGGTGGAACTATGCAAGACAAACGCTTCTAAAGAAGAAATCATCGAAAAAATCAAATTCCACTGCAAGCATATGGTTCATTTATTCACAGTTGAAAACTTGGAGTATTTAGCCAGAGGCGGCAGGGTGTCGAAAACAGCGGCATTCGTAGGCGGCTTACTGAATATCAGACCGCTTCTGCACGTTGACGACGGCAAGCTTGTCCCGCTTGAGAAGCTGCACGGCAAGAAGAAACTGATCAAACGCACATTGGAATTGATGAAAGAACGCGGCGCCTCTCTTGACCGCCAAACAATTGGCATAAGCCACGGCGACGACCTAAAAGCCGCCACAGAATGGAAGGAAGCGATTACGGAAACGTTCGGCACGACTGATTTTGATATTGAATTAGTCGGCGCTGTCGTAGGGGCGCATTCCGGCCCCGGCACAATTGCCATCTTCTTCTTGGATCAATTGCCTGAATAAAGGCATACATACTTCTCCTTTCCGTGATATAAACTAATGCCAACATCATAGAAAGGAGAATGCATGATGTCGCATACAAAAGATGACAATAAAAAGGCGAAAGACAACAACGCCATCAATATGAAGCGAAATGAGCTTGTCGACAAGAATTTCAAGGCAGGCAAACACCAATATTCCAAGAAAACAGATCATCTATAAATTAAAAAAGCTGACCGATGAAGTCAGCTTTTTGACTTATCCCGTTTAACAAATACTAAGACTCCAACTTAGCACGGCAGGGGAAGAACACACCTGCCTATCAAAGGTTCACTTTATAGGAGGCTCTTGGCATGATTTTCTTTTAATCATTTCATATGGCAATAATATCCGTTTCATCGGCTCTTTTGGATTGGTCAATTGCTGGATCAAGCAAGTGATTGCTTGATCACCTAAATCAGCGATTCCAATATCGATGCTGGTCAGAGGTGTGGAAGCGAATTCCGTATAGATAATATTGTTGAAACTAATCATGCTCATATCTTCCGGAACAGCGACACCCATGCTTTTCAACGTAGACATCAAACTTAAAGCCAATAAATCATCCGTTACAATCATGGCAGTCGGCGGCTCTGGCAGCTTCATTAAGGACTGCAATGCCTTTTTCTCTCCTGAAAGAACGGAGCTATCAGATAAAATAAGGTTGCTGTCGACAGATAATCCGGCTTTAGCAAGCGCTTCTTCGTATCCTTTTCGACGCTCCTGAAGCACTACATACTGTTCGTTTTCCCCAACGAAGGCAATTCGTTTATGGCCGAGTTCAATCAAATAAGCAGTAGCTTCCCTGGCCGCTTTACAATTATTATTATCGACATGGGTAATTTCTTCGGAATAATCATAAGGTTTTCCGATTAAAACGAAAGGAAAGTTTCTTTCTTTAAGATATTCCAGGATTTTATCATCCACACGCGAATATAAAAGAATGATCCCGTCCACGCGTCCGCCTTGGACCATTTCCACCACATCGTCGAATCTTTCCTCTTCCGTTGCGCCTGTACTGATTTGCAACGCGTAGTTTCTTTCATGCGCCCGTTCACTGATTCCTTTATACGCAATGGAAAAGAACGGATTCTGAAAATAGGCACTTACCGTATTCGGCAAGACAATCCCGATGACTTGCGTCGATTGATTGGCCAAGCATCGTGCAATAAAGTTTGGGTGATAGCCCAGTTCTTTCATCGCCGCTCTTACTTTTCTTTTTGTTTTTTCACTGATTTTCGGATTATTGGAAATAACCCTTGAAACAGTGGAAGGAGCGACATTTGCCATTTTCGCTACATCTTTGATTGTAATAGTCATAATGACCTTCCCCTTTTCTCTCGAATAGATGTAAAACTCTTCTTAGAAGCATAAAAACCAGAGAGCTTGTTACAACATTCACATGTGACAACATAGTAAAACCACTGATTATTCTCCCTATTTTCATTATAAAAGGAATGCAAACATTTGCCTAATATTATGTCAGAAAATTATAAATTTTTTAGTAGTTCTCGGCAATTTTTTCATATGCCGCAAAAAGAGCGTCCGGGTAGCGGACGCTCTTTCTCTATCTATATGATTTAGGAGGCATTGCGTTTAGATCGCTTCATCACTACTATGATAAAAAGCGCAAATATAATCCAAACCCCTGCAATCGTTGCAATATATCCGATATTTAGACCTGTCTTTTCCGTAAGCGCATAAATTTCCGCTTCTTCCCGGTCAATGACAATCTTGTATTCCCCTCCATCTTCACGGACAAGGTCTCCTGCCAGGAGCCCCCGCAATTCCCGCTTCCCGGCTAAATCCTGCTCGGTCAATGTGATATGCTGCGTCTTTGCTGAATTATTGATCGCTACTACAATCGTTTCGCTCTTATAGGTCCGCTTATATACCACCATGCCGTCCTGCTCATACAGAACGTCGAAACTGCCCCTTGTCAATGCAGGAAGCGTTTGTCTCAACTCTCCCAGGCTCTTAAGGAAATCAATGATCTCCTTATCCGCTTTAAAGCCGAGCAGTTTGAGATTATCCGGCGCTCCCCCGCCGTCTAGCGCAATTTCGGAACCGTAGAAAACAAATGGAATCCCCGGAATTGTATAATTGAATGCCAGCGCCAGCTTCCACCGAGTGCCCGGATTATGTTTATTCGTGACAATTTCCCTTGTGAATCTCTCTGTCCGGGCATCATCCAGCAGTAAGCCCAGCTGATTCGGCTTCTGATAAATCCGCTTGCTTTCTTCAATTATGCCCAACGTTTCCTTGAAAGGGCGATTCACCTTCCCCAATGCGCTTCTCGCAGCAGCCGTGAAAGGCACGTTAATCATACTATCGAAGCCTGCTTTTTCGTATGCGGCGCTCAGCTTACTGTCATCTCCCGCCACTTCTCCTATCAAGAAGAAATCTTCATCTATGCTTTTAACCCTGGCAGCGAACTCTTTCCAGAAAGCTTCCGGAGCCGTTTGAACCTGGGATATGTAATAACCGTCGATCTCTGTTTCTTTCATCCAGAATTTCGCCGCATCGATCAGGTAGTTTTGCACATCCGCTTGATTAAGGTTTAGCCGGGACCCTTCTGTAAACCACCCCTGTTTGTCCCCTTCTTTCATCCAAGGATGTTCAGAGCTTACCTGATCTACAACAAATTCAATCACAACCTTCAAATCCCGCTCATGAGCTTCCTTCACTAATCGTTTAAATTCCTTCATGCTGCCGAAGTGCTCTTCTGTTTTATAAAAGTCTATCACTGACTTCCCATCATACCCCTGCTGATCATTATCAAATATAGGCGATAATGAAATCGCCGTGAAACCCATTTCCTTTACATAATCCAGTTTATCCGTGATCCCTTGGAAGTCCCCGCCGTTATACATATGCAAATCCTGCACATCCATATCGAAATCATTCTTGGAACTGCCATTATTGAAACGATCGATCATAATGCTATAAACAGCTTCATCCTGCCAAAGCCTCTCCTCTTTCTCCAATGCACTCACCGGAAGCCCACCAATCAGAAGAAAAGAGACTAATACTATGCCTAGTAATCTCTTGCTCACGTTCCTGATCCCCCTATTCGTAATCTCTACCTCCTAAGATTATCTCTTTTTTCCATTTGCAGTCAATGAAGTTCAACTGTTACCTCTCCAAATCAACGGTATTTTTTACAAAAATGGTCACATTTTTCACATTTGACAATCGAAACAGCTATGAAACTTGAAATATATTCAAATTGAAATTTCTTTTACTTCGTTTTAAGATGAGAAGATATATTTTGTGAATTCAATCACAATATTCTACATTAATTCATCTAAGGAGAAAAAGCATGACCGTACAACATAAGCAAAAACTGACGCTATTCGCATTGACGTGGCCATTATTCATTGAACTGTTCCTTCACATGTTAATGGGTAATGCCGATACCTTAATGCTTAGCTTATACTCGGATAATTCCGTGGCGGCTGTCGGAGTCAGCAATCAAATTCTCTCTCTCGTCGTTGTAATGTTCGGATTCATCGCGACAGGAACGGCGATCTTGGTCGCACAGAACTTGGGTGCGAAGAATCCGCTTGCGGCAAGTGAGATATCTGTCATTTCGCTGGTCGCGAATTTCGCCTTCGGTTTGGTTCTTAGCATCTTCGTTTTCTTCACGAGCCGCAATTTATTGCAAATAATGGATTTGCCCCATGAATTGATGGACGAAGCAGATTCTTATTTACGCCTAGTGGGCGGCTTCTCGTTCGTTCAGGCTCTCATCATGACAATCGGGGCTATTTTGCGAAGCTATGGCTTTACGAAGGATGCCATGTATGTCACAATCGGCATGAACTTATTGAACATCATCGGCAATTACTTATTCATCTTCGGGCCATTCGGGATACCGGTACTTGGGGTCCAAGGGGTTGCCATCTCGACCACAATCAGTAAAATTCTGGGCTTTATTGTCATCATGATTCTCTTGATGAAACGTATTCCTCAGAAACTCGAATTCTTGAAAGTATTTAAAATGCCATATATACATTTAAAAAACTTACTGACGATTGGAATTCCGTCGGCCGGGGAGCAGCTATCCTATAACGCTTCGCAAATGGCGATCACATATTTCATCACCATGATGGGAACTGAAGCATTAACAACAAGAGTATATGTAACTAACTTGATGATGTTCATCTATCTGTTCGCCATCGCAATCGGACAGGGCTCGCAAATCCTGATTGGGCATTATATGGGGGCGAAACAATATGAACTGGCGTACACGCGCGGTTTAAAAAGCCTGCGCCTCGGGATTCTTGTATCCTTCCTTTGTGCGGTTGTGTTCGCTTCCTTTAGTAAACCATTGCTCTCGATTTTCACAACGAATCAAGAAATTCTGGCGGCCGGCTGCCTGCTGTTGTGGATGACAATCATCTTGGAGCCAGGACGCGCCTTTAATATCGTGATCATCAATTCGCTAAGAGCGACGGGTGATGTCAAATTCCCTGTCATTGTCGGCATCTTATCAATGTGGGGAGTCAGCGTCACCTTGTCATATATACTCGGCATCCATTTCGGCTGGGGCCTTGTCGGTGTATGGATTGCCTTCACTGTAGATGAATGGCTGCGCGGCATCCTTATGCTCAAACGCTGGCGTTCCAAAGTATGGATGAGGAAGAGCTTTGTATATACACATCAGGAATGAAATAAAAAAAGCTAACGAAGAAATGCGTTAGCTTTTTTCATGTTATGCTTCGACGATATTGACGCCATAATCTTCAAACCACATATCCATTTGCGCCAAATGCGCCAATAGCTGCGGGCCCGACATCAATTGACCGAACCAAGGAATCTGAAAGGATGCTCCTTTTGAGGCGATCAATGCCTGCAATTGATCTTTCTTGAAGAATTCATGCAAAGCGCTGTCCCTCCTGCTGACTGCTTTTTGGAGCAGTGCAGCGGCCTTATCTGTATAAATAGGATGATGCGTCTTGGGATATGGGCTTTTCTTGCGGTACAATACTTCGTCAGGCAATAAGCCTTCCATCGCCTTACGAAGGATACCCTTCTCCCGGTTGCCTGTCATCTTCATTTCCCACGGGATATTCCAGACATATTCTACAAGGCGATGATCGGCAAACGGTACGCGCACTTCCAGGCTCGCCGCCATGCTCATCCGGTCCTTCCTCTCCAGCAAGGTTGTCATGAACCAATGCAGATTGCTATAGAATAGTTGCCGCCTTCTCGTATCCTCCGCACTTTCCCCTTCCAATACCGGCGTTTCCTCCATCGTTTCCTGATACTTGCTCCGCACATATTCTTCTATTTTCAATTTATCGCGCCAATAGTCTTTCAAGAAATGTGCACGCTCTGTTGTAGAGCGGATCCACGGAAATCCCTCTCCTTGTTGTTCCGGCGTATGGAACCACGGATAGCCGCCAAAGATTTCATCCGCGCACTCCCCTGATAGACTTACGACATAATCCTGTTTCACTTTTTTACAGAACCATAGAAGCGAAGAATCAATATCCGCCATCCCCGGCAGATCCTTCGCCGCGACAGATTCCTTTAGGCCGTCCACTAACTCATCTTGTGAAATAATACAGCGGTGGTGCACCGTTTCATATGCTTTTGAAACCATTTCAATCCAAGGGGCATCCGCGCTCGGCTGAAAGGCATTCCCTTTATAGTACCGCTCATTGTCCTCATAATCGATAGAATACGTATGCAACCTGCCTTCGCCCTCCTTAGCGAAGGAGTTGGCGGCGATAGCCGTAATGACGCTCGAATCGAGGCCGCCCGATAAAAATGTAGAAAGCGGCACATCCGATACCAACTGCCTTTCAACTGCATCTTGCACAAGATAGCGCACTTGCTCGGCCGTTTCCGCCAATGAATCGGTATGTGTTTCACTCTTCACATTCCAATACCGCCAAATCCTCATTCCTCTGCGGGATAAAGTCATCGCATGCGCAGGGCGCAATTCCTTCATGCCTTTAAAGACCCCCGTCCCCGGTGAATGGGAAGGCCCCAATCCGAATATTTCGGCTAACCCTTCCCTGTCTATTTCCGCTTTCACCTCAGGATGAGCGAGCAGAGCCTTCAATTCTGATGCGAATATCAGCCCTTTTTTCATTTCCCTGTAGAATAGCGGCTTCACTCCCAAGCGGTCCCGAGCCATGAACAGCACTTCCCCTTCATGGTCCCATATAGCGAAGGCATATATGCCATTCAAATGCTCTACGGCATCTTCTTTCCATTCCATATAAGAAGTTAGCAGAACTTCAGTGTCAGAATGACCTTTGAAAGAATATCCTTTTACTAACAGGTCTTTTCGCAGTTCTTCTGTATTGTATAGCTCGCCATTATAACAAATCGTATAACGCCCATACCGGCATGCCAGGGTCATCGGCTGCCTGCCGCCGACAGGATCCACCACCGTCAACCGCTTATGGGCAAAGCATGCATGCTGTCCGTACCATACGTCGCTCTCATCAGGCCCTCTTTTCGCTAATGTTTCGGCCATCCTTGCTACAGTGCCTGTTTCTTTCATCATATTACGTGAGTAATCCACCCAACCAGTGATTCCACACATACTCATCACCCTTTCTCATGTTGCTCATCCGCTGTCACTGGTCAGGATCATAACGGATCTTCCATTCATCACATGCATGACTTCAAACAAATTATCATGTTTTACGTCTAATAGCCTATGCAAAAGGAAAAGATGTGTTAATGTCTCATTGCAAAAAAAGTTTATATACATGCAACGTAGAAGGCTCGCTTTTACGCTCTCCATCAGCCTGCAAGCATTTCTACAAAAATATATTATAAACGCGGCTAAATATGTCTAAAAAGTAGGTGGGATATTTTTCATCACTCGGAGGGTACAAAATGAATCATCAACAAAGAAATGAATTATTGAATCGCCAATCAAGAGCATTTACCAGTGGAATTGTTGAATACATCAATGACCAATGGGTCTTCTTCAACGACGAAAACGATGAAGCATTTCCACTTGAGGATTATTTGGAAAGCGAGATGGAGATTTACCGCAATAACCGCTGGAAGAAGGGCTTCTTATCCGATTTGGGAGTTGTCACGCTGAAAAGAGAAAAGCTGCTGCTGCTTAATCAAGAAAAAGTAAGGATGAAAAAGCATTTGCAGTATTCATTCGACCGTCTGCTGGAGGAGCTGAATGACGACTCGTTCTTCCAATTCATCATGACATTGAATTCGCTCTCATTCTCTATTTATGATTGCATCTATGGCTACAATCAGCTCACTTTCCTGCGCGACCGCAATAATTGCAGCGGCGTGAATTTCTTTACATTCGATAACGGCCAATACATCTGTACAGTCCAGCACCATTTCGTCTATTCCACGAAAGAGCATGACCGCTTTGAATTCACATTAAATACCGGAAAGCGAATTGTCATCGAGAAACTATCACCGCTGAAATAAAGTGAATCTTTGATAGCGGGAGCCTTAGTACCCTGTTAAACGGGGTAAAGTGAATCTTTGATAGTGGGAAGCCTCATCTCCATCTATCAATAGATGAACCAATCGGGTTGTTACAGGTACTTGGCTCCCATTTTATGCATCTATGCCGTCCCTGCCATGCCGAAGTGGGAGCCTTAGTACCTATTAAACGGGGTAAATGGTTCTCTTACTAAAAAAATCCAGCATAATTTTGAATAAAAACGCGAAAAAAACCACTGACTATTCAGCGGTTTTTTCCTGTTATATTTACATTATCACCACAATACGGAATTAAAAGAAATCCATCCCCATCGGCAGGCGCAAGCCCAGTGTGATGACAAGAATCAAAGCGATGGCCAATGCGATGCTAAGCCCTGTCACACTTTTGCCTTTACCCATTTTAACTAGAACCATTTCCAGCAATCCGATAACGATGATGCCGAGAATGACTTTGCCAATGTATTCCCCGGTAATATTAATGCCGATTAGCATCAAGCCGCCTGTCGCAATAATCAGCAGATATACCACCCGTAAAATCATATGTGTCGTTTTAAACCCTTTTTGATTACCTTTTTTGTATAGTGAAATAGCGACAAAAAATAAAATCAAAGCCGCTACCCACGTTGTGATATGCATATGAGTCATGAGAAAAGCTCCCCTCTACAGTTATTCAAATCTATCATATCATAGCGTTTATTCCCGACATATTAATTAGCTTAACAATACGAAGAAGATGCAATGAAATTAGTCGATTTTGTTACAAAGCGTTCCAATGTTCTCAATTGTGATTTCGACCAGATCCCCCGCCTTTAGGAATTTAGGCGGCTTGAAGCCTTTGCCGACCCCCGCAGGCGTGCCTGTTGCGATGATATCGCCCGGCTCCAGTGTCATACCGCTTGAAATCACTTCAATGATCTTAGGGATGGAGAAGATAAACTGGCTTGTGTTTCCATTCTGTCTAATCTCCCCGTTTACTTTCGTCTGCACCTGCAATTCTTCCGGATTCGCGACGGCTGACTTATGTACAATATACGGCCCCATCGGGCAGGTGCCATCCAGGCTTTTCCCTAAGAAGAATTGCTTGTGGCGCGTTTGGATGTCCCTCGCCGTCACATCGTTTATAATCGTATAGCCGAAGATATAGCCATCCGCTTCTTCTTCCGTAATGCCGACCCCTTTCTTGCCAATGATGACTGCAAGCTCCCCTTCATAATCTAATTGTTCCGTCAATTCTTTATGCGAAGGAATTGCTTCCTCATGGCCGATGACTGATGTCGGCGATTTCGTAAACATCATCACATGTTCCGGGATATCCGCGGCACTTCCCATTTCAATGGCGTGGTCTGCATAATTCTTGCCTACACAGAAAATGTTTTTAGCCGGTCTCGGAATAGGCGCCAGCCACTTCACTTCCTCTCTTGTAAGAAATAGCCCCTCAATCGGATTTTGTTCGGCCGCCCATGCCGCTAAATCAGAAGCCGCCTTTAACGCTTCTTCCCCCCCTTTGATGAAGCCAAGCATAGTAGTCGGAAGTTCTTCGTCGTTCCCATAATAAATGCTTGCCGCTTTAGCAAGATTCAGCAGTCGGCCCTCTTTCTCCATTGTAAGTATCTGTTCATTCTTCCATTCCACTGTCGCGAATCTCATTTTCCACTCTCCCTTTCTCTGTTTCTTTTCATAGATGGCCGCTGGCCATAAGTGCCCCATCTCCAAATATACTCGACCGGGCCCATTTGATAAATAGCGAGCCACCGCTTGCTCGCCCATACTTGCAGACTATATAGTAAGATTACTAAACAAAAGCCTGCTGTAAAAGAAATATGTCCATATAATCCCAATCCATACGAATAGAAAATGGCCGTGCAAACGACAGATTGCAATAAGTAGTTGCTGATTGATAGTCTCCCTACATAAGAGAACGGTCTCAGCAACCTATGTACGGCGCCATTCTCCACCATTAAAACGATTGCTGCGATATAGAAAAGCGCAAGCAGCGGCCCCCCGAAGAAATCTTGGATGAACATGCTCGTATACGGCAATTCCTTATAGTAGAAAGGCAAGGATTTCAAAGCCCCTCCGATAATGCCGCTTGCGACCAGCAGAGAAAACAGCAACTTGCGATGATTCCCCACATCCTCCAGCCATTTCTTCTTGGCGAAACCAGCGCCCAGCAGCATAAGCGGCACAATATTCAAGGCAAGAATCCAGAAACCCGCCGGTCCATTAACCGCATACCAGTCATGAAAGCGCAAGGAGAAGATTTCCCCGAACGTTCCTTGGCCGTACACATAAAGCGCATTTTCAACAGCCGCTTGGTTATAAAGATCCGTTATCAGACTGGATGGGTCCAACATTTCAATGGCAGCGAACCCCAAGCTGAATAGCGTAAATGGAATGACATACAGAAGCGATCCCACAATCAATAATGTTTTCCCTGTAAGCTTATGAAATAACAGGAAGAGAAAACCGCATAACGAATAGGTGATCAAAATATCCCCGTGCCAAACAAGAAACGCATGCAGGCACCCGAACACAAGCAGCACCGCCAGTCGTCTGCTGAAATACTTTGGAAATGAAAGTTCCTTGATTTGCAGGCGATTCGCTAAAATGACCGCCCCGTAGCCAAACAAAAAGGCAAACAGCGGATAGAAGCTCGCTTGCGCAAAAAAATCCACCAATCCATTCAGCACGCGGTCGCTCGTTTTCTCCCAATATATCGAAGGGTCCAAATAATGAACAGGGCTAAAAAAAGCAGGCATATTCACAAAGAAAATACCGAGAATGGCAAATCCGCGCAATATATCGATGGATTGGATTCTCTCACTTTCTTTTATAGCTTGCATTTGATTCTTCATAATCTCCAAACCTCCCTTCCTTCTTAACTGTACAATAATACTTTGGCTTTTTCATGAATTATTTAAATATTAAAATAAAAAAGAAGCTGCCTATAGGGTTTTATAGGAAGCTCCTTTTCAATGCCATTAGTTTACAAAACGCCCCGTTTTCCCATGCTCAGTCCAATATTCATTGCGAAGCTGGACTTTTTGGATTTTACCGGATGCTGTTTTCGGCAGTTCATCCACGAATGTCACGCCAGTAATCGCCTTGAAGTGCGCCAATGAACTTCTTGAGAAAGCGATCAAGTCCGCTTCCGTGACCGTTTGATTCGGCTTTACGACCACATAAGCGTGCGGCGTTTCTCCCCATTTCTCATGCGGCACAGCAATAACCGCCGCCTCCGATACAGCCGGATGCTCATATAGATTCCCTTCTACTTCAATGGAAGAAATATTCTCCCCGCCGGAAATGATGACATCTTTCTTCCGGTCAACGATATCGATATTGCCGTATTCATCCACAGTGCCCATATCGCCTGTATGCAGCCAGCCGTTTCGGATGGCTGCCATCGTTGCCTCTGCATTCTTCCAATAACCTTTCATGACACCGTGGCTTCTTACAACAACCTCGCCGCTCTCAATGCCGTTATGCGCCACTTCCTCCCCATTATCATTTACCACCTTCACCTGGCTGCCGCACATCGGATAGCCGGCTTTCGCTTTCATGCGGTATTGCTCGTTCAACGGCAAATCCTGCAAGTGTGAACGAACGATGGATACGAGGCTTAATGGGGAAGATTCCGTCATGCCATATACTTGGATAAATTCCCAATTCAATTCTTTCTCTACTCTCGCCACGAAAGCTGGCGGCGGAGCCGAGCCGGCCAATACCACACGTACAGCGGAATCAATCTGCGGTACATTTGTTTCGAAATATTCAAACAACGAATTCAATACGGTAGGCGCCATCTGGATGATTGTTACACCATGCTTGGCGATTGCGTTAAAAACCGCTTCCGGCGTCGCTTTCTTAAGCATGATCTGCCTTGCCCCGTTCAATGTATAAACGAAGGGGGCACCCCAGCCGTTCACATGGAACATCGGCAGCACATGCAGATAAGTATCGTTATCGCTCACGCGTAAATGATGCATCGTGCTGAAAGCATGTAAATAATTATTGCGGTGCGTCAGCATAACCCCTTTCGGATCTCCTGTTGTGCCGCTTGTGTACAGCAAGGAGCATACATCATTCTCATCCATTTCAGCACGCTGGAATCCTTCCGCTGAATACCTTGCCAGCCATTCGTCATAATTAATTTCAGCCGAATCATCTTCTTTATAGTGGACAATAATATGCTCTATTGTTTCTAAGCGATCTTTAATGGGGACAATGAATTTATATAAATCTTGATCGACCAACAGCACCTTCGATTCACTATGATTTAAAATAAACAGATAATCTTCCGGCTTCAAGCGGATATTTAACGGAACCATAATCGCCCCTAATTGAAAAACCCCATAAAAGCCTTCCAGCATTTCTACTGTGTTCGGTGCCAAATAAGCGACACGGTCGCCCTTAACGACGCCCAATTCCTGCAGTCCGCGCGAAAGTTGATTTACCCGACCGTTAATCTGCTTGTATGTAAATACCCGGTTTTCTGTAAAAACCGCTTCCTTATCTCCAAACAAATTTACCGCTCTGTCTAAAAAGTCTGTGACTACTAATGGTACATTCATATTTTCCCCTCCCGCAATCCATATATATATTTCTAAAACAGTTATATTTTAACATAAAACCACATTTTTTACATACTGTATCTAAACAACAAAACTCTGTTATATAACATTATTCCGTTATATATTCCACCAAAATCTCCTCTCAAAAAAACCCTCGAAAACAAGCTTTAAAAGAAATAGGCGCCGTACTTTTCTAAAATAATTACGTTTTCACTATATTAATTCTTTAAGGTATCAGTGAAAAACAGCATCAACTTATTACAATTGTAAAGAAAAAATTTTTCACTATAGACATATTCAGTCCGCCCTTCCTTTTCTTTAAGCGTTGCTTCCGATAAAAAGCTATCTAATATAGGCTATCTAATCACAATACCACTCGATTCTTCATACGATATTATACATTGATGCAAGTAAGGTGGATGATATGCCAGCTATTGTAGGAGCAATACAAATAATCAACGTCGGGAGCAGCGGGGTTTTCCATGTAGGAGATGTGTATAAAATCACTCCTTTCTCTTCCGCAAAAACATATGCCGGAGCAGGTTCCTTCAATACAGGGGAAAGCCTATCCGTTTCCAATACGGACAGTCGCTTAACAACAACCGACAATGAGAATATCGATATGCCGATCGCCTTTACTTTATAAAAAGAGGAGGATGAAGATGAATTTCTATATCAACCAAAGCATACACATCCATAGCATTAGAATTTCCGGGATCACCAACTCCTCCATCTTTCAAATCGGAAGCGCAGGAATTATCAAATCAGTCAGCACGCTATCCAATACAGGGGGATATACAGAACCAGCGCCTCAAGTTCCCGGCCATACTGTCGTTCAAACAACATAATAATGTAGGCATTCACCTATATCGTTTCCTCACATACACTGAGTATCATACCTACGAACTGTTTTTTAGGAAGCGGGTGACGAATGATGAATGGTGAATTCTATGCTTATGCAACAGAAATGAAAGTCTATTTGGAAAGCCAAGCGAAACGTATAGCGGCATTGGAGGCAGAAGTCGCAAGTTTAAAAGAAGCAATGCAGCAGATAAGAAATCAAGCGCCTGTCAACATTGAAAAAATCGAATATAAATTTGATCAACTCAAAATCGAAACGCTGGAGGGCACATTGAACATCGGTCTCAATCCTTCCGACCTAAGCACATTAGAAGATTTCACAGTCAATAATCAACCGAAAACCATGCCGTTCCCTTTTAAGATACGCGAGGAAATCACACAAGAAGTGACAGCTTACATCAACAAGGAATTGCCTGCCATTATTTCTCAAGTAGAACGTGAAATGGGACTCCAATCCCAAGGCGAATACGAGGCATTTATTAAAGAAGATTTAAATAAACAGCTTCCCGACCGAATCCAATATTATATAAACCAGAACCCTTATCAAGAAAACAACCCGCGGCATAAAGGCCATAAGGAGAAAATCGTTGAACAGATCAAAACAGATATCGTGCAAGCTGTCCGGGCCTTTTTTATGAATGTACACAATGGAATGAAAGGAATGTAATTATGAACTATCATGTAACCAATGAAAATTTATGTGTAGGAAAAATCAAAGTGATCGCTGTCGCCAGTTCTTCCTTATTTCTAATCGGTGATGCGCAAACCATCCAGCTCTCCTCCGCTTTCGACACGCCTCCGGAATCATTGATTGTCGGCCCTGTTGTTCCTCTAGCGCCGAAAGGATAAACCGATGCTAAGCAGAACAAGCCGGGTCAAGCAATTGAAAGTAGTGAACCTTAGTTTGGGCTCCAATCTGCAAATAGGCGATGCAAAATATCTTGATTCCTTTGCAAGAGCCTTGGCTGTGCAGGAAGCGGATGAAGTATGGGACGATGATCCCGAAGATTTCAGCGACTATCCAGTCTTTACAAAGCCGCTCGCCTGCCCCGTCATATATGAAAATGTGAATATGACCAAAATCGATAAAAAGCCATCCATACATGTCGACTGGGTAGATGTAACCAGTATTGCAGCCGCTTCAACGATGGCAATCGGCCATATTGAACATGTACGAACGGTAGCCAGAATTATCAATATCAGACGTTTACAGCACAGAGAAGTAAACGGGCCTCTGCCAAACAACCCGAAAGGAGAATAGCGCATGCCTGCAATTGTAGGACCAATCCAAGTTGGAAGTGTGACGGGCGGTTCCATCCAGTTCGGCGATGCTTTCGTTTATTCTCCTAAATCCGCAACCAAAGTAGCGAACGGATCAGGGACGGAAAATACAGGAATATTCATTATTACGAATAACGGCATCAGCGCCACGAATGTCTTCGATGCCAATGCTGTCGACCAGCCGATACTGGGAAATAACTGAATTAAAAAAAGAAAGGAGCCTCCATTTTGGAAGCTCCTTTCCTCTTCGCCTTAATGGCGGCTTTTGGATTTTTGATCTTAGCAGGCCCCGCCAGGGAGGCTGCTTTTCTGTCCGCTTCAATCTACATCTCTATTAGATGACCGCCGTCATCAAAGAAGTATAGATATTTTTGATCCAATTTGGTCCGCCATATACTCTCAATCGCCTTTGTGTATAATGCGATTTGGACTTTATATCGCTCCGCAAAAACAGGCTCCGCCTCTTCAAAGCCATTTGCGAAACGGCCTGTAATGCGGTCTGTCTTATAATCCAGCAGGACCGTTCCTTGATCGTCTTGGAATAAACAGTCGATAACCCCTTGCACGAGCACGGATTCTTCTTCGCCTTCCCAATCGTTATATGCCTCACTGGCCGGAATGACCATCGAGAATGGCACTTCGCGCTGAATCTTATGGGCATGGCGCATTCTTTCAGCGATACTGCTCTTAGAGAAACGGATAATCTCTTCATCGTTCACCGCTTTCGCTTGCTCTTCCGTGAGGAATTCCTTCTGCACCAACTCATGCTTCAACTCCTCCAGACGTTCTTCCGTCATTTCTTCCCTCGGATTCATCTGCTGCATGATCAAGTGCATGATTGTTCCTTTTTCTGCCGGAGTCATTTTTTTCTCCTGCATGAACGCAGGACGGTCATGGATGCTTTTTCTCGGCTTTACTAATTCCAAAGCATTGTCCCGCTCAATCACTTCCACTTGCCGCTTCAGTTCGGTGACACTTTGTTTTGATAAATGCGTCACAGCGGCTTGATGCTTATACTTCCAGTTCAGCTGCCCGGCGATTCGCTCGGTGTATTGCGAAGCTGTTTCCACAGGCTTATATGCTTTGATCGCATCAAAAACATCGATATCCGCTTGTTCCCCGCCATCATCTTCACGTTGCAGCGAAGCAGCATTGGTCACGTTCAGCCTCCAACTCGAAGGATGATGCGCCGCTTCCCCGTCGTGGCTTACTTGGTAGTATTCCCTATTATCCGGATGGCGCGCTAGTGCAGGCCCAATCCAATCCATATAGCTTTTAGCGGAAGCACGCATATAATCTTTCAATAGCCATTCTTGATGCCGGCCGATTTTGGCCCACTTTTTCAATTGGCTGTCACAGTCCTTCACTGTGCCGATCAAGATGAGTTTTTCCTTCGCACGGGTCAGCGCCACATACAGGACCCTCATTTCCTCGGCGATCAATTCAAGCTGCTTCTTCTTCTTGAAAGCAATCTGCGGCAAGGAAGGATAGGTGATGCGCAACTCGGGATTCGTGTATTTACAAGCAAAGCCGTATTCTTTATCAAGCAAGTAGCTTTTCCGCAAATCCATCATATTGAATTGCCTTGATAATCCGGCGATGAATACAACCGGGAATTCCAGACCTTTACTGGAGTGGATTGTCATAATCCGCACAACATCTTCCTGCTCGCTGAGCGCTCTTGCCGATGCCAAATCATCGCCGCGGTCTTGCATGCGCTCAATGAAACGCAAGAAGCGGAACAATCCCCGGAATGAGCTTTCTTCATATTGGCGCGCCCGGTCGAACAAGGCGCGTAAATTCGCTTGGCGCTGCTTGCCGCCCGGCATCCCCCCGACAAAATCATAGAACTTTGTTTCACGGTACAATTGCCAGATTACATCGGACAAGGACTTCTGGCGCGCCAGCTCACGCCATTCATCAAGCTTATCGAAGAAGGCTTTTACCTGGGCGTAATAGGAGCGGTTCTCTTCGGTTTCACCGCCCCGGCAAAAAGCTTGCAAAGCTTCATAATAAGAAGCTTTCGGGTTGCTTATTTTAATTTGCGCTAATTGTTCTTCATGTAAACCGACTATCGGTGAACGCAGGACGGATGCTAACGGAATATCCTGCAATGGATTATCGATCACTTTCAGGAGCGACATCATGATGGCCACTTCGGTCGCTTCGAAATATCCCGATGATAAGTTGCCGTAAACAGGAATCCCCTGCTTCTTGAACTCTTCCATTATTTCCGGCGTCCACGTCATCGATCTCATAAGGACGACTATATCCCGATACGTAATCGCACGTTTGGAACCCGTTTTCAAATCTGTGATTTGGCGCTTTTCATTAATCATTTCTTTGATGGATTGAGCCAGAAGACGCGCTTCGAGCTGCACTGTTTCCAAATCTTCGGCCTCGAATCCTTCTTCTTCATATCTTGTGCTATTGTCTTGATTTTGGTCGATATACCGCACTTCAATCGGATAGTCTTCCTCTTCCGGATAAGGAGCGCCTTTCTTCAATTCCGCATCTTCATCGTAGATGATCTCGCCGACATTAACACCCATCAACTGCTTAAATAAATAGTTCGTCCCATCCAATACTTCCTTACGGCTGCGGAAATTGCGGTTCAGGTCAATCTTGAGCCCTCCGTCCGCCCCATCGTGCCGGAACGTTTGATGCTTGTTTAAGAACAGATTGGGTTCCGCTAAGCGGAAGCGGTATATCGACTGCTTCACATCGCCCACCATAAAGCGGTTGCCATCAGCCTCACCCGGCTTGCTGACTAAATTAAGGATTGTTTCCTGAACGGAATTGACATCCTGATACTCATCCACCAATACTTCCTGGAATTGATTACGATAAGCCAATGCGACGCGGGAAGGCTGATCTTCTCCCTCGCCATCACGGTCAGTCAATATTTCCAAGCAATAATGTTCCAGGTCGGAGAAGTCCACAATTCCTTTTTCCCGTTTCTCTTGCCCGTACTTCTCCTTGAATTGCTTGACTAACACGGACAGCATCTTCACATAGTCCCTTAGTTCCTTCATATCCTTGAGATAACTTTCCGGTTTCCGGGAGAATAGCTCTTTCTTCAAGCTATCGATTCTTTTTTTCGCCGCATCGCGCAAATTCTTCGATTGCTCCGCCAATTCTTTATCATAGGCATCGCCACGGACCTGCTTCAATGTCGGGAATTTAATCGCATTCATCGCCTCATACATCGCATCCCAGTTTCGTTCGCTTGCTGCTTGCAGCTTCTCGACCAATGCGAGGTCTTGGATGAACGTTTCCGCACGCGGTGCTGGCCCGGCGGGAGCCTTCGTAAGTTCCAGCGCTTCTTCAAGCAGGTCCTTCGCCGCTTCCAGCTGCAAATTAATATCGAATTTCAAGGCCTCGATGAGAGGAAGATCGTCGATGCGAGTGCTTTCTTCGATATCGTACATCGATACCATCCCATCCAACCATCTTTCCGGGTGTGGATGGGAGCTTGAGAATTCATGCAATGTCCGGACGATATTCTGCAGCTCGATATCATTGCGGTCGCTGCTGAAAGCATCCACCAAACGGAAGAATGATTCATTGCCTTCAGTCCCGTATTGTTCTTCAAACAACTCATCCATCACTTCATCCTTAAGCAGTTCCGCCTCGGTTGAATCGGCGATCCGGAAGCCGGGATCAATGTCGATTTCATAATAGTATTTACGGATAACCTCCAGGCAGAATGAATGGAGCGTGGAGATGGATGCACGGTTGATTAAATTCAATTGCTTACGCAAATGCTGGGAAGAGGGGTCTTTCTTGATCGCATCTTCCAAAGCATCCGCAATCCGGTGGCGCATTTCCGCAGCCGAGGCGTTCGTAAAGGTAACGACCAGCAATTCGTCCACATTTGTTTTCTCGGATAGTAATTTATAGATAATCCGATTGACCAGCACCGCGGTCTTTCCGGATCCGGCCGCCGCGGCCACTAATACATCTTGTTCACTAGCCCAAATGGCTTTCCACTGCTCGTCTGTCCATGTCAGTTCAGCCGGCTTATTTGGAATAACTGTTTTACTCATGAGCCCCTTCCTCTCTTTGTATGATCGTCAACACCTCATCCGGCTTCTTGGACGGTAATAGACGATACTGGTTCTCCTCCAATGCATTATCGAATAAGCATACGCTTCTATAAGGACAATAGGTGCAAGGTATGCGGTCTTTCAGCTTATACGGATTGATGATCGTCTCGCCATCCATGATTTCATTTCCAGCTTTTTGGTACATGTGATGCACATGATTGCGCAATAACCGGAAATCTTGATCACTGGCTACTTTGGATGTTTTAGAGATATCCCCATTTTTCAACAGGCTGGCAGAGATGATATCGGATTTGCTGCTTTTTCCGATTTCAAGATTGTTATCCATCAGGTTTAATATATCCGCATCTCCCAGCAATAGGCCTTTCATTTTAAACTGTTTGAAAATCTCTTCCTCAATCCTATCCCTATTCATCATCTCATTTGCTTTAATGATCGGGTTATGAACGTGGAAGTAGAGCATTCCCGCAGGATAAGCGTCCGTTCCTACAAGGGCCGCGGCATGTGAAATAATGACATCCAGATAGGTTAGCATCTGCAGGGCCAATCCATAATAGACCTCATCCAGATTGATATCTTTCACACTGGATTTATAATCCACGATCCGCACATACACATGGCCGTTATAATCGGCTTTATCGATGCGGTCGATTCTGCCGATCAGCTCCATTTTCGTGCCATTGGCCAGTGTAAAGGTAAGCGGCGGCAGCTGGCCATCCATCCCGAATCCTAATTCGAGGCTGATTGGCGCAAATCCGCTATGGCGCGCTTGTTCGCTTAAAACGATTGAAGCCCTGCTAATAACATTTTCAAGCTTGCGTTTAATATAATGATGGCGATTTGTGCTTAATAGGATTTGGTTTTGCAATTTAGGCGCAAGCTGCTCAACAGCGATATTCGCCAGTCTTTGACATTCATCCCTCGTCAATTGCGCCCATTCGATTTTCCTCTGGAACAGCGTATCGGAGATGATCTTCAAGGCGCCGTGGAACATTTCGCCGATATCCGGCGCTTCCAAACGATATACTTTGCGCTCCTGCAGCTTCAAGCCATGGGAAGCAAAGTGCGAGAACGCACAAGCGTTATACTTCTCCATTCGCGACACACTGGCAGTCATGCACTTTCCATATAACCGTTTGGCTGTCTCCGCAGAAAGCTTATGCGCCTTGTTTTCATAGAAAAGGCTGCTTAATACCTTCTTAAGCATGGCACTGCGCTCCTCGGATGCCGCATAGTAATTGTATAAATCGTACCAAATATCAGCAACGGGATAGCCGCGTTTCTTCGTTTGCAGTACAGCCGTCAAATGCGACAGAGCTACATCATCGTTCACCATGTAGCGAAGCAGATTCTCTTCTGCTTCCTCATTCGGCTCATGCTGTAAGAATACTTGCTTCGCACGCGGAAGCACTTCTTTCACTCGCTTGATATAAGGGGAAGCCATTAATGACCCTCCCTCTTCATCCCCTAGAGGGTAACTGATATACAGCAATTCAGAAGGCGTCGTAAAAGCCTTATAGGCTGTAAATTCTTCATCCATCAGACGGGCCGCGGAATCCGGGGCTAAGTCAATGCCGCTCTTATGAAGATTGTTCCGGTCGGCATCGGAAAGAATGCCTTCTTCCGTCGCCTTCATAGGCAATACACCATCATTCAATCCGATGACAAATGCGGCTTTACTGTCGCTGACACGCGATAAATCCATATTGGCAACCAGCACGTGGTCTATGCTTGGCGGGATTTGGGCGAAATGCATCGCTTGCAATCCGGAATCCAGAATCGTCACAAATTCCTTAAGGGACAATGGCATTTCCCCCATCATTTCAACCATTTCATCCAATAAGCCGATAACAGCTTTCCAAGCTTGGTCATGATGCTTAGCCGTTGTTACATCTCCCTTTTCTTCACTTTCCATTTGAAGGGCTTCTAGTTTCTCCGGCACGCTGATTTCTTCCAAGAACAAGTAGAGCGCCTTGCAGTACTCCAAACCTGTCTTCGCCCGTTTGCATCTGCCGCCAAGCCTCGATAGCGGTTCACTGAACAGGCTTCTTAACTCATTTAGTTCGTCTTCAATCGCTCTTTCCTGGTCCGTTTGGCCTTTATCATCCAATTCAAGGCCCCTGAAACGCCTATACGTCCAGCGCTGGTCATTCGTCCATTTATCGCCCTTGATTCCGCGTGAGAGCACATAGTTTTCCAATCGGTCCACCTGCAGGCGCATCGCTTGTTGGTCGGCATGCAACGGGTATAATAAATCCGTTTTGATTGCTCTGAAAACAGGCTCATAGCGCCAATTCGTATGAATGGCCTCTAAGCTGGAGCGGATCAGCTCAATCAAAGGATGGTGGAGCATGGTTTCTTTTGCATCGATAAAAATCGGTATCTGGTGATCTGCGAAGATGGTTTGGATTAAATCGTGGTAGGCCGCTCCATTACGGACCAATATGGTGATGTCGCGCCATCTCAATCCGTCCTCCCGCACCAGCTTGATGATTTCCCGTGCGATTCCTTCCATTTCCGCCCGGCGGTTGGCGGCCATCATCACAGTGGCGGCCGTATCCCCTTGGTACTCAATTGCGGGTCTCCGGTTAAAATAGCTTTCCAAATGCGACAGGCTAGGCTGCCTGAATCGCTGCTGGCTCTTTAAATGACGATCTTCTTCTACCGGTACATGCGATTCAACCGCTAATCGATAAATCGTATGGTAGAGCTTGGCGCTCATATTGAACAAGTAGAAATCCATAGGTGGCCCTTGACGGAATGCTTGGTCCAGCGTCAATGAAACCGTTACTTTTTTGCATGTTTTCAGCAATGCATTTACCACTAATAATTCTTGCGGCGTTAAACTGTAGAAGCCGTCGATATAAATCTCCGCCTCCTGCAGATATTTGGACTCTGGAATCCGTTCAGCCAATAGTGTTAAATAGTCTTCCGAATCTAAATACTTCCCGAACAGAACCTTCTCGAATTCCGTGTAGATCAATTCTAAATCATGCAGCTTATCCTGCAAGCTTTGCTCATCTTCTCCCCGTTCGTTTTGCAGCAGCTCTCTCATATTCTCCGGGGAAACGCAATAGCGCTTCAACTCAATCAGCATCTCTTCCATACTTTTTATAAAGCCCGGCTTACTGGCCGAACGCTGGAAAATGCGCAATTCACCCTTTTTCTCTTCGATGATCCGTGTGATCATCATATTAATGCCGGCGCTGGTAATATGCATCCGGCTCATTCCTCCTGTTTCCTGCAGCACGCGCCAAGCCAATCGGGTAAAGCTGAAAACTTGTGCGGCTATCATTCCGTACAGCCCTTTTGTCTCGGCAAGCTTGGTTTCAGAGAGAAACGTCATTTGCTCCGGCACTAAATAAATAATCGGCGAGGATTGGGGATCCTTTCTAAGCTTTTCTCTCATTTCGTCCAATATTGCAGCTGTCTTCCCCGATCCGGAACGCCCTAATATATATTGTAAAGACACAATTCCCCACTCCTTGTTACAGTCTTTATTCTTTAAACCATGCACAACAAGGCAGACAGTACCATGGCTTCCGTACGTCTACCTTGTCAGAATTTTATATCGAATTTTTCGAGAGGCCAATACCGGACGCTCACCTTTCCAACCACATCATCTATAGAGACGAAACCAAAATGGCGGCTATCCAAACTGTTCAGGCGATTGTCCCCCATCACGAACAGGCTGTCAGCCGGCACTTTCTCCACGCCTGTCAATTCAGATAATGTAAAATCACCCGTCTCTTTCAAGCCTGGCAAATGCTGTTCTTCATGGTGTACATATGGCTCCGGACATATTTCACCGTTGATGAACAAGCGGTCATCCTTATACTGGATTGTATCGCCCGGTAAACCGATTACTCTTTTGACATAGTCTTCATCGCCGCCCGCGTGGAATATAATCACATCAAAGCGTGATATATCACCAAACTCATAACCTATCTGATTGACAATCAACCGGTCGCCGTCCTCAAGTGTCGGTCTCATCGATATCCCTTTCACCCCATAATCCGAGAATAAAAATGTATGGATGAAAAAGAAGAGAATAATAGCCAATATACCGGCTTTCACCCACTCGAAAAACGCACTTTTATTGCTTTCGGACACAAATCGTTCCTCCATACTACCCTTTTTCTTTTTCTAACCTTTTCTCCTGCTCTCTTTTCTTAACCTTCGATTCAATATCCCTATTTAAGCTAATCTCTATTCTCTTACCAACATACCAAAGAATGAAAATAATGACTAATACTATGATTGTTTTTTTTGGTTGCTGAATCAATGACGTTATATCATAACCAATGAAACTAATTGTAAATATCATCACAAGCTTCCCTGTCAAAACAGCAATCATATATTGAATGCGGCTCATATGGGATAGGCCAGCTACAATATTCACTACCGCAGAAGGAGTGAAAGGAAAGCAAAGCATCAGGAAGACAGGTCCGAATCCATGGACATCGAGCCATTTAGTCAACTTCTTAACTTGTTTATTGCGTTTAATGAATGAAAGCAGCTTCGTATGCCCATATTTTCTGATCACCGTGAATACTAGAATGGCTCCCAGCGAGGAACCGATCCATGTGAGCAAAAAGCCCAGCCACAACCCAAACGCATTCGTATTCGCGATAACAAATACAAACAACGGCAAAAAAGGGAAAAAAGCTTCCAATAATGGCAGCAGGATTCCCGGGATTGGTCCGAACTCTTTATAATTTTGTATCCATTCTAATATATTCTCTTGGGTGAAAAACTCTCTTAAACTGTCCAGATCCATGATAAACTCCTTCTATTCAGAATCGCACTGATTCTTCTATCAAGTGCCGCTATTGCCTTATCTATTTCAGATCAATAAATGATGAACAAATGATAATCTTCTAACCGATACTTAACATTATCCCAAAAATATGGAAACGAAACATTTACATATAGAGTCTCTTACCTATATTTTATCAGAAGAAATGAAAGTTGTAGGTACAATTCTAATCAATTTCCAATAAAAATTTCACTTGACCAGAAATACAATCGCCTCCCCGGCAAACGCGGCGAATATTTTATCCCGTTTAACAAGTACTAAGACTCCCACTTCAACACAGCAGTGAAAGCGCAGATGTGTAAGTGGGAGATCAAGTACCTGTAACAACCTAAGGTTGGTTCATCTAATGATAGGTGGGGGATGAAGGAAAACCCCCACCTATCAAAGATTCACTTTATGGAATATTTCAAAAACCCATTATAAAGGAAATAGAGAAGGAATGCGGAAAACGGCGCCCGGATTCAAAAAAGACCCCAATATAAGAGAAACATGCCTTTTACACGCCAATGACTTTATCTGTGCTTCATTGCGATCTCTCCATTATCCGTAGTCTTCCCGCTATGTCGACGCGCCGATTGTGGAAAATTATTCAATCTGTCCAGAAGGAATGTTTTGAGGCCAGTTTTTTCATGCAGTCAACCATTCAAATAAGCGAAGGGAATCATGTTGAAGAGTCCCTGGCCTGCTTTGCAGTTTAATGAAGCTCGTTGCCGGAGGGATGACGATATTAATAGTGGTACTTCTGTTTTGTTTCTAAGATTCTTTGGTCTAGTTTCGTTTTCAGAATGGCCGTACGGGCTACTTGCGTTTCAAACGCACTGTATGAAATAGGCACTTGCACTTTTTGTTTATTACGGAAAACAACAACTGTTTCACTATGGGAATTCTTTATGAATTTATCAATATGATTATGGGCGATCCACACACAATGATCCCTCGCCGGTGAAGTCGTCGGAAAGAAAAAAACCGAACTCGACTGGTCAATGACAATCGGGGCTTTATGTGTATATCCTGTTAAGTGGCGCGTTCCTTCTCTCCTTCCTTCGTAACTGCTTCCGAAATATTCGCAACTTGCCTTAATAATCGACAGCGGCTTCATGCTTACCATAAATTCTTCATACACCTCGACCACTTGGGAATATAGCATCCCCTCCACTTCTATCGGCTTTACAAGAAGTGTATAAGGGGTTACTTCATATTCTTCAACTACTTCTATTAGTTCTTTTTTCACGGATAATTCCTCCCTTTAAAAATACATTTTTTTACATTAAATTCAGCATATCACAGCCTTCCTTCACTATGTTTGTCTGTTATGTGAAATAAATTTAAAATAATTAGAATATTTAAAAATTTAAGTTGTATTTATCTAAGAATTTCTATACAATTATAAAAAGGTATTAGGGGTGATGGCTTCATGAATCATGAACAGTCTTACACAGAAATGATGAAATCCAATGGTATGCACAAGCATTCGGGAAAAGAAACATTTATGTTGGAACTCTATGTCGATATGATGCTTCAAGAAGCTCTACTGAAAAATGAAAAAAATAAACTCCTTCTAAAAATCGATGAGGCTCTTGACCAAAGGGATCGAGAACTTTTTCACCATTATTGCACTGAATTAGCGGAAATTAATAAGAAGTTTGGAACTTAATAATACAAGCAAAAGGGCCGTCTTTCATTTGACGGCCCTTTTAGCTTGCAGCTACTTCTTCCCTTCCGGCTCCCCATAGTCCTCTAAAAGCACAATCCGCTCAAGCATGGTCGGATGCGTATAACGAAAGACTTTCACAAGCCATGGCGGGTTCAACTGGCTTAACGAAGACTTTGATAATTCCTGAAATGTCTTTACAGCAGCGTCCGAGTCATGGACCATTTCCATCGCATATACATCCGCCCGCTTCTCCTCATAACGGGAAATAGCATTCGAAACCGGACTCGACAGAAACACCAATAGCGATAATGTGCACAAGAATAATGGAAAAGATGACAAGCTATTCAATGAAGGAATATGCAGCATGCCCCCCCATCTTCCGATTAAGAAATCCATGATTTTGGCCGTCAGCCATAATCCGGCCAAACCAAACAATAAATATAGGGCGATTCCAAAATAAATATGCTTCTCGACATAGTGCCCCATTTCGTGGGCCATAATGAAGAGGATTTCATCATCCCCTAATTTATTCAAGGTTGTATCCCATAACACAATCCGTGAATTGGCTCCAATCCCTGTCACATATGCATTCATCGCATTTGTTTTCTCAGCCATGTTCACTTCGTACACATTCTTAGCCGGTATATCTGCCTGGTCGGCAAGATCGAGGATTTTCGCTTCCAGCTGTTGATCTTTCAGCGGATAGAAATCATTGTACAAAGGATCGATAACCACAGGTTTCACAAACATCATGAACAGCGTGAATGGGATGGACAACAGCCACATGTAAAGCCACCATTTCTTAGGGCTTCTGCTTACTAACGCATAAAATACAAAGACAATCAGAAAGGTTGTACCAAAATCAATCCAAAAACCGATGAGTTCATCCTTCATCCATAGATGAAATGACTGCGTAGAGATTTGATAGGTTTTCGATAACTGGAAGCTTAAATAATTGAAAGGGAAAAAGGCTGCGAATGCGAGTATGGATAAGTAGAAGAAATAACTGGTTTTCTGCAGGAACGAATAAGATGAAAGAGAACGTGAAGACCGTTCTAGTTTATAAGAAATCCCTAACGTAAAAATCAAAAAATAAAAGAGCCATTCAAACGGCGTCTCCAAGAAAAACAGATAATTACGGATTTGCGAGAACTCCTGACTTAATAATTGCTGCCTTTCGTCCATGAATGTCGCCGGATCGGCACTTGTATGCCGGTATTCCAACGGAATCGATGTATCCGCCAAATGAAAAATATATAGATACAGCACCGCGGCAAACAGGATATACATTCCCAGCGCAACTTGTATGTATTTCCGCATATTCAACTCCCCCTTTAAACAAGCCTCCTTATAAATGTAATAAGGAAAAAGAGAATTAGAACCGCGCGCCGCAAATCTACCAAAAGAAAGAAAAGATAGGCATAGTAGATGGCTGGTATTTAATAAGCGACGAAAGCACCGGTGTTAAACAATTGGCGGACAACTTCAATTGCAATATCGCAATCCAGGCACAGACGAATTCATCCACTCGACCACCACTTATCCTATTGGATGGAGGCAATAGAGTGATTGAAGTGTTCGGCATAGGGGGAGAAAGACTTCGATCAAGCAGAAGTTTATAAGACAATCACCCAGCAATTCTAGATTTGGCGACCTTTTCATATAGTAGCGGCACAAGCAACAGACCACTCTTCAAAAGAGTGGCCTGTTGCGCCTTCATTATAGGAAAAACAATAAAGTGAATCTTTGATAGGTGGGAGTTTTCCTTCATCTCCCCCCTATCATTAGATGAACCAACCTTAGTTGTTACAGGTACTTGATCTCCCACTTACACATCTGCGCTTTCACTGCTGTGTTGAAGTGGGAGTCTTAGTACCTGTTAAAACGGGATACTGATTTAGACAAGCATCGCCCGGTCGTTTGCCATTTGCTCGCCGCGAATGCGCTGGAACTCGTTCAATAGCTTCTCAATCGTTAACTGCTGCTTCTCTTTCTCATTGCTCCCGAAAATAATCTGCCCTTTATCCATCATGATAAGACGATTCCCCAAATCGAGCGCTTGCTGCATGTTATGGGTAACCATCAAAGTCGTCAGGCCATAATCTTCGACAATCTTCTTCGTTAGATTAGTAATCAGCTCTGCACGCGAAGGATCAAGCGCTGCGGTATGTTCATCCAACAAAAGAATCTTCGGTTCGGTAAATGTCGCCATTAAGAGCGACAATGCTTGACGCTCGCCGCCGGACAGCAATCCCACCTTAGCCTGGAGCCGATTTTCCAGTCCAAGGCTTAATGTTTCTAATTTCCCTTTGAAGAACTCTCTTCGTTTCTTCGTTACACCGAAGTTCAAACCCCGTTTTCTCGTGCGGCAATAGGCGATTGCCAAGTTCTCTTCGATTGTCATATTCGGAGACGTTCCCGCCATAGGGTCTTGGAATACACGGCCGATATGGACAGCCCGACGGTGCTCCGACAAGGCGGTAACATCTTTGCCGTCGATTTGGATTTGGCCCACATCGGGAGTCAGCTTGCCTGAAACCATATTCATAAGCGTCGATTTGCCCGCGCCATTACTGCCTATGATTGTGACAAAATCTCCTTTAGCCAATTGCAGGTCAATATCTGTCAGAGCTATTTTCTCATCGGGCGTTCCTTCATTAAATACTTTATAGATTTGGTTTAGCTGCAACAATCGTATCACCTCCATTGGACATGCGGCTTTCATTCATCAGTTTAAGCTCCTGCAGCCGTTTCTGCTTACGCTTCTTCTCTTTCCGCTTATCAATTACTTTCGGCAGGATTAAAGCCATGATGACAATGAGGGCTGTAATCAGTTTCATGTCCCCCGTATCAAGGAATTTCACCTGCATGGCAAGCGTCACGACGATACGGTAAATGATCGCCCCGCCGACGACAGCGAATGTCGCTCTCATGATTGTCTTGGCGCCAAACACCGCTTCACCGATAATAACGGAGGCAAGGCCGATGACAATCATCCCGATCCCCATGCCGATGTCGCTGAAGCCGCCATATTGGGCGATTAAAGCGCCCGATAAAGCCACAAGGGCATTGGAAATGCCCAAACCAAGCACTTTATAATTGCTTGTATTCGCCGAGAAGCTGTGGATCATGCCCTCGTTGTCGCCTGTGGCGCGTAAAGCGAGGCCTATATCCGTTTTCAAGAACGCATCAATTAAGAATTTGAGGATGAATGTAACAACAAACATAATCAACAAGATGCCCCATCCAGTCGGCAATACGCCGTCCAATCCGACAGCCCCCAAGACGCTGCTTGCGGTACGATCCAGCCCTAAGTTGGTCCAACCATCGCGGATTTTTGTGATCAGCGTTTCCTCCGTCAGCAAAGGTATATTCGACTTGCCCATAATCCGCAGATTGATGGAATACAAGGCAATCATCATTAAAATGCCGGATAGCAAGGGATTGATTTTCCCTTTTGTATGCAACAGGCCTGTCATCACGCCCGCCAGAAATCCCGCAAAAAGAGCAACGACGGTCGCGAGCAAAGGATGGTATCCATTAATGATCAGAATGGCCGCTGTCGCAGCCCCCGTGACAAAGCTCCCATCCACCGTTAAATCCGGAAAATCTAAAATACGGAATGACAAATAAACACCAAGCGCCATAATGGCATATATAATTCCCGCTTCTACTGAACTAAAAATTGCTCCAGGCATGTACCTCTCCCTTTCATTTAAATGCTATAAAGTGAATCTTTGATAGGTGGGAGTTTTTCTTCATCGCCCACCTATCATTAGATGAACCAACCTTAGTTGTTACAGGTACTTGATCTCCCACTTACGCATCTGCGCTTTCGCTGTTGTATGGAGGTGGGAGTCTTAGTACCTGTTAAACGGGATAAAAAGTGAAAATGCCGGCTTTTACTGTTAGTAAATCGCAATAAGGCTGACTTCAAGAGTTTTCTTTTTCGTAAAAAAGTATTCCTCCATTACAGTCAGCCCGCTTTATATCACTTCACTAACTCAGCCGTCTTCTTCCATTCCTCTTTCATTTCGATACCCATTTCTTTAGCAGCATTTTCGTTGATTACTAGCTTGATTTTTTGAGGGAACTGGACAGGGATATCGGCCGGTTTCTTACCGTCCTTCAAGATTTCCGCTGCCATCTCTCCTGCTTCGTAGCCGATATCGTAGTAATCAAATCCATATGCCGCAAATCCGCCTTTCGCAACAGAATCCAATTCTCCTACAAACAGTGGAATATCTTTATCATTAGCGACCATAATAACGGATTCCAAGGCCGATACAACTGTGTTGTCCGTAATGATATAGATAGCATCGACTTTCCCTACAAGCGACTCTGTCGCCTGCTTAACTTCAGCGGATGTAGAAACGGAAGCTTCCACGACCTTCATACCCGCTTTCTTCGCTTCTTCCTTCATGCTGTCCACTTGTGTAACCGAGTTTTGCTCGCCTGCGTTGTATACCGTTCCAACTTTCTTCACACCCATTTCTTCCGCCATGAATGTAATTGTGCTGGAAATCGCTTCAGGATTTGCATCCGATGTTCCCGTCGCATTTCCACCCGGTTTCTCCATAGATTGTACTAATTTCGCACCGACCGGATCTGTAACGGAAGTGAATACAATCGGGATATCTTTCGTCGCATTCAACGCAGCCTGCGCACTAGGCGTCGCATTGGCAAAGATTAAATCCACGCCTTGTGCGACATAATTGCTCGCGATCGTATTCGTATTGTTTGAATCATTTTGTGCATTCTGCTCGTCATATTCAGCCTTGATGCCTTTATCTTCGAGCGCTTGTTTGAATCCTTTGCTCGCTTCGTCAAGCGAAGGATGCTGTACAAATTGTGTAAAACCAACCGTATACTCCGTCTCTTTGCCTGTACTTCCGCTTTGCTCTTTCTCCGTTTCCTTATCCGCTCCACAACCAACAAGAAGCAAGACGGACAATATCCCTGCTGTAGCTTGTAATTTTAACTTATTCAATTGAAATCCCCCTCACAATGCCTTCTGAAATTCGACATTTTTCTACTTTTAAGCTTTTATGTGTTAAATTAAATTATATACACAATTCAGAAAAATTCAATCTAATTAGTTAAAAAATTCAGAAAAATAAAATAAGAAATAGTCCTATTCAACTATTTCTTACATGTATATGTAACTGGCTCAAAAATATAACGTGGCAATCAAAAAGATAAGGCCCGCCAAACAATAAAATGCAATTACCAAAGGATGATGAGGCAATAATATATATAAAATCGTACTGCATATAAATACCAGTGCACTGATACTGCTTATATTCTTCCAATACATCATGTATTTCATCTCGCTTTACCCGTTTATTCCCAATATTCATTTCTTTATAGGTGACATTAATTGAACTATTTTTTATAATTATAAAATTGAATGGCAATCAACGCCATGTAATGAAAATGAGAAATACATGAAAATTATTTGAATTTTCTGAAATAAATCCCGTTCAGAAAGAAGGATATAACATGATATATGACGCTTATAAAATTGTCCTGCATTCTACAGGAGTCGACCAAAGAGGCGACTATGCCTACTTGCACGAAGGTACAAGCTTATTGATCGGCAGGGCAAGCAGGCATTCCAAAGCCGACTTCCCTATCTTCAATAGCTTCGTTTCGAGGGAACATTGCATTCTATCGCTAGAGAATGGACGCTTATATATAGAAGATTTGAATAGCAAGCACGGCACCGCCTTAAACGGCAACCCGCTTCTGCCCCAAACGCGCTATGCGCTTATAGAAGGCGATCGGATCACACTCGTTAATGGACTGATAGAATTATACATTGACCGCGATGACCAGGTAACAAGAGAAATGGATATAACAGATATACTGCCCAGACATAATGTGCTATTAAATGATACCATCCAAACAATACATATCGACGATGCCCATATCAAAATGCCCCAGAAAGAATACGCCTGCTTCAAGCTGTTATTCAATAATTTAGGGAATCCCATCACCAAGGAAGAAATCATCCAGACCGCATGGACGGAGCGGATTGGCAATCCCAATCATTTAGTGGCGGATGAAGAGATCAGTTCGCTTATATACAGAGTCAGAAAAAGAGTCAAACAGCGCTTCACCATCACATCCATCCCCCATACAGGATATTACATGGAAATGGTATAGCAGGAAAAACCGTCATTATAATTAAAAATGACGGTTTTTTTATTTCTCTATGGATTTACTACAATATCTTTTAAAGCGCGCCGTAAAATCTTACCCGTTGTGTTTTTCGGAAGACTATCCAAAAATTCAATATGGGTCGGAATTTTGTATTTAGCCAGATGCTCTTTACAATAATCCGCCACTTGCTGGACTGTTAACCCCGGATCTTTCTTCACCAGGAATGCATGCACCGCTTCGCCAAGATTCGGATCAGGCACGCCGACAACAGCGGCTTCCACAATTTCAGGGTGCGCAAACAGCACTTCTTCTACCTCGCGCGGGTAAACATTATAGCCCCCCACAATCACCAGATCCTTCTTGCGGTCCACAATGAAGAAATAGCCTTCTTCATCCATTCTCGCAAGGTCTCCGGTATATAGCCAGCCATCCTTAATCGTGAAAGCTGTTTCTTCCGGCATCTTATAATACCCTTTCATCACATTAGGGCCTCTTACAATCAACTCGCCGACTTCACCGACAGGCACTTCTTCCCCGAGCTCGTTGACCACTTTATTCTCCACATTGAGGATAGATGTACCGATCGAGCCTTCTTTGCGCGGCCGGTCAAGTGGATTGAAGCATGTCACAGGGGATGCCTCTGACAATCCATATCCTTCAGATACTAAAACATTGAATTTCTTCTCGAAACCATGGAGAATCGCAACCGGCATGGAAGCGCCTCCAACAATGCACAAGCGCAATGTTTTAAAGTCTTCCACATCGCCCTCGTACTGCAATAAGAAATTGTACATAGTCGGAACACCGGCAAATATGGTCGCTTTATGCTCCTTCACGACACGATAGACCTCTTTCGGGCTGAAGCGCGGAACAATGACAATTGTTCCCCCTTTCATCAATGGTGCATTCATGCATACTGTCAAACAGAACACATGGAACATCGGCAGTACCGTTATGACGCGGTCGTCATTCGAAATTTTCAAGTAGCTGCCTGAATCCCGCGCGTTGCAATAGAGGTTCTTATGCGTCAGCATAGCCCCCTTCGGCTTTCCTGTAGTGCCCGATGTATACAGGATGACAGCCACATCATCTTCAGCAATGGCGGGAAAAGCAAAATCATTGGAGCCTTTACTGATCAATTTCATAAACCCGATCAATTTAGGGTAGACGTTCAGTTTCGACAGATCGCTTTCCCCTTTATATTCTCCTGTTTCACAAATGATATAATGCTCCACACTCGGCAAGCGGGAATCCATGCCTTCCACAAGAGGCAGCAGGACATCAAGTGTGATGACCGCTTTCACATCTCCATTTAAAAGAATGAAACCGATTTCATCAGGCGTGTATATCGGGTTGATCGGTATAACTGTCGCACCTGCGCGCAACACTCCGTAGAAGCCGATTAAATAATGCGGAGAATTGCCTGTTATAAGCGCGACATGATCACCCTTTCCGATACCAAGCTTCTTTAAGCCTGAAGCGAACTTCGTAACGGCCGTATCCAATTCGCCATACGTTTGTTTCTGGTCCAAGAAGTGATACGCGATTTTATCACGATTCACTAACGCAGTTTGATGAAGCTGAGACGACAAATTCATACTATTCCTCCCCTTTGTAAGAAAACCATTACCCCATCCATTGCATTGATGCAGCAACATAGAAGATGATCGGTAGAAACTATGGATGCGCTTTCTTTTTCCCTGACAATATTCACTTCCCAACAGAAATCCCCTCAACATTCTCTTAGAAAGCAACAATTGTTCAAGTTTACTAGAATAATTGAATGAATATTCACTCATTAAACTGTACCTATTATTATATCTAAGTAATTTTTAACCTTCAATACCAAATAATACATGATTTTATTCTTCCTCCGCGGAAGAAGCAATTCGAACAATGAATGAGCTATGATTTCCTGTACAAACAGCAATCCGGCCGTATGCAAAAGAAGCCGGAGCGACAATCCGCCCCAGCTTCTCTCTTTCTTATCCTTAATAAATCAAATGTACGATTTCCTCTTTCGTCACATTGCCGAAGTAATGTGCGACATTCACTTGGTCCAGGGCATTCTCGATGGATTTCTTATCATATTGCACACCGGCCAAAAGTTGTTCCAGTTCCGCTACATCTCCGACACCGAAGAAGTCACCGAAAATTTTGCACTGTTCTATAATACCTTTCTTCACTTCCAAACGGAATTCAATCAAGCCGACTCCCGGCAAACGATTCGAATTGTGGATATTGAAGGCCGGCGATTTCCCATAATTCCACTCCCAGCTTTGATAGCGCTCTTTCGAAAGTTCATGGATCTGCTTCCAATCTTCTTCTGTCAGTACATATTCCGGAATTTCCACGGCGCCGTCGAAAATATTCTTCAATATTTCTGTTCTGAACTCTTCAATCGTCATCGGTTCACTCAAGAATTCCGAAATGTTGGCAACACGGCTACGAACCGATTTGATGCCTTTTGATTCAATTTTATCTTTCCTTACCTTCAAAGCCGATGCCACATGCTCCATTTCCGAATTGAACAGTAATGTGCCATGGCTGAACATTTTTCCTTTTGTCGAGAACTGCGCATTCCCGGAGATTTTCCGCCCTTCTACTTCAAGGTCGTTGCGCCCGCTTAATTCAGCTTGCACGCCCATCTTCTTCAGCGCTTCCACTACCGGTTCGGTGAATTTACGGAAGTTGTGGAAGCTGTCTCCATCGTCCTTCGTAATAAAGCTGAAGTTCAAATTTCCCAAGTCATGGTAAACAGCTCCGCCGCCGGATAGCCTTCTAACGACTTTGATATTGTTGCTTTCCACATATTCTGTATTGATTTCCTCGATTGTGTTTTGGTTCTTGCCGATAATGATGGACGGTTCATTTATATAAAACAGCAAATAAGAATCATCTGTCCCGAGATTCTTTAGAACATATTCTTCAATTGCCAAGTTAATTTGCGGGTCTGTAATTCCTTTATTATCAATAAACAGCATAATTTTTCCTCCCATATAGTCCAGGTATGTAACATTATTTTTTATAATATCTAATCTGATTATAATCAAACAGCGAGACTTAACTCAATTACTCTGTCTTTCTTCTTATACTGCCGCTTGGGACAGCGGTATAATCAACTTTTTTCGCCTTTAAAGTCTCCTGCATTTTACCTATTTTCCAATAAAATAAAAAATTGTTATAAAACATAATTGACATAAATATCACTGTTATAATACAATGTGAACATAACAAATTTATTTTTAGTATTTTTTGACAATTTAAAATCGATCAAAACCAGGAGGTAATTCTATGATTCAAAGCAGTGTTGAATTTTTCAAAAACTTACCGCCAAAGAAATGTGTTGAATGCGGAAACAAGATCGAAGAACAACATGAATGCTACGGCAACAAATGCGATACTTGTAATCATTTGTCTCAATAATTCTGGGTTTGACAAAATACTGCTACAGTATTTTGCTTCCATATTGTGAGGTCAGATTTCTGACTCATACTCCCTCTTTGCTTTTGTATGTACACCCCTAACTCGTACATACAAAGATTAGAGATATCCCTTGACTATCTCTAAGTGCAATTAGCCAGCCGCTCAAAGCGGTTGGTTTTTTTGTTCTATCAAAAAAACAGGACCGGATTCCCTTGAAGGGTCCGGTCCTGTCATCCATTATGCAGTTTCCTCTGATGTAAACTTGCTATACGATTTCTTGAACTTCAATCCGAAGTACGATAATGTGCCAAGCATGAATGCAAGTGTGAATCCACCAAGCACCGCTGCATTGGACCACATATAATCGAAGTTGCCGCTTGAAATAGCCGCTTTAAATCCTTGTACCGTATATGTCATCGGCAAGAAAGTATTGAACGGCTGCAAGAAATCAGGAATTAACTCAAGCGGGAACGTTCCTGCACTTGTCGTTAATTGAAGGATCAAGAGAATGATCGCAATGAAGCGCCCCGGATTGCCGAAGCATGTAACGAAGAACTGAATCAATGCGATGAACACTATGCTTGTTATAATACTGAAGAGAATGAATAACGGCACGCTTTGCACCTCGATCTTCAGCCATAACAGCAGGATCGCCGATGCAATCAACGCTTGAAGAACCCCGATGATCGCCAAGACGCCGAACTTACTTAAGAACCAACTGAATCCATTTCTCGGTATGACAGCAGGCTCTACCATCGGATATAGGATCGACAGCATCAAAGCGCCGACAAATAATCCAAGTGATAAGAAGTACGGCGCAAATCCTGTACCATAGTTAGGAACATGGTCGACCGCTTCTTTCTCCACAGCAAGCGGCCCGGACATCATATCGGATGTCTTATCTGTCGCATTCAATTTCGAGCTTTCTTCCGCCGCGTCGCCAAGGACCGACTTGAATTGCTCTGTACCATCTTGTACTTTACCGGCGCCATCCGCTAATTCATTGGCGCCTGTTGAAAGTTGGTTCGTTCCATCCGACAGCTGGTTGGAACCGTCCGATAGCTTCGTTACGCCGCCTGAAAGAGTTTGCAGGCCGACGTTCAAATCTTGTGCGCCCTGGTATGCTTCCTTCATTTTACTTCCGTATTGCTGCATGCCCGCAACCAACGTATTTTGTCCTGTTTGCAGCTGGCCGACGCCGGCAACTAGCTGTCCTGTTCCATTATTCAATGTACCCATGCCTTCGTGGAGCTTATTCACTCCTGTATTGAGCGTTCCAAGACCTGTTTCCAGCTTTTGTGAGCCAGCATATAACTCGTCGACTCCCGCTTTAGCTTCGCTTGCTCCAGAAGCCAAAGTTTTTCCGCCAGCTTCCAATGCCTTGCTGCCATCTTTTAATGCCTCGCTGCCGGCTGCTACTGCTTGGGTGCCCGCTGCCACTTCTTTACTGCCTGTAACCAGCCCGGCCACCGAGCCTTCCAATTGCTGGCGCACTTCCGGCGGCAGAGACGCTAAATTGTTTTGCAATGCTTCCAAGCCCGCTTGTAGCTTTTGGGCTCCTGCCGCTGCGGCACTCGCGCCATTTGATAGTTTCTCCGCATTGTCCGCTAAACTTTCGGCACCCTTTGCGACTTCACCGGCACCTGCCGACATTTCGGGAAGCTTTCCTTTTAATTGCCCTAAGCCATTCTTGAGATCTGTTGAACCAGCTTGGAGCTCCCCTGCTCCGCTCACTAAATCATTCATCTTCGTATAAGCTGTATTCATGCCGTTGTTCAATTGGGCGCTTTTGGACGCCAACTCATCAATTCCCGATTTAATATCCGAACCGCCTTTTTGGATATTGCCGAATTTATCGCTCAACTGCCCGACACCGCTTGCAAGTGTTTGGGAACCGGCACTTAACTTGCCGACACCTTCATATACCGTATCGATTCCTGCCTTGAATTCGATTTGTTTGGAAGCGAGTAAAGCAAGCTTTTCTTTCATGACTTTATTGCCGTCGCTTACCTTTGAAGCGCCATCGAATAATTCACCGGCTTTTTCGCTGGCGTCTTGATAACCGTCCGCCATGTCCTGCATTTTATCGAAGATCGTATCCGAATATGTTTTGATGATTTGCTCGGATACCGCCGCTTTGATTTTCTCCATGGCCGTCTCACCGATTTGGGCGGATAAGAAGTTATATCCTTCATTCGGCACATACTTCAATTCCAGTTTCTCCGGTGCATCATCAAGGATGGTTGTGGCATTATTCGAGAAATCTTTCGGAATCTCGATCAACATGTAATATTCTAGATTGTTTAAATTCTCATAGCCTTTTTCTTTATCAACAAAAATGAAGTTGAATTGTTTGTTTTTCTTCAAATTCTTGACCAGCTCATCTCCCAGTTGAAGGTCTTTCCCTTCAAAGGAAGCGCCATGATCTTCATTGACGATGGCGACCGGCAGATCCCCCAATTTAGCATAAGGATCCCAGAAAGCCCATAAGAACATACCTGCATACAGAACAGGTATCAACATAACTGCAATGATTGGAATAAGAAGCGCTTTATTAGTAAAGATCGCTTTCCATTCCCCCAAAAATGATTTTCCTTTCATAGTGTCCCCCTTGTGAACAATTGACCATTTTATTCAAACGGTCATTTTACTGTTTAAAATGAGGATTATCAATGATTTGATAATCCTTTAAGAATAAAGTGCTGAAATAAGTTGGCAATTTCATCTTTCTCAAGCGGTTCGTGGTTTTTATCCCAGTCAAATATTAAAGCTTTGTACATTTTCACCATTAAGAAGGAGGATACTTCAGAGTTATAGACCGTTATTTCCCCTTTTTCTACGGCGATATCCACTTTTTCTTTAATATATGATACGATCGCCAATTCAATCCGGTCCACCATTTCAGTTACAGCCGGCGTTCCCATTTCCCGCTCTTCTTCAAACAATTTCATCATGAATTGATGTTTCTTGCGGTACTCCAGAATCTCATTGAGCACTGTTTGCAGATTCTCATGAAATTTTTTCTCTTCCTTGATACTTTCTTCCGCAGCGCTTTTGATTTCTTGAATCAGTGTATGCACGATTTCTTGAAATAATTGCTCTTTATTGGTGAAAAAGGTATAAATGGTTCCTTTTCCGACATTGGCCAATTTCGCCACCTGTTCCATTGTTGTCGCCTTATAACCAAACAACGAAAATGATTTGGTTGCAGCCTCTATAATCAGTTGCCTGCGATCAACAGCCATTCCATCACCTCTTTATAACTGTATATAGCTATTTTTGACCAAATGACTAATTTGGTCATTTGGTACAAACAGCACTATACCATATCTTTTTTATTTGTACAACTTTTTTCACAAACAGAAGGCTACCCATATGATATGTATGGGCAGCCTCCTTTAACCAAGCTTTACTTAGATTGTTTCTCCAGCACGATTGTTGCCAGCGCGTCAATGAAATCTTCATGGACATTCGGCATCGCAGGGCGGTAATAAGACACTCCGCATCGATTTGTCACTACTTTACATTCATAATCATTGTCATAAAGCACCTCTAAATGCTCCGCTACGAATCCCACCGGAATATAGATGAACGCCTTATAGCCATGCTCGTCATACAAATCTTGCGTCAAATCCTGCACATCAGGCCCAAGCCAAGGTTCCGGCGTGTTTCCTGCACTTTGCCAGCCCATTTCCCAGTTGGCAATCCCTGCATCTTCGGCTATTAATTCACCGGTGTGTCTGATTTGCTCCGGATATGGATCTTGGTATTGCAGGATTTTCTCCGGCAAACTGTGGGCGGATACGATCATCACCATATGATTCCGTTCTTCTTCCGGCATGGATTGCACAGTTTCTTTCACACGATTCACCCAATATTGAATGAACTTAGGCTCTTCGTACCAACTTTCCACGCACGTAATATGCGGACCGCCTACTTTCGCCGCTTGTTCCAGCGCCCGGCTGTTGTAAGACTTCACGCTGAATGTCGAGAAATGTGGCGCCAGCACAATGCTGACCGCTTCTTCGATGCCGTCCTCTTTCATTTGCACAACCGCATCTTCTATGAAAGGCTCGATATGCTTCAATCCAATATAAGCTTTAAATTCCACTTTATCTTGAATGGCATTCAAACGCGCTTCAAGCGCTTGTGCTTGTTGTTCGGTCGTCTTGGCAAGAGGTGAAATCCCCCCGATCGCCTTATACCGGTCCTTCAAGTCTTGAAGCATTTCATCCGTCGGCTTGCGTCCTCTCCGGATATGTGTATAATAACGTTCAATATCTTCTTCTTTATATGGCGTCCCATATGCCATAACTAATAAACCAACTTGCTTCTTCATTGTTGTTTCATCTCCCTTTACTTGCCTGAACATCTATTCCTTCTCCACAGCTGAATACATATGGACGAATTCCGTTAATCGCTTCAATACATCCGGATTCACTTCCGGGAATACACCATGCCCCAGGTTAAAGATATAGCCGGGCTGTTTCATGCCCTGGTCGATGATGGCTTTCGCCCTTTCTTCGATCACTTCCCATGGAGCAAGAAGAACAGCCGGATCCAGATTGCCTTGAACAGCCTTACTGATACCCATCGCACGTGCTTCTTCAATCGGCAGTCTCCAATCCAAGCCGACTACATCAAGCGGCAAGTCATGCCATTCCAGGGCTAAGTGGCTTGCACCTACGCCGTGCATAATCAATGGTACATTCTCTTCTTTCAGGCTAGAGAAAATCCGGTTCATAATCGGTTTGATAAAGACCCGGTAATCTTCCACATTCAACGTTCCGACCCATGAATCAAAGATCTGGATGGCTGACGCCCCCGCTTTAATCTGCGCTTTCACATAGGTGACCACCATGTCCCCAAGCTTGTCCATCAACGCAAACCATACTTTTGGTTCCGCATACATAAATGCTTTTGTTTTGTTATAGTTCTTTGAAGGACCGCCTTCAATCATATAGGATGCCAGTGTAAACGGAGCCCCCGAAAAACCAATCAGCGGAACGGACAATTGTTCTTGCGTTAATAGTTTAATAGTATCCAGCACATAAGGAACATCTTCTTCCGGTGTGATTTCTCCAAGCTTCTCTACATCCCCTAAGCATGTGATGGGGTTATCAATAACCGGCCCGATACCGGATTTGATCTCCACATCGACGCCGATGGCAGGAAGCGGGGACATGATATCTTTATATAAAACCGCTGCGTCCACATTATATTGCTCGACAGGCAGCCTGGTTACATAAGCGCAAAGCTCCGGCTGGTGAGTAATTTCAAATAAAGAATACTTTTCTTTGATTTTGCGGTATTCCGGCTGTGAGCGTCCCGCCTGCCTCATGAACCATACCGGCGCATAATCCGTCCGTTCCCCTTTTGCCGCTTTTAAAAACGTATCATTAAATTTCCCTGTCATCTTACATCCACCTTTCCATCCACCAAATAAGTTGTTGACTGCTACTATATAAATGAGTTGTACATTTCTGGTGTATACTATACTGTATATCCTTTTTGCTATATCCTGGGGGCCAAGTAAAATCCATAGCGGGCGCTTCAAAATGGCATTTTATTGCCAAACAAGCTTAAAACCCATAATATGGACATATGATTCCCATATATCCTGTTCATATCTAATTGTATAGATAGTGTAGGTAATTGTCGAAAAAATTACCCTTTTCTAAACTGTATTTTTGTGAAAAATGTGAACAATTATGTAAGGAGTGAATGCAAGTGAATATTTACATTACATCAGGCACTTTCGATTATCTGCGGAATTTTAAATTGAAACATACGAAGGAAAAACTGATTCTCTTACACGGCGAAGGAAAGACAGTCCTGCTCGAGGAAAACGAGCATGGCACCATCTTCAAGGAACCTCGGAAATACGAAGTTGTCGACGGAATAGGTGAATTAGTGCAAGAAGGCTTCGTTGTCATGAATAACATTCCAGTCGCGGAGGAAAGCCGCCCGCGCTTCGAGCACATGTTCACGAACAGAGCCGATAAAGTGGAAAACCAAGCCGGATTCCAAGCATTGCGCATCTTGCGGCCAATAGGTTCGCAAACCTATATCATTCTAACGCAATGGCACAAAGAAAGCGCCTTCAACGCTTGGCAATCCTCACAATCATTAAAGGAGGGGCATAGCGGGAATGCTAAAACGGAGTATGCCAACAGCTCGCAAAAAATGTTCACGGGCGAAGCATTTTTGACGAAGTTCTCCGCCCCTGTATTCGAAGAGGAGCAATAAGAAAATCCTAGCACCAAAAATGGCCTCCCTCATATTCTGTAGTAGGTGATATATGCCTATAACAGGATTAAGGGAGGTTTATTCGTATGGGTGCCGAGTTAACGCTCATCCATTGGATTTATGTAGCATTCATTATCGGAATCATCGCCTTCATGATTATGAGAAGAGATACGTCACTCATCTGCATTGCGGGCATTTTCTTGATTGCCATTACAGCGACACACAATCTAACGAGCTCAATCAGCGGTGTCTTCAATAGCTTCGTTTATGCCATATCCGAATTGCTGCCAACCATCCTGATCATTTCCATCATCGTGTCGATGAGCAAGGTCCTGACTGACACAGGCATCAATGATGCGATGGTCGCCCCTTTCACTAAATTCATGAAGACACCGGCCCTCGCCTTTTGGACAATCGGCATCGTGATGATGGCGGCCTCTTGGTTCTTCTGGCCATCGCCCGCTGTCGCTCTGCTTGGAGCCGTTCTGCTTCCTGTCGCCCTCCGTGTAGGTTTGCCTGCTCTAGGCGTCGCCATGGCCATGAATTTATTCGGCCACGGCATTGCTTTATCAGGAGACTTCATCATTCAAGCCGCTCCCAAACTCACAAGTGACGCAGCCGGCATTCCGGTCGGAGATGTGATAACAGCGAGCATCCCTCTCGTCATTATCATGGGTGCGGTCACAACGATTACCGCTTTCTGGCTTTTAAGGAGGGATATGAACAGCAAACGTTTGGTTCCCTTCAACTCCCGTGCACAATCCCATCATTCTCTATCGAAGCAATTGCTGCTCTCCCCTAAACAGCGCAACCGGTTTGCCGTTCTTATTCCGATTCTATTCCTTCTCGATGTGGCCGCGATGTTCATGCTGGACCTGCAAGGCGGTGATGCTACGTCGCTCGTTGGCGGAACAGCCATCTTTATCCTGTTGCTGCTGACAATGGTCGCCCATCGCAGCAAAGGGCTGGAGCAAACGACAGCTTACTTGATTGATGGCTTTCAGTTCGGCTTTAAAGTGTTCGGTCCCGTCATTCCGATTGCGGCATTCTTCTATTTGGGAGATGCGGGCTTTGTGAAAATGATCGGGGAATATTTGCCGAGAGCTTCGAGCGGTATTGTCAATGACCTGGGAATCGCCCTGGCGCATACTGTGCCATTGACAAAAGAAGTAGCAGCTGTTACCTTGACTGTGGTGGGCGGCATTACAGGGCTTGATGGTTCCGGGTTCTCCGGCATCTCTCTCGCCGGATCTGTCGCTCAGCTATTCGGGGAATCACTATCTTCAGGAGTGGCGACCTTAACAGCACTCGGACAGGTTGCCGCCATCTGGGTCGGCGGCGGCACCATTATTCCATGGGCGTTGATCCCGGCTGCCGCGATCTGCAATGTTGATCCGTTTGAATTGGCGCGGCGAAATCTGTTGCCTGTCGCCATCGGGCTTACAGTAACAACGATTGCCGCCATGTTCCTTATGTGAAATTCCGCTCCATGCCGAAAAGCCAACATAAGTTGGCTTTAGTTACATAGCGTTTTATCCCGTTTAACAGGTACTAAGACTCCCACTTCCACGCAGCAGTGAAAGTGCGGATGTGTAAGTGGGGGATCAAGTTGTAATAACCCGATTGGTTCATCTAATGATAGGTAGGGATGAAGGCCCCCCACCTATCAAAGATTCACTTTATTTTACTCATTCTTCAACAGGAGGCTTGTTCTTCCTGTGTTGAACGTAATCCTTCATGATCCGATACAATTTAATGCCAAGTATTAAGCAAACGCCGCCCAAGCAATACCCCGCCAGCACATCCGAGGGAAAATGCGCACTTAAGACGACCCGGCTCACCCCTGTTGTGAGAACGATGAGAAAAGCCCCCAGCCAGACAAGCGCTTTCCTGCCGGCCGATTTCATGTGGCAGGCCACAAAGTAAGCTATAAGACCATACGTCACAATCGTCAGCATCGCATGTCCACTCGGAAAACTGTAACCTACGGCATCAATGGACGGATCGATGGAAGGGCGGTCGCGGGCGACCAAGTGTTTTACAAATACATTCAAGCGATCTGTACTTGCCACCAAGATGCCGACAACTCCTACGCCGATCAGATCTTTATGTTTCCATAAAAGCCAGACCATCAAAGCCAACGCCGCGATGCCAATGACCAGGCGCGACCCCAACTCTGTTTCATACATGAAGAACGTATGCACGAACCCATAATTCCAATGCTGGAAATATTGCTGGACGGGCTTTTCCCATGTGAATTCCACACCGCTATTTATGCTGTACATTATGATTAGAAATGAAACAAAGGCGCTCATTAATAGAAAAATAACTCCATACGTCTTTGGACCAGCCACGCTTTGACGCTGTTTGTCCATTACACCACCTCCGCCAAAATGACCTCTATTACACATATATGACCAAAAAGGACGACTATTCTACTTTGTCCAAATTTCTTTCGCCTATTAAAAAAAGCAGGCCGGATTCCATATCCGCCCCACTTCTTTTATCCCGTTTAACAGGTACTAAGATTCCCTCTTCCCCACAGCAGTGAAGCTTGGATGCGCAAGCGGGCTCAAGTACCTGTAACAACTAAGGTTGGTTCATCTAATGATAGGCAGCCCGCCTATCAAAGTTTCACTTTATTATTCCCACTTATCCTGCGCTAAGCGGATGGCCTTTTGATAAGAAGAACGAATCAACAGGACCACGAAGAAACACACCGCTATAATCGCTCCACATGAAGCGATTCCGCTTGTCAACAAACCGATGGCGGCAAATATCGCTGACTGCAGCACCAGTACACGGAGCAGAAGCTTCTGCACTTCCTGATTCTTTACAGCATCCGAGATTGGATACAAGTCATGCCAAATGACATGTTCGTGCTGCTTGTGGATTTGAATCAATTGAAAGCCGGTCATATACACGAACAAACCCGCTCCCAGAAGCTGCGGTATAATGCCCGTCAACGAAACCATCACAAACGCCGCAATGACAGTCAACCTTATGAACAGACCTAAATAATCGCTGCTTCTTAAGAAAGTGCGCATATACAGATACATATATGTATTTTCATGCTTATACGCGATGAATGATAGAAGCGGGTCGAGCCATTTGCGGCGCGCCACCTTCTCCTTCAATTTCGGAACATCGGTGAATAGATTGGCGAATCGATAGAAACGCAGCATCCTTTTGTTTTCCAGCTCAATCAGCACTTCCCACTTCAACCGCTTGCTCTCTGCCGCTTTCTCGAAATACAGCCATATGCCGATTAGCAGAAGCAAGATAATGGCTATGTACATAACGCCCGCTCTGGATAAGGTGACATATAGCAAACCGGCATTCAAACAATAGCGGACGAGCAGATCCATCAGCTGCACCGTTTTCTCTTGCTCCTTCAGTACACTCCATTTAATGCGCAGATTGAGATATTTCACAACCATCAGCAAAGCGAGTATCCAGAAGAAATCCCGGAAGCTCCCCTGCTCCACTTGGGCATACAAAGGCATGGCCGCCGCCAAGAACATCAATAGAATATAGTTTTGGAAAATAAAGCTTAAGCGGATGCTCTTTTTGAAATAGGCCGTCAATTGCTTCTCGACCGGAAGCAAGAAGAACATATCCGGCTCTTTCAAGAGTGTATAAATCGGGCTATTTGTCAGCGGCAGCCCGATAATGACCGCTAATAGAATAGCCGCCGGAAAAGACGGATCTAACGTTTTGACCCAATTGCTGTAATAGTATGCCAAGCCACCGAAGCCTATAATCAAGACAAACAATAAATGACCATTGAAGATATAACGTAAATACTTTTGCAGCTCTTGCACAAAGACCGCAAATCGATTCGACCATAATTCATTGCTATTCATCAGTCTTCTTCCTTTGTTAACTCGATATATAAATCATCAAGCGATGCGTCCGGCATGCCGAATTCCCGCCTTAAATCCTCAAGCGTGCCTTTGGCCCTGATCTGCCCGTTATGCAGGATAATGAACGAATCACAATATTTCTCTGCGGTAGCTAAGATATGCGTAGACATCAGAATACCCGCCCCGCTCTTTTTCATCTGATCCATAAGGTTCAACAACGATTGGATGCCTAATGGGTCCAGACCTACAAACGGCTCATCGACAATATAAAGCGCCGGCTGGACAAGAAAGGCGCACATGATCATGACCTTTTGCTTCATGCCTTTTGAGAAATGGGCCGGGAACCACTTCAAACGTTTCTCCATTTTAAACTCTTTGAGCAATTGGTCTTTCCGTGCATGGAAATCCTCCCGGGAAAGACTGTATGCCATGGCTGTAAGCTCAAGATGCTCTTCCAAGGTCAATTCCTCATATAATACGGGTGTTTCGGGAACATACGAGAATTGTCTGCGATATTCTTCTAGCTGCTTATCAAGCGACAAGCCACCGATGGTGATGCTTCCCTTCTTGGGTTCCATTGTGCCGATAATATGTTTGATCGTCGTGCTTTTGCCGGCGCCGTTCAGTCCGATCAATCCGATCAGTTCGCCCCGGTCCACCGAGAAACTGACATCTTTTAGTACCATATTTTTGGTGTATCCACCTGATAAACCTTTAATTTCTAAAAGTGACATGATTTAATCCTTCCTTTTTTTACGAACCTTGTTTTTTTGATTTTAACAAAAATTCACGTAGAGATACAGCACGCTTCTTTTTTACAATATAAACCAATTATTTTTTTGTTATATTTTTTGCCGGTGTTGGCCATGATAATTAGTGAGGAAGGAATTTATCTAGTAATTGGTCACAACAACATTTCAACTTTTGGAATGAGGTGTCTGTTAAAGACAATTATCTGCAATAGACGTACTGATTATGAAGTAGCTTTCCTAATGGCAGGAGATGATCCTCTTGTACAATTCTAACCGTTCGCCAATAAACACATAACTGATTTCATAATGAGATGAGGTGTTTGCAGCAGGTATCCTATAGGCTTTATACGCATGTATAAGTGAACTAGCTAGGAGATGGTTGCATTGGACGTAGAAATTCTCTCTATTACGACAGACCACACATTTAACGAATAAGTGAATGAGGTGTTTGTTAAAGAGAATAAACAGCAAAGTTAACTCACGACAGATTTATTCCTCCTCACACCGGACAGGGTGCACTATTGATGTGCATCCTGTCTTTCCTTTATTATAAAGTGAACCTTTGATAAGCGGGAGGCTTAGTGCCTGTTAAACGGGATAAAAAGGATTGCCCGCCAAGCTCGGTGTGGTAAAATATGTGTAAGGTTTTTTTATTCAAAGAAAGGGTGAATAATAATGAGCGATTGCATTTTTTGCAAGATCATCAACGGAGATATTCCATGCGCGAAAGTATATGAAGATGAACACGTATTGGCGTTCCTCGACATCAGCCAAGTAACGAAAGGCCATACATTGGTCATTCCGAAAGTACATAAAGAGAACATCTATGAATTAACGCCCGAGATTGCTTCCCATATCTACTCGGCCGTCCCTAAGATTGCCCGTGCATTAAAGGCTGAGTATGACCCGATTGGGCTCAATACTTTGAACAACAACGGCGAAGTTGCCGGACAATCGGTTTTCCACTTCCACCTGCATCTTCTGCCCCGATATGGCAAGGAAGATGGATTCGGCGCTGTCTGGAAAACACATACAAGCGAATACAGCCCTGAGCAATTACAGCAAATGGCCGCTGCGATCAACCAACATCTATAATGCTATATAAGCGACTGGCATCCACAGGACCAGTCGTTTTTTTATATCTGCACGCTCTTTTTTTAAATTTTTCATAAAATTATGTTTTTTATCCTCGGAATTTGTTACGATAAAATTACTTTATTTCACTACAGTGAAGGGGACATGAAAAATGAAAAGAGCATTCAATTTCAACGCAGGACCAGCAGCATTGCCGCAGGCAGTGCTAGAGAAAGCAAACAACAACTGGCTTAACATCAATGATTCCGGCATGAGCGTGATGGAACTGAGCCACAGAAGCAAAGAATATGATGAGATTCATAACAAAGCGAAATCCCTGTTGAAGGAATTGATGAACATTTCGGATGAATATGAAGTACTATTCCTTCAAGGCGGCGCAAGCCTTCAATTCACGATGGTGCCGATGAATCTGCTGTCCGACAATCAAACAGCCGCTTATGTACTGACTGGAGCGTGGTCTGATAAGGCATTTAAAGAAGCGAAGAAGATCGGTAAAGCAGTTGTTGCCGCTTCTACAAAAGAAGAGAATTATACACATATTCCTTCTCTAGACAGCCTCGATTATGAAGGTGATGCAGCTTATCTGCACATCACAAGCAATAATACGATTTACGGAACGCAGTGGAAAGAGTTCCCTCATACAGGAAATATCCCATTAGTAGCTGACATGAGCAGTGATATTCTAAGCACGGTTATCGATGTGGACCGATTCGGCTTAATTTATGCAGGAGCCCAGAAGAACTTAGGGCCATCAGGCGTGACCGTCGTTATTATCAAGAAAGAATTGATAAAAAAAGACTTGGCGCACTTGCCGACAATGCTTCAATATGAAACGCATGCTAAAGGCAATTCACTATATAACACACCGCCGACGCTGGCGATCTATTTATTATCCCTCGTCCTGGAATGGGTGAAAGAACAAGGCGGCGTGGCTGCAATCGAGAAAATCAATGCGGAGAAAGCAAACCTTCTTTACGGCGTTATCGATGATAGTGAAGGTTTCTATACAGGCCACGCACGCAAAGACAGCCGTTCCCATATGAATGTAACATTCACTCTGCCGAACGAAGAATTAACAAAGAATTTCTTGGAACGGGCCAAAGAAGCAGGCTTTGTCGGCTTGAATGGACACCGCTCTGTAGGAGGGTGCCGCGCTTCCATTTATAATGCTGTCCCATTGGAACATTGCGAGGCGCTTGCATCCTTTATGAAGAAATTCCAAGAAGCGAATATATTGGTACAAAAATAATAGGTATGATGTTATAATACACATATCTTTTTCGCAGCAGGCAACAGTGCACTGCTGGAAAAGCAAAGAGAGCTTAGATGAGTAGAGGAGAGAAAAATATGAATACAAAATCTTTAGTTTCCATGGCATTATTGGTAGGGATTGGAGCTGTACTGCATACGGTAGTCCCGGCGATTTTCATGATCAAACCCGATTTGATGCTGACAATGATGTTCCTGGCCATTATCCTGTTTCCACAATTCAAGAATGTCATCATATTAGGATGTGTGACTGGTTTCATCTCAGGTATGACAACCGGCTTCCCTGGCGGATTCATCCCTAATATTATCGACAAAATTGTAACAGCGATTATCTTCTACCTATTACTGGTACTATTGAAGAAGGCTGCTTCTTCCATTGTGGCAATCGGGGCCTTAACATTCATCGGGACATTGATCTCCGGGCTTGTATTCCTGGGATCGGCTTACTTGATTGCAGGCCTGCCAGATTCATTCCTAGCGCTGTTCAGCATAGGGGTGCTTCCGGCAACAATCGTCAATACAATCCTGATGGTCGTCATTTATCCAATTGTCAAAGGCATCCTAAAAAAATCAAATATACTTGCCGCACAATAATGCAGCAAGTACAAAGGGCATCCCTATAAGAGGGATGCCCTTTTTTCCCGCTTCCACTGTTTCTCCCTTCTTCACCGGAAGACAAAACCCAAAATAAAAAACAGCACGCATCCAATCCCGCAAGCAAGCGCTCTCCTCTGCAAAATATACTTTGATGGATACACGCCCGCACGCAGAGTATACATAATGAAATAGAGCATTCCGATACAAAAGACAAAAGCAAGCACAAAAGCGGCATACACCATCAACAAACACACTCCTTTTATACTTGGGTCAACCTCCCCCTTACTTAACATGTATTCCAAAACCACTCTCTCGATTACAAGCCCCTCTTTACTCTTTTTCACAAAGAAAATAGCCAAAATATAAGCAAAATAACAATAAACTATCCTTAAATAATTATTTTCAGCAAAATATTGGTTTTATATAGCTATTTTGTGTTATATATAAGTTATAGGAAAATTAAAATTATTATTTTAAAACTTTTCTAAATGTTGCATAAGTCTTTTTTTCAGTATACTTACGAATGCTATTTTTTCGTTTTAGTACAAATAATTCGTAGGAATTTTCCCAGATTACAAAAGAACCTTTTAAAAAAGATACGATTACTTTAATAGCAATCCGAGAAAGTGTTTGTAAAACCTGGGAAAAATATAATTTTATTACCTTTTTAAAAAAGGATTTTATATCTTTTTGTAGAAAAATAGTGTATATAGAATTTTTTTCATTATTCTGTAAATTTTTTGTTGACTTATCTCTTAGATTCTTGTTAAGTGATAGTAACAATACTATTCTAAACTAAGAAAAATTATGCTAATAGAGGTGACCTAATATGAAACTAAAACATGTAATGCTTGGATTCATAACAGGAGCTGCTGTTGCCGGAATCAGCACCCTTCTCTATGCTCCTGCTTCAGGCAAAGACCTTCGCAGGAATATTTCAAGCAATAAGGAGGAAATCCAAAACATCTATTTGGATATCAAATCCAAGATTGTGGAAATGAAAGAGGAAACTGTTTCCGCTTCGCAGGTAAGCAAGGAATCCATCACAGTATTCATTAAAGATATCAAAGAATTGATTGCATCGTGGAAGGCGGATATCGAACCTCATAAAACCGAAATCCAATATCGCATCAAAGAAATCGAAAATGCCATCGGCGAATTGGAACAAGTGGTCTCCGCTCCTTCTGCAACGGCTGGCAAAGAATAAATATTGTTATGCAAGGAAAAAACCTTTTCTTGCATAACATTCCCTTCCGTATAACTGATAAAGGAAAAAGAATTACAGTAAATTTCTAAAAATTTAGTAAATTTTTTCTTTATTAATTTTTATTTTATTGTCATAATAAATACAAAATGATTTGTAAAGTAGGTGTACGTATCATGCAAGAGAAAAATTATTCTATTAAAGAAGCAATGCTTTTCAGTCATCGAGTGGCACAGCTAAGCAAAGCACTATGGAAATCCATAGAAAAAGACTGGCAGAACTGGATCAAACCTTACGACTTGAACATTAACGAACATCACATCTTGTGGATCGCTTACCATTTAAATGGCGCTTCCATTTCAGATGTAGCAAAATTCGGAGTGATGCACGTATCGACAGCTTTCAATTTCTCTAAAAAATTAGAGGAGAGAAAATTATTGAAATTCTCTAAGAAAGAAAACGATAAACGAAACACGTACATCCAAATTACCGAGGAAGGGGAAAAAATTCTATTGGACTTGATGGAAACATACGACCCGTCCAATAATGCGATGTTCGAAGCGGCGCTCCCTCTTCACAATCTCTATGGCAAGTTTCCGGATATGATTGAGCTCATGGCCATTATCCGCAATATTTACGGCGATGATTTCATGAAGATCTTCGAAACATCTTTCTCGAATATCGAACAAAAAATCATTGAATCCGATGGGATACTGATGCATACAGAGGAAAACAAAGAAATAGAGACGGTTTAATCCTCTTCTTCCAATAATTCTTTCATGCTTCGCATAAGAGCCACATAGACACCTTGCGTAAGGCAGGCATCGACAAGCTCATGCGGTGAAATCGACTTAGGCAAATGAGATTTCAATTCATTCAAAAGCGGATAAAACGTTACATATCCTTCCGCTTTTTGTTTTTGCATTTTTTTGCTCAAAGTTTCACAAGCTGTCAATAGACTATCAGTTTCTTGTTTTGATAAATTATTAACAATAATCAAGTAATATAGTTGCTCATCTGAATGTTTAAGCATTCTTACTAATAGCTGCTGATGGTACTCCAGCGTTTCTATTCTCTTCTGTAATTGATCCAAAGCGACCTCTCCTCTGTTTTTTTTTGGTTTAAGAAATCTATGCCTAATTGGTTCCGGCTTCCATGTTCAGGTTCCTGAATCATTTATGGAAACAAGGCTTTCATCCTCTCAAATTTATCACAAAAATAGTATTGCTTTTTAAAGAAAAAAATCGTACATTATTCTAGTGTTTCATACAAAGATATATCTCCGTCTGGAGGCTGAGAACTGACATGAATTGCTGGAAATCCATTAATATAAATAATCGATATGGCAACCAAAAAATCGCCATCTTATCTTTATTAACAATGCTGCTTTCTTTTATCGTCATTTATACAGGCGTCAGCACGGGTGTTGACGGCAGCACACTCGATGATAATAACGTGTTCCCTTTTATATTGGGGATCATTCTTATGTACCCGTTCCATAAACTGTTACACTTACTGCCATTATTATGCGTAAAGAGCAAAATAAAAATGCAAAAGAACCATTATCTGTTCTTTCCCTTATTGACAATCAAGATTTATGACCCGATTCGAAAAAGCTTGTTCATTCTCACGCTTATTACGCCGTTCATCATCTTTACTGCCTTGATGCTTATAGGAGCAGTCCTGTTCCCGTCCTATATCCATTATTCGACGATCCTATTATCATTGCATATCGGCATGTGCGTCTCGGACTTTATTAAATTAAAAAATATTTTATCCTCCCCGAGAAAATGCATGATTGAAGAATATGAGGATCAAATCCAGCTTTTAATCCCAAAACCGTAAAGTAAAATAGAGATAGTTCGAAATTGACAGGATAGTATGATAATTCCCTAAACTCCATACTATCTTTTTTTGGGTTAATTTGTTATGTTATTCTTACGGAAAATGTTTGTAAGGAGGAATTCCAATTGCCCTCATTATATATTGCGGCCTTTATTGTTTTTGCAGGAATGATCCTGTACAACATTAATAATATGACAAATAAACTATGTTTACAAAAAGAAATTCCCGAAGAGAAACAGCCGGGAGTCTTCCGCACTATTAATGTATGTTTTACAATTCTATTAATCTCATCTTTTATTAAAGTTACTTTTACATAATGCCATGTAAAGAAGGGAAGGTGAAGCGTCCGCTTCACCTTTTTCAATGCCTTGCTTCCCTTTAGAACCAAGAGCATCCGATAATGACCAGAAGAATGAACAATACTACAAGCAAAGCAAAGCCGCCGCCGTAGCCATATCCGTATCCGCCGCAACCTGACATATGAGCGCCCCCCTTTCATTACTTACCTTATCCTATTTATCTCCAGCCAGATTGGTTACTGCTGATTCTCTACAGCAAGCAGGCTCCAATGATGACCAAAAGAATAAATAGAACGACCAGCAACGCGAATCCGCATTGAAAACCGCCGCCCACGATAACACCCCCCAATGAAGGAATTACCATATCCTATTCAGATATTGTTTTATAAGCATAGGCCCTTATCCTGTTTTAGAGTTGATTTCTTCAGTAAATAAATGAACAACCTACTATGACCAGTAAAATGAACAGCACCACCAATAACGCAAAGCCATTGTTATTACAGCAGCTCATCTTTCCCTACCCCCTTTTTTCTGTTCGCTACATTTTATGTAAGAAGTCCAAAAATGGTTAGATAAAAGTCTACTTTCCCCTTAATGGTTTGCATAATTTTTTTGTTCATCACCCATTTTATGTTATAGTAAGTCTTATGAAAGCACTGTATTTTAAAAATTAGGAGTTGTGAAAATGAAAAAATGGTTACTACCCGTTGCATTAACAGCAAGCATTGTAGGCCTTACAGCTTGTTCCGGCAATGGAGATTCAGAAGCGGTCGTTGAAACAAAAGCAGGAAACATCACGAAAGAAGAGCTCTATACAGCCCTTAAAGAGAGCAGTGCGGGCAATCAAGTTGTACAGGGACTTGTATTCGAGAAAGTTCTTTCCGACAAATATAAAGTTAGCGATAAAGAAGTGGACGAGCGCCTTAAAGAAGTAAAAGATCAATTCGGCGATCAATTCGAAATGGCACTGGCACAGTACGGATATAAAGATGAAGAAGACTTCAAGAAGAATTTAAAATTATCTTTGCTTGAAGAGAAAGCGGCTCTGAAGGATATTAAAGTAACGGATAAAGAATTGAAAGATTATTACAATAATGAATACAAAGAAGAAATCAAAGCCCGCCATATTCTAGTGGCTGATGAGAAGACAGCGAAAGAAGTGAAAGCCAAATTAGCGGCCGGCGAAAAATTCGAGGACTTGGCTAAAAAATATTCCTCAGATACCGGTTCGGCTGAAAAAGGCGGCGACTTAGGCTGGTTCGGACCTGGAAAAATGGTTGCTGAATTCGAAGATGCGGCTTACGCTCTGAAAAAAGGTGAAATCAGCGATCCGGTCAAAAGTGAACACGGATACCATATCATCGAAGTAACAGACACGAAAGAGAAAAAACCATTTGATGAAATGAAAGATGAAATCGAACGTGAAGTGAAGCTTTCTAAGCTTGATGCTCAAAAAATGCAGCAAGTAATGGAAAAAGAATTGAAAGACGCTGACGTTGAAATAAAAGATAAAGATTTGAAAGATGCTTTAAACCTTTCCGGCTCACAACCTACAGAATAAAACGTAAAGAAAAGCACCCTCCACTAACGGATGGGTGCTTTTCTTATCAGGATATCTCTTCCGAAGCATGATTCAGCCTCTTGAGCTTCTCTTCGTTCATGCGGGTGATGTACTTCTCGCCTTCCTGCTCGATCCATTCATTTTCCGCTTCCCGTTCTTCACGTCCTGTCTTGATCACCATATAGCCGCTTCCGATAATGCCGACAATAATGAATGCAACAATGAGAGACATATTTATTTCCCCTTTCAGAAGGTTGTCCACGTATTGCTATATTGTATGCGGCATCTTCGCATGATATGTTACTTAATTACCTCTGTATTCTCATAACGGCTATCCAGATAATCGACAATATGCACGATATACCCTTCAATCGTTTGCGGGCTTCTGATGCACGCTCCCCATTCAGGCAAGCCGTGATGGCTTAGGATGCAGTGCGAAATGGCATGGATATCTTCCATGGAAATGGCGATGCCCTCCACTTCAACAACCTTTGCGAATAATAGGACGCCATAAGGGATGTGGCCAATCATCACACCCAGCTGGTCCATGATGATGCCCGACGCTTTCCGCTTACTGAAATCTCCTGTCGCCGTCGGGAATAAGAAAGAGAACTCCTCATATTCTTTTCCCGCATGGTCATACTCCAGGATCTTGCCGATATCATGATACAGGATACTTGTCATGATAATGTCATAGCTCGGCTCGTCTTCTTGATAGTTCATCATGCCATAGAACATCTTGTACAGATGATCAATTGTTTCTTTCCACACCAGCGCTTGCGTATTGGCGGTCCCTGCTTGCATTTGTGCCCATAGTTCGCTCTTATGGGCCTTCTCGACAACGCTGATCAGCTTCAAAACAGCTTGATAATGGTTGTTTTCTGTCTTCATTATGTAGCGTGCAAAGCGCATTAGACCGACTGTATGCTTCAATAATCCACCCAGGTAGTTATGATGGAAGCCTTTGGCTGCCGGACGGAGCGAGAACTGCTTCCAGAATCGTCTCATGGCCGCTAAAGCGATGTCTTGGAACGGTGCTTGCAGTTCATCTATATACGTGAACAATTCCACTGTCAGTTCATTCAAGTCTTGCTGTGTGTAAGCCAGTAAAGAGAACGGATTGATATCCGCTTTGCAAGGCGTCATCTTATGGATGGTAATCGATTTATGCCCGCGGTAATCATCCACCCTTCCATCCACAACGAATACAGAATGCTCCTCCAATAAAGGAACGTACGTCTCCACTTCGCCGTTATTATCCCACATTTTCGTATTGACTACACCATTTGTATTGCTGAAGCGAATTTTCAAGAATTGCTTGTTTGTTTTGGTTGTCTCAACAGAGTATTCGTTGAGGAGCAATGTCACTTTCACATTATTGCCGGCTGTTTCATTCTCCAACGTAAAAGTCTCGTCGGAAGTAGGTAGAACAGGCGGAGGGAATTCCTCCAATATTTGTTTGCGGCGCTCATCCGCGCATGTCCAATCCAGCGGAATATTATTATAAAAATAGGACTTATCCCCCGTCATCATCAATCACTCATTTCCTTTAGCGTTTATTACTCTATTGTTTTCATTGTATAGTCATCTATGCCGCGGCGTAAACAAAAACCCTCCGTTTTTTCCACAAATTGACGATTAACTTATATATATGCTTATAACTTTGTTATAGAAGCTTTAGTGAAATAGGATAATAGATATTCATGGCAGGTAAAGAAAATGATTTGGCGGTTCTGCTGCAAAGATTGCAAAAGGCGAATGACATTTTCTGCTCTCTGCCGGTCAAAGTTCACGAAACTATCATCAATGATGATCGGCATGGTTTCTTTCGTATAAGATGCTTGTGCCAAAGACAGGCGCAGGGCCACATAAACCGCTTCTTGCGTCCCTCTGCTCACTTCATCCGCCCCGAACACGGTGCCGTCTTTTCTCTGCAGCCACAATCCATCGTCTTGTTCCTTCCATTGCAGGCGGTTGTATTCACCATCCGTAATCGCCATCACATATTCTTCAGCCGTCTGCAAGATGCGTGGAAACTTCGTATTTTTATATTCATTTACCGCTTTTTGCAGCATGTTCTTGGCTACGGCATACTTCATCCATTCCCTAGCTTCTGCATTAAGCTCGGAGCATTCCGTCATATATTGGAACGATTTCTCATCGAAGGTGCCGCCTTCTTCAAGATTTCCAAGTATATGCTTAACTTCTGCAAGACGCTCGGTCAATGCATGATATTGCTGCTGATTCATTTGTTTCTGTTCTTCTAGTTTTCGGATACTGAAATCATTGATAATCTCACCCGTACGCTTCCATCTCTCCCGCTCGCTTTCATACGGTTCGAGCTGGATTTGCAGCAGTTCCAGCTTCTCTATATATGCGTTTCTTTCTTGATCTATTCGAACCGCTTGTAAAAAGCCGGCCTCATCTTCACATTGCGCTTCCCGGTAAAGGGCATTCAATTCCGTTTCGATATGATTGATTTGAAAACGAGTGTCGGCCAACTGCTGTCCAAGCCGCTCCAATGCTTCCTTATTTCGTTTCATTTCCTGAACATCCTGCTCGGCTTGCGCAATTTGCCGTTTCATCAGAAGAACCGCTTCCTGATAGGAATCCGTTATGCTGCCAGTGAACGTATGGCAATATGAAATCACTGCCTCCACTATCGCTTTTCTCTTCTCCCCCAGTTCCTGCAGCTTCTTAGCGATCTGCTGTTTCTCATAGACATGCTGCTTCAATGCCGCCAACTGGTCATAAAGCGCCGTTAACGTGACTGCAATCGTACGTTGCTGCGGGATATTCCACTCTTGCAGCATTTCAGCGCTTGCTTGCCGTACTTGCACGATCGCTTTCTCCCAGCGTTCAAACTCATCGACAATATTATGAAAAGCCGCTTCATGTTCGACTTTTTTGATTTGCTCATTGTGCAATTGCTGTTGTAAATCATTGTCTTTCCGCAGCAAAAGCCGCGCTTGTTCTACATCTCCATGGGACAGGCCGCTCTTGCCTGCCAGTTCCGCTTGCTGATGCTTCAATTCTTGCAGTTCCTTTTGCAGATCAGGCAATAGTGGCGTAGAACGCAGCAGCTTCTTAAGGAATACAACCATTACCCCCGCTCCTGCGAACAGACCGGCCAGCAGCCATTGCTGCGACAAACTGAATAACAGTACAACTATCAAACAGCCGATCACACCCGCCGACACAAGCAGCGAGATATTTTTCTCCTTTGCTTTCTCACTGCGTTTCACCTTGATGATCTGCTTCTCTTTCGCATCTATGGCTCTCTCGATATATTTCAATTCAACCGCATGCTGATTATAGTTTGTATAATCGTCCACTTGTTTCTGCAGATTCTGCCTTTGTTCGACAGGCAGGATATTTTCCTTGAGCTGGCTGATGCGCTGCTCCAATGCTTGCAGGACATGCTGTTCGCTTTCTTGCTTATCATCCAAATATTGTTTCTCATGCTGCAGTTTCTGCTGCTTTTGCTCAAGTAAGTTGATTCGCTCTTTCTTAAAGGAGCTCGTATCCAATGAAAGGATTTGCTCATCGTCCACATGCAAGTGCAGGCTATCCTTCAACTGCCGGATATTTTTTTCTTTCTCTTGCAATTGCAGCTCAAAGTTTTGCAGGTCGTAGTGCAAGGAGTCGAGCAAAGCGGTTTGGTCAATGGCTCTTTGAATCCGTTCTTTCTCTTGCCATAACGCTTTATCCACCTGGCTGCCGCTCTGCTGTTCCACCAACAGGCCATGTTGCTGTTCGAGCGACTTGAGCTCCGTTGCAAGCGGCAGCTCGACTTGCTTCAATTGCTGGTAGCGCTCGCTGGCGTCTGCCGGAAGAGATGCTCCATCCAATTCATTGATTTTGTTTCGGATGCGTTTTTCTTCCAGCAACAGCGGCTCGGCGGCTTGATAGTTGCGGCTGGACGTCAGGCTTCGCTCCAGTTGTTCCGCTTCATCCTCCAGCCGGGCCTTATCATCGAGCAATTGCTTATATTCACTTCGGAGCGATTCATATTGGTCCTGCTCCTTGGATGCTTGCGATAGACGGTCAAACGACGCTTTTACATCGGTCAGCATCACATTAAGCTTAGGATTCTTGCCGGATGGCTTAAAGAGGCGGTCCATCTCTTTCTGCAAGTTCTGCTCTGTCTGCAATAATCCTCCGCTGCCGAGCATTCCTGCCGATAATAAGTAACGGCTTACTTCATTTTCGCTCACTTTCTGCAAATCTGTAAGCCCGTTCAAATCGAACGAGTAAATCGATTGGTATGTAGCTTTATCCAATCCCTGCAGCAGGCTTTTCAGTTCTTCTTCTCCCCCTATGCGCCCATCGGCAAAAGTCACGGTCACATCCCCCGCCGCTTTTCCCTTTATTCTTTGAATGCTTACATTTCCATGCTCCGCTGTTGAGACAACGAGCTTCCCTCCATAAGCCGAATGGCTTTTAGGCTCATAACGGTTATCATTTTGATTCTTAAGCGGAAAGCCGAATAGCACACTATGGATAAAGCTCCTAATGGTAGATTTGCCTGCTTCATTGATGCCATAGAAGACTTGGAAGTTTCCGATATCCGTGAAAGACACATCTTTCATCTTTCCATAGCCGTAAATATGTATCTCTTGTATACGCATCAGTCCGCTCCCCCTCTTCCCACTTGCAGTGCCAGCAGTTGTTCTGCCTCTTGCAGTAATTCCGCTTTCTCTTCCGCTGAAAGCAAGGAAAGGAATTTCCTTCCTAAAGGGTGCTTGAACAGCGGATCGACCGCTTCATCAACAACATGCTCGGACCATTCGTAACCCTGTATGAATCTAAACAGCGGTTGGTCGGAAACAGCCAGATTATTCTCGATTGTAATCGCATACGGATAGACAAAATGCTCTCCCTGCTCTTCCTCTTGCAATAGTTCCAATAGCTCCGACCGGCACTCATCAAAAGGAAGGCTGTCATTCTCATTCACTATATGAAGGCGCACAAACAGACGATACTCTTCGCTTCTTGCCGACTCTAATGCCGCACGGCACTTCGAAAGCAGCGCATCAAAGGCATCTTCCTTTCCGAATGTGACCGAAAGAGTATCCCAGACAATCTGAGAAGTTGGAATGAAGGATAGCTTTGCTTGCTTGCCATTCAGTTGTACATGATAACAGCCTTTCACCCCCGATTCTTTCTTGTGCCTGCCTTGGATATTGCCGGGATAGATAATCGGCGGCGATAGCGACAATTCTTGGCGCTTATGAATATGGCCCAGCGCCCAATAGTCAAAATGCTTGCTCAGCAATTCAGCGACCGTAAACGGCGCATACTGTCCATGTTCATTCTGCCCCTCTACATTGCCGTGCAGCATGCCGATATGATAATCCGCCCCTTCCTGCTTCTGGTATTGTTCAATGATGCGATGCTTAACATGCCTCGTGGGGTAGCTATATCCATAGATATTGACCGCCGTATTTTGCTTCGTGAATGTTTTCACTTCACAGCGGCTGCTGAAAATATGAACATTATCCGGCTGTTCAATGGAAATCCAGCTGCCATCCAGATGGTCGTGGTTTCCATGGATGATATATACCTCGATGCCGTATGCCTTGAGTTTCTCCATTTCTTTCCGCACCCGCACCTGGGTGCGCAGATTCCGGTTCTCTCCGTCATACAAGTCGCCCGCCAGCAGCACGAAATCCACCTTTCGATAAATCGCTTCCAGGATGATCTGCTGAAACGCTGTGAATGCCGCTTCTTTTATCTCCTGTAAAATCATTTCGGGTATATGCTTCAATCCTGAGAATGGGCTGTCCAAATGCAGGTCAGCCGCATGAATAAAGGATATTTCTCTCATCTTTTATCACCTCATATAGGTTCTATTCTACCATATAAGGGAACAGGCTTTCTCATGAAGTACAAAGAAAAAAGCAGCGAGGTC
>JBJEFM010000092.1:0-2647 GCA_051874035.1 Bacillus sp. (in: firmicutes)
CTTGAACTCATCGGGGGACGCAAAGCTGAAGCCAGCTTCGTCTTTCGTCTCTAAGCTTGATTGTACATTCCAGCCGATCTGTTTAAAGAACGAAACCATCTTATCTGTGGATGTTCCCCATTCGCCGCGCTCATTCGCGACGCCTTGTTCATCTTTATTGTCACCATCTATATCAATGTGGGTTTTCATCATTTTCGCGATTGTCAACTCATCATATTTTTTATTATTGAAGTGATGCAAAACCATTAATGCCGAAGCCGGTCCGCAAGTATACTCTTTTGTTTGCTGGTACGTTTTGAATCGATCAAGCAGGGTCCGATTCTGATTGGATTCCGCATTATAATAATCGACAGTAGAGAAATATGGCGATGATTCGTGATTGCCCATCAGCTTATAACCAGCTGCACCGGAAGATAAATCATATCCTTCCGGGTATGGAATCACCCGCTCTTCCTGCTTCGCTTTCTCTTTTTCCTTCGGCTTTGCGTCTGCATCATGCAAAAACACAACATTTAAAACTGCTACAACAATTACTAAAACCGCTAAAAGCGATAATATTTTGTTCAATTCCCAATCCTCCCACTTTTTTGTTCATTTTTATAATAAAATAGAATATATTACATTTATGGTTTTTTGTAAACGATAAAGCTTTACTCTTTGATAGGCGGGGAATTGTGGAATCGCTGCTGTGTAAACAACAAAAATAGGAAGACCTAAACTGGCCTTCCTGCTTTCCTTAGATATATTCTTAATATTCTTATAATCAACCTCTGCCGGCCTGGAACCCTGGATATTTCGTCATGCCGCCATCGACGTAGATGGTATTGCCCGTTACATAGCTGGATTCAGAGGATGCCAGCCATACCGCACAAGCAGCAACCTGTTCAGGCTTGCCGATATAGCCTTGCGGAATTAAATCAATAACGCCTTGCTTCGCTTGCGGGTCATTGAATTTCTCTTCATTGATCGGCGTATCGATCGCACCTGGTGAAATATTATTGATGCGAATGCCTTTTGGCGCATACTCTAACGCCAATGTTTCCGACATCATTTTCACGCCGCCTTTGCTGGCTGCGTAATGAACGAAATGCGGCCAAGGGATGCGGTCATGCACGGAAGCCATATTGATGATGCTGCCTTCGATATGATGCTCCAGCATGTACTTGATTGCTTCCCTGCTTCCGAGGAACATCCCGGTCAGATTGATATCGATGACTTTATTCCAGTCTTCAAGCGAGAGCTTATGAGAAGGAACTTCATTCTCGACACCTGCGTTATTGATCATCACGTCAAGAGAGCCATATTGCTCTACCGCAAATTCGATTAGCTTGATGACTTCTTCTTCTTTTGTTACATCCGCTTGGAAAGCGACAGCCTCTCCTCCGGCTTTTCTGATTGTGTCCAATATTTCTTCATAATCCTGCTTTCTTGTATGGTAAGTGATGACTACTTTCGCCTGTTCTTTACCGAAACGTTCAGCCATCGCCTTGCCAAGACCTGTTGCTCCGCCTGTAATTACGACTACTTTTCCTTTTAAATCTTCATACATGTTTCCATTGCCCCTTTTTAATTATCGTTTTGTAAGTCCCAATATAACTCCACCGGCAATAACGAATATACAGCCGATTACAATCATAATCATTTGTTTCTTGGATTTCTTCTCGCCCAGCAGGAAGATGCCGCCAAGCGTCGAAATAACGATACCCATTTGCGAAAGCGAGAATCCGACCGCTACCCCGACCCGCGGGTTGGCGAGCAATAAACCGATATTCCCGATCGCCCACATCACACCTGTGATCATATTCTTCAAAGCATATTTATTAAACGGTTGATGGCGGAAACTGATGATCAAGGATGCCGCCATCATGCCGATCGCCTGCGGCAAGATGGCCGCCCAGCCGTCAAGCTCGTACCATCTTACAATAACAACATACAGAACAAATCCGATTGTTGAAATGCCGAGGAATAGAGCACCTTTCTTCGCGCTTCCCTTCGAATCGTCTTCCTGCTTCTGGCCGAGCCCTGTCAGCACCACGCCGAGGATGATACAAGCAAGTGCGGCAACCCCTAGAATGATAGTTGTTGTGTCGCTCCATTCTTTAAAAATGACAACACCAAAGAAAGTGGTTCCCAGCAATTGCAGTCCTGTCGAAATCGGCACCGTTTTCGAAACCCCTAAATGCTTCACACTATTAAACTGATTCAATTGTCCGATTGCCCAGCCGATACCGGAAATGATGCCGACGACCCAAACAACCATGCTCATATCCGGCTGCTTGATGAAAAATACAACAATCGCAAACAAAAATGCCCCCGATGTAATCCCCAGTGTCTGAGAATGCGGACCCCCGCCCAGCTTCTCGCTGACTAAAACCAAACTGCCCCACGCCAATGCCGGCAATAGGGCGTATAAAATCCCTTCCATATAAACTCCCTCTCCCTTTATAATTTCAATTTCATCCTCATATCGATAAAATAAATGAATTTACGAATATATTCCCTGTCTAAATGTTTTAAAAACCTGGGAATTTCCCTTCATTTTTAACAAAATAAAGAAAAACGGGGATAAAAGGATGGAGTTGATCCCTTTTATCCCCGTTTTTGAACGAGAAAAGCATATTATAAAGTGAATCTTTGATAGGTGGGG
>JBJEFM010000093.1:0-2643 GCA_051874035.1 Bacillus sp. (in: firmicutes)
TGTGTTGAAGTGAGAGTCTTAGTACCTGTTAAACGGGATAAAGGCTTATATTTGGAAGCACGACGGACCTTAATGAATAATGGTGCTTCATGGCTGTAGCTGTACTGCCTATATGGTAATGCCAAAACCAATCATTTGTGCCGGGCTTCAAGCCAAGTTTCCCGTTATCGCTTCTAAATTTTCTCCGTCGTCATAAAATGTAAGTGTGCTAGATTACGGAAGTAGAGGAGAGGTTATATATGAAAGTAAAAGCTGCTGTTGTCCATCAAGTGGATGCCCCTTATGAATTAGAAGAGTTGGAACTTCAAGATGATCTTCGCCATGACGAAGTACTTGTGAAAGTGGTTGCTTCCGGTATCTGCCATTCGGATGAAGCGCTTCGTGTAGGCGATGCCCGCTACAGTTTTCCCGCTGTATTGGGGCATGAAGGGGCGGGCATCATCGAAAAAGTGGGCAGCGCCGTGCAAAACTTTGCCGTTGGCGACCAGGTTGTGATGGCTTACAACTACTGCGGCGCTTGCCCGAATTGCCGTATCGGACGACCATCGTCCTGCAAGGATTGGACAACCTTGAATATGTCCGGCGTTCGGACAGATGGAAAACCCGTCTTTACAAAACTTGATGGCACGCCGGTATCCAACTTTTTTACACAAAGCTCCTTTGCAACACACACCATCACCAACGTAAACAACCTGATTAAAGTGGAACCAGATACAGATTTACGTCTAGTGGGCCCTTTAGGGTGCGGTTTCTTAACGGGAGCCGGAACGGTAGTGAACGGATTGAAACCGAAAGTGGGGAATTCCATTGTCATTTTTGGCACTGGCGCTGTCGGTTTAGGCGCTTTAATGATGGCAAAAATCCAGGGATGCTCTACAATCATTGCTGTGGATATACACGATTCACGGTTGGAAACAGCGAAAAGTTTAGGCGCCACCCATACCATCAACAGCCGCAATGAAGATCTGCTGGAACGCGTTTATGAAATTACAGATCATACAGGCACTGATTTCTCGATCGATACGACAGGCGTCGGCCACGTAATGAAATCTTCAATCGAGGTGTTGAATACGCTCGGGGTCGCTGCACCAATAGCTGTCACACCCAATAGTCTCGAACTGAATCCGTTTACGGGGCTTGTATTAAAAAACCGCACAATAAAAGGTGTGTTGATGGGAGATTCCATCCCTCAGTTCTCCATTCCCCAATTAATCCACTATTATAAAGAGGGGACATTCGCTTTCGACAAATTACTTAGCTTTTATCCATTTGAAGATATTAATCAAGCAAGCGCAGATTCGAATAGTGGCAAAACCATTAAGCCGGTTCTCATTATCGACAAAACATACCGCGCAGATTCCCCGTTAATATAAGAGGGGTACTTATGGCATTCGCGAATTTTGCATAGTGAGCAACTGAATCGGCCGCAGCCTTGGAATAACGTTTGATTAACCTTCAATAGCCCGATAATTTAGGGGAAAACCTCAAAAACGTATAGTCGGGCTATTGATATTGCGATTGGAAGGCTTTAAACTGTTCTTCATATTTTTGTAGTCTTTTCTCATCACGCTTTGAGTGTAAAAATGGTTTTCTCTTGCCTGTAACCATTACATCTTTATCATCAATGGGTGACTCCAAAAAAACATAAGGCTTGAATTGATCGCACTTTGTATGGGGCAGGGCGACTGACAATCTAGCGAATTCTTCGGTAGGAAATTGGTTTGAAATATGCAGTTCTTGAAGGCCTTTCAAAAATGATATCGGTTCCAAAGAATTGTCCTGAACATTTATATTCGATAAACAAAGATACTGTATATTCGCAAGATCTTTTAAAGGCCGCAAGTCCATCAATTTCAAGCTATTCCAAATGCCGCCCGACAGCTCTAAATACTCTAAACCTGTACAAGCTTGTAGGGGGGTTACTTCATTTAATTTGGGAAAGTCTTTTATTAGTAATGATTTCAATGATTTATTGCAAGATAAATCCCATAATTCATTTGCCTTTGTATTCCACTCAAGCCCCAATACTTCAAGATTTGTGAGAGATTGTAGGGCCGATAAGTCTGTTACTCTCATTTCGTAAATATAGAGCATGTTAGGGTCAATAGCATCCATGATGATATTGAATTCTTTTTGATTTATTGTATAAATCCATAACTTCTCCAGATCTTTAAATAGCTTTAGTCGTTCTATATTTTTTGTTTTTCCTTTAATCGCTAATTCCTTGGACGATATATCTATCTTACTTAAATCCGAAATGAATTCCGGTCTTTCATCTATATGAAAAATGATCTCTGGATTTTTATCTGAAAACACATTAATCACCCCTTAAGTGCCATTATTAAACAGTCTAACACAATGCTCTGTATGGTTATACGTTAGTTAGGCCATAAACTTTCTTACATTAACGGGGGAGTTAAACGGGCCAATACTATAAAATGACTATGCCTGTTATTTTTTGTTTCAAATTGGCCGGAAGATGATGAAGGGGAGCCATTTTGGAAGCAAGCCTTCCTAATAAAAAATCCGGTATAAACCTGGTATAACCATCAGTAATATGAACAAGAAAACAGCGATAAATAGGATGCTGCCCAGAAGAATACTCCTCCAACGATGTTTATCCCGTTTAACAGGTACTAAGAC
>JBJEFM010000094.1:0-122479 GCA_051874035.1 Bacillus sp. (in: firmicutes)
CTTTCACTGCTGTGTTGAAGTGGGAGTCTTAGTACCTGTTAAACGGGATAAAAACGGACACCCTTTCGCTTCGCTTTCCACATAACAAAGAGTGCCCTGTTCATTCGAAACCAGGGCACTCTTTGTTTCTTCCTATTCAAAAAAAGGACGGTCTTCATTAATTTGGATTGTGTCAATCTTTCTTGCCGTACCTGTCTTTTCATCAATGTCGATGAGTACAGCGCTCAGCTGGGCACGTCCATCTTTAGGCACCGTATGGCGCGCCGGCATGCTGTTTAGGAACCTTTGGATGATCGGCTCTCGCGTCATTCCTAAAATGCCGTCATAAGGGCCTGTCATGCCCACGTCGCTTAAATAAGCGGTGCCTTTCGGCAGGATGCGTTGATCAGCCGTCTGCACATGCGTATGCGTGCCGACAACCGCGGAAACCTTGCCATCCAAAAACCAGCCCATTGCCTGCTTTTCGCTTGTCGCTTCCGCATGGAAGTCAACAAAGATAAGAGGTGTTACTTTCCTCGCTTCTTCCACCAGTTTCTCTGCCACCGCGAACGGACAATCAAGCGGCGGCATAAATACTCTTCCTTGGAGATTAATGACCGCTACTTGGATGGCGTTCCAGCGTATGTATGTTAAGCCGGTACCCGGAGCTCCTTCTGGAAAGTTAGCCGGACGCACGATATTTTTCGCGTCATCTATAAATTCAAAGATTTCCTTATGATCCCACACATGGTTTCCGAGCGTCACTGCATTCGCTCCCCATTCTAGGAACTGGCGATAAATCTTCTCCGTAATTCCTCTTCCCGCCGCAGCGTTCTCACCATTGACCACTACAATATGCGGCTTATATTTATCTTTCAGTTTCGGTAAGTATTGCTGTACCATATCTCTTCCTGGCGAACCTACTACATCGCCAATAAACAATAATTTCATTTAATTACCCTTTCTGCTTATGGAATGCTTTATGCGAACATGTATGAAATTATAGCATATATTCGACTTTTCCGCTGTAAATGACAGAATCCCCTACAGAGCTCTGCATCAACAAACGTTTGCAAAAGTAATGGACAACCCGCTAAAAAAGGCAAGCCGCACCTCTAGGATGCAACTTGCCTTTATTTTCAACAATTATTATTTCGCATATTCTACCGCTCTTGTTTCGCGAATGACAGTCACTTTGATGTGGCCAGGATAATCTAGTTCCTTTTCGATTCGTTTACGTATATCGCGAGCTAAGCGATGCGCTTCAAGATCGTCGATATGCTCCGGTTTAACCATAATGCGAACTTCACGACCCGCTTGAATAGCGAATGACTTCTCGACGCCATCATAGGATTCTGAAATCTCTTCCAGTTTCTCCAAGCGCCGGATATAATTCTCAAGAGTTTCACTTCTCGCTCCCGGTCTTGCAGCAGATAAGGCATCTGCAGCAGCGACAAGAACCGCAATGATCGAAGTCGGCTCCGTATCACCATGGTGTGAAGCGATGCTGTTAATCACAACAGGATGCTCTTTATATTTGGTAGCCAATTCTACCCCAATTTCAACGTGGCTTCCTTCCACTTCATGGTCAATGGCTTTACCGATATCATGTAATAGACCTGCTCTTCTTGCAAGCGTTTCGTCCTCGCCTAATTCAGCAGCCAATAAACCGGAAAGGAAAGCAACTTCCATTGAATGTTTCAGTACGTTTTGTCCGTAGCTTGTACGGAATTTCAAGCGGCCAAGAATTTTGATCAAATCCGGATGCAAACCATGAACCCCTACTTCAAAAGTAGTCTGTTCACCGATTTCCCGTATATGTTCATCCACTTCTCTTCTTGCTTTATCAACCATTTCCTCAATACGTGCCGGATGGATACGACCATCTTGCACCAGCTTCTCAAGTGCTAAGCGTGCTGTTTCACGTCTAATTGGATCGAAACCGGATAGAATTACCGCTTCCGGTGTATCATCGATAATTAAATCGATGCCCGTCAGTGTTTCAAGCGTTCTAATATTACGTCCTTCTCGACCAATAATACGCCCTTTCATTTCATCGTTAGGCAGTGTTACAACAGAAACCGTCGTTTCAGCCACATGGTCGGCCGCACAACGCTGGATCGCTAGAGAAAGCACTTCTTTCGCTTTCTTATCCGCTTCTTCTTTAGCACGGTTTTCATTTTCTTTAATCATAATAGCAATATCATGTGAAAGCTCTTTTTCAACGCGGTCTAAAATAATAGCTTTCGCTTCTTCTCTCGTTAAGCTGGATATGCGTTCTAGCTCTGTTTGTTGCAAACGAACCATCTCGTCCACTTTGCTTTCCTTGTCTTCAATATGCTGTTGTCTTTGGTTAAGAGAATGATCTCTCTTCTCTAGAAGTGATTCACGTTTATCCAACGTTTCATCTTTGCGATCTAGATTCTCTTCTTTTTGCAATAATCGATTTTCTTGTTTTTGTAATTCAGATCTTCGTTCACGAATGTCACGTTCTGCATCAGTACGAAGCTTATGGATATCGTCTTTTGCTTCAAGCAGAGCTTCTTTCTTAAGGGCTTCACTTTCACGTTTTCCATCTTCAATGATACGTTCAGCTTCATTCTTTGCTCCAGCTATCTTGTTCTCTGAAATGGATTTCCGAACAAAATAACCAACAACCGCACCGACGAACAGAGCAAGCAAAATAGAGATGATGATAATAAAAAGTTCCATCTTTTCACCTCCTCTTGCTATGAAATTATTCTAATCATGTCATGTCGGCATGTACATTGTGACTTAAACTTCAACATACAGCGCATAGGCTTTTTTTACAAATCCTTGATTTAAAAAAATGTAAAATATACATATTAATTGTATAGGTGCAAAATTTGGTTGTCAAGGGTTTGTCCCCTTTCAGACAGGAATTTTCAGACAGCAAAACCTCCTTTTCATTCTTTGCGCAATTTTTTTTATTTTCTGGACAAAACGGCAGCCCCTACACCAAAATGGCGGCATGCAGGAACGGAGCTATTTCCCATAAAGAAAAGACTTAGCAGCTTGTGTGCTAAGTCTTTTGAATGCTTCTGTTTAGTTGTCGATAAACTCCATTTGCTCTTGGTCATCCTCTTCTTCAAGAGCAACATGTTCTCCGTCTAGATTGTAATGATCGCGGATCTTTTGCATTACTTCTAAACGTAATGCCTCATTTTCTTTTAAGAACAGTTTCGCATTCTCCCGTCCTTGGCCTAGGCGCTCATCGTTATATGAATACCAGGCACCGCTCTTTTGAATGATGTCCAGCTCTGAAGCCATATCAATGATTTCGCCTTCACGTGAAATACCTTCTCCATACATGATATCCACTTCAGCTACACGGAACGGCGGAGCTACTTTATTTTTTACTACTTTGATTTTTGTCTTATTCCCTACAATTTCATTGCCTTGTTTCAATTGTTCAGCACGGCGCACTTCCAAACGTACTGTTGAGTAGAATTTCAATGCTCGTCCACCCGGTGTTGTTTCAGGGTTGCCGAACATCACACCGACTTTTTCACGAATTTGGTTAATGAATATAGCAATCGTATTCGATTTATTGATCGCACCTGATAGTTTACGAAGAGCTTGGGACATTAGACGCGCTTGAAGACCTACGTGAGAATCCCCCATGTCTCCTTCGATTTCTGCTTTCGGTACCAATGCCGCTACTGAGTCGATAATAATGATATCAATCGCTCCGCTTCGGACAAGTGCTTCTGCGATTTCCAATGCTTGTTCCCCTGTATCCGGTTGAGAAAGTAATAACTGGTCGATGTCCACGCCTAATTTCTGTGCGTAGACAGGATCCAAGGCATGCTCCGCATCTATGAAAGCTGCTTGTCCACCGTTTGCTTGTACCTCTGCAATGGCATGAAGCGCAACTGTTGTTTTACCTGAACTTTCCGGGCCATATACTTCGATAATACGCCCTCTTGGATAACCCCCTACACCAAGAGCGACGTCCAATGCTAAAGAGCCGCTAGGAACCGTCGAAATCCTACGATCCGATTGCTCTCCCAATTTCATAATAGAACCTTTGCCAAATTGTTTCTCAATTTGTTTTAAAGCCATGTCTAAGGCCGCTTGACGATCACTCACTAAAGTTCCTCCTTTAAATTCAAACCTGAAATCTATGATAAAGCGTACTGCTTTTCTTTATTAATAACTATATTTACTATATACTTTTTCAACGTATTTGACAAGCAAAAACCGAACATTTATTCGATTATTTTCTCATCTTCATTCTTCCTAAAATACTCATTTTCTAGTAAAGCAATCTATTTATAACGAAAAAAAATATTGCAAAAAGGCATTATGTGTGCCGTACAATTAATTTCATATAGAATAAGAGGATGCTCGATAAGGAACATCCTCTTATTCTATAATCGTTCTATTTCTTTAAGAAGCAGCGAGCATCCATTCTTAAAGCTTCTAATCTTATTCTGTTGTCTGCTGCTGCTGAATTGGAACTTGACTGCATAAGTGCCCTTCTTGGAAGATATGCCGATAAATACCGTTCCCACTGGGTTCCCTTCCAACTCAGCCGGCCCTGCAACGCCTGTAAAGCTGATAGCGATATCGGCATCCATCAAAGCTCTGGCTCCGTCGGCCATTTCTTTGGCACATTGTTCACTGACAGCGCCATGCTTTTCAAGTGTTTCTGTTTTGACGTTCAGCAACTTGTGCTTCGCTTCATTAGAATAGCTGACAATGCCTCCTTTGAAGACTTCGCTCGCCCCTGGCGGAACTGTCAACGCTTGTTGGAAATATCCCCCGGTTAAACTCTCGGCGCTTGTTACGGTGAGATTTTTAGCATATAAAGCTTTCACGACTTCCTGGATTAAAGATGTGTCATCTTTTCCATAGCAATATTGTCCAACCCGTTCCATAATCTGCGTTTCCACTTCATTGATCATCTGATTGGCCATCTCAACGGAAGTATGTTTGGCTGTAATGCGCAGCATAACTTCACCGTCAGAAGCTAAAGGAGCGATCGTCGGGTTGCCCTGCGCCTCCAGCAAATCTTCTATCTCTGTTTCTAATTGTGCTTCGCCTATTCCGAAGAAACGCAATACGCGCGAATGAATCTTCTCTATACGGTTCATTTGATTATATAGAAATTCTTTTCCATATTGGTTGAACATCGGTTCCATTTCTTTCGGCGGCCCCGGAAACAACATATAGGCATGCGTCGGCGTTTTATAAGCCATGCCCGGTGCCATGCCATGGTCGTTCGGCAATATGTGTGATCCTTCCAGCACGAGCGCTTGCTTTTTATTATTCTCGGTTAATATCCTTCCAGATTTCTCGAAATAACTTACAATCGATGATAATGCAGTTTCATCCATCACAAGCGGAACCTGCAGATGCTTAGCGATTGTTTCTTTCGTTAAATCATCTTTCGTTGGCCCTAAACCGCCGGTAAAGATAAGTAAATCCGAACGCTCTTCCGCCGTTTCAATGGCTCTCTCCAAACGCTCGACGTTATCGCCCACCACTGTATGATAATACACATTAATACCCATCTCTGCTAATTCTCTTGATAAAAAATGCGCATTACTGTTTAGAATCTGGCCAAGCAACAACTCCGATCCGATCGCAATAATTTCTGCGTTCATCTCCCCATCTCCCATGCTTACTTCGAATTTTTGAATACCTCTTTATTTTTCACGAAATAATCCCATCCAGACCAAACTGTAAAGAACATGGAAATCCATAAAGCGATAATCGCGAATGGGAAATCAATCAATTCAAAAGGTAAATTGTGCAGCAGCAAGGCAGACACTGCGATAATTTGTGTCCATGTTTTAATTTTGCCCAACATATTAGCTGCCACTACCTCTCCATTGCCGGCTAATATTAATCTTAAACCTGTTACAGCAAATTCTCTGCTAATAATGATGATAACAATCCAAGAAGGAGCAAGCCCCAATTCCACTAACACAATCAACGCAGAAGATACCAGTAATTTGTCCGCAAGCGGATCAAGGAATTTTCCGAAATTCGTTACTAAGTTGTGCTTCCGCGCCAAGTGTCCATCAATCCAGTCCGTGACCGAAGCAAATATGAAGATAAGCGCGCCTATAACATGCTCGATCGGAATCTCATAACTGCCGACAGCTATATTTCCAAATTTGAAATCAACCAGCATGAATAGTACAAACACTGGTATTAAACATATTCTCGATACTGTAATTTTATTAGGTAAATTCAAAGCAAAAAACCTCCAGATGAAAAACGTCTTATTTATTATTGTGAAGCAATAAACATATAATCAGTCAGACAGCGTCTACTAATAGAATGATAAGCCTAAAATGAAAACGATGTTGTCCCGCTTATCTTGAAACCTAAAACGAGCCATGCGGCAGGAATAAGACGCCTCTTTTTTCAGAAGAAATGTTGCAATTTCTAAAAAAAGAAAAACGGCTTAGAGACATACGCATGGCAAATGCAAGGTCTGTACATCAACCTATCTTAGTTGCTTCCCGCCCCCCCTGAACTCAAATGCTTTTCAAGCCGGGACCGGAAAAAATCAAATGACTCGAACCTTTTTTATTCCATACTACTCTGCTTTTGTAAAAGTGATCGTAATATCTTGTTTTACTTTCTCAGTCGGCGACTGCTCATATTTAAGCAAATCATCGTTCACATAAATATCCGTATCAACGGTATTGCCGATGGTAAGCTCCGCTTTCGGCTGATCGGTAAGGTCGAATTCTTGGCTCTCGCCATTTTGGAGCATGCCTTGGAAAACCGAATTCCCTGTACCATCCTTAACATTCACCCATGTTTCGCCTTTTGAAGTTAGTTTCAGCTTAAATGAATCAGTATTTTTCAACTCATACGCAGTGCTTGATCCATCAGTCGATGTCGCTGTAATTTCTTGAACAGTTTTTGGTTCATCTTCTTCATCTTTCTTATCTTCTTTAGCAGATGCATTCTTATCTTCTTTATCTTTACTGCCTTTTTGATCAGCCTTATCGTTATTATTCGCTGTATCTTCATTTTGTTCAATGACGATTTCTTTATCGGAATCGTTTGTGCCATTTCCGCTTCCGGAACCGACAAAATTCGAAACCAACACCCAGACCAATACAGCGGCGCCGATAATGAAAACGGCCACCAATATTTTAGGCAGCGCATCTAACAGCTTGGACTGCCTTGGGGAAATCGTTTTTTTAGATTGCACTCTCGATAGTTGCTCCGGCCCCTCTTCTTCCCGGGCGGCAGGCAATTCGTTTTTGAATTGCTCGAATATCTCATCAGGCTCCAAGCCCACCGCTTCCGCATATTGTTTAATAAAAGCCCGCACATAGAACTTGCCGGGCATCATATCATAATCTCCATTTTCAATACCGACCAGGTATCTTTTTTGAATCTTCGTCAACTCTTGCAAATCATCCAGACTCAGTCCGTTTGCTTCGCGTGCCGCTTTCAATGTATTTCCTAATTCAGTCACTTCTTAACACCTTCTATACTTTAGAAATCCAAGGATCCAAAATCTGACCCTCCAAAAAATTGATTTTGATTAACAACTTCGTATGTAATTTCTTCATCATGATTGTTTCTTAGTTCAATAATGTAATCAAAATCATCCAATGTGTATTCAGAATTTTGAACGAATACATCCGGATGTTCAATTACTTTTACCGAATCAAGGCTCATAATCTCTCTTACAAGCTGCCAATGCTTCTCGTTTGCCCTTCTTGTTGAAACAATCCCATCTATAATAAATAAATTATTATCATTATATTCGTCTTCGATCAGTTGACTCCGAATGGTTTGTTTAAGCAAAGTGGAAGAGACAAATAACCATCTTTTATTAGCGCAAACACTCGCGGCAACAATCGATTCCGTCTTTCCCACACGCGGCATGCCGCGGATGCCGATCATCTTATGCCCTTCTTTCTTGAACAATTCAGCCATAAAATCAACCAATATCCCCAGTTCATCCCGGACAAACCGAAATGTCTTCTTATCATCTACGTCTCTTTGAATATAACGCCCATGCCGAACAGCTAATCGGTCTAAAAACTTTGGTTCGCGTAATTTGATTACTTTTATCGTGTCCATCGTTGATAGTATTGATTCCAAGCGTTCGATATTTTTACTATCCTTTGCCTTTAACAATAACCCCCTGCGACCTTCGTCGATACCATTGATGGTAACAATATTAATGGAAAGCATCCCGAGCAGCGAGGAGATATCACCTAATAAACCCGGACGATTCTTTTGAATTTCATACTCGAAATACCACTCTTTTCGATCCATTTTCAACACTCCCTGCCCTTCATGACAAATTCCAACAAAATTTCATTAGCTTCTATAATAATAAATGATTTGGTAGCAATATTAAAGGAAAAACATTATAAAAAAAAATTGTTAAAATTTTTCTGACTTCAACCGCTTATTTTTATTGTCGGCTACACCTGTCCGTAAGCACTTATAGTGGATAAAGCTACTATTTATGTTCGTTCGAATCTAACAAAAAAAGAGAGGATTGTCTCCTCTCTTAATTAGATGAACTATTAGTGTTGCCCACCATTTTGATCATTACATTGGCAATCGCATGCTTTTCTTCTTCAGAAGCCACCGACCAGATTTCAGCAAGAATCTTTTCTTGATCGTTTTTAGGCGTTACCTGTTCCGCCAAGTAGTCGCCGATTTCGTAGGCTAATTCTGAAATAACACCGCTTGATAGTCCATCGGCTTCCGCCTTATGCAAACGCTCTCCAAGAAAGTTCTTCCATTGATCCCAATTATCTAATATCGACATCTTCATCATCCTTTCTGACACTTAGTATTTGTAAAGAGCCGATATTTATACATAATTGCATGTCGGCGGTTATATATACCAGCCTCCATTTACCTTCAATATATGGCCTGTAATGTAGGAGGATTTTTCTGATACTAAATAAGCTATGCTGTCCGCAATCTCTTGGGGTTCAGCCAGCCTTCCAAGCGGAATTTCACCGGCCAGCTCCTGTCTTTCCTCATCGGAGAATTGTTCCAGCATAGGCGTATCGACGGCTCCGGGCGATACCGCGTTAACCCGTACGCCCATCGGCGCCAATTCCTTGCTGAGCGCTTTTACATAAGCGTTCTGACCGCCCTTGAGCATACTGTATAACACTTCACAAGAAGCGCCTGTATCGCCCCAAATAGAGGTGACAGAAACAATGGAAGCGGAAGGTTGTTTAAGCAGCTTAGGCAGTAGCCTCTGCACAATCATAAACGGGCTTTTTATATGAATGGCGACCATTTCATCCATAACATCCCCATCAACATCCGATACCAGCCCGTAATGCGCTTTTCCGCTGTTGAGGACGATGCTATGCAATGAGAAAATGTGGGAGCATAATTGCTCCACTCCTTCTTGCGTACGCAAATCCGCCTGAACAGGAATCATTTCGCCTTCAAATCTTTCCAAACGCTCCATAAGGCCGTTAATAGCCTCTTTATTAGTATTGTAATGGAGGTACAGAGAATACCCTTGCCGGGCCAATTCCAATGCCGTAGCTTGTCCAATTGCCCCGCTAGCCCCTGTTAATAAAACAAATCTATTCTTCAACCTGATCTCCCTCTTCTATACATCATTTTCCCATAAGAAAGAGGATTGGCCGGGCAACCCTCTTTCCTTGTGTTTATTTGTTTATCCCGATTAACAGGTACTAAGACTCCCACTTCAACACAGCAGTGAAAGTGCAGATGTGTAAGTGGGAGACCCGAGTACCTGTAACAACTAAGGTTGGTTCATCTAATGATAGGTGGGGGATGAAGGCCCCCCCACCTATCAAAGATTCACTTTATTTTTTCGGCACTACTTGGCAAACCGTCATGCGATCCTCATGAATAAGGTCATTTGCCGCTTGTTGTACATCTTGCAGTGTAATTCCTTCCAAAACCGGAACAATTTCAAACAAACTGGTTTCTTGGAATGCATAACGCGTGAAAGAATTAGCGATATATTCAGATGAATTAAGCGATCGCAAGAAAGAACCTATTTTCTTTTTCTTTGTCCGGCTCAATATTTCTTCCGTGATGCCTTCACCTGATTTCATCCGAAGTAAATGCGTTTGGATTTTATCGGCTAGTTCATCCGGATTTTCCGTATCGCCGCCAATCATCGCAAAGCCGAAATCTTTCTCCTGGGTATAATCATAAGAGAATGTGGCATCAATTAAGCCTTTAGAATACAATTCATCATACATGCCCGAACTTTTACCGAAAAGCAAGTCTAACAGCAGATTGATCGTTAATTCATTCTTAAGCATCTCTTTGCCTGTCTGCCCCGCCTTTGCCGCTTTTACGCCGACAATACACTTGGAGGTTTGGACATTCATCGGAAGCACTTTCTTCTTCTCGAATACTTCCGCCGGTTCCGGTTCACTCTTTCTCTTGATTTCCGGTGCGGCTTCAAACGATTTGCTCTGTTGATTCGCACGGATTAAATCCATTGTCTTAACCGGATCGATAGGACCGACAATGAACAGCAGCATATTGCTTGGATGATAGAATGTCTCATAGCACTCATACAGCAGGTCCTTTGTAATCTTATCAATCGTTTCGATTGTGCCGGCGATATCGATCTTCACAGGATGATTGCGGTACATATTCTCAATCGTGCCGAAATACAGCCGCCAATCCGGATTATCATCATACATGGTGATTTCTTGTCCGATAATCCCTTTTTCTTTATTGACGGATTTTTCCGTGAAATACGGCTCCTGGACAAAATTCAGAAGTGTCGTCAAGTTTTCTTGGAAATTGGACGTGCAAGAGAACAGATATGCCGTACGCGTAAACGAAGTAAAAGCATTCGCCGATGCGCCTTGTTTCGAGAATAATTGAAAAACATCGCCATCTTCTTTCTCAAACAGCTTATGCTCCAAGAAATGGGCAATGCCATCCGGCACTTTCTTGAACTCTTCCTTCCCTAGAGGCTGAAACCAATTGTCCACCGATCCATATTTTGTCGTGAAAGTAGAAAAGGTTTTATTGAATTCCTTCTTCGGCAAAATATAAACATCCAAACCATTTGCCTGTTTCTCATAGTATAGCACTTCATCAATTTGTGAATATTTGATCTCTTTCATTATTTGGCCACCTCCGTCCCCGTTAAGAAATAAATCGTATCTAATTGTATGCGCTTGCCGACATCGATGATTTGTTCTCTTGTCACTTTCTTCACTTCTGAAAGCCACTCGTCTATACTCACTTGCTTAGGTGCCACTACATTATGATACAGCACTTCCACTAAGCCGATGGCATTATCGATTGTTTCAAGCAATTGATTTTCAATGACCGCTTTCGTTTGTACGATGACTTCATCGGAAAAATCGCCTTTCTTCATCGCTTCCATTTGTTCATTGATAATATCAAGGGTTTTCTGATAGTTCTCCGATTGAATCCCCGATACAACCATCAGCAAGCCTTTATGGCTTTCGATGCGCGACGCCGCATAATAAGCCAAACTGTTCTTCTCGCGCACTTCTAGGAATAGCTTCGAATGCGCAAATCCTCCGAAGATGCCATTGAACACTTGAAGAGGGAAATATTCGGGATCACCATAGACAATTCCTGTCCGGTAGCCCATATTCAATTTCCCTTGATTCACATCTTGCTTCTCGGTGATTTCCTGCACTTCAATATCGCCGCTCGTTCTGATAAACGGCTGCTGCTGCGGTTCGCGCGGCGACAATGATATATATTGGTCGCACAGCGCTTCTACATGCTCTTCTTCCACATCTCCCACAATAAACAAGTCCAGTTCATCGGTTTCAAGAGCATGCCTATAATACTCGTACAAGGAGTGGGGGGCAATAGAATCCACTTGCGATGCGATGCCATTGACCTCCAGCGCATACGGCTCGCCTTTGCACATTTCTTCCACCAAACGAATGGAAGAGTAACGCATCTTATCATCATTCAACGATTGGATCCGCTGTTTGAGCGCGCGCTTTTCTTGTTGGACCGTTTTCTCCCTGAATGCTTCACCTTCCACATTCGGCTTGAACAGTACATCCGCCAATAATTCCATCCCTTTTGCAAGCAGCGGATCCGGATTTGATAAGAACTTCTCATTGGCGATTTCCACTGTGAATGTAATGATATGATATTCCCCTTTTTTGCCGACATTCACATATAAGGACGCCCCGTACAGCTCTTCCAGATGCGTCCTTAGCGCTGTCGTCGTCGGATAGGTCTCTGTACTGCTTTGCAGCACCTGCGGCAGAAGCGCTCGCAGCGTAACCGTATCAACGGATAGCGGTGCTTTCATCTTCCATACAATTGTATTGGTTTTATATTTTTGCGTAGGTACGATATGTAATCGATAGCCCGATTTCTCCACAACAGTTTGATTACCTTGGGACATGCAAAAACCCCCTCACATTTATGTAAACTACACGTTATACAGTATTTATTCTACCTTAACAATTAAAAAATAAACATCCACTAGAAGGCTGCGCCCAATAAAAAAATCCCGCACATAATAAAGTACGTGCGGGATTCTTGCAATATGCTCTTATCTGCTTCCTTTTACGTATGGAACACCTGAAGCTTTCGGAGCATCTGCGCGTCCGATAAAGCCTGCTAGCGCCACAATTGTCAGCACGTATGGAAGAATATCCAAGTACACGCTTGGAATGTCGCTGAAGAATGGAAGCGAACCGCCGACTACACGCAAGCTTTGCGCCAAACCGAAGAACAAAGCAGCCCCCATCGCGCCCAGCGGATGCCACTTACCAAAAATCATAGCGGCAATCGCCATGAAACCTTGACCATTGATCGTCGCATGGCTGAAATCATTTGTAACAGTGATGGCATGAATCGCTCCGCCGATACCTGCGAATGCACCAGACAGAAGAACACCCATGTAGCGGATGCGAGTAACGTTCACACCCATTGTATCAGCTGCCATAGGATGCTCCCCTACCGCACGGATACGCAGGCCGAATGGCGTCTTATAGATGACATACCAAACAACGAAAGCAATAAGAATAGCAATATAAGAAACAATATACACATCCTTGAAGAGGATATCCCCGATTACAGGAATATCACTTAACAATGGAATATCCATTTTGTCAAAACGAACATCGATACGATCTGTTTGCCCTTTATCGTAGAATAACTTCACGAGGAATAAGCATAGCCCTGTAGCTAAAAAGTTAAGAGCAACCCCTGATACCGTTTGGTCGGCACGGAATGTGATGGAAGCCACCGCATGCATTAAAGAGAACAGCATGCCGACCACCATAGCAGCGACAATCGCCAGCCAAGGAGTTAAACTTCCGAATGTTGAACCAAATGTTAATGTGAATACAATCGATGTAAAAGCACCGAACACCATTAAACCTTCTAAACCAATATTGATGACACCGGAACGTTCAGAGAAAACACCGCCCAGTGCTGTAAAAATAAGAGGAGCCGCTAATGCCAGCATCGAAGGAACGATGATGTGTAAGATTTCCAAAAAGCTCATTTATTTCGCCCCCTTATGTTTTTTACGTTCTAAGAATACTCGAATGATATAGCTTGATGCCACGAAGAAAATAATCAATGCGATAACGATATCAACCAATTCGTTCGGAACACCCGCTACGAATGGCATGTTCAAGGCACCCATTTTCAAAGCGCCGAACAATGTTCCGGCAAGTACTACGCCAAGCGCTGCGTTTCCTCCCAATAAGGCAACAGCGATGCCGTCGAATCCGACTCCAGTAAAGCCTGCTTTAATAGATGTATATTCGTACGTTCCAAGACCTTCCATCGCTCCTGCAAGACCTGCCAGCGCTCCTGAAATAACCATGGATAGGACAATGTTCTTGCTGACATTCATCCCGGCATACCGAGATGCTTCTTGGTTGAATCCAACTGCCTTTAATTCATAACCTGTTTTTGTTTTTTCCAATACGAACCACATGAAGATCGATCCGATGATTGCAATCACAATTCCCCAGTGCAAGCGGGAGTGGTCAGTCAGACCCGATAAAAATGGTGAACGCAACGAAGCTGTCTCAGCGATTTTCTCCGTTGTATCCGCATTATCAGTAAGCACGTTAAAAATGATATAGTTCGTTACATAAAGCGCTGTATAGTTCAACATAATCGATACGATTACTTCATGAACGCGCAATTTCGCTTTCAAAATACCAGGAATGAACGCCCACAAAGCACCCGCTGCCGCTGCCGCTATAACTGCTAAAGGCAAGTGGATGACCTTCGGGAGGTCGAAAGCTGTCCCAACCCAAACAGCAGCCAGCCAACCAACAATCAATTGGCCTTCTACCCCGATATTAAATAATCCTGTTTTAAATGCGAACGCTACCGCCAAACCAGCAAGAATCAATGGCGCTGCCTGGCGGATTGTTTCGCCGATATTATAAGTGTTTCCTATTACACCTTCCAACAAAGCGGAATAGCCCAAAATAGGGTTATATCCTGATGCCAGCATAATGATAGCCCCTGCCAGCAAGCCTAGCACTACGGCGATAATAGGAACCAACATATTAACCATACGTTTAGACATGGTTCACTTCCCCCGTTTCTTCTTTCTTACTTCCGGCCATCAGTAGACCTAATTCTTGTTCTGTTGTTGTTTTAGGGTCCACGACAGCGACAACCTGACCTTCATACATAACAGCGATGCGATCGCTCACATTCATAATTTCATCCAGCTCGAATGATACTAATAACACCGCTTTACCTTTATCTCTCTGTTCAATCAATCTTTTATGAATAAATTCAATTGCCCCTACATCCAGGCCGCGTGTCGGCTGTGCAGCGATCAATAAATCCGGATGGCGATCGATTTCTCGCCCTATAATCGCTTTTTGCTGATTACCGCCGGATAGCGCACGAGCCAATGTGCTTTCGCTAGGTGTGCGGACATCGTATTCTGCAATAATCTCTTTCGCTTTTTTCGTGATGGCATTGAAATCAAGAATGCCGAATTTAGAATATGGCTTTTTATAATATGTTTGCAGTACAATGTTTTCACTCATCGGGAAATCCAGAACCAATCCATGCTTATGGCGGTCTTGAGGAATATGGCCGACACCAGATTCTGTTACTTTACGCGGCGGCAGATTTGTGATATCTTTGTCATTTAATTTAATTGTTCCTGATTCACTTTTACGAAGACCGGTGATGGCTTCAATCAGCTCTGATTGGCCATTTCCATCCACGCCGGCGATTCCGATGATTTCACCGGCACGCACTGTAAGGTTCAATCCGTTTACAGCCTTCACATGGCGGGCATCTTTAACTGTTAAATTCTCAATTTCAAGCACCGCTTGCTTAGGATGAGCTTCTGCTTTCTCCGTTTTGAAGACAACTTCACGCCCTACCATCAGACTTGCCAATTCATTCTCGTTTGTTTCAGCAACATTGACCGTACCGATGCCTTGCCCTTTTCGGATAACCGTGACACGGTCGCACACTTCCATGATTTCTTTCAACTTATGGGTGATAAGAATGATAGATTTACCTTCAGCAATTAATTTCTTCATAATGCTGATCAGTTCAAGGATTTCTTGCGGAGTAAGTACGGCAGTCGGCTCATCGAAGATAAGGATATCCGCTCCACGGTACAATGTTTTCAGGATTTCAACGCGCTGTTGCATGCCTACAGAAATATCTGCAATCTTCGCGTGCGGATCAACCTGCAAGCCATATTGTTCGGAAATTTTTCTTACCTCTTCACTAGCATCCTTCAAATCAACATGTCCTAGTTTAGTAGGTTCTTTTCCTAGGATAATGTTCTCTGTTACAGTCAGGGTATCCACTAGCATAAAATGTTGATGGACCATCCCGATACCCAAATCATTCGCTATGTTTGGATTTGTGATGTTCACCTTTTCTCCATTTACTCGGATTTCTCCTTTTTCAGGCTGATAAAGTCCGAATAAAACGTTCATTAAAGTAGATTTACCAGCCCCGTTTTCTCCTAATAGAGCATGGATCTCTCCTTTTTTCAATTGCAATGTAATATTGTCGTTTGCCACGATTCCAGGGAACTCTTTCCTGATATTGAGCATTTCTATTACATATTCCACTTCATTTCACTCCCTTTTATACACTTGCATGCTAAGTGCTGATGAACATCTTGCTCATTTGTTATTTATTTAAAAAACAAAGGAAAACTTGTAATAAATCACTTATTACATCCTTTCATTTATTTTTAAACGGAGAAGTTTCTATACTTTCCTTACTTCGATAAATATTCACAAAATAATAACCATTTCATAAATGAAGGAATACCACACCGTAGGGTATTCCTTCATTTGTTCAGACTATTAGAACTTCATTGCTTTTAACTCTTCGTGAGTTGTAGGGATTTCAACTTCACCTGCTTGGATTTTAGCTGTCCACTCTTCAATAGCTTTAAGCGTATCAGCAGATAAATGATCGCCAGTTGTCGCAATGCCGATTGCATCTTCATTTAAACCATATTTGATTGTTTCTCCGCCAGGGAAGTCGCCGTTCATCGTTTTAGTAGCAAGGTCTTTAACGGCAACGTCAACACGTTTGATCATAGAAGTCAAAGTAACATTCAGGTCTGTTCCCGGTACGTTTCCTTCTTCATATTGATCGGAGTCAACACCGATTACCCAAACATTCGCATTATTATCTTTCTTCTTCAATTCAGTAGCAGCAGTGAATACGCCATTACCAGTACCGCCTGAAGCGTGGAAGATAATATCTACGCCTTGTTTGTACATAGAGTTAGCCATTTCTTTACCGATATCCGCTTTATCGAAACCGCCTGCATATTGCACAATTACTTGAGCGTCCGGCTTAACTGATTTAACACCAGCTGTGTAGCCCGCTTCGAATTTATTGATTAGAGGAGAGTCAAGTCCGCCGATAAATCCAACTTTGTTAGATTTGGAAGAAAGAGCTGCGGCTACACCTGCCAAGAAAGAACCTTCCTCTTCTTTAAATGTGATGCTCGCAACGTTATCCGCTTCCACTACTTCGTCAATGATTGCAAATTTATTGTCCGGACGTTGTTCAGCAACTTCTTTAATATCAGCTGCCAATTTAAATCCGATACCAAAAATTAAGTCGAATTCATTTCGAACTAAAGAGTTTAAGTTAGTTGCATAATCCGCATCGCTTTTAGATTGAAGGTAATCATATCCGCCTTTACCTTTTTTCAATCCATTCTCTTCACCGAAAGCTTTAATACCTTCCCATGCAGATTGGTTGAAAGACTTATCATCCACTCCACCAACGTCTGTTACCATCGCAATTGAGAAATTCTTTTTGTCATCAGCACCAGTGCCCTCGTTCTTATCATTACTAGAACCACATGCGCCAAGAATTGTACCGGCAGCCAGCACCAATGATAGAGCTAAGCCCATTTTACGCTTCTTCAAGGTAAAACCTCCTAAAAATATGTTGTTGATTAGTAAAAGATAATGAGTCCCCTGCTATATCCCTCATCATTACATCCGCTTCCGCAATACATGAAAGCTGAATTTATTTGACTTGAAATAATTAAGCGAATACAAAATCGGCCGATCATTCTCATCATAATGCATTTGTTTCAGGACTAAGAGCGCTGTCTCAGGATCGCATTCCAGTAGCGGGGAAATCTTATCGTGATAGCCGATCGGTTCTATATAAGAAACAGCATAAGCTATTCTAATATTCACGTTTCTTTCTAAAACGTTAAAAATAGATTCCCCTTGATATGTAAAATTATCCGGTGAAATACTTTCCAACATTTTATCAAGACAGTACACAACAGGTTCGCCGTTGGCTGTCCTAAGCCGTTCCACCACCATGAGTGGTTCTTTCTTCCCAGTATTGAACAGCCGCATTTCATCTTCTGTCATTGGTTCAGTAGTAGAACTCAAAAAAATCGTACCAGGTTTCATGCCAGCTTGCTCTATCATGCTTGTTACACTGGAGAGCTGTTCAATCCCTGAACTGAACAGCGGCTTTGTATTGATGAATGTGCCTACCCCATGCCTTCGGATAATCACATTTTCTTCTTCAAGAATCCGCAAAGCCTCCCTAAGCGTCGCCCGGCTGACACCAAGCTGCTTCGATAATTCGAATTCGGATGGCAACTTTTCTTTTTCTATGTATACACCATCTCTGATATCCTGTTTTATTTTCTCGATGACCTGCAGATATAAATGCCGCTGATCCTGTTTGATAGACATACCCTACTCCCCCTAAAACCTTTACAATTAAGACATCAGACCTCAGATGTATGAACTCCCTCTACTAATCGTTAATAGATTATCATCTTTTCCTCAAGAAATAAATAGTATAATCACAATAATTAGTGCAATAATGCATAAAAAAATAAATTTTTATCACATATATACACAAAAAAAGAACTTCGGCGATATATTCAAAAAATACATTACTTTATGAATGTTTCACATCTTGCCTGAATTGCTCTTTATCGATCAATACAGTCCGCGGCTTGCTGCCTTCATACGGGCCGACAATACCGCGCGCCTCCATTTCATCAATCAATCGCGCCGCTCTTGAATAGCCTATGCGGAATCTGCGCTGTAGCATGGAAACAGAGGCTGTTCCCATTTCAACGACCAGTTCGACAGCCGAATCATAAATCTCATCTTCCACTTCCTCTGTTGCTTCCTGATGTTCATCCGGAATCATGTCTTCTTGATACTGCGCCTTCTGCTGGGAAATGACAAACGAGACGACATCCTCAACCTCTTGGTCGGACAGGTATGCGCCTTGCACACGCACCGGTTTCGAAGCTCCGACCGGCAAAAATAGCATGTCCCCTCTTCCGAGCAGCTTCTCAGCCCCGCCCATATCCAAGATTGTTCGTGAATCCGTCATAGAAGACACACTGAAAGCAATCCTTGATGGGATATTAGCTTTAATGACACCCGTGATAACATCCACAGATGGCCTTTGCGTCGCGATAATCAGATGGATGCCGGCAGCGCGGGCCATTTGCGCAAGCCGTGTGATGGCATCTTCCACATCTGAAGAAGCGACCATCATTAGATCAGCAAGCTCATCGACAATGACGACAATATACGGCAGCAACGGCTGCTTATCTTCATTTTCAATATTATGAAGCTTGACGTGATCATTATATCCCTCGATGTTCCGCGTTCCAGTATGGGCGAACAGCTCGTATCGGCGCTCCATTTCATTGACGACTTTCTTCAAGGCCTGAGAGGCTTTCTTCGCATCTGTGACAACCGGTGCCAACAGATGGGGAATGCCGTTATACATATTCAGCTCAACCATCTTTGGATCGATCATCATCAATTTCACTTCATGCGGTTTAGCTTTTGTCAAGATGCTTGTGATGATGCCATTGATGCACACGGATTTCCCTGAGCCTGTCGCTCCCGCCACCAATAGATGGGGCATCTTGTTCAATTCAGCCATTACCGCTTCCCCGGCTACGTCCCGGCCGAGACCGATTAATAGCCGTGAATCATTTTCCATCGATTGCTTCGATTCCAGCACTTCACGCAGTGAAACCATAGCCACTTCCGTGTTGGGCACTTCAATCCCTATCGCGGATTTCCCGGGGATTGGCGCCTCGATGCGGATGCCTTTGGCTGCCAATGCCAGGGCGATATCATCGGATAAACTGACAATCTTGCTAACTTTCACCCCTACGGCAGGATGAACTTCATATTTCGTTACCGCAGGCCCCAAATGCACTTGGGAAACCTTCGCATTAACGCCGAAACTAGCGAAAGTGCGCTCCAATTTGGCAGCATTCTCATGGATTCGTTTATGCTCCCTTGTCTGATCCGACTTTTTGGCCGCATGCAAGAGCGATAATGAAGGCAGCTGGTACTCGGCATTCTCCATTTCACTGAAATTCATATGATCGACCACTTCTGCAGATGCCGCTTTATTATCGGCTGATTGCATTTTCGCCGAATCTACGGAATCTGTCATTTCCGCCTCCCTCACATCCTGCTCATAATCATAGGCCTTTTCAGAAAACGAACGAATGACTGGCTCTTCATACGGTTCCAGGGGTTCGATAATCGGCGGGGATTCAGATGAAGGCTCTTTCTCGACCTTTTTTTGCGCCCTGCTCCGTTGTTTTTTTCTTGCACCTTTCACATCCTCCGCGAATCCTTTCCACTGCTTCGCAACGAACGTACGGGTGGCAACAACGATTTTGTTCAATACATCGCCAAGTGTTTTGCCGGTCAGGAGAATGATGCCTACAATGATGCAGATGAATGCCGCCAATTTGGCACCTGCTTCTGCAAACAGAAAATAGAAAACTGCAAACAAAACGGCGCCCAGCATTCCGCCGCCTAAATCGCCGCTACTTGCTTTGCCGGTTGCTTCCATCCAGAATAACTCCCATGTGTTCAATACAACACTCGGCTTGGCAAAAGGACCTCCCTCCGATAATAATTCAAAAAGCGTGACATGGCTCAATAGCAGGATGCTTGCAATAATCAAATAGAGCCCTATCAATTGCCTACTGAAGAAATAAGGAATTTCCCGTTTCCACATGAAGTACAGACCTACTACAATTACCCCAATCAGCAAAAGAATGTTCCACTCTCCCATAAAGAACCGCGACACGAGTGAAAGAGCATTTCCTAATGCTCCGAGCTCAGCGATTGCAATAGTCGCTAAGCCGAACATGACCAACCCTATAATTTCAAATTGCAGTGTACGCTTTATTTGTTCACTGCCTTTCTTTTTTCGTCTTTTCTTAACCTTTGCCACTTTTTTCACCGACTTTCTTTTTCACAATACAGCAAATGAGGCTTTAATCGACTCATTTAATAAAAAGGGGATTCTGTCCATTCTCATAAACTCATATTCTATATGCGCCTTATTATGTATAAAAGCATATTAACCTAGAGAAAGCAGCCTTGATGGCTGCTGTCGAATTGCCGGTGTTTACTTTTACTCGGGACAAACCATATTCCTTTATAGCTTCCTATAGCTAACATTATAACATAAGCGCCATATCTAATTCATTTGTCCAATGAACTGCGGCTCGATATAACTGCCGGGCTGGAATTCATCCATCAGATAATCATTCGGATCGGTGCTTGTTATTTTGATGATGCGGTAACGGAATGGCAATACCCGTTCAGCCGTGACCAGGATGCCTTTATAATAAAAATTCTCCTGCTCCTGGCTGAATTCCTGTCCGTGTTGCAGAACCCATTCATTTGGGATAATTGTATATAATGTCATCAGTGAACATCACCTTCGTTCACTTGCCCGGCTGCTTCCTTGCCCTGTTCAATCAGCTGGTTCAATTTCCTGATTGCTTCACCGACGCCCCCGACACCATCTATCAATCCGCTGGCCACCGCATCCTGCCCCACTACATTCGTACCGATGTCCCTTGTTAAATTCCCTTTGGCAAACATCAATTCCTTGAAATCTTCCTCCGAGATTTTTGAATGCTTCGTAACAAAATGGATAACCCGGTCCTGCATCTTATCCAAGTATTCGAATGTTTGCGGAACGCCGATCACCAACCCTGTCAGGCGGATCGGATGGATTGTCATCGTCGCTGTTTCCGCAATATAGCTATAATCGCAGCTTACCGCAATCGGAACACCAATCGAATGTCCGCCGCCGAGGACAATGGAAACGGTTGGTTTCGATAGTGATGCCAGCATCTCCGCGAGTGCCAGCCCCGCTTCCACATCCCCGCCCACTGTGTTTAAAATGACTAGCAATCCTTCAATTTTCGGATTCTGTTCAATCGCCACAATCTGTGGTATGACATGTTCATATTTAGTTGTTTTATTCTGCGGCGGCAACTGCATATGCCCTTCAATCTGGCCGATGATGGTTAAACAATGAATTTTCGAATCGGACATTTGCGGTACATTTGTTTGGCCTAATTGCTGAATTTTATCTAATAAAGAAGAGCTTTTTTCCTCCGCTTTCTCATTTTCTTGCGAAGATTGACCTTGATTTTGATCCATAATAAAATCCCCTTTCATCTCTATAGATGTAGTATGAACGGAGCCATTACGATTCATTCTAAGATTAAGGAGCTTTCTTCAGGAATGGGGCAATCGGCAAGAGCGCCGTTATGCAAATAGTTTTTTTGCATCAGACGGCTCTGCAAACGTTTGTATGAATAGAAGAAGCTTATTCTTCCACCCATTATAGAACATTGGTTCGCTTCAATCAAACGCTTCCTGATTTCTTTATAAAATAAAATCCGCCCTCTTTATAAGAGCGGATCTCTCGTTCATTCAGCTTTCCATTATGATTGGCAGAATCATCGGTCTACGTCTTGTTTCTTCATATAGTTGCGAACTTAACGATTCGCGGATATTCTGCTTGAGGGTTGACCATTCGAAATTCGGCGCATTAACGTTCTTCTCGACTACTTCCTTTACAATATTGGTCGCATTCTCAATCAACTTCTCCGATTCCCTTACATAGACAAAGCCGCGTGTAATGATTTCCGGCCCTGAAATAATGGCTTTGCTGCTTCTGCTTAATGTTACAACGACAATAAGGATTCCATCCTGAGATAGCAGCCTGCGGTCGCGCAACACGATATTGCCTACGTCTCCTATTCCGCTGCCGTCTATTAAAATATTGCCTGCTGGAATCTTGCTTGTTACTTTTGCTTGTTGTTCGGAAACCTCTACTACTTCACCATTCTCTGCGATAACAATCGCTTCGTGCGGCAACCCGCAGTGCATTGCCACTTTGCCATGCGCCTTCAACATGCGGTATTCGCCGTGGATTGGAATGATATATTTCGGCTTCAGCAAATTGATCATCATTTTCAATTCTTCTTGGCTGCCATGGCCCGGCACATAAACGGTACGGTTCTTTGAAACGACATTTATACCAAGGCGGTACAGCGCATCGATCGCGCGTGACAGGCGAAGTTCGCCTCCCCGGACAGGCGAAGCCGCGACAACAACGGTATCCTGGGCCTGCAAGCTGATTTGCTTATGGCCTTTTTTTGTTATTCTCTCCAATATGGCAATAGGCTCTCCCTTAGGTCCGGACATGAGGATGACAAGATCCCTGTCCTCATACTTGCTTGCTTCCGATATTGGGATGACTACGTCCTCTTCCACTTGCAATGAATCTGTCTGTACACCTATTTCGAAAGCCTGTCTAATCTCATTACCGACGATCGCTACTTTGCGGTTGCTCTTATAGGCTGCATTCAACGTATGTTGAATCGTATTGAGATTCGATGCGAAAGAGGCAACAAGCACTCGCCCCGCACCATTTTGAAAAACATCGGCCAACTCCCTTTCCACGATAGCTTCAGATCGTGTATAACCTGGATTCTCGGCTCCCGCACTATCCGATAACAGCAACAATACCCCTTCTTCTCCTATTTGGGCGATTTTCCCCATATCCGCCGCATACAGAGGCGCGGCCGCTTGATCGAATTTAAAATCGCCTGTATACACAATATTGCCTTGAACGGTATGCAAACAAATGCCGACCGCACCCGGTATACTATGATTCGTCTTAAAGAATGAAACTGCCACATCACCGAATGAAAGCTTCGAGCGGTTGTCCACTTCATTAAAGTCTACATCGCCCTTAAACTTATATTCTTTCAATCTTGCTTTCAATAGTTCAATCGTCAACTTCGTCGCATAAATAGGAATATTAATATAATTCAATATGTAAGGGAGCGCGCCGATATGGTCTTCATGTCCATGACTTAAGAAAATCCCCTGTATCCTTTCTTGATTCTCCGCTAAATACGCTATATCGGGAATCACGACATCGATTCCGAGCATCTCTTCTTCAGGATACATGAATCCGGCATCTAAAACGAAAATCGCCTCATCCACTTCCACCACGTACATGTTCTTTCCCAGTTCCCCTTGTCCGCCAAGAGCAAATACTCTTATATTATTCTGTTTTTGGTTAATCACTTCTTTTCCCCCTACCTTATCAAACTTTTCCGTTCACTTGCAATTACCTCTATTATACCGTAAGTGAAAATTACATAGCAACCATTTCACCCAAGTCTTTCCATAAGCCTTTTCCAAGTCGGCCGCTATACAAAAATAAAGCGACGGCACTTTCATAAGCATCGTCGCTTGTTTAAAATATTAGCATTGTTATTAACTACTATTCCTCGAATCCCGTACGTTTAAACATACGGATTCAGAATCGGCCGACAGTTCAGCAACTACACACCCAACCAAAAAGGCGGTCCGAAACGTTGTGTTCGGACCGCCTTTTTTTCATTCGATCATTTGTTGACTAATTTCCCTAAAGCATCTCTTTCATCGACCGATAACGGCACAAGCGGCAGACGGACAGAACCGACATCCATGCCTCTCATCTGCAACGCCGTTTTGACAGGTGTTGGATTCGGCGCCATGAACAAGCCGTTCATAATCGGCAGAAGTGCTTGGTGCAGACGCGCCGCCTTGCCGGTTTCCCCAAGAAAGAACGCCTCCACCATTTCTTGCATTTCATTGCCGATAATATGGGCAGCGACTGATACAACCCCCGCAGCCCCTACTGAAAGCATTGGTAAAGTTAAATAATCATCTCCGCTATAGAGTTTGAAATCATCGTCTGTTTGCGAAATAATCTCTGTCGCCGCCGACAAGTCTCCCGTCGATTCTTTAACGGCTACAATATTTGGTATTTCAGCAAGCTTGACAATCGTTTCTGTTGCGATTTTCACAGCTGTACGTCCTGGTATATTGTAAAGCATAATCGGCAGTTTTGTACTTTCCGCAATCGCCTTGAAATGCTCATACATGCCTTGTTGATTCGGTTTATTGTAGTACGGTGCAACAAGCAAGAAAGCATCCACTCCCACTTTCTCTGCTTTTTTTGTCAGCTCGATGGAAGCATATGTGTTGTTGCTGCCTGTTCCCGCAATAACCGGAACCCGTTTATCTACAACTTTTACGACATGTTGAAACAACGCTAATTTCTCTTCGGCTGTCAAAGTCGGCGACTCCCCTGTAGTGCCTGCCACCACTAGGGCATCCGTACCGTTTTCCAGCAAGTAATTGACCAATTGTGTTGTTTTCGCAAAATCGATATTTCCTTTATGATCAAAAGGCGTAACCATTGCCGTTACGATTTTCCCGAACGAAATCATAATTTCACTCCTAATAGAATTTATCCGTTTCTATACATACTACACTTACGGATAGCATGCAAGCGCATTTTTATAAAACGAACCTATATATGAGCTTCATTATATTCGACATGAAGCTCGAATGCATCATGCAGCGCGTTGACGGCTTCCGTCAAATGCTCTCCGTTCACCAATACCCAGATGGTCGTATGGCTGTCCGCCGCCTGCAATATATTGATGCCTTTACCGGATAGCGCTGTAACAATTTTCGCTGTAACACCGGGAACCCCTGTGATTCCAGCGCCTACCACGGAGACTTTCGCACACTCTCTAATAACGGAAGGTGTATAGCCTCTCTCCTCAAGGACAGAGATCGCACGCTCCACCATATCTTCATTCACCGTATAAACTACGCCATTCGGTGAAATATTGATGAAATCAACGCTGATTGAAGCACTAGCCATCGCTTTAAATACTTCGGTCGACAAATTATATTGGTCTTTCTTAGCATTCACACGGATTTGCGCGATATTATTCATATGGGCAATACCCGTTACAAGGCGATCGCCGATATCGCTGCCGCGGCTTTCCCGGCGATGCAGTGAAGTCACCAGTGTTCCTAATCCGTCGCTATATGTTGAACGGATACGAATCGGCACCTTCGCAGCCATCGCGATTTCAACTGCACGCGGGTGTATGACTTTCGCTCCTTGATAAGCCATATTACAGACTTCATTATAGGTTACGACAGATAAAGCGCGGGCATTCTCCGCGATTCGCGGGTCGGCCGTCATAATTCCTTCCACATCTGTAAAAATATCGACCCATTCCGCCCCCACGGCAGCACCGATTGCTGCAGCTGATGTATCGCTGCCGCCTCTGCCGATTGTGGTGACATCGCCATTGCGTGCCATACCTTGGAAGCCGGCTACTACAACGACATCATGATGTTCAAGCTCTTTAAGGATGCGTTCACATTTCATTTCGATAATCTTGGCATTTGTATGGTCGTTATTAGTTCGAAAGCCTGCTTGAGCGCCCGTATAGGCTGTAGCAAGAATCCCATTCTCAAGAAGCATGTTCGCAAACACTACTGAAGAAATTGTTTCACCTACGGATAACAATAAATCCTGTTCCCGTTTCGAAATTTTGCTTTGCGGGCCACTGACAAGCGAAAGCAATGTATCCGTCGCATAAGGATCGCCTTTTCTTCCCATCGCAGATACAACAACAATCACTTTATATCCGTCTTTTACCGCTTTTTCGATATGTTTTTTTGCATGAGCTCTGCTTTCCGCATCTTTAACAGATGTTCCGCCGAACTTTTGAACGATAATATTCATATTTACACCCCAAATTAACTCAGCCTTTCTTCATTGTTTCGGAAAGGCTGAGGCTTAAAGATAGGTTATTTTTATATTAGTTTTGTTAGCAGTTTCATTTTCCAAGAATCGACTGTATTCTTAGTACGTTAATATACCCCATATGGATATAAATAAGCCATGTAAGGCTAACAAATTTCTACTTTAAAGTAACCAATTCTAATTTTATAAGACTTTCCGCAATTTGAACAGAATTCCATGCTGCTCCTTTTAACAGGTTATCAGAAACGACCCACATATGGAAGCCTTTATCTTCATCTAAATCTTTACGTATTCTTCCAACGAATACATCATTTTTGCCGACGCAATCTGCAGGCATCGGATATTCCTGCGATTCCGGTGCATCCTGCAGAACCACGCCCGGTGCATCCTTCATCAATGCTTTCACATCAGCAACGCTTACGCCCGGCTCATTTACTTCAAAGTATAGTGATTCAGAGTGGCCTGTCACAACAGGGATGCGCACGCAAGTAGCCGCCACCGGAAGCTCCGGCATATGCATAATTTTCTTTGTTTCATTAATCATTTTCATTTCTTCGTAAGTGTATCCATTTTCTTGGAACTTATCAATTTGCGGAACAGCATTAAATGCAATTTGATAATGCTTCTCATCCGATTTGACCGGCAATATTTGCGGATTGATTTCTTCTCCGTTCAATAATTGCTGTGTTTGTTCCTGCAATTCAGCGATTGCCGCTGCGCCCGATCCTGAAACAGCTTGATAAGTAGATACAATCACTTTCTTCAAGCCGTAAGCTTTTCGGATTGGTTCAAGCGCCGCCACCATTTGGATTGTAGAACAGTTTGGATTCGCAATGATGCCTTTATGCTGCTTCAAATCTTCTTCATTCACTTCCGGAACAACAAGCGGAACATTTTCCGCCATTCTAAATGCGCTAGTATTGTCGACAACAATTGCGCCGCGCTTCGCCGCTTCAGGAGCCAATTCAAGCGATACGCTTCCTCCTGCGCTGAATAAAGCTATGTCAATGCCTTCAAAAGACTCTGGTTTCGCCTCTTGAACAACTACTTCTTTACCATTGAACTTCAACACTGTCCCTGCAGAACGAGCGGAAGATAATAAAGTGATGTTCTTCACCGGGAAATTTCTTTTCTCCAATGTTTCCATCATTTGTTGTCCAACAGCGCCTGTTGCTCCGACTACTGCCACGTTAAGTCCTTGTCTTGCTTCCACCATCCATACCCCATTTCTGTCTTTTTAAGCAAATATTTTTATGTTTATTGATTGCTAGATTAGTTTTTATTTTATCATATTAACTTACAGAAGTAACATAAGAATTTTCTTGAGTCGCTTCATATATTCGCCATTATTGCAATATTAAGAAAAACCCCGGAACCTTTCAATAATAACCGGCTGCATCTGTTTTCCTTCAAGAGCGGCCATGACGGTTTCATAGATTAATGACATATCCGCCACCATGGATTTCGGTTTATTCTCCGGATCATCCTGTCCGTACGGAATGAAATAAATGTCCTTGGCCGCCATCAATCGCATCAAGTTGATGCCATTCAGTCCAAGCGCATCATTTGTGGAAATGCCCAATACAACAGGACGATAATTTCGAAGTGTAGCCTTAGCTGCCATAAGGACAGGCGAATCTGTCAAAGCGTTCGCCATCTTGCTCATCGAGTTCCCTGTCAGAGGAGCAATGACCATGCAGTCGAGCGGCCTCTTAGGGCCAAGCGGCTCCGCTTTCACGATGCTGTCGATAATATTATGGCCCGTAATGCTTTCCAGACGTCCAATCCAGTCGGCGCCTTCCCCAAAGCGCGTATTCGTGCTGCTGACTGTATGCGTGGCGACCGGAATGACCTCCGCCCCCCGTTCGACCAACTTCTCTATTTCAGGAAAAACAGCATCATATGTGCAATGAGATCCTGTTACCCCAAAACCGATTCGCTTGCCCTTTAAACTCATTCCGTTCTCCCCTTCCCTTTCTCCGTATCTTCCTGCAGAAGCTGTATAAGGACATTTGCCATAATGCCCCCTGCCGACTTGGGAGCCACTATGCCCGGCAATCCAGGCGCCAATAACGCCTTTACTCCCCGCTTCTCCGCATAGCGGAAATCCGTGCCGCCCGGTTTAGAAGCCAAATCAAGGATCAATGTATGGGCCGGCATGCCCGCAATTACTTTCGCTGTAATGATTCTGATTGGGATGGTATTAATGCAAAGATCCGCGTCCCTCACCGCTTCTTCCAATCGATTTAAATGGAATGGCTGCAAGCCCATTTCCGTAATCCGCGCAATATGTTCACTTTTCCTTGCTCCGACCTTCACCTTGGCACCTAGTGCATGAAAGGCCCTGGCTACACTCATGCCTGTTCTGCCAAGACCCAATACAACAACGTTGCTTCCATGGATAGTGAAATCCGTATGTTGAATGGCCATCATAAGCGTGCCTTCGACAGTCGGTATACTATTGTAAATGGCTACATCATCCCGTTGAAACAACTGCACTAATTTCCGATTCGCTTTTTTTGTGATTGAATCTAAATATACATTGCTGATTCCCGAATAAATAGTGCAATGCCGAGGAGTTTTATCAAGAATATCGCTTGTCAGCACCACATTTTCATTAGAAAATATGGTCTCCACTTTCCCTTCCGAATTTGTGGCTGAAACGGGAAGAATGATTGCATCTATTACCGAAAAGTCCATTTCATCCATCTTTTCTTTGACCGCTCCCGAGAAAGCATGGTCAAGCTGTTCAAAACCGATCAATGATAGCTTCGCATCCTGTTCCGTAAGCTTCCTTATCACTTCCAACTGTCTGGCATCCCCGCCGATGATGGCGATTTGCAAGCCTGTAAGCATTCTCTATTTCACCTACTTTAAAGGGATATATAATAATCAAAAAGCCTTGTGACTCCTTTTTCCTTACCCATCTTATGTAGGGCGCGCCAGTTAGGTGTATGTTTATGCAAGAAAAACCTTCCGCCTCCTATATATTCATCCCATACAAAAAAGGCTCCATATAGGAACCTTCTTACGTAAAGAGTTACTGTGCCCTCTCTACTCCAGCTTATGATCCTCATATTGAACATCAGGGATGTCGATGATAATCATATCTGTGCCGATTTTTTTGATATGCCGCCATGGAACCCTAATTTCATTGCCATTCTTCCTGAACCCGAACCATTTCACCGAAGGAATGATCAATGCCACAATTTGTCCATTTTCATTGATTTCCAAATCGGTTTGACCAAGGATGCCCAAACGCTCTGCCCTTTTTACATCCACAATTTCTTTGCCGCTTAATTCACTCAGCCTCATGAAAATAGTCACCTCTTTTATAAACGCCTATTACATTCATATAAGGAAGTAAGCCGGATTAGAAGTGATTTTTTCTATTTTAAAAAAGGTGTTGAAAAAGCAAGAGCTTCCCAACACCTTTTATCGATTATTTCCATTCTTCCTGCGGGCTGATGAATGCCATGGCATATTCATCTTTGAACACTTTCTGGGTCATGGCCGCTACGCTTTCTTGAGTTACTTGATCAATCAGCTCGACCATTTCATCCAATGAACGATGCTTGCCGAGCATCAATTCATTCTTGCCATTTCGGCTCATGCGACTATTCGTGCTTTCCAAGCTTAACATCAAGCTTCCTTTTAGCTGCTCCTTACTGTTGTTGAGCTCTTTAGCTGTAATGCCTTCACGTTTGAAGGTATCAATCGTTTGCTGGATTGTTTCAAACAAAACATTCATTTGATCGGCGCCTGTACCGCCATAGATTGTGACCAACCCGCTGTTTTGATAGCCTGAATGGTACGAATACACGGAATACGCCAAGCCTCTTTGCTCACGGACTTCTTGGAACAAGCGGCTGCTCATGCTTCCTCCTAAAATATTGTTCATCACAATCAAGCTATATGCATCAGGATGCCCGATCGGCAAACCTTGATAGCCAAGGCAAAGATGAGCTTGCTCTGTTTCTTTCTTTCTCTGCAGTGTATTGGAGTGGAAAACCGGATTATCTTGTACACGCTCTTCAGGATTTCCGCCCTCGTAGCTTCCGAACAGCCGATCGATTTCTTTTAAGAAGCTTTCATCAACATTCCCGGCCACTGAAATCACTAAACGGTCCGGCGTATACATTTCATGCACATATCGCTTCAATGTATCGCTATTGAATGTAGCAAGGGTTTCCTCGCGCCCTAGAATCGGATAGGCAAGGGGATTGTTCTCGTATACCGCCTTACTTAATAGATCATGGACAATATCATCCGGCGTATCTTCATACATTTTAATCTCTTCCAAAACGACATTTCGTTCTTTCTGAAGCTCTTCCGGATCGAACGCAGAATGAAAGAACATATCCGCAAGAACATTCAGGGCATAACTGGCATGATTATCTAATACTTTAGCATAATAGCAAGTATATTCCTTCGAAGTGAAAGCATTCACCTGTCCGCCGATACTATCAAAGCTTTCTGCGATTTCCTTCGCACTTCTTGTCTCTGTACCTTTGAAGAACATATGTTCCAAGAAATGAGAAATCCCGTTATTGCTTTCTGTTTCGTTCACAGAACCGGCTTTAATCCATAGTCCGATCGCCACTGAACGGACAGTTGGAATATTCTCAAGAACAATACGTACTCCATTTTGGCATGTATATTTTTTTATCAACAACTTTTCCTCCCTATTTCTAGCTGTTTACAGAAGAAGTCCCCATGCTTTCAATGCATGATTCTTTCTTCCTTCAATGCTTCAGATACTGTTGTAATATGTAGTTGCTTCTTCTTTATAGCAACAATTAACGTTTCTAGTGATTGCGCTGTAGACTGGGTCGGATGCATGAGGATAAACGCACCGTTATGCACTTTGCTTAAAACCCGCTCCGTCAACACAGACGGCGCCGGCTGCTGCCAATCAATTGTATCGACACTCCATAAAATAGTATCCATCCCCAGTTCATCAGCGATTGAAACGGTTTCATCCCGAAAAGCGCCGCTAGGAGGCGCGAATAAATGAGTCGAAACGCCTGTCACAGCTTTAATCACGTTATTGGTGTCTTCTATCTCTTTGCGGATCAGCTGTCCTGATATTTGCTGCATATTCGGATGGGTATAAGAATGATTGCCGACTTCGTGCCCTGCTCCTGTAATCATCTTAGCCAATTCCGGGTTATTCTTTGTCCATCTTCCTTCTAGGAAAAAAGTCGCTTTCACATTATGTTTTTTCAAAACCGAAAGCATCTGCGGAATATGCTCATTTCCCCAAGCCACGTTTATCAAAAATGAAGCTACAGGTTTATCTGGGTGCGCGCGGTAAATCGGGGCTGCTTTCAATTGAGATAAATGAACATTCGGAGGTATTTGTTTAAAGATTAATTTCTTCTCATCAAACACACCGTCATCTTTCATCACATTATACGAAGAAGAGATATCAACCTTACGGCCATTATAGCCAGGCACGGTCTTCCATACAGAGTCTATCATAGCATCTTTTGGAGCAACTTCATATTCCTTCGCCTTTTGCTTAATCTCTTCTAAAAGAGATTCTTGCTTTTTCACGACTGAGATTGACTGATTTTTTAATGTTGCCACATATTGATCAACACTTGGCGACTGCACTAAAATCCATGATACCCCACCTATTGCACATATCGCAACAAGATGCTTCCATTTTCCACTCATATGAGCACTAACCTCCTCCAAAACTACCTGCAACGATCATTTGTTAGTTTGTTTCATCCAGATCATTCTTAGTACAGGTTTATGAAGAGTTTGTACACAATAGAAGCAATGCAGTCCATAGAACGATAAATATTTATACTTTATTGCTGAAGGAATATAATAGCAGCTCGAACAAAAAAGTGCTGAATGCAAAAAAAGCTTCCGTCTGAACAGGTACGTCGATATTCATCATATACTCATCCAAGAAATACACGATAAAAAACATGCCCTGAAGTCCTAATAGCATTCCGATGAATCTAGCTTGAAGACGACTTAATCCTATTACTTTCAAAAATGTGCGGACGATGAAGACCAAAACCTCCAGCAGGCTGCTAAATAAGATCAATAAGCCGATAAATACGAACATGGAAGTATATGTATAATAGGTAAAGCCAAAAAAAGATAACAACCCTAAGTAAGTAATAGAAATAATTCCTATTACAAATTCCAAAACGACAACAGACAATAAACAGAAGATTAAGCAATTATTCTTGGCTGAAAACAAAAATACCTTCTCTTCTTTTCCGTTCATTACTTTACCACCTTATTTCTTATTCCCGAAAATCATACATAAAGCCCGTGGCTTCATGTACCACGGGCTTTATCCGGCCTTTATGCGATTAGCTCATTTGCTCTGTTTCTTTTTGTTCTTTCAGCACAGCTTTATGAGATAAGTTTACGCGTCCTTGCTTGTCTATTTCCGTTACTTTTACAAGGATTTCGTCGCCAAGCGACACAACATCTTCCACTTTGCCGACGCGCTCTAACGCAAGCTCAGAGATATGGACAAGTCCATCTTTACCGCTGAAGATTTCAACAAATGCGCCGAATTTCTCGATGCGTTTCACTTTACCAAGATATGTTTTACCAACTTCTACTTCACGGACAAGATCTTCGATAATCTGTTTCGCACGTTGGTTATTCTCTTCATTAGCAGAGGCAATGAAAATTGTGCCATCCTGTTCGATATCGATCTTAACGCCCGTTTCTTCGATGATTTTATTGATTTGCTTACCACTTGGTCCAATAACATCGCGAATCTTATCAGGGTTAATCGCCATCATCAGAATCTTAGGTGCATATTTGGATAAATGAGCGCGCGGCTCGCTGATTGTTTGCATCATGGAATCCAGAATATGCATTCTGCCCGCTTTTGCTTGCTGCAATGCTTCCTCCAAGATTTGTCTTGATAAACCGTCAATCTTGATATCCATTTGAAGAGCTGTTACACCTTTCGCTGTCCCAGCCACTTTAAAGTCCATATCGCCAAGATGATCTTCCATGCCTTGGATGTCTGTAAGAATCGTATAATGCTCGTCCTTCTTCACAAGCCCCATCGCAATACCGGCTACAGGCGCTTTAATCGGCACACCCGCATCCATCATCGCTAACGTACTTGCACAAATGCTCGCTTGGGAAGTTGATCCGTTCGATTCCAGAACTTCAGATACAAGCCGAATTGTGTACGGGAATTCTTTCTCGGATGGGATAACCGGCTCAAGCGCACGTTCACCAAGTGCACCATGGCCGATTTCGCGGCGTCCCGGTCCGCGTAAGAAACCAGTTTCCCCTACACTATAATGAGGGAAATTGTAATGGTGCATGAAACGCTTAGACTCTTCTACACCTAAACCATCAAGGATTTGCACATCGCCTAACGCACCGAGTGTACAAATGGATAATGCTTGTGTTTGCCCGCGTGTGAATAATCCGGAACCATGCGTACGCGCAAGCAATCCTGTTTCAGAGGATAACGGGCGGATTTCATCCGGTTTACGGCCATCCGGGCGGATCTTCTCTTCTGTAATCAGACGGCGCACTTCATTTTTCACTAATTTATTTAGGATTTCTTTTACTTGCTTTAAGCGATCTTCTTCAATTTCTTGCTCTTCGTAATGAGCAATCACACGGTTTTTCACTTCTGTGATTGCTTCTTCGCGAGCCAGCTTTTCTTGCACTTGAACCGCTGTATTGATATCTGATTCACACATCGCCGATACTTCAGCCTGTAATTCCTCATCGATTACATAAAGCTCTACTTCACGATTTTCTTTACCTACTTCCGCCATGATTTTCTCTTGGAACGCGATTAAACGTTTGATTTCTTCATGGCCGAACATGATTGCTTCCAACATTACTTCTTCAGGTACTTCATCCGCACCGGCTTCTACCATGTTGATTGCATCTTTTGTACCGGCGACCGTTAAGTTGATGTCGCTTTTCTCCATTTGCTCTACATTTGGATTGATGACGAATTCGCCGTCGACTCTACCTACGATCACACCCGCAATCGGCCCTTCAAAAGGGATATCCGACACACATAGCGCTAGTGAAGAACCGAACATTGCCGCAATTTCTGATGAGCAATCCTGATCCACACTCATAACCGTGCTGATTACTTGCACCTCGTTACGGAAACCATCAGCGAATAATGGGCGGATTGGCCGGTCAATCAAACGACTCGCCAGAATTGCTTTTTCACTTGGGCGCCCCTCCCGTTTAATGAAGCCGCCAGGGATTTTCCCAACAGCATACAATCTTTCTTCATAATTCACAGTCAATGGAAAGAAATCCACTGTTTTTGCGTCTTTAGAAGCTGTTGCCGCACTTAGTACCGCTGTATCTCCATAGCGTATTAAAGCCGCTCCGCTAGCTTGTTTTGCCAATTGTCCAATTTCTACAGAAAGTGTACGGCCAGCCCAATCTATGGAAAATGTTTTTTTCGTTTGATCCATCTTGTTTAAAACCCCTCTCTACAATCTATACACAGAGTTAAATTATATTTAATCATCATTTCATGTATGTAAAAACGTACATTCTTACCCATACTAGTCTTATTATGCACGAAATTTCGTATCATTAACAGTATAAAAAGAAATATGTATGCACATTTATCAATTTTTTATAATGGTTTCGAATATAACTTCATTATTTTGGCTGAGATGCCTTTTTTTACTTATTCATAAAAGAATGGACTACCCTGTCATACAAGAAAAAAGCGGGAAAAATCCCGCTTTTTGAAAATGGGTCTTCCCCATTGTAATGTAAAGAACAATCCCGTTCTTTACAACTTATCGACGTAAGCCAAGTTTGTTGATTAGTTCACGGTAACGAGTAACGTCTTTGTTACGTAGGTAAGTTTGTAAGTTACGACGTTTACCAACCATTTTTAATAAACCACGACGAGAGTGGTGGTCTTTCTTGTGAGTACGTAAATGCTCGTTCAAAGCATTGATTTCTGCAGTTAAAACAGCGATTTGAACTTCAGGAGATCCTGTATCGTTCGCGTGTGTTTTGTATTCTGCGATAATTTCATTTTTGCGTTCTTGAGAAATTGCCATTCTATTCACCTCATAAATTTTTTAAAATCCCCAAGTGCTGAGCATAGCGTCGGTGACTCGACTAGCCAAGCATAGGTTCATTTTTAATACGCTTAACATCTTACTATTTTATTAAGAAAAAAGCAAGTTTACTGCGTAATTTTCTCTAAATATTGTTTTGCTTCCTCTTTATCTCGTGAAATTTGCGCAACCAATTCATCTAAGCCGGCAAATTTCTTCTCACTTCGCAGCCGTTTAAACCATTCAATCGTCAGTGCACAATCATAAATACTCGATTCAAAGCCAAATATATGCACTTCCACTGATGGTTTATCGGGCTTCTCATCATGGAAGGTCGGTTTATAGCCGACATTGCAGACCCCATCATATGTAGCATCGTTTACAGTGGCTTTAACAGCATACACGCCGGTTGAAGGGATGATATACTCATCAGCCAGCCCCACATTCGCTGTCGGGAAGCCCAGCTTGCGCCCACGTTCCTCTCCATGGACGACAATCCCTTTTGTTGCGTAATTGCGCCCTGTAAGCGTACGGAAATTCTCGAAGTCGCCTTCCAATAATGACTTGCGGATGTTCGTTGAGCTGATTTTCTCATCCCCTATGCTTAACTTAGGCACGATTGTCTGTGTAAACATGCCTCGGGCATGAAAAGGCAATGTTTCCATCGTTCCTTTTCCCAATCTGCCATATGAATAGTCGAATCCACCTGTCACATGCTTCACATTCAATCCGATTAAATATTGATCGACAAACTGTTGTGGCAATAAAGATGCAAAATCGGAAGTAAAGTTCGCGATGAATAAATAATCGACGCCCAACTGTTCAATTAATGCAATTTTATCTTCAATCGGAGTGATGTAATGTACTTTTTGACGATTTCCAAGAACAGCAAGCGGATGAGGATAAAAAGTCATGACCGCGGAGCTCCATCCATTTGCTTTCGCTGCTTCTATCGCTGTGGATATGACTTTCTGATGACCTTTATGGACGCCATCGAAAAAGCCCAGCGCAATGGACAGCGGAGGAAAATCATCTTTTTGGTATGTATGAGGATAATTTAGTTCTATTACCTTCAATTCCTTCTCCTCTTTCTTCTCAGCCGTTTCTCTCTTTCAAGCCTGTTCGCAACACTTTCACAGGCTTTATATAATCCGGCTTGGTTTCATGAATTTTATAAATGGCTAACGCAATATCCCGGTAGTAAACAACAAACGGCTCCCCTGCCTGCAAGCTTATATCCGCCGGCTTTGAAAGGACGGCGCCATTCATTACTTTCATTGCTACTTTATCATTAATAACACGTTTCGGCAAATGAGATAGACCATACTCAAGCGGCTTCAAGAGCTCATCTTGACGGCCTTCCTCCGCATATTGCGCCACTTGCTCAAGGGTGAAACAATCTTCAAGCGTAAAGCTTGATGACTGGATGCGAACCAAGTCCGACATATGCGCAGGATAGCCTAGCGCTTCCCCCATCATCACAGCCAACGTCCGGATATAAGTGCCTTTTGAACACTTTGCCCTAAAGCGGAAAGCAATCGTTTCACCTTCGAACACATCCCTGTCATCCAATAGCGCCAATTCATAAATCGTAACCGTACGGCTTGGACGCTCTACTTCTATGCCTGCGCGCGCATATTCGTATAACTTCTTGCCATTGACTTTAACAGCAGAGAACATGGGGGGCGTCTGTTCGATTTCCCCTGTCAAATTCTCAAGCATCTGTAAAATTTCGCTTCTTGTAAAGCTTTGTGTGACAGACTTGCTTTCCACCACATCGCCGCTCTTATCTTCCGTTGTAGTAGAGATGCCGATCGTAACTTCCCCTTCATACGCCTTGCCTGCGTCAGTGATATATTCGGCGATTTTTGTGGCACGGCCGACACAAATCGGCAGCACCCCTGTCACATCCGGGTCCAGCGTACCTGTGTGGCCGATTTTTTTGGTCTTTAATATCTTTCTTAATTTGAACACGCAATCATGCGATGTCATGCCCTTAGGCTTATTGAGAGGCAGGATTCCTTCCACTTTACACACTCCAATATATGCTTATAGTATTGCTCTCTTAGAAAATAGGCTGACTTCCGTATACCATCCATTAAAGGAGGACGTAGTAGAAGTCAGCCTATTACTTATTTATCTTCGTTTATTTTATCGCTATCTTCTGTGTGAATCTGGTGAATTAAATTCTCAATACGTTGACCGTATTCTAAAGATTCATCCCATTCGAATGTGATTTCAGGCGTGATGCGCAGACGAATACGTTTGCCGATTTCAGAGCGGATAAATCCTTTCGCTTTTGAAAGGCCGATTAATGTATTTTGTTTCTGCTCTTCATTTCCAAGTACCGATACATAGACCGTCGCTTGTTGAAGGTCGCCTGTTACACGGACATCCGTAACAGTTACAAAACCGATTCTTGGATCTTTTAATTTACGCCCAATAATCTCGGTTAATTCTTTCTTCATTTGTTCACCAACACGATTTGCACGAAGGCTCATAACTATCACCTCGTTTTAAAGCCGTTGAATATCTGTTATTGTTCTTTCTATTTCCGGAAATGAATCAACGAACTTTAACGCCCGTTGCAATTCTTTTTCCGATGCCGCGTGCGAAGAAGCGACCGTGGCAACAGCAAGCTTTGTCCGCTGCCACAAATCTTGATAATCTACTTCCGCCACAGAGACATTATATTTCTGCTGCAATCTAGTCATGATCCGCTGCAGCACCGCCCTTTTTTCTTTCAGGGAGTGCGCATCATAGATGATTGCTTCGAATTCCGCATATGCAATCACTTACGTTCGATTTCTTCCATTACGTAAGCTTCGATGATGTCGTCTTCTTTAATATCATTAAAGTTCTTGATTGTGATACCGCATTCGTAACCTTGGGCAACTTCTTTCGCATCGTCTTTGAATCGTTTCAAGGCATCGATTTCACCTTCATATACGACAACACCTTGACGGATGACGCGAACGCCGCTGTCGCGGGTGATTTTACCATCGATTACGTATGAACCAGCGATTGTACCAACTTTTGATACTTTGAAAGTTGTACGCACTTCCGCTTGTCCGATTACCTTCTCTTCGAATTCTGGGTCAAGCATACCTTTCATTGCCGATTCGATTTCTTCGATTACTTTATAGATGATGCTGTATAGGCGAACATCTACTTGTTCCGATTCCGCAGCACGTTTCGCATTTACATCAGGGCGAACATTGAAACCGATAACGATTGCGTTGGAAGCTGTCGCAAGCATAATATCATACTCGGTAATCGCACCTACGCCACTGTGGATGATCTTAACTTTAACACCTTCCACATCGATTTTTTGAAGCGAAGCCGCCAATGCTTCCGCAGAACCTTGAACGTCCGCTTTCACGATTAAGTTGATTTCTTTTACTTCGCCTTGTTTCATTTGTTCAAATAGATTATCAAGCGTCACAACCGCTTTTTCGCTGCGCTGCGATTGTACTTGTTGTTGTGAACGAGCTTCCCCGACTTGGCGGGCTGTTTTCTCATCTTTGAAAACAACGAACAGATCGCCTGCTTGAGGCACTTCATTCAGACCCGTAATCTCAACCGGAGTTGATGGAGCTGCTTCTTTCACACGGCGGCCCACATCATTAACCATCGCACGAACACGCCCGTAAGTGTTTCCTACAACAATCGGATCGCCGACACGAAGCGTACCGTTTTGAACAAGCAACGTCGCAACTGCTCCGCGTCCTTTGTCAAGCTGTGCTTCGATTACTGTACCGGTCGCCAGTTTATTCGGGTTCGCTTTCAATTCTTCCACTTCACTAACAAGTAGAATCATTTCAAGTAGTTCATCGATTCCATCGCCTTTCTTCGCTGACATCGGAACGAAGATTGTATCCCCGCCCCACGCTTCAGGAACAAGGCCGTGCTCTGTCAGCTCTTGCATAACGCGGTCAGGATTTGCCGCTTCTTTATCCATTTTATTCACTGCGATAATGATTGGCACTTCCGCTGCTTTCGCATGGTTGATTGCTTCGACTGTTTGAGGCATTACACCGTCATCGGCCGCAACTACGATAATCGCAATATCTGTCACTTTGGCACCGCGGGCACGCATTGTAGTGAACGCCGCATGGCCTGGTGTATCAAGGAATGTAATCTTTTTATCGTTTACTTCAACTTGGTATGCACCGATATGCTGTGTGATTCCGCCCGCTTCTCCTTCTGTTACTTTCGTGTGGCGGATTGAATCCAGAAGGGTTGTTTTACCATGGTCGACGTGGCCCATGATTGTTACAACGGCAGGACGCTCATCTGTGTTAGGAGCCGCATCCTCTTCGCTTGCAGTGTAAGCTTCTAAGTCTGTTTTATCGATGATGATTTCTTCTTCCACTTCTACACCGTATTCGCTGCAGATTAACTCGATTGCATCTTTATCAAGACTTTGGTTAATTGTAGCCATTACACCTAATAAGAAGAGCTTCTTAATGATTTCTGAAGGCTCACGGTGCAATTTCTTAGCTAGTTCGCCAACTGTCAATGACTCAGAGAAAGTGATTTTTGCAGGCAGCTCTCTCTCTTTTCTTGGTGTATGCATTTGAGGTGCCTTATTTGTGTTTTGATTGTTTCTCTTGTTATTTTTTCTTTTATTCTTGTTGAATGTTTGACCGCCTTGACCCGGCTTCTTGTTCTGGCCAATCGGTGTTTTTTTCTTTAATTTTTGTTTACTTACGCTATTTTCAACGTGACGATCTTCATACTTGTTCTCCACGATTGCATCGTCCGCGTTATTTTGCGCTTGATTTTTATTTTTATTATCTTGCTTGCCCTTATATGCTTGATCTAGTTTTTTTACTGTAGGATCTTCCATTGTTGCCATATGATTAGTTACCTCTATATTCATTTCTTTTAGCTTCTCGATTATCTCTTTACTTGATACATTGTATTTCTTTGCGTATTCATACACACGTACTTTACTCATACGTTCACCCCCGTATAAATTAATGCACCAACGTTCTCAGCTTTTTAGAAAACCCTTCATCAAGGATTGCAATCACAACGCGCTCATCCTTCCCGATCGCGTTTCCAAGCTGTTCTCTATTATCTACTTTCGCTAGAGGAACGTTATAATAATTGCATTTATCGGTTATCTTTTTCTCGGTATTGCTTGAAGCATCACTCGATAATAGAACCAATTTGGCTTTACCATTGCGCACTTCTCTTATAACTAATTCTTCTCCAGCTATCACTTTTCTTGCTCTATACGCTAATCCTACTAATGATGCCCATGGTGGTTGACTCATGATTTACTTCTCCTTTTCCAGAAGTTGAAGTAATTCTTCATAGAGGCTAGGATCAATCGGCGCTTCTAGATGTCGGGATAATACATCCTTTTTCTGTGCTGCAATAATAGCTTCTTTATTCAACGAAATATATGCCCCGCGCCCTGACTTCTTGCCGGTAGGATCGATTGACACTTCTCCTTCTTTAGAGCGGACAATGCGGATCATCTCTTTCTTAGGCTTCATTTCACCGGAAGCGATGCATTTACGCAACGGAATTTTTCTACGACTTGACATCTTGCTCACCTCAATTAACGGATATCTTCATCGTCGTTATATAAATCCTCATCATAGCTTGAATCGATACTCGCTTGGCTTAACAATGTATCTTCTTCATTTCCCTCATGCTGCAGGAAATCGTCCTCTTCCTGGAACAGCACTTCTTCTTTTTGAACTGGGTAAATGCCGGCTTCCCTAGCATCGCTTTCGCTCTTGATGTCGATTTTCCAGTTCGTCAGTTTAGCAGCAAGACGAGCATTTTGACCACGTTTACCAATCGCTAAAGATAATTGGTAATCAGGCACAATAACTGTTGTCGCTTTCTCTTCTTTATTTACAATAACCTCTAACACTTTAGAAGGGCTCAGCGCATTTGCAACGAATTCAACAGGATCTTCTGACCATTTGACGATGTCGATTTTTTCTCCTTTTAATTCATTGACAATCACTTGGACACGTTGGCCTTTTTGACCTACACAAGCACCGACGGGATCGACATTCGGAATATCTGTGCTTACAGAAATCTTTGAGCGGTCTCCAGCTTCACGAGCCACAGATTTAATCTCGACTGTGCCATCGAAAATTTCAGGGACTTCTGTTTCAAAAAGACGCTTCAATAATCCAGGATGTGTTCTGGACACGAAAATTTGCGGACCTTTTGATGTTTTTTCAACTTTTGTGATGAACACTTTAATGCGGTCATGCGGTTTGTATTGCTCATTCGGCATTTGCTCGCTTGCAGGCAGCAATGCTTCGATTTTGCCAAGGCTCACATAAATATAGCGTGAATCAACACGTTGGACGATACCATTCATGATATCTTCTTCGCGGTCGATAAATTCAGAATAAATAATGCCTCTTTCTGCTTCACGAACTCGTTGCGTCACGACTTGTTTTGCTGTTTGCGCAGCAATACGCCCGAAATCCTTTGGTGTTACTTCTAATTCTACTACATCTTCGACTGCATAGTTAGGATTGATTCTTCTTGCATCTTCAACAGAGATTTCTAAACGAGAATCGAATACCTCATCTACCACATCTTTACGCGCCAATACGCGCATTGTTCCTCTGCCAAGGTTCAAATCCACACGCACATTTTGCGCTTGGTTGAAATTTCTTTTATAAGCTGATACAAGTGCAGCCTCAATTGCTTCTACTAAAACATCTCTTGAAATACCTTTTTCCTTTTCTAAGAGAATCAGAGCATCTACTAATTCACTGCTCATCGATTAATCCCCCTTACACCATTTTCTTTTATCATTATGAGAAAGTAACAGCAAGACGTGCTTTTGCCACTTTTTCAGTAGGTATTGTGATTTCTTTTGTTCTTGTTTTTATTTTTACAGATAATGTGATTTCTTTTGCATCATAAGAAAGCAATGCACCTTCAAACTCTTTGCTTCCTTCAATCGGTTCATACGTTTTAATGTTCACATGCTTGCCGATCGCTTTTTGAAAATCTTTTTCATTTTTTAGCGGTCTTTCAGCACCCGGCGAGGATACTTCCAAGAAATAAACATGCGGAATCGGGTCTGTTTCATCCAGCTTCTCACTTAATTGTTCGCTGACGATGCTGCATTCCTCAATATCCACTCCTGTTTCTTTATCTATGAACACCCGCAGGAACCAGTTCTTGCCTTCTTTCACATATTCAACATCCACTAATTCTAGCTGTTGTTTTTCTAAAATATCAGAAGCAAGCTCCGCTACAAGATCAGTCACTTTTTGACTCACATAAATCCCTCCTATCAGTTCAAGCAATTTTACTTAACAGACTTACTATACCCGCTCCATGACGGAGTACAACATGATCATATCACTGTATGGCCATGTTTCCATAGACTGGGTCGATAGGTATATTACCATAACTGAATAAAGCTTATTTTCAACCTATGTAAAACCATCGTATGCTCTTATGTTTTCTAGAAGATAGCGATTCATACTTAAAGAATGCTTCTTTTTCACGAAAAATGTAACGATACAATACGAAAGAGCGGGTTTCCCCGCTCTTGGCCTGTGTCTTTTCTTAAGTAATTCTTAATAAAAATATACCATAAAAGAAATCTTTATGCAAACGCCCCTAAGAGGCAGGGTCCTTTTACACTTAACACGGTCCAGCGAAAGCCGCCGTTTTCTTGCCGCATTTTAGAACAACGACAGCTGATTTTGGTCTGGAAGCGATTCTAAGCAGCCTTGCTTATCCAAGTATTCGATAATGGTTTTCGATACTTTCCCCCGCTTTTGCAAATCTTCTTTTGATAAGAATTCCCCTTCTTCCCTCGCATTGACAATCGCTACCGCTACGTTTGTCCCCAGTCCCGGCACAGAGTTGAATGGCGGGATGAGCGTCTTGCCTTCAATAACAAATTCAGAGGCCTGCGATTTGTATAGGTCGACTTTCTGGAAGGAATATCCTCGCTCGCACATTTCAAGCGCAAGTTCTAAAACAGTCAACGTATTTTTTTCCTTAGGCGATGCATCCAGGCCTTTCGCGTTGATTTCTTCAATTTTGGCACGGATAGCCATTGAGCCCCTGGCCATTGCTTCAATGTCGAAATCATCGGCGCGAACTGTAAAGTATGCCGCATAATACAGAAGCGCATGATGCACTTTAAAATAAGCGATACGCACAGCCATCAATACATACGCTGCCGCGTGCGCCTTAGGGAACATATACTTGATTTTTTTACAAGAATCAATATACCATTCCGGCACTTTATTCTTGCGCATTTCCGCCTCAAACTCTTCCGATAGCCCTTTACCTTTACGAACCGATTCCATGATCTTAAAGGCCAAGGACGGATCAAGCCCTTGATAAATCAAATACACCATAATATCGTCCCGGCAGCCGATTACTTCACTTAAATTACATATTTTATTGTGGATAAGCTCCTGCGCGTTGCCAAGCCATACGTCGGTGCCATGTGATAATCCGGAGATTTGAACAAGCTCCGAGAAAGTTGTCGGCTTCGTGTCTTCAAGCATCTGGCGCACAAAGCGCGTACCGAACTCAGGGATGCCGAGTGTGCCTGTTTTACACATGATTTGTTCTTCTGTAACGCCAAGTGATTCTGTTCCGCTGAAGATTTTCATGACTTCCGGGTCATCGGTAGGGATTGTCTTAGGATCAATGCCGCTCAAATCCTGCAGCATGCGAATAACAGTCGGATCATCGTGTCCGAGTATATCCAGCTTAAGCAAATTATCATGGATGGAATGGAAGTCGAAATGAGTCGTTTTCCATTCGGCACTTTGGCTATCCGCCGGATATTGAATCGGCGAGAAATCATAGATTTCCATATAGTCAGGGACAACGATAATCCCCCCGGGATGCTGGCCGGTTGTCCTTTTGACGCCTGTACAGCCGGCTACTAAACGGTCCACTTCCGCTGAACGGATGTGCAGATTGTGGTCGGAAGCATACCCCTTCACATAGCCGTAAGCCGTCTTCTCGGCAACTGTGCCGATTGTACCGGCACGATACACATAATCTTCCCCGAACAGCACTTTCGTATAGTTATGCGCCTGCGGTTGATATTCCCCGGAGAAGTTCAAATCGATATCAGGGACTTTATCTCCTTTAAATCCAAGGAAGGTTTCAAACGGTATATCATGCCCGTCTTTCTTGAATGCCGTTCCGCAGTTCGGGCAATCTTTATCCGGCAAGTCGAATCCTGAACCGACCGATCCATCATCGAAGAACTCTGACAGCTTGCAGTTCGGGCAGACATAATGCGGCGGCAATGGGTTCACCTCTGTGATTTCGGTCATCGTCGCAACAAAAGACGAACCGACCGACCCACGCGAACCGACCAGATAGCCATCGTTCAGCGATTTCTTCACCAGCTTGTGGGAAATCAAGTAAATAACCGCAAAGCCATGCCCGATAATACTTTTTAATTCTTTTTCAAGCCTTGCCTCGACGATCTCCGGAAGCTCGTCGCCATAAATGCTGCGGGCCATGCTATAGCTCATTTCACGCATTTCATCTTCCGCGCCGGGAATTTTCGGCGTATATAAATCATCTTTAATCGGCTTAATAATATCGATTTGGTCAGCAATCAAATTGGAATTTGCCACGACGATTTCCTTCGCCTCTTCAGCGCCAAGAAATGAGAAGCACTCCAGCATTTCGTCCGTCGTCCTAAAATGCACATTCGGCAATTTATGGCGATTCAACGGATTCGCTCCGCCTTGCGAGCTTACCAATATTTTGCGGTAAATCTTATCGTTCGGATCCAGATAATGGACATTCCCTGTAGCAACAACCGGTTTCCCCATTTTCTTGCCAAGTTTGACGATATTGGAGATGATGTTCTCAAGCGAACGTTCATCCCGGACATACTCCAGCTCGATCAAGTGGGCGTATACCTCGGGAGGCATAACTTCGAAATAATCGTAGAACTCTGCAATATTCTCCACTTCATCCGGCGCTTTCTGCATCATCCCTTCAAAAACTTCCCCTTTATCGCAGCCGGAGCCGACAATCAAGCCTTCCCGATGCTTCTCTAGGACAGAGCGTGGAATCCTCGGTACACGATAGAAGTAAGAAATATGTGAAAGCGAGATTAGCTTGAACAAGTTCTTCAAGCCCACATCGTTCTTAGCAAGCAGTGTGCAGTGATAAGGTCTTGAACGTTGGTACGCCTTTCCCTCACCCATATGCTCATTGAACTGATCATGATACAGAATGTCTTTCTCCATCGCATCCTTCACCATTTTAATAAGCAGATGCCCCGTTGCTTCCGCATCATAGATTGCGCGGTGATGCTGGGTCAATTCGATATCGAACTTCTTCGCTAATGTATTTAAACGGTGGTTCTTTAACTCCGGATATAGGAAACGGCCAAGTTCCAACGTATCGATAACAGGGTTGGATGCTTTCTCAAAGCCGGCCTTTTTATACCCTACATTCAGGAATCCCATATCGAAGCTGGCATTATGGGCTACAAGGATGCTGTCTTCCGCCCAATCCCTAAAACGCTCCAACACCTCGGATACTTCGGGTGCATCGCGCACCATATCATCTGTGATGCCCGTTAAATCGATTGTTGTCGCAGACAGCGGATGGTGCGGATTAGCGAATGATTCAAACGTATCCACAATTTCTCCATTCTGCACTTTCACAGCGGCAAGTTCGATAATGGTATCATATACAGCGGAAAGACCGGTCGTCTCCACGTCAAACACGACATACGTATCTTCTTCAAGCAAGCGGTGGGCAGAATTATAGGCGATTGGCACACCATCATCAACCAAATTCGCTTCGATTCCGTAAATAATTTTAATGTCATTTTTCTTGCCTGCACCGAAGGCTTCGGGGAACGATTGGGCAACAGCATGGTCAGTGATGGCCACCGCTTTATGCCCCCACTTCTTCGCTTGCGCCACTAGGCTGGAAACGGAGCTTACCGCGTCCATTTGGCTCATAGGCGTATGCAAATGCAGTTCCACTCGTTTCTCTTCTGCTTTGTCGACCCTTGCAGGCGCCTTCACTTCATTGATGTCATTCGCAATCATGACTAAGTCGCGGACAAATGTATCGTTTTGGATGCTGCCTTGGGCACGTACCCACATGCCTTTCTTCACAGAGTTAAGGATAGCCGCATCTTCTTTATCGCGTGAAAACATTTTGACCATGATCGAGCTTGTATAATCGGTCATTTTAAATGTCAATAATGTACGTCCGCTTCTCAGTTCCTTCGTCTCAGCGTGGAAGATATAGCCTTCAACAGCTATGCGGCGCTCTTCATCCATGATTTCTTCCATCCGTTTGAAGTCAGCGTCATCTTTGATTGTATAGCCGATTTTGATTGGACCGTCCGGAACGTCAGGAGAAGCGGTGCTTTCCGCTTCTTTCTTCTGCATTTCCACCACTGCCGCCAGCGCTTTCTCGGCATCTTCCTTTTGTTTCTGCTCCAGGAATTTCGAGTATTCCTCATTGGCGGCGGAAATTTCCGTATCAAGTGTCAACGCCGGAAAACCATAGGTTTCGTATACATCCGAGATTAACTTCGAATATTTATTCTTCAACTGCCCCGCTTCCGCTTCATTGCGCGCGTTGACAATCAGTTTATGACCTACCACCTTGGGCTGCTGTTCATTCAAAAGCGACAATAATGCCGGCGACGTTCCATCAAGCTCTGCCAGACAGCTTGTCCAGTATTCTTTGATCAGCTCTTCTGTCACCTGTTGATTACGGACGCTCATATGGTAAGTAACATCCGCTATATGCGAGAACGTCTTCACCAATTGTGATGAGAAGGTTCTTTGCACATTGCAGGGTAGGATCTGATCGACCAGAAAATGAAAATGCCATCTTTTCGCGGATCGTTCTATGAATAATTTTGTAATTTCTGCATTTGAAAAGTAAGACACAATCGCGTCTTCCGTTAATTGTAGTTGTTGGAGTAAGAGTTGAAATTTCTCTCTTCCTTGCTGTGGATTTTGATCCAACTACTCTCCCCCCTTAAATAATAATCAGACGTTATTATAACATATTCTGCCCTTTAGATTAGATAAAATAGCGCAAACAAAAAGGCACTTGTACCAGCGCCTTTTTGCTCTCTTGCTATCTTAAGCTAAGATTTCATTGATTTTCTCTACCAGTTGGTCCACATGGATTTCAGCTGATTCGCCTGTTTGGCGGTTCTTCACTTCCACAATGCCCTCAGAGGCTTTTTTACCTACTGTCACACGGACCGGCAAGCCGATCAAGTCAGAATCATTGAACTTAACTCCCGCACGCTCATTACGGTCATCAAGCAGCACGTCGAAGCCTTTCGCTTTCAATGATGCATACAGCTCTTGGCCAAGAGCCGCTTGTTCTTCATTCTTCATGTTGACTGGAATAAGGTGTACATGGAATGGAGCAAGTTGTTTTGGCCACACTAGACCTTTTTCATCATTGTATTGCTCAGCAGCAGCCGCCAATGTTCTAGACACGCCGATACCGTAGCAACCCATGATCATCGGCTTGCTTTTGCCGTTTTCATCTAAGAAGTGAGCACCCATTGATTCACTGTAGCGTGTGCCCAATTTAAATACATGTCCTACTTCGATGCCTTTAGCGAATAGAATGGAACCTTTCCCGCAAGGAGATGCATCTCCTTCTTGGATGAAGCGTAAATCCGCATATTGCGATACTTTAAAGTCGCGATCAGGATTTACATTAATGAAGTGATAATCTTTTTCGTTAGCGCCGCATACACCGTTCACAACGCTTGCAACCGCATGGTCGGCGATGACTTCCACATTGTCTACATTGATTGGTCCAAGCGAGCCAATTTCACATCCTAGAATTTCAGCTGTTTCCTCCGGCGTAGCCAGTTCCACAACAGAAGCTTCCAGAAGGTTTTTCACTTTAATATCATTCACTTCATGATCGCCGCGGGCAAGCACCAATACATACTTGTCATCTACTTTGAACAGCAATGATTTAATGCACACATTCGCATTCACTTGCAAGAAAGCAGCAATATCTTCAATACTTTTTTGACCTGGCGTCGAAACCTTCTCCAGTTCCTTAAGCGCATCGCCGCTTTTCTCATAAGTTGCTACAACCGGAGCCATTTCGATATTGGCCGCATAATCGGATGAATCACTGTAAGCGATTGTATCTTCTCCGATTTCAGATAGTACCATGAATTCATGTGTATCTTTACCGCCCATTGCGCCCGAATCCGCAATTACCGCTCTGAAGTCCAAACCGCAACGGCTGAATACATTGCTGTAGGCAGCGAATAAATCTTCGTATACTTCATCTAAGCTTTCCTGATTCGCATGGAAAGAATAAGCATCTTTCATAACGAATTCACGGCCGCGCAGCAAGCCGAAGCGTGGACGCTTTTCATCACGGAATTTTGTTTGGATTTGATATAATGTCAATGGCAGCTTTTTATAAGAGGACAATTCATCTCTTACTAGGCTTGTCACTACTTCCTCGTGAGTCGGTCCTAAAGCGAATTCACGGTTATGGCGGTCTCTCATTCGCATCAATTCCGGTCCATAAGAGAACCATCGTTGCGATTCTTGCCATAGTTCCGCTTGTTGCAGTGTTGGCATCAGGATTTCATTCGCTCCTGTATTGTCCATTTCTTCCCTGACAATTTCTTCGATTTTTTTCAATACTTTTTTCCCTAATGGCAGGTAGCTGTACACACCACTGGATGTTTGACGCATATATCCCGCGCGCAGCAATAAGCGGTGGCTTGTTACTTCCGCATCAGCCGGAACTTCCCTAAGCGTAGGGATAAACATTTTTGATTGTTTCATTCTTTAGCACCTCTTCAACTAACTTCTAGACTATCGTAATTAGTTCAATTTTATAATTACTCATTATATACGTAAAAAAAAGTAGAAGCAAAGCTAAATCTGCCTTCGCCTCCACTTTTTTCATTTTAACACAATCCCATATGATTTACAGGAAAAATCTCTGTATATCGTTCCAAGTGACTACTAGCATAAGCAACATCAATAAAGCGAAACCGATGAAATGGACCATTCCTTCTTTTTGCTTATCAAGCGGCTTGCCTCGTACCGCTTCAACCGCAAAGAAAGCAAGCCGTCCGCCATCGAGGGCCGGAATCGGAAGCAAGTTCATAATACCAAGGTTAATGCTGAGCACCCCGGCCCATTTCAATAAGTAAATCACACCTGATTTAGCCACTTCTTCCGTTGATACATAGATGCCTACCGGGCCTGATAACATATCAATATTGAATTGACCCGTCACTAGCTTCCCTAACAAGGTGAAGATTTCTTTCGTCCAGAAGTACGTTTCTGTGAAACCGTAAGAAATCACACCAGTAAAGGATTTTTCCGTAGGTGCATACACGCCCAATACACCGACAACCTTGCCGCCTCTTTCCACTTCCTCTGGCGTAACTGGAATTTCCAGTGTCTTGCTGCCACGTTCAACAACGAATTCAATCTCTTTGCCCGGATGCTTTTGGATTTCCTGTTGAACATCTGTCCAAGTGGAAACTTCTGTTCCATTAATCGATTGTACTTCGTCACCCGCTTTCAAACCGGAACTGATCGCTACGCCATCTTCAGTCAGCTTACCAAGCTTCGGCTCGTCCGTCACGACACCCTGGATCGCCGCCATGACCATGAAAATAACAATCGCCAGAACAAAGTTCATCATAGGCCCAGCGAAGATGGCCATTGTTCTTTGTCCGAGTGTTTTAGAAGAAAACTGGCGATCATACGGCGCAATTTGCATCTCCACGCCGTCTTGCACAACTACAGCTTTTGGGTGGACCTCGAATGTTTGCATCACTTGGTCTTCTTCATCCTCGAAGCCTCTTACGTACAGCTTATGCTCCAAGTCTATCTCTTCTACTTCCACCACTTTAATATCGCGGTACTTATCTTTATTGTTAAGGATGATTGTATTTACTTTTCCGGCACTGTCGAACTTGAGGCCCACTCGGTACCCAGGCTTGATTTCAATCGCCTCGACATCCTCGCCGGCCATTCGCACGAATCCGCCGATTGGCAGTAAACGAATCGTATAAACTGTTTCATTCTTCGTAAAAGAAAACACTTTCGGCCCGAATCCGATGGCAAACTCACGGCATAGGATCCCTGCCCGTTTAGCAAAAATCAAGTGGCCGAGTTCATGAACGAACACAAGCGTCCCGAATATAATTATAAATGAAACAACGGTTTGTATGGTTTGCACGTATTTACCACCTCTATTTTACTAACGATTTAGTCAATAACCTTGTTTGTTGATCTACTTGTTGAATTGTTTCCAGATCCGGATGTTTTAAAACATCATGTTTTTCCATTGCAGTATAAATTAGATTTTCAATTTCCAGAAACGCGATTTTCTTCTTCAAGAACAAATCAACCGCTACTTCATTTGCCGCATTCAGAACAGTAGGCAATGTTCCGCCGGTGCGCCCTGCGTCATATGCATATTTCAGGCATGGGAATCTCTCGAAACTCATTTCCCGGAAATGCAGCGAAGCGATTTTCGCCAAATCCAGCCTTTCTTTGGATGCATTCTTGAGGCGGTCCGGATACATGAGCGCATATCCGATTGGCACTCTCATATCAGGCGTTCCCAGTTGACCCATTATGCTCCCGTCATGGAACTCGATCATGGAATGGATAATGCTTTCCTTATGCATCAGCACGGAAATCTGATCATAAGGCATATCGAACAGCCAGTGCGCTTCAATTACTTCAAGACCTTTATTCATCATAGTTGCTGAATCGATTGTAATCTTCGCACCCATCGACCAATTCGGATGATTTAACGCTTGGTCCACCGTCACATCCTTTAACTGCTCTCTTGTATAGTCCCTGAAGCTGCCGCCTGACGCAGTAATGATCAATCGTTCAATATTCTTCTCCTTCTCACCTTGCAATGCTTGGAAAATAGCCGAATGCTCGCTGTCCACCGGCAAGATCCGCACACCATTCCGCTTTGCCGCTTCCATTACAATATGTCCGGCCGTCACTAAGGTTTCCTTGTTGGCAATCGCTATATCTTTCTTTTTGCTGATTGCCTTTAATGTAGGATAAAGCCCCACACTGCCGATTACAGCATTCAAAACGATATCGGCATCCGGATGCACAGCCACTTCCACCAGCCCGTCGTCCCCAAATGAAAAAGCAATATGCGGAAACTCTGATTTCAGCGCGTCATAATCTGATTTTTCTTTCACCGATACTAATGCAGGAGAGAACTCTTTAATGATTTGTTTTGTTAATTCTATATTTTTTCCAGAAGAAAAGGCTACAATCCGAAACAGTTCAGGATTCTCGCGCACAACTTCCAACGTTTGTGTGCCGATTGAACCTGTAGCGCCTAATAGACTAATTCTCTTCACTTGACTGTGATCCCCCTATCGATACTTCATGAACAAGCACTCTATTATTATTATATTTCATTATACAACGAACTAGCACAAAACTATATTAATTGGAACAGGTGCAGAATCGGAAAGACGAAAATCCAACTATCCGTTCTATCTAAGATGCCGCCGTGGCCCGGCAATAGATTACCGGAATCTTTCACTCCGTAATGGCGTTTGAAAGCTGATTGCACTAGATCGCCCAGTTGGCCGAATACAGCGATTACAATTCCCATCACCAATAATTTCACCAGGGATACATCCAAGTCTGTCGCAAATGCGAAAATGAGCGCCACAAGAACAGCGGCGCCTATTCCGCCTAGAGCTCCCTCGATCGTTTTATTCGGGCTGATTTCCGGCCATAGCTTATTCTTGCCTATTGCTCGTCCGACAAAGTAAGCGCCTGAATCCGTCGCCCATAGTGTAAACAGCACAAAAAATACAAATAATAGGCCTTCTTCTCTTGTTGCATTTATGTAATAAAAACCGATTCCCACATATAGGACTGAAATAAGCATAAAGCCTACATGATCGAATGTGAAGCGATTCTTCGATATAACCGTGCATATCAATAAGAAGATTGCCCCAATCAATACGACATGCGTTTTGGAAATGCTCCAATCACCTAAAGTAAACACATCGGCAACAGGCCACAGCACCACCCAAAGCATGACGAAACCGATCAGCCCTGAAGCCGATAATGCGGGCAGCTTATGCATCTTCAACAATTCATGCAAACCAATTGTAGCCATCAAGTATAAAAGAATTGTAAACGGTGTGCCGCCGTACATCACAATCGGTAAAAAAACAGCCGCAGCAATGACAGCTGTAACAATACGTTGTTTCATAATCTGCTAAATCCTCGCCTTCTATATCTGTCCATTATTCTTATTATCTTCCTAATAACAAGTATTCCCCCAGTTCTATCCATCCTAAGCCTAGAGAAACTTCTTACATGTTCTTTATAGGCCGCCGTACCTTCTGGAACGCGCTTGATACACTTCCACCGCTTCCATAAAGTCTTTCTCTGTAAAATCCGGCCATAGCACGTCAGTAAACCAAAATTCGGTATAGGCCAACTGCCAAAGCATAAAGTTGCTCAATCTAATTTCCCCGCTTGTGCGTATCAACAAGTCCGGATCAGGTATGCCATCCGTCATTAAATAGGAACTGAAACACTCTTCTGTAATGTCTTCTATAGCGAGATCGCCATTCTTCACATCTTCGGCAAGCTTTCGGACGCCAATCATCATTTCGGCGCGGCTTCCGTAATTAAAAGCCAGGTTCAGCATCAAACCATCGTTATGGGCTGTATCCTCCATTGCTTTTTGCACAGCTGCTTTCGTATGCTTCGGCAGTCCTTCCATTTCTCCCATAATATTCACTTTCACATTTTCCTCAATTAATTCAGGTAAAAATGTATCAAGGAATTCTATAGGCAGCTTCATTAAGTAGCTGACTTCTTTCTCCGGACGCTTCCAATTCTCTGTAGAGAAAGCATAAAGCGTCAACGTTTTTACGCCGATTTCATTAGCGAATTTCGTGATTTTCCGAACAACCTTCGTCCCTTCACGATGTCCGGCCGCCCGAGGCAGCGTGCGCAATTTCGCCCAGCGCCCATTCCCATCCATAATAATAGCGACATGCTGAGGAATATCCGCTTTCTTCAATTGTTCAATGCTATTACCATCTATTTTAGCAGAAGCATTTTTATTGAACCAACGCTTCCAAATTGCCTTCATATTCAAGTCCTCCAATAGGTTCTTCCAAGGTTAAAGTATGGTGAATTCACTTAATAATATCAGAAAATCAGAAAATATCCTATCGGTATTCTGAAATACATATGGAATGTTTATGAAAATAAAACAATTTCTATAATTATGTTAAGCCCATACTTATCATATTTTATTATTAAAAACTTTTTTTAGCAATTTCCAAAAGCATTCCCACCATAACGGCGCAATGCAATAAACCTGAAAAAGCCCCTATAATAGGGGCTTTGAATGAATCATTACACGGACATGATTTCTTTTTCTTTTTCTTTTGCTACATCATCCACTTTTTGAATGTGAGCATCTGTCACTTTTTGAATATCTTCAGAATAGCCTCGAAGTTCATCTTCTGTGATTTCATTGTTTTTCTCAAGTTTTTTAAGATCATCATTTCCATCACGGCGAATGTTTCGGATGGCTACTTTCGATTCTTCCGCTTCTTTTTTTACAAGCTTCACTAATTCTTTACGACGCTCTTCCGTTAATGCCGGAATCGCAATGCGAATCAATGAACCGTCATTTGTAGGATTCAAACCAAGATCCGAGCGGAGAATCGCTTTCTCGATTTCACCCAATACTGTTTTATCATACGGCTGAATCACCAAAAGTCTGGCCTCAGGTACCGAAATACCCGCTAATTGATTAACTGGAGTCGGTGCTCCGTAATAGTCTACTGTTACTTTATCAAGAATAGAAGCATTCGCGCGGCCCGCACGGATTGTCGCAAGCTCTCTTGAAAGCGCTTGTACGGCTTTGTCCATTCTTTCACTTGTAGAAGCGATTACTTGTTTTGCCATTTTATTTCCCCCTCACTGTGGTTCCGATTGTTTCACCCATAACAGCACGCTTAATATTGCCCGGCTCTGTTATAGAGAATACGATTAATGGGATATCATTATCCATACATAAAGAAGACGCTGTTGAGTCCATTACTTCCAAGCCTTCTTTTAATACGTCCAAATATGATAAGTTATCATATTTCACTGCACTTTCATCTTTGCGAGGATCTGCATTGTATACGCCGTCAACATTATTTTTAGCCATTAGAATAACATCGGCTTCAATTTCAGCTGCTCTTAACGCTGCAGTTGTATCTGTAGAGAAATATGGGTTACCTGTTCCAGCGGCAAAGATTACTACACGTTTCTTTTCTAGATGTCTGACTGCTCTTCTTCTAATATAAGGCTCAGCTACTTGTCTCATTTCAATTGATGTCTGTACACGCGTTTCAATCCCAAGATTTTCAAGGCTATCTTGCAATGCCAACGAGTTCATGACTGTCGCCAGCATCCCCATATAGTCTGCCGTCGTACGGTCCATACCCATTTCGCTTCCGATTTTCCCTCTCCAAATGTTTCCGCCGCCTACTACAACAGCCACTTCAACATCCAGTTCGGCAATTTCTTTCACTTGTTCAGCAATGGACTTAATAATCGCCGGATTAATACCGAATCCTTCTTGCCCAGCCAATGCTTCTCCGCTTAACTTCAATACAACTCGATTATATTTAGCGTTCATGCAAACCTCCAACTTTCCATCACCCTACCATCTTAGTAAGGCCGTAATATCCTTGCATCACATATATTGATTCAAAAAATAGGGAACACAAAGTGTCCCCTATTGATTTGCTAACGAAATTCTAGCATTTTAATTAGTCTTTTTTAACTTGGCTCATTACTTCTTCAGCAAAGTTATCTTGACGTTTCTCAATTCCTTCTCCTACTTCGTAACGAACGAACTTCGTTAATTTACCGCCAGTAGCAGCGATGAATTGCCCAACTTTTTGATCCGGGTTTTTAACGAATGATTGGTCAAGAACACAGATGTCTTCGAAGTATTTACCAAGGCGACCTTCAACCATTTTCGCAACGATTTTTTCAGGTTTTCCTTCGTTAAGAGCTTGTTGAGTTAATACTTCGCGCTCTCTTTCAACTTCTTCAGGAGTTACTTCATCACGAGAGATGTAAAGAGGCTTGATAGCAGCGATGTGCATTGCAACATCTTTTGCAGCAGCTTCATCAGTAGATCCTTCAAGAACAGTTAATACGCCGATGCGTCCGCCCATGTGAAGGTAAGCACCAAATGCGTCAGCATCTGTTTTTGTTACAACTTCAAAACGGCGAAGAGTTAGTTTTTCACCGATTTTTGCGATTGCAGCATTGATATGTTCAGAAACAACAGCGCCGTTATCCATAGTTTGCGCTAATGCAGCTTCTACAGATTCAGGTTTGTTAGCAAGAAGATGAGCAGCTAATTCTTTAACTAATACTTGGAACCCTTCGTTTTTCGCAACGAAATCCGTTTCTGAGTTCACTTCAAGGATAACAGCTTCGTTACCTTCTGTAACGATGAATGTTAAACCTTCAGCAGCGATACGATCGCCTTTTTTAGCAGCTTTAGCGATACCTTTTTCACGTAAGAAGTCTACAGCCTTCTCCATGTCACCGTTTGTTTCAGTCAGTGCTTTCTTGCAGTCCATCATTCCAGCACCAGTTTTTTCACGAAGTTCTTTTACCATTTGTGCAGTAATAGCCATTATGGGGTGTCCTCCTTATATTTATGTACTTTATTATACCTATATTAGGTTTCGTACAAACTTAAATTGGAAATACGAATGTATCTCTTTTCATTCTGCCTACATATGCAGGCGCTCATACATGAAGCCTTAAGGGCTTCATTCTGAAAAAAAAGGCGATAAAAGGCATTATCCTCTTATCACCTTTTTGGTAAAGCGAAAGATTATTCTGCAGCAGGTGCTTCAGAAAGGTCTTCACCTTGTTTAGTTTCAAGAATTGCATCAGCAATCTTAGCAGTTAGAAGTTTAACAGCGCGAATAGCGTCGTCATTTGCAGGGATTACATAATCAATTTCATCCGGATCACAGTTTGTATCAACGATACCAACTAGAGGGATGTTTAATTTGTGTGCTTCCGCAACAGCAATACGCTCTTTACGAGGGTCGATAACGAAGATCGCATCTGGTAGACCCTTCATGTCTTTAATTCCGCCTAAGAATTTTTCTAAACGCTCTTGCTCTTTTTTAAGATTGATAACTTCTTTTTTAGGAAGAACTTCGAAAGTTCCGTTCTCTTCCATTTTTTCGATATCTTTAAGACGCGTAATACGTTTTTGAATTGTTTCAAAGTTTGTTAAAGTTCCGCCTAACCAACGTTGGTTCACATAGAATTGACCAGCGCGGATCGCTTCTTCTTTAACTGAATCTTGAGCTTGTTTTTTTGTACCTACGAAAAGGACAGTACCACCGTTAGCAGCAACTTCTTTAACGAAGTTGTAAGCTTCTTCGATTTTTCTTACTGTTTTTTGTAAGTCGATGATGTAGATTCCGTTACGCTCCATGAAGATGTATTTCTTCATTTTTGGGTTCCAACGACGAGTTTGGTGACCGAAATGTACACCAGCTTCAAGCAATTGTTTCATTGAAATTACTGACATGTTTGTTTCCTCCTAGGTTTTATATTCCTCCGTCCAAATCACTTTTGATTAAAAACTGTCAAACAGCACCTATTAATCAAATCATTGGACGTGTGTATTAACACCATGAATTAATATAGCATATGCAAATATAATTATCAAGCTATTTTATTAGCTTGATTTCCCGTGGAACTTAAGCAATAGTTCGACCTCTGTTTTTCCTTTATTCATCTTTTTGGCAATCTCTTCAATTCCAAAACCTTTTGCATGCATTTCAACTATCATTTCTTCAGTTGTTTTGCTTTTATCGATTGGGCGCTGCTTCTCTAAGCGTTCTTTCAATAACTGATTGAAATCCGCGCCTTCTTGTCCTTCTTTGCTTTGCCTCTCCAGATCATTCGTCATGATTAATTGATCCCTGACCGCGTCATATGGCGGCTCATACGTATTTGTCTGCCCTTTTTTCTGCTGCTTCATATAATAAGCATTCACGACAGCTTGTTTGGGAGGCGCGGACATAATCTTCCCCTCTCCGTCCGCACCCGCTTCCCGTGGGCTATATGTCTCTTTAACCGGCTGCGGGACTGCGGGCTCTTCGGAAATACTGGATGCTAAAGAAGCTGCCATATCTTTATTTTCTTCTTTGATTTCCATCAGATAGGACTGGAGGATATCTTCGATGTCGCGGCGCAGCTTCTCCATTTTTTTCTCTGTTTCGCTATATCGATTCTGCCTTTGATATAAAATGATAATGGCCAATATACTGATACAATGCAATACGATGCTTAAAGTTGCTATTAACGTTAACATGATTCCCCTCTATCCGGAAAAAATCAACCTTATATTATTTTTGAGAGTGTATTTCTTAATTTCAAGATAGCTTTTGAATGAATCTGTGAAATTCTAGACGTGGACAGCCCCATCACCTCTCCAATCTCGGTTAATGTTAATTCTTCTTTGTAGAAAAGTTGCAAGACGAATTGTTCATTTTTATTCAACGTCACGATAACTTTTTCCAGTTCCTCATACAATTCACCACGGACAACATGATCTTCAGGAAGCATAGCTTTGTCGTCTCTCAAGAAAAAGCCCTTCCCTTCTTTATCCTCTTGGTCTAATGGATTCTCATCCACGGAAATAACATTCGCAAAGAAATTTTCATTTAAAGTTGTGGCGACTTCATCAGGAGTGATATTCAGTTCATCCGAAATCTCTTCAACTGTCACATTCCTCATTTTCATCTGTTCCAGCCGCTCTATCGCACTCTCAATCTTCTTCGTTTTCTCTCTGGAGCTCCGCGGCAGCCAATCTTCTTTCCTGAGACCATCCAAAATAGTTCCTCTAATGCGAAATGAAGCATATGTATCAAACTTCAAATCCCTATCAGGATTAAAACGTTCCAAAGCATTAAAAAGCCCCATCATCCCTAAGCTTCTTAAATCGTCCCTACAAACATTTTTGGGTAAACCGACTGAAATACGCTGTACATGATAGGAAACGAGAGGCATGTACTTTTTAGCTAAAAAATCTCCTGCCTGCGGATCCCTGGACGCGGTCCACTTAGACCATTGATGAACTTCTTCTTCACTAGCTACGCGAGGCATTTTTCCCCCTCCTGGCCACACATGTCAAAGTGTGAATTTTTTACTTAAATATCTCTCATCCCTTTGTTGACGGTCCGTATTGTTAAAAGGCTTGTTTTCGGATTGAATTCAATCGTCCTGCCGCTATTCCCTCCGCAATCCTCTGCCAAAAGTTCTATTCTTAAGTCATATAAAGCCTGTTTTACAGCTTCCACATTCCTGGGTCCGATTCTCATAAGATCATTACTGCTTGAAAATTGGAACATTTGGGCGCCTCCAGCGATTTTCGCTTTCAACGAGGAGATTCTCGCTCCTTCATCTCCAAGCTTTCTCACTAATTCCCTGACTCCCGTATCGGCGTACTTCGCCGAATTCAATTGTCCTTCTTTCGCAAGCGCGGAATCCGGCAGCATCACATGCACCATGCCCGCGATTTGTTTCCATGGATCGTAAAGCACTACGCCCACGCATGAACCCAAGCCCGCTGTGCGGATAACCGAAGGCGGATATACAATATTCATATCTGCTATTCCTACCTTGATAACTTCCATTCTGTCAATCATTAACAGGGACCCCTAAAGCGGAAAAAATAATTTCAAATGAGTCAGGGTCGGGCAGCAGGAAAAAATGTCCGTTCATTCTATTGCGCTCTTCATCCGCTTCTTCTCTTAAAGCTGTATCAACTACAATGGCATAGTCACTCACCTTTGATAATTCAATCAACCCACAGCCGATGACCGCCCCTGCCATTTCTATGGAAAGGGCAGGCACGGAAGACTGCAAATTCAAGTTAGTGAAATTGGACAATGAGGTTAAATAGGATCCCGATAAAATATTCCCTATTTCCTTCAGGGCAGACAAAGTAAGTTCCGGATAAGGGGAACAATCTAATCTGAAATCTCCATCCCCTGTTATATTGCGGATAAAATGATCGGCATGCTCTAAAGATAAAACGAAAAATATGCTGCCTGAAGCATTTCCTTCGATCCGAGAAAACACACAAGCCACCACGCGGTCGGCTCCGCCCGCCAAATCGACCATTTCATCAAAAGAAACAAGCCTGACGCTCGGCACTTCCATTTCAACCTTTTTTCCGAGAAGGGTTGAAAGCGCCGTGGCTGCGTGCCCTGCCCCTATATTGCCGATTTCCTTCAAGATATCAAGATGCACAGAAGAAATATGTTCTATTGAAAACATAATTACATCCCATCTCCAGGACGTTCTCTGACCCTATTCTTATCCGGCATCAAAATCTTCTCCAGATTAATTAAAATCAATAACCTTTTTTCAAGTTTTGCAACACCTGTAATAAATTCCGCCTCTTCTGTCCCCGCAACGCCCGGCTGCGGTTCTATGCTGTCGTTCGGAATATCTATTACATCATTTGCCGTATCCACGACTAAACCTACTTCTAAATCTTCCAAGGAGACAATAATGATCCGATTTTCTTCAGAATATTCAGCTTCTTCAATATCAAACCTGGCACGCAAGTCAATAATCGGCGTAACAACACCGCGAAGATTAATGACCCCTTTTATATAATGCGCCGCATTCGGCACCCTTGTGATATGCAGCACCTTTTCAATGCCGCGCACTTGATGCACCGGAATCGCATATTCTTTCTCCTTGAGCTGAAATACAATAACTTTCATATCAGACAACCCGTTTGCTTGAGACATAGCAAATCTCCCCTTACATAAAACGTATAATATGCTTTCCGCCTATGTTTCATTTAATAAAAGCATTACAATCAAGGATTAAAGCCACTTGGCCATCGCCTAATATTGTCGCTCCAGAAATCGCAAACACAGACGTTAAATAATTGCCCAATGATTTGAGGACAATTTCTTGCTGCCCAATAAAGGAATCAACAACCAGCCCAGCCATCCGGTCTCCCTTTCTTACAATCACAACCGATGAGTACTCACCATCTTCTTTATAGACCGGCACATCAAAAATTTCACTCAATTCCAATAGCGGAACCACTTTCCCCCGAAAATCGATTACTCTTTGATTATACGCATTCATTATTTCATCTTTTCTGACGATAGCCGTTTCAATAATGGAAGAAAGCGGAATAGCGAATTTCTCTTGCTGGATTTCCACAAGCATAACGGAAATAATCGAAAGCGTTAACGGCAGTTGAATGGAGAACACACTGCCTTCTCCTTGTTTCGAGTCGATGGAAACAGAACCGCCCAGCGATTCAATCGTATTCTTTACAACATCCAGCCCCACACCGCGTCCCGATACATCCGAGATCTGCTCTGCAGTGGAAAAGCCCGAGGCGAAAATCAGCTCATATACTTGGCTGTCGCTCAAAGCCGCCCCTGTCTGTTCGCTGACCACCCCTTTGGCAATTGCCTTTTTCAAAACACGCTCCCGGCTGATGCCGGCTCCGTCATCCTCAATTTCAATAAAGACGTGGTTGCCGCTATGATAAGCCTTCAGCACAACCGTCCCTTCTTCTTCTTTACCACTGGCTCTCCGGACTTCCGGAGTTTCAATGCCATGGTCCAAAGCATTGCGCAACAAATGAACGAGCGGATCGCCGATTTCATCAATCACCGTTCGGTCAAGCTCTGTTTCAGCCCCGATGATTTCCAAATGGATTTTCTTATTCAAATCCCTAGCCAGCTGCCTAACCATTCTCGGGAAACGATTGAATACTGTCTCTACGGGAACCATCCTCATATTCAGAATGATTGCTTGCAAGTCGCCCGATATCCTGGACATTCTTTCCACAGTTTCATGCAGCTCTTGGTTATCAAGTTCTTTAGAAATTTGCTCTAAACGCCCTCTATCGATGACCAATTCTTCAAACAGATTCATTAAGATATCAAGCCGCTCGATATTCACGCGGATTGTTTTACTGACATTAGGCGCTTTAGCATTTGCTTGTTTTTTCCCATTGGAAGAATCAATTGATGCCTTCCCCGGCGCTTCCAATGCCGCTCCTGCTGTTTGTACAGCCTGCGGCTCGGGCTGCACTTCCATTGCTTGTTCCTTTTGCTTGATTTTATGCAAGAGCAACGGTTGGATACTCACTTTATCGATTTCCGAAATCTTCATTATCTTATTTTGCAATTCGTCGACGCTTGCTTTCGTAATAAAAGTCACCGTGAATTCCAAATCGAATTGCTCTTCCTCCAGCTGCTCGGACGGGGGATTCGATTTAATGACTTCCCCCATCTTCTCCAATACTTCAAAAACCATAAAAACACGCGCTACCTTCAATAAACAATCTTCCCTTACATAAACTGTAATTTCATAACTAGAAAAGCCTTGTTCCTTTGATTGTTCAAGCACAGTATATTCGAATTCATCATATGTACTTTTATGCCCTCTGTTTTCAACATCCGGCATTGCTGCAGCTGAAACCTCTTGCTTTGCTCTATTGCTCCCGCCCGGCGACTCGCCTTTTTCGATTGCCAGCAGCTTATTTACCGTTTCGGCGACATCCCTTTTCCCATCCCCGCCTGAAGCTATGCTCAGTACCATCGCCTCTAAATGATCGACAGCTTCAAAGACAACATCCAAGCTTTCTGCAATGACAGAAATTTTATTATTTCTCATTGCATCCAAAACATTTTCCATCTTATGTGTAAGATTCGCTAAATCTTCATACCCCATTGTCGCTGACATGCCTTTCAACGTATGGGCGGAACGGAAGATTTCATTTATGATCGATAAATCACCAGGATTCTTTTCCAATTCCAAAAGCTGTTCATTGCATGTTTGCAGATGTTCCTTGCTTTCATCAATGAATACCTCTAAATATTGATTCATATCCATACAGCAGCACCCCTTAAATTCAACAATATTCGCTTATTGCTTGTGCGATATTCTCGACGTCTTCTATAACATCAACCAGATTAGTAGCAATTGCAGCCTTTGGCATACCAAATACGATTGAGCTTTTTTCCGATTCAGCGATGCATTTAGCACACTGTTTCTTATGTAAAGCCGCTAATCCTTTCGAACCATCATTGCCCATCCCAGTCATGACGACCGCAATGGTTGAATATTCGTTCACTTCGCTCAAAGATTCGAATAAGACATCGACTGACGGTCTGTGGCCATTTCTTGTTGGAGTTTGATCGAGCGAAGCTACCAGTTCATCTCCACGCTTATTGACTTTCAAATGATATCCGCCAGGTGCGATATATGCTGTGCCCTTTTGCAGAATATCGCCATCTTCCGCTTCTTTCACGGAAATCTCCGATAAATTATTCAGTCTGTCGGCTAAAGATTTAGTGAAGCCGGCAGGCATATGCTGCACTATGACGATAGGCGCATCCAAGTCGCGCGGAAGATTAGTCAGAACATATTGCAGGGCTCTGGGTCCTCCGGTTGATGTGCCTATGGCCACAATCTTTTTCGATTGCTTCCATGATGGCGGCGAAGCGGAACTTCCTTGGGTCTTTCCTGCTTTACTTGGCATGGAAGTGTTTAGATGGCGTTGTTTCTCTATTATTGTATTTTTTTGCAGCAGAGCTACATTTGCCGTTCCTGCTGCGGTTATTTTGGACTTTAGCTGTTCTTTAATCTTATGCAAATCCAAAGAAATCGCCCCTGAAGGCTTTGCGATAAAATCAAATGCACCATATTGCATAGCTAAACAAGTCTTATCCGCCCCATAATCGGTTTCACTCGACAGCATGATTACGGGGACAGGGCATTCTCTCATTATAATTTTCAAAGCTTCAATGCCGTTCATGATTGGCATTTCAATATCCATCGTCACTACATCGGGATGCCATTTCTTGATTTTTTCGATTGCATCTTTTCCGTTCCTTGCCACACCGATTACTTCCATACGAGGATTTCCCGTTAAAAAATCAGAAATCAGTTTTCTCATAAATGCCGAATCTTCAACGATAAGAACTTTTATTTTATCCATAGGCCCCCTACCTTCCACTAAAAAAATGGCGCAGCTTCTCTAAAAAAGAACTCTTCGTTGCTGTTGATTCCCCATGAAAAGTATTCAATAAATAGTTAGCCGTTACTTGGTTCAATGCTATGCTTATATCAGACGTAGGGCTAAGCACCAAAAAAGGCACTTGGCTCATTACAGCCTCAAGTACCGCCTTGCTATCAGGCAGGCACCCTAAAGAATTAACTTTTTTGCCCAAAAAATCCCTCGCCGTAGATTGCAATCTACTAATTGCAGCCCTTCCCAACTTCTCTTCCATAGCTCGATTACAAACAACGCTGACCGGAATTTTCTCATTCAGGAAATGAATATATTTAATCATAGAGTAGGCATCCATCAGAGATGCAGGTTCCGGTGTTGTAATAGCGACTACTTCATCTACACACCGGACCAACTCTGTAAACTGGCCGGGAATACCAGCGCCAAAATCAAATAGAATATAGTCATATTCCGTTTCCATACGTACAAAATCGTCATAAAACTGTTTGAATCGAGCTTCATCAATCGAAAAAGCAGCAGCTAGTCCTGTACCTCCGCAAACAAGTGAAACATTCTTTGACACATTCGCAACCACATCTTGAAGAGGCACACCCTTCTCAAAACAATCGACTATTGTCCGCCCGGCTGTATAACCCAACAATATATCAATATTTCCCATCCCTATATCCATATCAAATAACAACACGCGCTTTCCTTTTTCTGATAAGTTAACGGAAAAATTTAACAAAAAGTTCGATTTCCCCACTCCCCCTTTTCCGCTGACTACAGCCACCGTTTTTGCTTTTGGGGGAGTTTGTTGCATTTTCACCTGCATGCGCAGACGTTCAGCCTGATCCTTCATGACTTCCCACTCCGAGAACCATATCGATTATTTTGCCGGGCGTCGCTTCCATAATATCATCGGGCACGTCTTGTCCATTTGTTATAAAAGCTGTATTGATTTTGCTTTTGGCCATCAAATTATACATCGCCCCGTAGGAAGCCGTTTCATCCATCTTAGTGAAAATGAAATGTGAAATAGATAATAATGAAAATTGTTGCAGAATCATTTCCATATCCTTCTGTTTACTCGTCAAAGCAAGAACAAGGTACGTTTCCATATCGTCATCAAACGAAATGATTTTCCGCAAATCGGAAACATACCCGGGATTCCGGAAGTTCCTCCCGGCTGTATCGATAAACACAAGATCGTAATGGGAAAAACGCTCTGCCGCTTTTCGGAAATCTTCCAAATTATATGCTACCTCGATAGGAACATTTAATATTTTCGCGTATGTCTGCAACTGGTCAATCGCTGCGATCCTGTAAGTATCCGTTGTAATGAAGGCTACTTTTTTCTGGTGTTTCAATGCGCTTTCCGCCGCAAGCTTGGCAAGGGTAGTCGTTTTGCCGACTCCTGTGGGCCCTACTACATTTACATATTTCTTTTTGAATATGGAATCCGGACTCACAGATAAGCGTGATAACAAATATTCTTTTGCCAATTCCGTATATCTACCATAGGAGATTGCTTCATTCTCAGAAACTTCCTTCAGCATCAAAATAAGATCAGCAACAATCTCACTATCGATTTCCTGCGATTTCAAAACATCTGCCATTTCTTTCATATCGCCGTTTAGCATCGCGGCATTATGATCCGCATTGATATTTTTAACAATCCTTTTTAAATCCGTTATCTCTTGCAGCACAGCATTTTCAAGCTGCCGATCACGTATTAATAGCGTTTCTTCTTTTACAGGTGAATCTGCTTGCCTCCCGCTTTCTTGCGGAACTGCAGGAACATGCTCCTTTTTCATTTTTTCTTTAAGAGGAGGGGCTTGTTTTCTAGTAGCTTGCGGATCGATGCCGGCGATCACTTCAATGCTTTTTTTCTTAAAAAAACCGAGAAATCCTCCGGAATGGATTACTTTCGAGTTCAAAATGAAGGCATCTTTTCCAAATTCAGCTCTAATTTGCTCCATGGCTTGATTCATAGAAGGGGCATTAAACTTTTTTATCTTCATTAACTTACGTTCACCACACCTACACTTTGTATTTCTACCTCTGCTTCTAATTCGTTATATGAAAGAATAGGAACATGCGGGAAGTATCTTTCTGTCATTTGCCGTATATACATTCTTACCGCTGGAGAACAGATCACAATCGGAATTTGATCCATCAACGTCAATTCTTCTAGCTTGGAAGCAAGCGACGACAATATGTTCTGGGTATCATTTGGATCCATGGATAAGAAATTCCCGTGTTCTGTTTGCTGGATGCTATCAGCGACCATTTTCTCCACCTTGCCTGAAATCGTGATGACCTTTAAAGAATCAGCATTGTTTAAATACTGCTGGGTGATCTGCCTTGCTAAATTCTGTCTGACATATTCCGTCAGTAAATCCGTATCGTTTGTCATCTTTCCATAATCGGCTAGCGTCTCAAAAATAACAGGCAGATTTCTGATTGAAATTTTTTCTTTCAACAATTTTGACAGCACCTTTTGCACTTCCCCGACAGATAAAGGATTCGGAGTGACCTCCTCCACCAAGATCGGTGATGTTTCGTTCAAATGGTCCACCAGCTGCTTCGTTTCTTGTCTGCCAATCAGGATATGGGCGTTAGCTTTAATGACTTCTGTAATATGGGTAGAAACGACGCTCGGAGGATCTACTACTGTATGCCCCATTATCTCGGCCCGCTCTTTCATTTCGTCGCCAATCCATTTGGCCGGAAGCCCGAACGAAGGTTCGATAGTGTCTATCCCTTCAACCGAATCATCGTCCGCCCCTGGGCTCATCGCTAAATAATGGTCCAATAGCAGCTCGCCCCTGGCCATTTCGTTTCCTTTTATTTTCAAGCGATACTCATTCGGGTTCAATTGAATATTATCCCGTATCCTCACCACAGGGATGACAAGCCCCATTTCAAGGGCCAATTGCCTTCTGATCATCACCACCCTGTCCAATAAGTCCCCCCCTTGGTTTGTATCAGCTAAAGGAATCAGTCCATAGCCGAATTCAAACTCAATAGGATCCACGTTCAATAAATTAACGACACTTTCAGGACTTTTCATTTCATCTGTATGCAATTCCTCTTCTAATTCCAACAGTTCTTCTTCATCTTGAACCGGCTTGCGGTCGATTACATACCCCCCGCCAATCAAAAGCAAGGCAATCGGGATGGTGTACATATCATTGATGGGTGTCAATAATCCAAGAATCAAGACCGCCCCGCCGGTAATATACATCATTTTAGGATAAGCGAACAGTTGAGCTGTGATATCTTCCCCGAGATTCCCCTTCGAAGCGGCTCTTGTAACCACAATACCGGTAGCTGTCGATATTAATAGCGCCGGTACCTGCGTGACAATCCCGTCACCTACTGTCAAAAGGGCAAAATGCGTCGCCGATTCAGCAAAGCTTAAGTCCAACTGCGTCACCCCGATAATCATGCCAACCGTCAAGTTGACAATGACGATAATAATGCCCGCTATCGCATCACCTTTTACGAATTTACTGGCACCATCCATAGAGCCATAAAAGTCGGCTTCACTGCTAATCTTCTCCCGGCGCTCACGTGCTTCCTTATCGGAGATCAGCCCCGCATTCAAATCTGCATCTATGCTCATTTGCTTACCTGGCATAGCATCCAGAGTGAACCGTGCCGCGACCTCCGATACACGTTCCGACCCTTTTGTAATCACGATAAACTGAATGATAATCAAGATCAGGAACACGACCATACCAACAAGCACGTTTCCGCCTATTACAAACGTACCGAATGTCTTTACAACATCCCCCGCATCGCCATGCGTTAAAATGGCACGCGTCGTGGATACATTCAAGCCTAAACGAAATAAAGTCAATAGCAAGAGCAAAGAAGGAAAAATCGAGAACTCTAAAGGTTCTTTCATGTTCATTGTGGTCAGCAGGACAATAAGAGCAAGAGAAATATTGCAAAGAATCAGTATGCTTATCAGCCATGTAGGCAAAGGAATAATCAACATGGCTATTATTAAAATGACGGAAATTAATACGGTTAAATCTCTTGCTTTCATCTTTTTCTCTCCTATATCTTTCCTTTCGTCTTATAAACGAAAGCAAGTATTTCAGCAATCGCTTTGAAAAACTCTTCCGGAACCACTTGCCCCAGTTCCGTTTGATCATAAAGCGCCCTTGCCAAAGGACGGTTCTCGACTGTGATGATATCATTCTCTTTGGCTATGAATTTTATCTTTTGGGCGATAAAATCCACCCCTTTAGCAACAACATATGGCGCATCCATTTTTGTTTCATCATATTTAATCGCTACAGCGAAATGAGTCGGATTCGTTATCACCACATCTGCATGAGGGATTTCTTGCATCATTCTCTGCATCGCCATTTCACGCTGCCTCTGCTTAATTCTAGATTTAATCAACGGATCCCCTTCTGTATTTTTATATTCATCTTTAATATCTTGTTTAGACATCCTGATATTTTTTTCAAAATCATATTTTTGATACATATAATCAAAGATTGCTATTATCAACAAGACAACCGACGCATAGAGGCCGACCTTAACGGTTATATCCCCGATTATCGCAAGAGCCGCTCCCACAGACTTTTGGGAAAGGACTAGAATTTCATCCATCCTGCTCCAAATAACCCCGAATACAACCAAGCCGACCAGCGATATTTTCAAAACGGATTTTACTAATTCTACTATTGCCCGCAAGGCGAAGATTCTCTTAAAACCTTGAATGGGATTCAATTTACTTAATTTAAATTGAATGGACTCGGTCGAAAACAAGAAGCCTACTTGAATATAATTCGCAATGGCTCCTCCTATCATCGCCGCAACCATAATAGGAAGAAGGAAGTAGGCGGCCTTCTCGATCATTTGCAGAAAAATAATTTGCAGATTCATTTCTGTCAACGGCATCAGCATGAACTCTTCAAAAGAAATCCGGAAAATTTCCGTTACGATATCTTTTAAATAACCGCCCAGAAAAGATAGAAAAGAAAAGCCAATCAACAACACGATCGCTGTATTGACGTCTTGGCTCTTGGCGACTTGGCCTTTCTTTTTGGAATCTTGGCGTTTTTTCGGGGTTGCCTTCTCTGTCTTTTCACCGGCAAAATACTGCAGGTCAAGCGATAGCCATTCCATTTACGCTCCTCCCATCCAGTCCATCAGCCCTCTCATGACCACTAATGTATATTCGAATAGCTGCCCGACAACCATCATCATCACACCCATTACAACCAATAAAACCAGGAAGCTCAATACGATTTTAATGGGTATGCCGACAACAAAGATATTCAACTGCGGCACTGTACGGGCAAGGATTCCAAGGGCAATATCGACGATAAACAAACTGCCGACAACCGGAATAGCCATTTGAAAGGCGATAATGAACGCTTGATTAAAGCTTTTCACAACGAATTCCAGTAGCCCTTCATCTCCAAAGCTTATAAACGCTTGATCGATCGGAATAAATTGATAGCTATAGAATATCCCATCCAATAATAGATGATGGCCATTTGTGGACAATAAGAATAAAAGAGCAATTGTATACAGGTATTGACCCATCAGCGGATTCTGCACACCTGTCTGCGGATCGATCACATTCGCAATCGCAAAGCCCATTTGAAAATCGATTAAACCGCCGGCTATTTGCACAGCCGCTAACATCATATAAGCTACGAATCCAATCATCAAACCTACCAATGCTTCTTTCAAAACCAATAATATATAAGCTTCATCAAAAGCTATGCCGGGGATATCGATTGTATAATACATAATCCATGCGAGAAAGAAGCTGAGACCGATACGATGCACAGCAGGTATCGTTCTATAAGAAAAAATGGGCATCGTGACAAAAAAAGCCGTCACTCTCACAAGAATGAGCAGGAATCCAGATAAAGACGGAATGATCTCTTCCATTCCCTTATCCTATAAACCTATTCAAATTCGAAAAAATCTCGCTCGCATAGGAAATCATATGGGTCAGCATCCATGGTCCAAAAAAAATCAAACCCAATAAAACAGCAACTATCTTTGGCACAAATGCCAACGTTTGTTCCTGGATCTGTGTAGTCGCTTGAAAAATACTTACAATCAATCCCACTACAAGAGCAAGAATAAGAAGTGGTCCACTAATAATCAATACTGTGTAAATGCTTTTTTCTGCTACGTTAATTACAAATTCCGGACTCATTTTATTCACCAACTAAAAACTTTGTAATAAAGATTTCACTACTAAATACCAGCCATCCACTAAAACAAACAATAATATTTTAAACGGCAAGGAAATCATCACCGGGGGCAGCATCATCATGCCCATCGACATCAAGACACTCGCTACAATCATATCTATAACTAAAAATGGAATGAAAATCATAAATCCAATCTGGAATGCCGTTTTAATTTCACTAATGGCAAAAGCCGGGACCAATGCTGTCAACGGGATATCCTGTATGCTTTCCGGTTTCTCCATTTGTGCATAAGATAAAAATAATTCCAGGTCCTTCTGCCTTGTATGGGCGCTCATAAACTCTTTAAAAGGGCCGGATGCTTTTTCATATGCTTCTTCTAAATTAATCTCTTCATTAAATAAAGGGGTCAGTGCCTCTTTGTTCACCTCTTGAAAGGTAGGCGCCATTATAAAAAATGTCATGAACAATGCAATGCCTATCAATACTTGGGTTGGAGGCATCTGCTGCGTTGCAAGCGACGTTCTTACAAACCCCAGAACGATAATGATTCTAGTAAAACACGTCATAAGTATTAAAATACTGGGAGCCAGCGACAACACCGTAAATACCAGAATCAATTTCACGGAAACCGATACATTGGAAGGGTCACTGTTATTAAAGAATTCCATTACTTCACTCATTTTCCGTGTCCACCTTCTTCTCTATTGCTCCGCGCAACTGTTTACGATTGGCTTGCATTTCATCCAACTCTTTTTTCAATTGTTCGATGAACGGGTCATTTCCATAGTCCTTGCCCTTATTTTTCCGAAGAAATTTCGAAAGGAAATCAGAAGGCGCAAGTTTATGTTCGATTAGATGATTATAATCAGACAGCAGCTGCTCCATTTCGCTCTCATCCGTGATTTCTTTAAGCAGGCGAACCTCTTCCCCCACCCCTATCACATAGATTGCCTGGCCGATCTTTACGATTTGGATGGATTTATTGCCGCCTAGACTAGAACCGCCAAGATTTGTGATTAAATGGCCTTTTTGATAGGCTCTGCTTTTATTGCCCATAAAGCGGAGCATAAAATAAAGGAGAGCAAATACAAAAGCCGCGGCAGCAATCATGCGAAAAATATCAGCAAACGAAAAATTTTCGGCAGCAGCTTCAGCATCCGGGGATGGATCCCCGGAACTTGTCTGCTCTTTTGGTTCTTCTTTTGGTCCGACAGGATTTTCATAAACTTCTTTGACACTTTTATCTACTTGCTCGGCATCCGCAACATTTATATATGAAAATACTAAAAAGAATACGATACAAAACGCTTTACTCAACTTTGTTATGAAAGTCAAAATTACTTACTCCCTCTTACTGCCAAATATAGAATATTTGCTAGTGTGATGCAGAACTCAAAAGAACCATGCTATAATCCCCCAAAATGATACACGTCAAACGATGCACGCCCCGCTTCTTTATTGATTTACTTTGCAATCTGAAAGTCGGGGTATGCGAATGAGATACGTTAACCTAATGTTTTATTAATGGCTTCAAGCACACGGTCCGCTTGGAATGGCTTAACAATGAAGTCACGTGCTCCTGCCTGAATCGCATCAATCACCATAGCCTGCTGTCCCATAGCGGAACACATGATCACTTTTGCGGCCGGATTGATTTGTTTAATTTCCTTTAAAGCTGAAATGCCATCTTTCTCAGGCATGGTGATATCCATTGTCACTAAATCAGGCTGTGTTTCTTTATACTTTTCAACCGCTTGAACACCATCCGACGCTTCTCCGACTACTTCGAACCCGTTCTTTGTTAAAATATCCTTGATCATCATTCTCATAAATGCAGCATCATCTACAACTAATATTCTTTGCCCCATTGAAATTTTACCTCCACACTTTAACGTAATTTTTTAATTCGATCTGTTTGGCTAATAATGTCTGTAACACGCACACCGAAATTCTCATCAATAACCACTACTTCCCCGGTAGCTATCAATCGATTATTGACCAGAATATCCACCGGTTCGCCCGCTAATTTATCCAGTTCCACAATTGAGCCGCTGGACAATCCCAATATTTCGTGAACTGTTTTTTTCGTTCTGCCTAATTCAACCGTCACTTGCAGCGGTATATCCAAAAGCATATTCAAATTATTCGCTTCTGAAGCTTGCAATTGATTTGGTTGAAAACTCGAAAAGCTTGCCGGCTGTATATTGACAGGCTGGCCAGGCTGCGCATATTGCGAACCATAATGCTGCGGCTGCGATGGTTGCTTTAATCCATCCGGCATCGGCGGATAAGGCGGCAGATTGGCAACTGGCATTTCTGTATACTTTGCGGCCTGTTCGCCCGGCTTCTCTTCATATACAGGCAGCGGTTCTTCCATTTGAGCGTTTCCGTCGCCGGAAGCTGTTTCCATCAAATCACTGACCAACTCTTTTCCGAAATTGACAGGGAACAACTGCATAATACTTGAATCTATTAAATGGCCGATCCTTAGTCTGAATGAAACTTTCACTAATAAATTATCAGGAGGAATGCTTTCTTCCCCCTCCCCATTTTGGATATCCAACAAATCGATGCTAGGTGGAGAGATGTCCACTTTCTTATTAAAGATGGCGGACATGGAAGTAGCCGCTGAGCCCATCATTTGATTCATCGCTTCTTGTACTGCACTCAATTGAATATCACCGAACATATCAGAAGGGCTTTCCCCATCACCACCCAGCATTAAATCAGCAATGATCGCTGCATCGCTTTGTTTAATGACGAGAAGATTCATTCCCGAAAAGCCTGCTGTATAGTTCACTTGGATAGCTACATATGGATGTGGAAACTCCTCTTTCAAATATTTTCGGTCGATCAATGTAACAGTCGGTGTCGTAATTTCAACTTTTTGCCTTAATAATGTGGATAAAGCAGTGGCCGAGCTGCCAAATGTTATATTTCCGATCTCCCCCAGCGCATCTTGTTCAACAGGACTCAAGTACTCGTCTATAGAAAGAACAGCCGGCCCAAGATCATCATCCAAATCCGCTCCCCTTAGCAGGGCGTTAATCTCCTCTTGAGATAACATATCGTCACTTAGCATCTTCCCCGTCCCCCCCCTTTAAAGGTATCTAAAATTTGAATGGCCATTTTCTTCCCGACTAAACCCGGTTGTCCTATAAATTTCGGTGTATCTCCCACTTTTACTGTTAAATGGTTATTCAAATGTGTATTCAAATCAATAACATCCCCGTTGTTCAATAATAAAAAATCTTGTATGGATATTTCTGTTTTCCCTATCTCCGCAACTAGCGGGATAACGGCTGTTTGTATTTTTTCCCGGAGCGCCTGAATTTCATCAGGCGACCTGTCCTTCTTCTCCTTCTGCATCCAATAATGGACGGAAAGCTTCGGAATGATTGGCTCCAATACTACATGTGGAATACATATATTAATCATCCCTGTCGTATCTCCAATTTGTGTATTCAAGGATATGACAATGACTGTTTCGTTTGGTGAAACCATTTGCAAGAATTGCGGATTTACTTCAAATTCCGATAAAACAGGCTCGATATCCACGATATTCGCCCAAGCCTCTTGAAGATTTTCTGCTCCGCGTTCAAATAAACTGGACATGATCTTCATCTCGATTTCTGTTAAACTATCAACTTTATTAACACTGCTTCCTTCCCCCCCCAGCACACGGTCCATCATCGCATAAGCAATATGGGGATTGATTTCCATAACAATTCTTCCATCTAATGGAGGTACGTCGAACACGTTCAAAATAGTCATTTTGGGAACCGAGCGTATGAACTCTTCATATGGAATTTGATCTACCGAAACTACAGTGATTTGAACATACGTTCTTAATTGTGCTGAGAAGAATGTCGTTAATAATCGGGCGAAATTTTCATGTATCCTTGTTAAACTGCGGATTTGATCCTTCGAAAAACGCAATGCCCGCTTGAAATCATAAACTTTGATCTTTTTTTCCGTTTCTTCTTTTTTCAATTCCTCGGCATTCATTTCACCTGTCGAAATAGCAGACAACAAAGCGTCAATTTCATTTTGTGATAATACATCACCAGACAATAATCCCCACCTCCAAATATCGCCAAAAACATAAAGCATCAAACAGCAAATTCTTTATTGGATAATCGATGAGGTAACATATACCTTTTCTACAGTTCCGTCCTGCATTATGCTGTTTATTCGTGATTTTAATTTTTCCTGCAGGCTTTCTATGCCTTTTTTTCCTTCGAAAGCCTCTGCTTTCAATTCTGATAGTTCAGTGATTATAATATTCTGCACCTGGAAATTCCGTTTCTCTATTTCCCCTTTTGCGGCTTTTTGATTGGTTTGGATAGTGAATGCTATCTTTATGAATCCATCATCTTCCAGGTTTGTGGTGATTTCCGGTATATCAATGGAAACCTTCTCAAGCTCTTTAGCCGAAACCTCTTTTGCTCCCTGAGCTTCATCGCTTGTATTCATAAGCATCACAAGGGAAATCGCCCCTGCAAGAGTAATGGCAACCAACAGCATTACCATAATCGTTAATAACTTATTCTTTTTCATTGATATCCCCCGTTATTTCTTGACGGCCAAAAATGGAAATGGACTTATAATAGCTATGTATCGATTGAAGTATTGCCTCTTCTGTTTCTTTCACCACAAACTTCTTGCCGTTGGATAATGTGATTGTCGTATCAGGATGACTTTCCACCATTTCTATATATAAGGCGTTGATATTATAGCTCTTGCCATTCAGTCTCGTTACTTTAATCATGTAATGGGGAGCTTAAGAAGAATTTCTCTCAAGCTCCGTCCCTCCCTTACATTATCGTTTTAGATTAACCAGTTCCTGCAGAATCTCATCCGATGTTGTGATAATACGCGTATTCGCCTGGAAACCGCGCTGGGCGACAATCATTTCTGTGAATTCTTCCGATAAGTCGACATTGGACATTTCGAGCATGCTTGATTCTATATCCCCTAATGCCGCACCAGAAGCACGTTTCTGTGCAGTTCCTGAATTCGTTGTTTCTTTAAATAAATTATTTCCCGCCTTCATCAGCCCTCCTGTATTAGCGAATGTTACCAATTCTATTTGCCCCGCTGTTACAGGGGCACCGCCTGCAGCAGGAATATAAGTTACTTTTCCATCTTTGCCTATAGCCATATCTTTTGAGCCGGCTGGAATTTTTATTATTCCGCCCGCCGTAGATTGAACATGTAATCCGTCGCTGTTAACAAGGTCGCCAACTGAATCTAAATAAAAATTCCCTGCCTTAGTGTAATTAACATTTGTCCCACTTCCTACTACAAAATATCCATCGCCGGCTATCTTTAAATCTAATAACCTTCCAGTATATTGGGAATTCCCTTCAGTATGCATTGTATCGATTGCTGCCATTTGCGATCCCAGACCTACTTGTTTGGGGTTCACTCCCCCATTAGTATCGGTACTTCCCGTAGCCCCCGCTACCGTTTGGCTAATCATATCCTTAAACACGACACGGCTCTTCTTAAATCCAAACGTATTGACATTCGAGATATTATTCCCGATTACATCCAGCTTCGTTTGAAAGTTCTTCAATCCGCTGATTCCTGAGTACATTGAACGTAGCATGTTAAAACTTCCCCTTTCATATTCCATTGATTCATGTTTATTAGAGCGGGCCGAAATGGATGAAATTTCAGTTCCGCCTGTCATCCCTCGCTATAAGGAGGAAATCTTTATCATTTGATTCGCTTCCACTGTATTTCCATCAGCCAATTCATAGATTACTTTTCCTTCTTTGTATGAGACGGATTTGACAACAGCTGTTTGTTCCGCTTCATCCTTTTTCCATGTTATGGCTTTACCGATTAGTTCACTTGCTTGTATTAAATTATTGCTTGCCCCTCCTGATGAACTGCCGCTTAAGATTTCTGAAATATTCGCCGGTTCCAGTTTCGTCCCATCTTCTAACACAAATACAACCGCACCGTCTTTATACTGAACAGTATGTACTTTTCCTGCCCCTTCTTGGATAGTAGGGGTTCCCTCAGGATTTTTTTCTGTTTTTTCGCCTTCTGTTATTTTATGCCACTTCACTTCTTTTCCAATAAACTCGTTATAAGCAATTAATTGGCTCTGTTGCTGCAGATTCGCCAATTTTTCAAAATTAGCAGCCATATTGGTCATTTGCTCCAGTGTGATGAACTGTGCCATTTGGGCAATGAAATCTTTATCCTCCATCGGATTCATCGGATCCTGATTTTGGAGCTGCACCATCAATATTTTTAAAAATTCATCTTTACCTAATGCACTGCCATTCGTTTTACGCTGTTCTTTTTGATGGTTGGACAATAAATAAGTTGCATCGATGCTCGCCATATCTTTCACCTACTTTTCCGCTTGTAATAACGCTGCCTGGAATTCGTTTTGGAAATCATCCGTTATTTCTTCCTCTTCTGCGAACTGCCGGGAATGGTCCTGACTATTTTGCTGCTGATGCTGCTCCCGCTGTAATCCCCGCTCTTGGGACATATTGGTGAATGTTTGAGAAATTTCTACTTTTTCAACCGGGAGATTCTGATTGACAAACGATTGTTTGAGTCCTTGCAACTGAGAGTCAAGTAGCTCCTTTGCTCCTTTTGTTGAAGCGATGATTTTTGCCGTCATCATCCCATCTTTTTGAATCAGTTCGATTCGCAGCAATCCTAAATTCTCAGGGTTCAATTTAATGAATAGCCTTTGAACTCCATTGTTGTTGGTAAACTTCGCTTTACTCAAAAGATTTTCAAATGCTTCGATAAACTCTTCCTGATTGGCGGATGTTGGATCCGCCGGCATCGCTAACACAAGCTGTTCAATTTTCGACATTGCCAGGAACGGATTATACATGCTGCTCGTCTCCATGCCGCCCGCTGCCGCTATATTTTGTGCGTTTCCGACTTGTTTCATCAGCTCCGGCCTTGTCTGCATTTGACTGCTTGCCTTCTGAAATGGCACTTGCATTTCATTATTAGCTTGGCTGGACATCATATGCACCAAGCTCTTTTTTGCATTCGATGGAACATTAAGCATGGACTCTATTTTCGTTAGTAATTGATCAAGCGTCCTCTTCAATCCTTCTAGCTTTTCTAATTGATTTGCAGACAACTCCACATTATTTGTCGCCAGTGTATATATTTTGCTTAATTTCAGCTCGGCATTGGCCATTATTAATTGCTTATTCATGGGAAGAAGGCCAGTGCTTTCATCAAGTACTTGCTGAATGATATTTTGTAAATACTGAAGCAAATCTGCCTTTGTGTCCGGTTCGCCTTCGAACGATGAAAATAAGCTTATTGCTTCCGCAACATCTTCGTTTCCAAATGTCAAAATCTCTTCACCTGTATGATCTATTTCTGGAAATGGCGATAAAAGTTCTTCTGGTGCCCTGCTCTCATCTGTATTAAAGATTGATGCTGCAAACTCTTCTTTTGAATCTTTTCCAAATATGGTTTGTAACAATTGCCGGCTTTGAAGACTTTCGGCGGTAAATACTTCTTCATCTAGCAACTGTTCGCCATCCCCCATCACAGATAGATCATCAAGGTTCAAAAATTCCAATAATGACTCTATCGCTTCTGTCTGTTCAGCCGTTAACGCCGCTCTGTTATCTTTATTGGCTGGTTCAGAAGCTGATGCAATCGTTTGTGTTAACACATCTCCAAAATTGCTTAGGGGATCCATCTTTCCTGCTGAAGAAGCCGATGCAGTATGCAACGTCCTGCCTTGTATTGCGGCTGCCATCATCATGTCCATCTACCCACCCCTTCTTCCCAAATCTCCACTTCACTGTGCTTCCTTGGCCGTTCCACTCTCCATCGTTAACCTTTTTGTTAATCGTGCAGCATCGGCCGGGTCCATTTGTTCCAGGATTTCGGCTAATGTTTCAGCTTTGATATTAGATAAAATCTTAACTGCTTCCTCATCCTGAAGAGCGGTCAGGATCGGCGCCGCCTTTTTTGCCGACATTGATTCGTATGTCCGGATAATGTCTTTAAAGGCTCGCTTATCATCGCCTTGAACGGCCTCTAATTCCTTTATTTGCTCTTTTAACCGTTGTTTTTCCACATCCGCTTTTGGGATTTCTTTATCTTTGTTTTCTATGATGCTCTCCAGTTTAGCGATTTGCGCTTCTTGGTTCTTAAGGCTGCCTTCCAGATTCACAACCACTTTCTGTATATCTTGATCTGCGGTTTCCTTCTCGTCTGCCATCAAATCCGAAATGGCCGGGATTTTGCTTCCCATTTTGGCCGTCCAATCGAACACGTTTTTGCCGGCAAATGTTAGTACAACTAATAAAATAAAGATTGCAAAAAAGATTGGAATGACGATTGCGAATAAAAACCATTGGAACTTACTATATGATTTCCCCTCTTGGTTCAATTCGTTCACCGTTTCTTTTTCTTTCGCCATGCGATCACCTAATTTTCCTTGCTTAAGAATGTTTGGATGGAGATATCGTCCATTTGGTTTTTTTCAATCATTTTCATATCTTCCAAAAATTTTACATGGTTTTTTTCTTTTATCTTTTCCAACTTTTTAACCTCTATATTTTTTTCTATTAATACCGTTTGCTGGGCATTCATTTTTTGTCGTGCCATGATCACTTCCCGCTGGTATTGGTCGATCATTTTCTCCAGATTATCCATGAACATCTGATTATGCCCGATTTCCAATACGGATAAGCCCTCTTTTAATTTGACTTGCTGAAATTCTTGCAGCTCTTCTTTTTTCTTCAACAGCCTATACAGTTTGTCAGCCACTTCTTCAAACCTTTTCTTGGCTTCACTGTATTGTAAAAACACATCATTTTTTTCTTTTTCTCGTATGGTGAGAATTTTTTGGAATTTATATTGGTAGTTCATTTTATTCAACACTTCCAATCAAACTAATCAGGCGTTCCACGCTTGCTTGCTTCCCGGCCTTTTCATCTACAGTTTGTTTTAAAAAAGCAATCATTTCCGGATACTTGCGAATGGCTTCATCTATTTCTTTAGACGAACCTCTTTTATAGACGCCGATATTGATCAAATCTTCATTATCTATATATTTGGACAGCATCTCCCTGAATCTTTCCGCGCTTTTTACATGTTGTTTATCAACAATTTGGTTCATCAGCCGGGAAACGCTCTTAAGTACATTCACCGCTGGATATTGCCCTTTATTCGCCAAGGAACGGTCCAGCACAAAGTGGCCGTCCAATATTCCCCTGACTGTATCGGCAATCGGCTCATTCATATCATCGCCATCCACCAATACTGTATAGAACGCCGTAATCGTACCTAAAGGATTCGTGCCTGTCCGCTCCAGCAACTTAGGCAGAATAGCAAAAACAGAAGGTGTATAGCCTTTTGTTGTAGGCGGCTCCCCGACAGCCAAACCAATCTCCCTTTGCGCCATGGCCACACGGGTTACGGAATCCATCATCAACATGACATTCATGCCTTTATCACGAAAATACTCCGCGATTGCAGTCGCTGTAATGGCTCCTTTAATTCTCATCAAGGCAGGGGAATCGGAAGTGGCCACCACAATAATCGAACGCGCCAGCCCTTCAGGCCCTAAATCACGCTCAATGAATTCCCTTACTTCCCGACCGCGTTCTCCTATTAAACCTATTACATTGATATCCGCTGTCGTATTGCGCGCAATCATTCCAAGCAATGTGCTCTTACCGACACCGCTGCCTGCGAATATACCTACCCGCTGGCCTTTTCCTACTGTCAACAAACTATCAATCAATCTAACGCCGACTTCGATACTTTCATGGATAGGGGGCCTTTCCATAGGATTTGGCGGCACGCTTTCCGTTCCGACAGTTGCCAAACCTTTAGGCAGGTGGGAGCCATCCAAAGGCAACCCTAAAGGATCAACGATGCTTCCAATCATCGCCTTGCCTATTTTGATTTCCAGAGGTCTCATTGTCGCTTCCACAAGGCAGCCGGTTGAAATTTCACTCACCTCTGTGTAAGGCATCAAAATGACATTTTCCTCCTTGAATCCTACTACCTCGGCGCGGATGATTTTCTTTTGGCTCTTCGGACCGACATGGATGTAGCATACATCCCCGATTGAGCTTTCCGGGCCTTGCGACTCGATCATTAAACCTATCACGCGTTTGACGCGCCCGAATTTTTTATACGTATCCAATTCTGAAATGAAAGGCAATAACTCTTCTGCTTTCAACGCATTATTCCCCTTCCAAAATATCCAGCAATTTTCTTTTCACTTCCTGGAGTTGTCTATCGATGCTGGCATCGATTCTTCCGTTCGAAGATTCAATGATGCAGCTTGTTTCTTCTATTTCATTATCCGGAAAGATATAGAAGTCCGTCTCTTTAGGAAAAATCGCTTGCAGCTCTTCTTTTTGGCTCAATAGATTCTCATAGTGAAGAGGATGGATGAGCAGCCGCACTTCCCTATGCTCCCTCGCTTCTTTTATCGCTTTTTTAACCACCGATAAAAAAGCACCTTCATTCATTTTCACTTCTTGATTCAAGATCTTCCCGGCTACATGAATGGCTAAATCCAATATGGTTTTTTCGGAAGACTCTAAGTACTGGTGATAATCCTCCTTCGATAGGTCGACAATCCGCTTTACTTGTTGAATCTCAGTCTGCATTTCTTCATAGCCTTGCTTCTTCCCCATAGAATAGCCTTCGTTGTATCCTACTTCTCTCGCTTCTTCTTCGAGTATGCGCCTCTCGACTTCTTGCCACTGCCTCTGTGCAGCTTCCGCTTCCTTCCTGATCAAATCGGCATGGTCATTAGCCTTTTGTATAATGCAAGCTGCATCAGCGTTTGCCTTTTGAACAATGGCTTGCGCTGCCGCTTGATCGACAGCCGGCTTTTTCTCTTCCTGCATAGAAAGGCTCGGATTGATCAACGGTTTTATCTCTATGATTTTCTTATGTTCAGAATCATTTACAGCCCAAGGGGATTTGATGATCCTAGACAATGATATCCTCTCCTCCGCCGCGGGCGACCACGATTTCACCAGATTCCTCCAGCCTTCTGATAACGTCAACAATCCGGGATTGTGCTTCTTCGACATCTCTCAGACGCACCGGCCCCATATATTCCATTTCTTCAAGGAACGTATCCACCATCCGTTTTGACATATTTCTGAATAGAACTCCCTTGACTTCTTCACTAGCAACTTTCAGCGCCAACTTCAAATCGTCATTTTCAGAATCGCGGATCACGCGCTGAATAGCACGCCCATCCAATGTAACGATATCCTCAAAGACAAACATTCTCTTCTTAATCTCTTCAGCCAATTCCGGGTCTTGAATTTCCAATGCATCTAATATCGTTCTTTCTGTAGCGCGGTCCACACCGTTCAACACATCGACTACAGCTTCCACCCCGCCGGTTTGCGTATAGTCTTGCGTCACTGTCGCGGATAGTTTTCTTTCCAATATTTGCTCGACTTCATTAATGATTTCCGGTGATGTACTGTCCATGACGGCAATACGCCGGGCAATATCGGCTTGCACTTCTTGGGGCAATTCAGACAAAATCTGTCCCGCTTGTGCCGGTTCCAAATATGAAAGAATCAAAGCAATCGTTTGCGGATGTTCATGTTGAATGAAATTCAAGATTTGCCCCGGCTCCGCTTTCCTGGCGAAATCAAACGGCCGGACCTGCAATGATGAAGTGAGCCTATTAATAATCGCTGCTGCTTGTTCTGTCCCCAGGGCTTTTTCTAAAACCTGCTTCGCATAGCCGATGCCGCCTTGCGTTATATAATCCTGTGCCAATGCAATATTATGGAATTCTTCCAACACGCTTTCTTTTTCTTCCGATTCCACTTTCCTGACACTTGAAATTTCCAATGTCAGTCTTTCAATCTCTTCTTCTGATAGATACTTATAAACGGAAGCCGACACATCAGGGCCTAAGGAAATGAGCAGGATGGCTGCTTTTTGCTTGCCCGTCAGTCCACCTTTTTTATCTTTCTTCGACAACTGCATTGCCCCCTAGTCTTGTGTTAACCAAGTCCGCAATAATTTCGCGAACTCTTCCGGTTTTTCTTTAGCCAATCTCTCAAGCTGCTTTCTTTTTTGCCTTTCCTCTGTGACAAGCTCATCATTGATATCCGCAACCTCTTCTTCCTCTTCCAGGACAAACTCTTCTTCCTCTTCTTCTTTGCGTTTGCGGGCGCGGATGTATAAGAACATAAGGACTATAAGCGCCAATATCAAAATCCCGCCTGCAATATATACCCAAAGCGGTACCACACTTTTTTCTTCAGCTTCAAAATCTACTTTTCCATTGAATTCTTGAACAGAGACAGCAATTTTATTCTGTAATTCCTCTTCTGTTATTTCTTCGGTTAGCGTATCTTTATCGATTGTCGTTCGTATGATCGTACCCAATATTTGCGTAATATCATCAATACGCTCTTGCGGCAATGAAACGGGGTCGTCCGCTGCAGGCGGCTCCACCATCACTTGGATGCCCAGGTCTCTTATTTTATATGGGCTTTCCACAATTTCTTTGCGTATGCGGTTCACTTCGTTATTAATGGTTTCTTCTGTCTTCTCATAATCCCCATCGCCATTCGCACCTTCCAGATAGCTCGATGCCAATGTATCTGAAGGATCTTCTCCCTCAGGAACGCCTCCTGCAGGGCCATTGCCGGTAAATGTTTCTGTGAGGCGCTGCGCACTTATGGCGATGCCTTCCATATTCTCTTCATCAACCGGTTCCACAAGATTTTCTTCCGCCTTCGTTTGTGAGAAATCAATATCGGCCGTTACAGAAACTACCACTTTATCCCTGCCCATGATTGTTCCGAGCATATTTTGAACTTGGCGCTGGATGTCGCGCTCCACTTCTTTTTTTACCCCTAGTTGATTGCCGATTTGCGCCCCGTCATTTAATTCATTATTTTCTTCGAGGTCATAGTATTCAAACATTTGATTCATTATAACGATGTTTTCTGTCGGCAGATTCGGGATGCTCTTTGATACGAGATGGTATAAAGACTTAATTTCTTTATCCTCAAATTTATATCCCGGTTTCGTATCCAATACAATCGAAGCAGAAGCTTGTTCATCTGCCTGATTGACAAAAACCCCTTTTTCCGGGAGGGAAATCATCACTTTAGCATTGTTGACTCCTTCAATGCCCTTCATCAGATTGGCAAGCTCCGTTTGCATAGAATCCAACTTCAGTACGTTGAATTCATTATCCGTCATACCGATTCCGGCATTCTGCCCAAAAAATGAATAATCGATGCTCCCTTTTTCCGGAAGGCCCTCTGCTGCAAGATCGACTTTCAATGTATCAACCTGCTCTCTGGGAACCATTATCATTTTTCCGCCGTCAGCGATTTCATAAGGAACTCCTCTGGCTTCCAAATTTTCTTTAATCAATCCTGCTTCAGCCGCTTCTAGATTCGCATATAATGGCTCCATTGTCGGTTTTGATAAAAACCAAAACATAGCTGGCACAACTAAAATCAAGAATAAAGCCGCTCCTATAAACAAGCCTTTTTGCTTTTGGGTTCGTCCTGACCAAAAATCGACGACTTTATTTTTATAATTGACTATTTTTTCATTCATCTTAATCCCCCAACCGCTTTGTATTCTCTCTGTGTTATATATGCCTATTCGGCACATGCTTTGTTTTAGGAAAAGGATGAATGTTATACTTGCATTCTCATGATTTCTTGATATGCCTCAACAGCTTTATTCCGGACTTCCAATGTTGTCGATACCATAATGCCCGCTTTTTTAGAAGCGATTAATACATTATGTAAATCGACGTCTTCCCCCTTTGCCATCTTTTCAGCCAATGCATCCGATTGCATTTGCGAAGCATTTACTTGATCAATGGATTCTTTCAACAAAGCCGTAAACTGCTTTTGCGCTTCTGCCGGGGACGCTGCACTCTTAGGCGAGTATTGGGTGGATGATATAGTGCTGGGGGTGATGCCAAATACATTCATAATTCATTCTCCAATCTATTTTCCGATTTCAAGAGCTTTCAACATCATGCTCTTAGCCGCATTATACACTGTCACATTTGCTTCATAAGAACGGGTTGCGCTCATATAATCCACTGTTTCCCTAAGTGGGTCCACATTCGGCATAGCTACATATCCTTCAGCATCGGCATCCGGATGTTCCGGGTTATAAACCAGCTTCGCAGGTGTTTCGTCATTGAGGATTTTGGTTACCTTTACACCTTGTCCTGTTGAAGCTTCCTTCCCCATCGCCTTGTGCAAAAAACTTGAAAAATCAGCTTCTTCAGGCTGCATAACGACCATTTTCCTTTGATAGGGCACCCATTCTCCATCCACATATTTTCCTCTTGTTGTATCAACATTTGCCATATTAGAAGAAATGATATCCATTCTAAGCCTTTGAGCCGTCAGTGCAGATGCTGTCGTATTCATGCTTTGGAACATCGTCACGTTTACCTGCCTCCTTTAATAACATTCTCCAGCGATTGGAACTTACCGATTATCCGGTCTGTGACTGCATTATAGTAAATAGTATTTGTCGCCAAATCGCTCATTTCTTTATCGATATCTACACTATTGCCATTATGATTGTACGAAACATTCCTATTTACATATACACCTAGCGCAGTATTGGATTTAATGGATAGGTCAAAATGCCTTGAATCCGATTTACTTGCTGTAAACGCGGTTTTTAATTCAGAATCCAGCATTTCTCCGAAGCTGACGCTCTTCACTTTATAATTCGGCGTGTCTCCATTGGCTATATTGTCCGCGACTACTTTTTGTTTCGTAGATGCATAGTTTAATGCCCGCTCTAGTGTATTGATTGTTCCAGTTATTAAAGCCACTTCTTTCCACCTCGATTTTTATTTTTAAAAAATGCCGCAATTATACAGGCAGTCAAATTCCATTTCTCCATTGTAAATAATAACCACCTTAATGTCTATGTGAGATTGCCTATTTTTTCAGAAAATAATTAAAATCAGGAACAATTTATTATTTAAAGGAAAAACAAATATTACATTTTTTTACAAAAAGAATCAAAATAGAGCTTTTTGAATGGATTAAATTGTCGCTATATACATAATAATGAATTTTTAGGCAAATTAACTCATACTTTATACCTATTTTATTACCATTAACAAATATGCGTTTTTCCGCAAAAACACTATACTTATATTGTAAATTACCGAAAAATCAGAGGGATTTTTAAGAATAAATGTATTTTTTTGTCTAGTTAAGCTATTTTTTACAGAATACGTTAAAAATTATTATATTTTACCTAAATTCCAATAGGTAAAATAGCCCTTTTTTAATTAATGTTTTTTGGTTTATTTTTTAAAAAATATCTTTTTAACGATTTATTTTATATAATTTATACTTTCGTAACATTTCTTGTTAAGCATATCCTCGTATATAATTAACAAAAAATAAAAACCTTGCCAACAATTGGCAAGGTCTTTATTTTTTGTTTCGATTAATGATTTTTTAGTTTTTCTAACTCAACTAAGAATTTATCATTCAATACTTTAATATACGTACCTTTCATTCCCAATGAACGAGACTCAATTACACCGGCACTTTCTAATTTACGAAGTGCATTTACGATTACTGAACGTGTAATCCCCACTCGATCGGCAATTTTTGAAGCAACCAATAAACCTTCATTTCCGTTCAACTCTTCAAAGATATGTTCAATCGCTTCTAATTCACTGTAAGACAGGGAGCTGATCGCCATTTGAACAACTGCTTTACTGCGAGCTTCACCTTCGATTTCTTCAGCTTTCTCACGCAGGATTTCCATTCCTACTACAGTCGCACCGTATTCAGCCAAGATTAAATCATCATCAGTGAATTTCTCTTGCAGACGAGCTAGAATTAATGTTCCCAATCTTTCTCCTCCGCCAATAATCGGTACAACTGTCGTTAAGCCATTTACGAATAAATCTTTATTCTCTACAGGGAAGGCTGTGTATTCACTGTTCACATCAAGGTTTGAAGATGTTTCCTGCAGATTGAATAAACTATTTGTGTATTCCTCCGGGAAACGGCGCTCTTCAAACATTTTTTTCATACGTTCGTTTTCAATTTGCTGATTGATTGAGAACCCTAATAATTTTCCTCTTCTACTCACTACATAGACATTTGAGTCAATTACTTCGGATAAGCTTTCAGCCATTTCCTTAAAGTTAACTGGTTTACCGGCTGCTCTTTGGAGCATTGCATTAATTTTTCTTGTTTTTTCAAGTAAGTTCATTACTCTGTTCCTCCTAATAGGTGCTGTATTTAGTTTTATGTCGATTTTTAGAATGATTCCTACATCACTTGAAAATAACGTATTTGTGAATCTTGACCATTATTCTTACAAAATGAATTGACTTAAGTCCTTATTTTTAGATATTGTACCCAATTTATCTTCTACATACTGCGGTGTGATAATGATTTTTTCCATCGTTATATCAGGTGCTTCGAAAGATAGATCTTCAAGCAACTTTTCCAAAATAGTATGCAGTCTTCGGGCTCCAATATTATCAGTATCCTGGTTCACATCGTACGCTACTTCCGCAATCCTACGAATAGCATCGTCAGAAAATTCTATTTGTATACCTTCTGTCTCTAAAAGAGCTGTATATTGTTTCAATAAGGCATTGTCAGGCTCATGAAGAATGCGTTGGAAGTCTTCTACAGTCAGCTTCTTAAGTTCAACACGGATCGGGAAGCGCCCTTGCAATTCGGGAATCAGATCGGATGGTTTAGCCATATGGAAGGCGCCCGCCGCTATGAATAAGACATGATCGGTTTTTACCGTGCCGTATTTAGTTACAACCGTCGAACCTTCGACCACTGGGAGAATATCGCGCTGCACGCCTTCCCTTGACACATCAGCGGAAGAACCTCCGGATGATTTGCTGGCAATTTTATCGATTTCGTCGATAAAGATAATGCCGGATTGCTCCGCACGCTCAATCGCTTCTTGTGTTACTTCATCCATATCGATCAGTTTAGCCGCTTCTTCATTCGTAAGTACCGTTCTCGCTTCAGCTACAGTCAGCTTTCTCTTCTTCCTTTTCTTCGGCATCAGGTTGCTTAGGGCATCTTGCATATTCATACCCATTTGTTCCATGCCTGAACCCTGTAGCATATCAAACATGGATGGCGCCTGCTCTTCTACTTCAACCGTGACATATTCATTCTCCAGATCACCTGCGGCCAGCTTCTCCTTAATTACCGCTCTTCGCTCTTTTACACTTGTATCATCAGTGGTTGTTTCTTGAGTTTCTTCTGTATTATTGCCGCCGAAAAACATTTCAAATGGGTTCTTCATTTGGCTTGTTTTCTTTCCGGAAGGGACTAATAGCTCTATTAGTCGTTTATTAGCATTTGATTCAGCCGCTTCTTTCACACTTACTATTTTTTCTTCTTTAACAAGTCTGAATGAAGTCTCGGCTAAATCTCTGACCATTGATTCTACATCACGGCCAACATAGCCAACTTCTGTGAATTTTGTCGCTTCCACCTTTATAAAAGGCGCATTTACAAGCTTGGCAATACGGCGCGCGATTTCTGTTTTCCCGACACCTGTTGGTCCGATCATTAAAATATTCTTAGGCACTACCTCATCACGCAGCTGGTCTTTAAGCAGACTTCTGCGGTATCTGTTTCTTAATGCGATGGCTACCGCTCGTTTCGCATCGTTCTGTCCTACTATATATTGATCTAATTTCTCCACGATTTGTCTTGGGGTTAAATTGGCACGATTCTTTTTCATCTTTGCATCCTCCTCGATTTATAATTCTTCAATTATAATATTAGAGTTTGTAAATACGCATATTTCGCCTGCAATCTGCAGTGCGGCTTCAGCTATATCACGTGCCGAAAGTGCTTCGCCTGAATAGCGCTTGAGCGCACGGCCTGCACTTAACGCATAACTTCCCCCTGAACCAATCGCTAAAATTCCATCATCAGGCTCGATCACTTCACCAGTCCCGGATACAAGCAATAAATTATCTTGGTCCATTACAATTAACATCGCTTCTAACTGACGCAGCATTTTATCGCCCCGCCATTGCTTAGCAAGCTCTACTGCCGCTCTTTGGAGGTTTCCGTTATATTCTTCAAGCTTTCCTTCAAACATTTCAAATAAAGTAAAAGCATCCGCGACCGATCCCGCAAATCCAGCCAGTACTTTCCCATGAAATAAACGTCTTACTTTTCTTGCAGTATGTTTCATAACAATTGAATTACCTAATGTTACCTGCCCATCACCTGACATTGCACACTTACCTTTATGATGTACAGCAAAAATCGTTGTTGCATGGAATCCCATAAATATTACTCCTTTCGTCTTGAGCGCTATGCTCGTGGATGTGAAGATTGATATACTTTCCAAAGTTGTTCCTTTGTAACGTGGGTATATATTTGCGTGGATGAAATATTCACATGTCCCAATAACTCCTGCACTGAACGCAAATCGGCGCCGTTATTCAGGAGATGCGTAGCAAAGCTATGTCGTAACATATGCGGGTGCAACCCTTTGTTGCCAACATTATTAAACAATCGCGTTAAAATATACCTAACCCCTCTCACGGTTAAAGGCTCACCACGGTAGTTCACAAATACACAATCATGTTTAGCACTTTTGACTAATTCAGCTCTTGCACTACTAATATACGTATGCAGAGCATGACTAGCATATTTCCCAAAAGGCACATAACGATCTTTTTTACCTTTTCCATGAACAAGAATCGTCCCTAACGAAAAATCGACGTCTTTTATTTGCATGCCGCAGCATTCGCTTACACGCATGCCAGTTGCATATAGCAACTCTAGTAAAGCCAAGTCTCTTTTTCCGAGCGCTGTATCGGTTTTTACCGATTTAAACAAAGATTCCAATTCTTCTTCATATAGAAATTGGGGCAGCTTTTGTTCTTTCTTAGGCAATGATACGAGCGCGAAAGGATTCTCTTGAACATATTCTTCCCTCATTAACCACTTATAGAAACTTCGCAAAGAAGAGATTTTGCGTGCAATCGATTTCTTCGCCAAGTCTTTATCGTATAATTTAGTTAAAAAGAGCCGTGCATCAAAAAATGTTACTGTATGTAAGTCTTCTATACTTTGTTCAATCATGAACATATAAAATTCTTTAATATCATTGTGGTAAAATTCAACGGTATAATCCGAATAATTTTTTTCTAACTGTAAGTATTGTAAGAAAGATTGAAGTAATTCATCTTTATTTTGCATATTAACACCTCACAAGAGCTACTAAATCGTAACACAATTCAGTAGCCCTTGCAATTAATATCGCTTATTTGTCACAAAATTCTGAATTGTTTCCAGTGCGCGTTTAGCGTGCATTTCATTTCTTTCTTTCTTACCTTTGATTCGCTCCGGAAGTTCAGGGAACAAGCCAAAATTCGCATTCATCGGCTGAAAGTTTTTAGAGTTTGTAGTTGTAATGTATCTAGCCATGCTGCCGATAGCTGTTTCAGCCGGAAACTCAATCGGTTCTTGGCCTTGAACCAGTCTCGCGGCATTGATACCTGCAATCAATCCGGAAGCTGCCGATTCTACATACCCCTCCACACCTGTCATCTGACCAGCGAAAAACAGGTCGGGACGCGATTGCAATTGATAGGTCGCTTTCAACACTTTAGGCGAGTTGATGAATGTATTGCGATGCATGACACCATATCGGACAATCTCAGCGTTCTCAAGCCCCGGAATCAAACGCAGCACTTCTTTTTGCGCTCCCCATTTCAAATGTGTCTGGAAGCCGACTAAATTATACAATGTGCCTGCGGCATCATCCTGGCGCAGCTGGATTACGGCATATGGTCTTTTACCCGTTCTCGGATCTTCTAACCCAACCGGTTTCAAGGGGCCGAATAACATGGTTTTCTTCCCTCTTGAAGCCATCACTTCAATGGGCATACATCCCTCAAAGAAGATTTCCTTCTCAAATTCTTTTAAAGGTACTGTTTCAGCAGAAATCAGCGCTTCATAAAACTTGTTGAACTCTTCTTCATTCATTGGACAGTTTACATATGCGGCTTCGCCTTTATCATATCTAGATTTCACATACACTTTGTCAAAATCAATGCTATCTTTTTCAATGATCGGAGCAGCGGCATCATAGAAATAAAGGTGCTCTTCCCCTGTTAGCTCTTTAATCTGAGCTGATAATTCCGGAGAAGTCAAAGGGCCTGTAGCAATAATCGTAATGCCTTCAGGAATTTCCGTTACTTCCTCATTTACAACAGTCACATTTTCATGGTTCTTCAGAGTATCCGTAATTCTTCCTGCGAATTCATGACGATCGACAGCAAGAGCGCCGCCGGCCGGCACAGAGCTTTCATCTGCAGCAGCCATAACAAGAGAATTAAGATGTCTCATCTCTTCTTTCAATACTCCCACTGCGTTTGTAAGCGTATTCGCTCTAAGCGAGTTGCTACATACTAATTCCGCAAACTGGCTCGTATGATGAGCAGGCGTCATTTTAACAGGTCTCATTTCATAAAGCTTTACCTTCACACCTCTATTGGCGAGTTGCCAAGCTGCTTCACTACCGGCTAGGCCAGCACCAATTACATTTACAGTAATGTTTGTCATATTTAAACCTCCAAATGAAGAATGATCATAAATCATTCATATTCTTAAGCAATAGCCCTATAAAAAACTAGCATAGCTATGATTTTTATAAACCTATTTCAATATAAGAAAAAAGCCTCAACAAGATGCAATTATATCCTTAAAGTTCATCGTTTGTCCATAGACACTTCACAAAAATTTGTATTTTAAAACAGGAAAAAAGTAGGTGATTTACCACCTACTTTTGTTGGCCCTCTTTATAATCGCATTCCGTACATTGCACTTGCACACCTTTTTTGAGTTTCTTCTCAACAAGCAGTCCGTTGCACTTAGGGCATTTGCGCGCGATTGGTTTGTCCCAAGAAATGAAATCACATTCAGGATATAAGTTGCAACCATAAAATAAGCGTTTCTTCTTGCTTTTTCTTTCTATTATAGAACCCTTTTCACATTTCGGACAAGCAACACCGATTTCTTTCACAATGGCTTTCGTGTTTCGGCAATCCGGAAAATTGCTGCAAGCCATGAACTTTCCGTAACGGCCCATTTTGAAGACCATCGGCGCTCCGCACTCCTCACAATCTTCTCCAGCCGGCTCATCCTTGATTTCGACTTTCTCCATTTCTTCTTCCGCTTTTTTCAAGTGAACTTCAAAATCGCTGTAGAATTCATCGATTACCTTCCTCCAGGCGATTTCGCCGTCTTCAATATTATCGAATTCCTCTTCCATTCTCGCTGTGAATTCCACATCAATAATATCCGGGAAGAATTCCACCATCACTTCATGTATAATTTCACCTAATTCTGTAGGAACAAAGCGTTTGTTATCCAATGTTACATAACCGCGCTTCTGGATGGTATCCAAGGTCGGCGCGAAAGTGGAAGGCCTTCCTATACCGAGTTCCTCAAGTGTTTTTACTAGCCTAGCTTCCGTATAGCGCGGCGGCGGCTGTGTGAAGTGCTGTTTAGGTTCCATATCTTTAGAGAACACTACATCGCCTTCTGCAAGGTCAGGAAGAATATTATCTTTCTTCTCCTCTATATTATCGTCTGTACCTTCCACATACACCTTCATAAAGCCGGGGAATTTAACTTTAGAGCCGTTCGCTCTGAATACGACACGGTTATTCTCAAGGTCTACACTCATCGTATCCAGAATAGCCGGAGCCATTTGGCTGGAGACAAATCGTTCCCAAATAAGTTTGTATAAACGATATTGGTCTCTTGATAAGTATTCTTTCACCGCAGCCGGATCTTTAACAGTGCTTGTTGGGCGGATGGCTTCGTGCGCATCTTGCGTTTTACCTTGCTTCTTCTCTTTGCGCTTCTCCGAAAGCACATATTCTTTGCCGTATTGTGACTCGATGTATGATTGGCATTCTTGGATGGCTACATCGGAAACCCTTGTTGAATCCGTTCTCATATATGTAATCAGACCAACCGTTCCTTCTTTGCCTAAATCAATTCCTTCATACAATTGCTGAGCAAGCATCATCGTCTTCTTGGCTCTGAAATTAAGCTTTCGCGCCGCTTCCTGCTGCAGTGATGACGTAGTGAAAGGAAGAGCTGCATTGCGCTTTCTTTCTTTCTTCGTTACACTTGTAACTTTATACTCGTTTCCTTTCAGGGTAGACAGGATGTTCTTCACATCTTCTTCTGAATGTAAAGAAACTTTCTTTCCATCCATGCTCAAGAAAGAACCATCAAATGTCTCTTTCCCTTTGACGAACTGGGAGCCGATTGTCCAATACTCTTCCGGAATGAACTTTTTGATTTCCTTCTCACGCTCAATGATTAAGCGGACAGCTACGGATTGCACCCGTCCGGCGCTCAAGCCCTTCTTGACCTTTTTCCAAAGCAAAGGGCTGATATTATAGCCGACAAGGCGATCTAGTACGCGACGGGCTTGCTGTGCATCTACAAGATCCATATTTACTGGCCTTGGATGCTTAAAGGACTCTTTAATGGCGTCTTTTGTGATTTCATTAAATACAACCCGGCAATCGGAAGTAGTATCCAAGTTCAGCGAATTGGCAAGATGCCAAGCAATCGCTTCCCCCTCTCTGTCGGGGTCGGCTGCAAGATAGACTTTTTTCGCCTTTTTGGCAGCCGTTTTCAACTCTTTCAACACTGGTCCCTTCCCGCGGATGGTAATATATTTCGGTTCAAAATTATGTTCTATATCAACGCCCATTTGGCTCTTGGGCAAATCTCTGACATGACCCATTGATGCTTTTACTTTATATTTTTTCCCAAGGTACTTTTCAATCGTCTTCGCCTTGGCTGGTGACTCCACAATGACAAGATAATCTGACATGCAAAATCCTCCTTAAGAGGTAATTTAAATCTTCACTATTATTAATCATAGAAATTCGGTTTGTCAATCTTAATATTCTAAGTTATCGTTTTTAGACAGAGCTTTTCTTCTACTGACTGCCATTTAAATCTTTACGGATAGCCTTTCTGCTTGATTGTTTTTGAAAGCGCATACTTCTTTTTAAATATATTCAAAGGCGCTTGTAAAATAAGCGGAACCCCAAAATAAGCGTTTATGTATATTCAAAAAATAAAAAACATGCTTGATGCTCAATTTATAATATATTCAAAGATATTTCAAGCTATTTCGAATATTTTCCTTGCATATTTCTTACAAATTTCATATTTCGAATAAAAAAACACCGTTAGCACTTTATTATCATGCATCTTTTTCTTTTATTTCACTTCTTCCTGCAATATAAACAATTCTTCCATAATTATATAGTGAAAATCATTTTTTGTACGGAAACTCGTCCGTAATGTCTTCCTCGGCCAACACAAGCTTTGCACCTTCTTGAATGAGTTTGTTTGTCCCTTTCGATAAAGGGCTGTCATAGCCTCCGGGAAGAGCGAATATTTCCCTCCCTTGCTCCAATGCTTGCAAAGCTGTAATCAAAGAACCGCTTCTTTCTTTCGCTTCAACAATGAAAACACCATCGCTCAATCCGCTTATAATCCGATTGCGCATAGGAAACATCCAAGGTTCCGCTCTTTGCATAGGAGGCGTTTCCGACAGAACCAATTGCTCTTTCATCATCTTTAGCGCCAATGAAGTATTTTCTTTCGGATAGATTTGATGCAATCCTCCTCCAAGCACTGCGATTGTGCTACCTTTATGGTACATGGCCGTTTGATGCGCACAAGCATCAATTCCGCTCGCCAGTCCGCTTACTATTACGTAGCCTTTATCCACCAGCCCAGGAAGGATGGCAGCAATCGCTTTCCTGCCGTATTCTGATGGCTTCCTGGCCCCGACGACCGCCAATGCGCGCCGCTGGTGCAAAAGGCGTTCGTTTCCTTTCATATATAACACCCAAGGCGGATCATGAATGTTTCGCAGCCTTTCGGGATAATCGGATTGGAAGATTGTTTTCACAATGATGGAATTCATTTCGTATTGCCGCAACCTTTCGGAAATATCGACGGAATGAAGGTCATGGTAAAAGGATGTAAGATGGGATGGCTTAAGCTTGTGGAGCATGTCTTGCCACTCGCGGGGGCTTCTGGTGAATAGCTGGTGGAGGTGATTGTCGAACCGGATGATCGTATGGATTGATTTCCATCCGATCCCGCGACAATGATGAAGCAGTATAAGGCGTTTCTCGAACTCTTGCAATTTATGATTCTCCTTTTTTCTTCTATATTATATATAAAAATCATCCCTCAATGATCGAGGGATGATGAAACGCTGTCAGTGCGTTTTGCATTTTTCATAAATACCTTGCTCTTTAATGACGGAGATCAGCGTTTCCCCCATTACGGAAGGTGTTTCCGCAACTTTGATGCCGCACTCGTTCATTACCCGGATTTTCTCATCGGCTGTTCCCTTGCCCCCTGAAATGATTGCGCCGGCATGGCCCATGCGCTTGCCCGGAGGGGCTGTACGGCCGCCGATGAAGCCGACTACAGGTTTAGTCATATTGGCTTTGACCCACTCAGCCGCTTCTTCTTCCGCTGTACCGCCGATTTCACCAATCATGATCACAGCGTATGTTTCAGGATCTTCATTGAAAGCTTTTAGAACATCAATGAAGTCTGTTCCGTTGACAGGGTCTCCTCCAATGCCTACTGCCGTTGTTTGGCCGAGTCCTGCTTGCGTCAATTGGTGTACCGCTTCATATGTCAATGTTCCCGAACGAGAGACCACTCCGATATGCCCTTTTGTATGGATATAGCCGGGCATAATGCCGATTTTGCACTCGTCCGGTGTAATGACTCCAGGACAGTTGGGACCAATCAAGCGGGTTTTTTTGCCTTCCATATAACGTTTTACTTTCACCATATCCAATACCGGGATATGTTCCGTGATACAAATAGCCAATTCAAGTTCCGCATCTACAGCCTCTAAGATCGCATCAGCGGCGAACGGAGCTGGAACATATATAACAGAAGCCGTGGCGCCAGTAGCTTGCGCCGCTTCGATTACTGTATTGTAGACAGGTACGCCTTCAACTGCCGTGCCGCCCTTCCCCGGGGTCACACCGGCTACAATCTGCGTTCCGTATTCAATCATTTGCTTCGTATGAAATAGCGCTGTTGACCCTGTAATACCTTGTACAATTACTTTCGTATCTTTATTAATAAAAACACTCATGATTATACCCCCTGCCTATTAGCCTACTAATGAAACGATTTTTTGTGCACCGTCAGCCATGGATTCCGCTGCTGTAATATTAATGCCTGAATTCTTCAAAATTTCTTTCCCTAACTCGACATTTGTCCCTTCAAGACGAACAACCAATGGAACAGAAAGGCCTACTTGCTTAGCCGCCTCTACCACGCCTTCGGCGATGATGTCGCATTTCATGATTCCGCCAAAAATATTAACAAAAATGCCTTTCACTTTCGGGTCGGACAGAATGATTTTAAACGCTTCTGTTACTTTCTCCGCTGTTGCGCCGCCTCCTACATCCAGGAAGTTGGCCGGGTCTCCATTGTAATGCTTGATGATATCCATAGTCGCCATAGCCAGGCCCGCACCGTTTACCATGCAGCCGATATTGCCATCTAAAGAGATATAACTTAAATCATATTTTGACGCTTCAATTTCTTTCGCATCTTCCTCTTCCAAATCACGATACTCCACGATATCTTTATTGCGGAACAAGGCATTCGAATCAAAGTTCAATTTCGCATCAAGCGCCATTACTTTGCCGTCGCCTGTCACAACAAGCGGATTGATTTCCGCAATCGAACAGTCCTTCTCCACAAACGCTGTATAAAGTCCCATCATAAACTTAACCGCTTGGCCGATCAGCTCATTTGGTATATTAATGTTGAATGCAATTCTTCTAGCCTGAAATCCTGTTAAACCGACGACTGGATCGACGATCTCTTTGAAGATTTTTTCAGGTGTTTTCTCTGCCACTTCTTCAATTTCTGTTCCGCCTTCTTCGGACGCCATCAGGACAACTCGGGAAGTTGCACGGTCCAGTACCAGGCCGACGTAATATTCCTTCTTGATATCGCAACCTTCTTCAATGAGCAAACGTTTGACTTCTTTACCCTCAGGACCTGTTTGATGCGTTACGAGTGTTTTGCCTAATATTTCATTGGCATATGTACGAACTTCATCAAGATTTTTAGCAACTTTCACACCGCCGGCTTTTCCTCTGCCGCCAGCATGGATTTGAGCTTTCACTACACATACCTCTGAACCCAGCTCTTTCGCTGCTTCAACAGCTTCTTCCACAGAAAATGCTACTTTACCTTTTGGTACAGCGACTCCGTATTTTCTGAGGACCTCTTTTCCCTGATACTCGTGGATATTCATGTCCCATCCTCCTATTAATACTCACAATTTTCGAAACATTGCGTCATTTAAAACGACATGGCTCTAAATGCGTCTATCAATAAAAAATAGATTGCGCTTTCATTGTATAAAAAGCACAAATGCTTGTCTAGCAAATCTTCTCAAAAAAACCAAAAATATATTATTAAAATATAAAATATATTACAGTTTTCCGTGTGTTAATACAGAGAATTCCAGCTAGTTGTTCTTTCTTTACCACTATGTTATGGTAAAAAAACCTAAATATATAACAAAATGATTCTACCATACATTTAGGTTTTAATCATCTATTAAACTGTATTATCCGACTTTTTTCTATAAAACTCGCTTTCTTTCGCCAAACCTTTTATTCCATATAAGTGTTATCTTTTCATGCTGCATTTCATTCCCCTGAGAATACCTCATCACAACTAAAATTTTATTGAAATAGTAATAGAGAATAACTTTCTATCACTTAAAAATTACTGAAAACCCATTTATAAAACACTAAAAAAACACATTTTTTCTGCTTAAGACTTATATTTACTCCTTTATAATAAATCAAACCTATTTAAATCAATTATTATTTATTTTACTACTAAAGCATTTGGAAGAAGATAATTATTTTTGTAAAACTCTGGATGCCGTTATTTTTCTGCCTTTCAACTTACTATCCCATAAAATGAATACGCTTACATTTTTATTCTGAAAAAATTCAACTCCACTTTGAAAAAAAGTTGAATTTTCCTCGCACAAAATATTACTGATGTGTCGCTTTTCCCGATTCCTTGTCCACTTGATAAATGAACGCGAAAATTTCAGCGACCGCTTCATATAATTCCACTGGTATCGATTCATTAATATTGAGCTTGCCGAGCAATTCGACAAGCGATGGATCTGTTTGAATAGGTATATTATTGGCTTTGGCCGCATTGATAATACTCTCTGCAATCTTGCCTTTTCCATTCCCGATGACTTTCGGAGCCGCATCTTTATCCGGATCATATGTAAGGACAACGGCCTCTTTACGCTGTTCTTTCATATTTTTATATCCACCCCTCTATAGAGAGACGCATCATATATGGCACTGTCGCTTTTCATTTGCAATGCTGGGCCCGGCAGTTCAAAAAGAAAGGAAGAAACCTTATAGCCAACCCCTCCAGCCGCTCTTTCAGTTGTTGAATCAACAATTGAGAAACACTCTTCAATAGTGGAGCCTTTTCATTAATAACCGTTATTTTCATGATTTTATTCTGCACAACCAGATCAATGACCGTCTCTTTCATATTTTCAAGTTCAAGATAGAATAGCACGCGGCAAAAAGCCGGATCGATTCTCCCGTTCTGTTTCTTCCTCCCGCTCCATTGCATCGTTGCCTCTGTTTGGAACCGATGAAAGGAGATGGGGAATTGTGTAATCACATGTTGAATCGGACCGGAGCTTTGGGATAGGATTTGCTGGGCTGTAATTTTATTCAGTAATTGCTCCGCATTATCCCGCACAGAAGACGGCTGTGATTCATTCAACAACTTCAACAGCAATGGTTTCAGCGATAACAGCTCGCTCTCCTTGATAACCGCCCCTTCTGCCATATTCGCTAAAGAATGTTCGAGCCCTGCCCCTAGCAGGCGGAGGGCATTTTTCATTTCAACGGCAAAAATAGAAGATGCAGTGGCACTGAGAGCAGCAACTTCTTCATGGATGATTCTTTGAAAAAGCTGGTTATCGTAACCTCTATAAGCAGCCCCCTTCTCGTATTTCCCCTCAACCACTTGCAATAGCCGCGCAGCTATATATTTCCTGGCTTGAATTAAGTTGTCCATCCCGAATTGCACAGCCTTAGTCTCCTTCAGGAATAAAACATCAGTGCGGTTTCCTTCTGTACTATCTATATGGACGGCCGCACCCGCTTTAGCAAACAATTGAAGCAGCTCATGAGAGCGGACGATGTCCCTGTCTGTACGTATCACAACATATGACAATATATAGTTAGCCACCACCTTAACGAAAGTGCTGGATGCACTAGCAGGGCCTATCCCTTCTTTTACTGCTCTCGGCATGTGATTTTGGCTAACTGGAGCGGCGGGGCTTTTCGGCATGATTGCCGGATAATTCAAGCATCCGGCTGGCAATCAGCTGCATAAATGATTGCTGCACTGGCTTATTTCGGCCCAGGTCTACTGTTGATTGCATTTGCACCAATAAATCGACTGCTTTTCTCATGGCAGGCTGCTGGATAATAGTCTTATTGCCATCGAGCAATTGCAAGCTTTGCTTGATGACCTCCGCGGGTGCTGCTTGCTTAGTAAACAATCCCGTTTCCTGCAATAATCGAAACATAGTTTCTTTTAACGGGCCTTGAGCTAAAAGCCAAACAGAAAGCATCTTATGTAATACTTTCTCAGCCGCCTTGTCCACGTTCGCTAGAAGCAGTTGGGATAATACCGCTTTTACAGATACGGCGGTTTCATCTTCACTATTTAAGAGCGCTTGCGACAAAGAAGCGAATAGTGTATTCAATGGCACTTTGTTTTCAAATGATAAAATAGCCTTGAACGCATCCTGCGAAAACGGAAGCGAAAGATCCCGCAGCACTTTCATGACATGCAGGCCTTTCGATAATCCGCCTGTCTCTTGCATCCATTGCAGCGCCTGCCACATATTCTCCCGCGTTAAAGACATCTCGTTCTTCAAGAAGAAACGCGCTATGGCAGTACTTTCCTTCGTTTCCGGCAAAGAAAAATGCCGCAGCAGCTGCAGCGCTAATTCCTTTATCCCCTGTCCCCGGCTACTTTGGGGCAGTACTTTGAGCGATGTCATGTCACCGCCGCTTTGCACCTGAAATAAGTATCTTTCTCCCACAGTAAGAGGGGCATCGATGATGGCGAGTAGTTTTGTTTGTCCGATGCTGATTTCAGCTGTTTGATTCCCATGGATTTTCAGCACTTTGCCATGAAGCATCTGTCCGTCTTTCAATAGCTCTGCAACTGAAGATGTTTGCTGTGGCATTAGATTTTGGACGATGCCCGTCATTTGCATAACACCACTTCCCCCCGACTGCTTTTGTTCATCTTAAAGCTTATCCGTTATTCGGCCGGATGATTTCTTTTACCGGAGCGAAACTTCTTCTGTGCCATGGAGTCGGTCCGTATTCACGCAGTGCGGCAAGATGCTCTTTTGTTCCATATCCCATATTGTTCTTGAAGCCATACTGCGGATATAGCTCGTCATATTCATACATCAATCGGTCCCGTGTCACTTTGGCGACAATGGAAGCGGCTGAAATGGAAACACTTCTGGCATCGCCTTTGATAATCGATTGCTGCGGAATGGCTAACGGCAACTTCATCGCATCGATCAACAGATAATCCGGCTGCTGCTTCAACTGTTGTATAGCCGCTTGCATCGCTTTTTTCGTTGCTTCATAAATATTGATATCGTCAATGACAGACTGATCCATGATGCCCACCCCGACAGCTATTGCCTCCCTCATGATTTCCTCATAGAACGCATTGCGCTTGGCTTCATTCACCTTTTTGGAATCATCCAGCCCAAGAAGCTTATAGGAACGCGGAAGGATGACCGCTGCCGCTACCACAGGTCCTGCCAGAGGCCCCCTGCCTACTTCATCGACGCCGGCTATGAACTCATAGCCTTCTCCCCACGCCACTTGCTCAAATTCCCTCATAGCTTGCCATTTCGCTTCAAGCTTTTCTTGCTGCTCGTATGCCCGATGCCACTTTTTAACTAAATTGATGACACCTTTGCGTTCATCTTCACTGCAAATCTGCAAAAATGGATCATTCGGATGTTGAACATTCCGCAACAATTCACTGATTTCTTTTATGCTTTTCGATTTTGTCATAATACCCACGCTTTCCCTTACTTCATTTATCGGCCTTCGCCCAAAAAAATAAAGCTCCTAACTAGGAGCTTAAGCAAAATCTGCTTCTTTTGGCGGGAGTTCGAATGTTACTCTTCCCAATCGTTCAGCCCTAAGGTCACGGATGACTAATTCGGCTGTCTTATCATAATCTATCATACCTCTGCTCGCCAAGACGCGGCGGTTCGTGCCGATTGCATCGAATAGCTCTACAACATCCTCCGGTATCTCAGTCAACTGATAGCGTTCTTTCAGCGCTTGTGGATACTCCGCTTCTAAAAAACGCAGGGCATAAACAGCCAAATCCTGCTGGTTCAATAAAGTGTCCTTGATCGCCCCAGTTACAGCCAGGCGCTGACCCACTTCTTGATCCTCGAATTTCGGCCAAAGAATGCCCGGTGTATCAAGCAGCTCTAATTCTTTTCCCACTTTAATCCATTGTTGTGCTTTTGTGACACCTGGCATATTGCCGGTTTTAGCAATGTTCTTCTTAGCCAGGCGATTAATGAAAGTGGATTTCCCTACATTCGGAATCCCTACAATCATAGCGCGGATTGCCCGAGGCTTGACGCCTTTGGCCTTCAAGCGATCCAGCTTCTCTTTCAACAGCTCTTTAGAGACTGTAATAATTTGTGACAGGCCATTTCCCGCTTGCGAATTGATCGCCAGGGCTTTTATCCCCTGTGCCTCGAAATAATCCAGCCAGAGCTTTGTCTTTTGCGGGTCCGCCATATCCGCTTTATTTAATAGCACTAATCTTGGTTTATGTTGAATGATTTCATCAATCATCGGATTGCGAGAAGATAACGGAAGTCTAGCATCCACTAATTCATAAATGATGTCGACTAATTTAAGCTTCTCTGTTACTTCGCGTCTCGCTTTGGCCATATGGCCTGGAAACCATTGAATCGTCACTGGTATCCACCTTCCTATTCCACAATTCTCATGTCTTTCATCGGCCAGTATACAATGCTTGTCTTCCCGAGAACTTCATCTTGGGATACAAAGCCGATATGCCGTGAATCTTTCGACTGTCTTCTGTTATCTCCCATTACAAACAAATGCCCTTCAGGCACTTCCGCTTGTCCGCCCGGAATATCATTTAAGGTAAAGTCTTCGGTTAACGGGCCGACTACTTGTCTCTTGTATTCATCCAAGTATGGTTCTTTATAGGCTTTCCCATTCACGTATAAAGTATCGTCTTTATACTCTATTTTGTCCCCTGGGAGCCCGATTACCCTCTTAATATAATCTTTCTGCTCAGGTGCATGGAAAACCACGATATCGAATCGTTCGGGCTCTCCGATCATATAGCCGATTTTATTTACGATCATGCGGTCTTTGTCATGTAAAGTCGGCATCATGGAATAACCATCAACCACAATCGGCGCCAGTAGGAAATAGCGGATTACTGCAGCTAAGAGCACGGCGATTAGTAACGCCTTTAGCCATTCCCATGCTTCATTCTTCTTTTTTGTCATTTGCTATCACCAGCCTCATTATGTATTTCAGTTTCTATAACGACTATATCCAATCTATTATAACAAATGAACACCTTATACATAACATTTATGTAAGTAAGCTTTTAAAATGTTAAAAAAGAGCTTGATTAACAAGCTCTTTTTTATCATTGCATAGGTTATTCCCATCTATATCAGCTCATGCTGCTAGTTTCGGAAAATTAGCGAATCTCTTTGATACGAGCCGCTTTACCGCGAAGACTACGTAGGTAGTAAAGTTTCGCACGACGTACTTTACCGCGACGAACCACTTCAAGGTTTGCGATTTTTGGTGTGTGTACAGGGAATGTACGCTCAACGCCTACACCGTAAGAAACTTTACGAACTGTGAAAGTTTCGCTAATTCCACCACCGCGACGCTTGATTACTACGCCTTCGAAAATCTGGATACGCTCACGAGTTCCCTCTACTACCTTAACGTGTACACGTACTGTGTCACCAGGACGGAAAGATGGAAGATCTGTGCGTAATTGTTCTTTAGTGATTTCATGAATTAATTGTTGCATCTTTTTCAACTCCTCCTACGGATGCTCATGCAAGTCTACTCGCCCACAGCGGAACATCGTTATCATGTGACAAGGAAAATTACTTTCCTAAATCACAAAAATTATCTTATCATATAAACTTATCTATTGCAACAGCTCATTTTCTTTTTTTATTTCTTCCAGCCACTTTTTCTCCTGCTCATTCAATTCCATATGCTCCAGCAGATCAGGACGGCGGGTCCACGTTCTTCTTAGGCTCTCTTTCGTGCGCCATTCCTCAATCAGCTTATGGTTGCCCGACATGAGCGTATCAGGCACTTTATGCCCCTTGTAATCATACGGGCGCGTATAATGGGGGTGCTCCAGCAGGCCTGAAGAATACGAATCTTTAACAGGCGAATCTTCATTGCCGAGAACACCCGGCAATAAGCGTACAACGCTATCAATGATCACCATCGCCCCCAGCTCGCCGCCTGTCAGCACATAATCACCGAGCGAAATTTCATCCGTGACAACATGTTCCCTGATTCTCTCATCATATCCTTCATAATGGCCGCAGACAAAGATCAGATGCTCTTCCTTCGCCAGTTCTTCCGCTTTCTTCTGCGTATAGCGCTCGCCTTGCGGGCACAGCAGAATGACGCGTTGCTTCTTCGATGGGGTTTCCTGTCTTAGATGATCGACCGCATCAAAGATCGGCTGCGCTTTCAGCACCATGCCGGCACCTCCGCCATAAGGATAGTCATCCACCGTTTTATGCTTATTATCCGCAAATTCGCGGAAGTTCACAACATTGTAGGATGCCGCACCTTTTTCTTCCGCCTTCTTCAGGATAGATGAACCGAAAACGCCTGTGAACATTTCAGGAAACAGCGATAATACATCAATTTTCATGATAATAACCCTTCCATCGGTTCTATGGTGATCGTCTTATCCGCGACATTGATTTCTTTCACAACATCTTCTATATACGGAATCAATATATCCTTGCCTTTCTTCGCTTGGATGACCCATACATCATTGGCGCCGGGCGTCAGGATTTCACGGATTGTTCCCAATTCTTCTCCTGTTGTCGTAAGCACCTTACATCCGATGATTTCATGGAAATAGAATTCATCTTGATCCAGAGCCGATAAATAGGATTCCGGCACTTTCAAAAGGCCATCTTTGAAGGAAACCACTTCATTGACATTATGATAGCCTTCAAACATCAATAAATCGAAGTTCTTATGCCTTCTGTGCGCGATAATCTTCAATTCAACCGGCTTGTCCTGTCCTTCCCGGAATAAAAATAGCGAATTGCCCACTTTGTAACGTTCATCGGCAAAGTCTGTTCGCGAGATGACGCGGACTTCCCCTTTAATACCATGTGTGTTTACAATCTTTCCTACATTAAACCACTTTTCCACTTTTTACACCTCTAACGAATTTCAGTTACTTTTCCATCTGTTACGACGATAATCTTTGTCTTCATTAACTCATCCCAATCGCTGCCGACCTCAACATCAATTAACGCTTCGACGTCCCGCTCTTTCAACTCGCTTCCAATAGGCAAAATATCGAGCTGTTCCATTTGAAAGTCAAGAAGCTTGATTTTCTCGGCACGATGCGATATTTCCTTCTCGAAATGTTTCCTTAGTGTCATCGGCTGAACTTTTTTTGTTTTCTCAAGCTTTTTCATTTCAAACTTCAACTGATCAATTTCCTTTTGCAATTGAGTGTATTGGCTTTTATACTTCTCAAGGAGTTGATTCTTGCTGGCAGTAGTTAAAACTTGATTCACAGTGATTGTTTGCAGAATCTTCATCGCAGCCCCTCCTGATCTATTTTAAAAACTCGTCGATTATGTATGATTGGCCTTGCCGTGCTTCTATAAAATATAAGTATACTACTATTTATTTTATCATACCAAAAAAGGAGGGGTTTTAGCCCTCCTATTCGGAAATCTCTAGATAGATTTTCTTTTGCTGTGCTGATCCTGCTGCATAAATAACAGTTCGAATCGCCTTAGCTACACGCCCTTGCTTGCCGATTACTTTCCCCATATCTTCCTTATGGACAGACAGGTAATGCGTAATCGTGCTATCATCTTCCTCTGTGCGAATCGACACAGCATCCGGATGGTCCACAAGCGGCATTACAATTGTTTTGATGAGTTCCGTCATCGTTGAACGCTATTACTTAGCGTTTTTTGCATTGTGGAATTTTTCCATAATGCCTTGTTTAGAAAGTAAGTTACGAACTGTATCAGATGGTTTAGCACCGTCTTGCAACCATTTAAGAGCAAGCTCTTCGTTGATTTCAACTTGTGCAGGTTGAGCAACTGGGTTGTAAGTTCCTACTACTTCAATATAACGTCCATCACGTGGTGAACGAGAATCTGCTACAACGATACGATAGAAAGGAGATTTTTTAGCTCCCATGCGTTTTAAACGAATTTTTACTGCCATTTTATAAAGCACCTCTTCCGATTAGTTTCAACAAGATAATATATTATCAAAGTTATTCATAGTTTGTAAAGGTTTTTTTCTTAACAGTGTTAAAAACCTTACATGAAAGGAAGTTTAAAGCCTTTTTTCTTCCCTTTTTGCATGTTTGTCATTTGTTTCATCATTTTTTTCATTTCATCGAATTGCTTCAACAAGCGGTTCACTTCCTGAATCGAAGTGCCACTGCCTTTGGCAATCCGCTTCCTGCGGCTGGCATTTAGAATCTCTGGATTCGACTTCTCTTTAGCTGTCATCGAGCGTATGATGGCTTCAACATGCCCGATTTGCTTCTCGTCGATGGACAGATTATCCAAGCCTTTCATTTTGTTGGCTCCAGGAAGCATTTTCAAGAGGTCATCCAGCGGCCCCATATTGCGGACCTGTCCTAATTGCTCAAGAAAATCATCAAATGTGAAGGTTTGGGTACGAAGTTTCTGTTCCAACTCTTTCGCTTTTGCTTCATCGACATTCGCTTGCGCTTTTTCAATCAGAGTCAGTACATCACCCATACCAAGAATCCTTGATGCCATACGCTCAGGATGGAACACTTCAAGCGCATCCAGCTTCTCTCCAAGACCCACGAATTTAATCGGCGTATTGGTTACCGAACGGATAGAAAGCGCTGCTCCACCTCTCGTATCGCCATCAAGTTTTGTTAATACAACACCTGTAAGACCTAATTGTTCGTTAAAACTGCCGGCCACGTCAACAGCGCTTTGACCGGTCATGCTGTCTACGACCAGGAAGATTTCATCAGGCTTTGCTACTTCTTTTACATCTCTCAGCTCAGTCATCAAGGCTTCATCAATATGAAGACGACCTGCTGTATCGATTAAGACATAGTCCAGATGCTCTTCTTTCGCTTTCTCGATCGCTTGTTTAGCGATTTCGACAGGGCTTACCTGATCGCCTAGGGAGAATACAGGCATATCAAGCTGCTTGCCGAGCGTTTCTAGCTGTTTAATGGCTGCCGGACGATAAATATCCGCAGCTACAAGCAATGGTTTACGGTTATATTTCTTTCTTAAAAGGTTTGCAAGCTTTCCTGTTGTCGTCGTTTTACCAGCCCCTTGAAGACCTACCATTAAGATGACAGTGGGGGGACGGTTGGACACCGCAATCTTGCTTTGCTCACCACCCATTAAGTCTGTCAATTCTTCCTTGACAACCTTAATGACCTGTTGACCGGGGGTTAAGCTTTTGAGAACTTCTTGACCTACTGCGCGTTCGCTTACGCGCTTTACAAATTCTCGTACAACTTTAAAGTTAACGTCCGCTTCTAAAAGAGCGAGCTTCACATCGCGCATCATCTCTTTTACATCAGCTTCGCTTACTTTACCCTTGCCACGAATTTTCTGTATCGTACCTTGCAGTCGGTCGGCTAATCCTTCAAATGCCATAAATGCCGCCTCCTAATCTAATTTCTCAAGCTCCGCTATTATATCAAGCATATCTACTTTGTCAGATGAAGATGCAGATGCAGATGCTGCTTTCAGCTCTTCAATTAGAGTACTTCGCTTTTGAAACTTTTCAAATAGTAAAAGCTTTGCTTCATATTCCTCAAGCATTGCTTCTGTTCGTTTGATATTGTCGTATACGGCTTGACGACTCACATGGTATTCTTCGGCTATTTCACCAAGGGAGAAATCATCTAAGTAATATAGAGCCATGTAGCTTTGCTGTTTTTCCGTTAACAACGATTGATAGAAATCATATAGATAGTTCATTCTCGTTGTCTTCTCAAGCGTCATGCCACTACCCCCTCTTGTTAAGTAAAACACCTTTACAATCCATAGTGTACAAGGAACGCACCCGGATGTCAAGGGGGTTTCTCGGCATTCCAAAAAACGGACCTCCGTAAAAGGCCCGTTTTCTTTGCCTACTGCTCTTTATCAACTAGATCAGCGAATAATCCGTACACATATTTCTCTGCATCAAACGGCTGCAGGTCGTCCATCTTCTCGCCGAGCCCCACGAATTTAACCGGGATGTCCAGTTCATTTTTAATCGCCAGCACGATGCCGCCTTTTGCAGTGCCGTCAAGCTTTGTCAGTACAATGCCCGATACGTCTGTTGCTTCTTTGAACATTTTCGCTTGTACTAAAGCGTTCTGCCCGGTAGTGGCATCAAGAACAAGGATTACTTCATGAGGAGCGCCCGGAATTTCACGCTCGATGACTTTCTTCACTTTCTCAAGTTCTTTCATCAGATTCACTTTATTCTGCAGTCGGCCCGCTGTATCACAAAGCAATACATCCGCTTTTCGCGAACGTGCCGCTTGGACGGCGTCAAACATGACCGCTGCCGGGTCCGAACCTGAGGCTTGCTTGATCACATCAACGCCTACGCGCTCTCCCCATACTTCCAACTGTTCGATCGCTCCGGCACGGAATGTGTCTCCAGCCGCAAGCAATACTTTTTTGCCCTCGCTCTTAAATTTATGGGCAAGCTTTCCGATTGTTGTTGTTTTACCGACACCATTTACGCCTACGAACAAGATGACCGTTACATCATGATCCAATGAAATTCCAGCATCCGCTTCTTCATTGTTGCGATAAATATCAACCAACTTCTCAGAAATGACGGCTTGTACATCCTTCGTATCTTGGATGTTGCGGCGCTTCACTTCCATTTTCAATTCATCGATCAGCGTCATAACCGTATTAAAGCCCACATCGGCTGTGATTAAGATTTCTTCAAGCTCTTCAAAAAAATCCTCGTCTACTTTACGGTACCTCGCTACTAGATCATTCACTTTGCCGGCGAACGAGTCGCGTGTCTTCGTAAGGCCCTCTTTAAATTTCTCGCTCGCCTGATCTGTCGTGGTGGTTATTTTTTCCTTTAACCTCTTAAAGAAACTCATACTTTCACTTCCTAATTCAATTGTTCTGTAACTTCTTTATCATCTAATCTAACCGAAACAAGCTTGGATACGCCAGATTCCTGCATCGTAATTCCATATAATACGTCAGCGGATTCCATTGTCCCCTTGCGGTGCGTAATGACGATGAACTGTGTCTTTGAACTGAATTTCTTCAGATATTCGCTGAAACGGTGTACATTTGCTTCATCAAGAGCCGCTTCCACTTCATCCAGCACACAGAACGGAACCGGCCGGACAATAAGGATGGAGAACAACAACGCTATCGCTGTCAATGCCCTCTCACCGCCTGACAAGAGATTTAGGTTCTGCAACTTCTTGCCTGGCGGCTGCGCGATAATCTCAACACCTGTATTCAACAAGTCCTGCGGATTCGTCAATTTAAGCTCTGCTCTTCCGCCTCCGAACAGCTGCTGGAATACGCGCTCGAATTGGTCGCGTATTCCGTTGAATGTCTCTTCAAAGCGGCGCTTCATTTCCACGTCCATCTCATCGATGACCTGGAATAGCGTTTCCTTAGCCTCCAATAGATCTTCCCTCTGTTCTGTAAGGAAGCGGAAGCGCTCAGACACTCTTTCATATTCATCGATGGCACCTAAATTAATAGTGCCTAATTCATCGATTGCAAGCTTGATAAGCTTCACTTTTTTCCGTGTTTCTTCCGGGGATGCCTGCAGGGAATATTGTTCCTTGGCCGCTTCAAATGTCAGCACATACTCTTCTTGAAGATGGTGCAGGCGATTATCCAGTTCCACATCCAGACGATTGATTTTTACTTCTTCGTCTTTTAAGGATTCTGTATGTCCCTTATAGATCCGATTCATCTCTTTCAGCTCGGTTTCACCGTCTTCCAAGAGCAATTGCATCTTACTGCGTTCATCTCTGCGTTTGGCGATCAGACGAATTGTTTCGTCCTTGTCGTGCTGCTTTTCCTTGGCCGCTTCTTCAATCTGCTGTTCGCCGCTGTCGTGGTCTTCCATATCGGTGAACAATAGCGCCATGTTTTCTTTCGCTTCTGTTGCTTTCATTTGCCATTCCTGTAAATCCTGCAAGATGCGCTCATGCTTGTCTTCCATATTTCGAAGTTGCTGTACCTTGGATGCGTGCTGCACTTTCAGCTCATTCATTTCCTGTGTGACCGCATCCTTGGATGACTGTTGGCTTTGCTTCTTATTCGAAAGCTCCTCGATGGTCGTTTTTTGCTCTTCAATATCCTTCTTGTATCTCGCCAGCAATTCCACCAATTCTTGTTTCCGGGCTTCTTTCTGCTCATGCTCTTCTTGCAGTGCCGACTTCTCAAGATCATATAAAGATAGTCGGTCGTTCATATTGCGCTCTTCTATCTCCACTTCCCTCAAGTCGCCTTTTACATCCTGCTCTTTGGCGCGCAAATCTTCTTGCAGCTTTCGGATTGATTCACATGTTTCCGTCAATTCCTGAATGCGGTCCTTCAGGCCTTTCACTTCCGCTTCCAGCTCAGCTGTCTTCTTTTCCATAAGCGGAAGCTTCGCTTTTAATTCCTCCAATTCGCCTTTACGCGACAACAGGGAATAGTTCTTTCCTTTTGAACCGCCGCCTGTCATGCTTCCGCCCGGATTCACTACATCGCCTTCCAACGTTACGATCCGGTAGCGATAGCCTGCTTGACGCGCCATCTCGTTAGCGCCTTTCAAGTCTTTCGTAATAATAACCGTGCCAAGCAGATTCGCCATAATGGATGCATATGCAGGGTTGAAGCTGATCAAATCAGAAGCGACTCCGATAAAGGAAGGGTGATTCGAAATCAATTGCAGATGGTTTGCTGGAATGGACCTTGCTTTAATGACTGAAAGCGGCAGAAATGTAGCCCGTCCATACGCATGCTGCTTCAAGAACCCGATCGCTCTTCTGGCGTTCTCTTCGGTATCGACTACAATATGCTGCATCGCTGACCCGAGGGCTGTCTCAATAGCCGTATTGTATTCTTTCGGCACTGTCATAAGGCCCGCTACGGCGCCTTCAATGCCTGTCAGGCTTCTCGCCTTCAGCACCTCTTTTACTCCTTGGAAGAAACCTGCATATTCATCTTCCATGCCTTGCAGCATATCTACACGCGATTTGCTTTGCCCTACAAATTGATAAGCCTGGTACAGCTTTGTTTCTTGCGCTTGATATTTCTCCTGCAACTTATCGAGCTGCGTTTTACTTTCGAAATAGCGGGCCGCTTCCTCATCGATTTTCCGCTGGATTGATTGCAGGGTTTGAAGCAGGGATTCTTGTTTCCCTATAATGCTTGAGCGCTTTTCGATTAACCCCTGATTCTCCTGGTCCAGGCGATTATTGCGAAGGAGCGTTTGCTCCAATTGCTGCCCGAGCATACGGGATTCATTATTGGCCGCCGCTTGAGCATTCAATAATTCAATATAATCGCTTTTCAACGTTTCAATCTCTGCTTCTAAATCTTCGCTGTAAATACTTAAATGCGATTCTTTATCCGCTAGTTCGGCTTGAATGGCCGCTACTTCCCGCTTTGCTTGGTCAAGACCGGCAGAATGCGCTTCCTTCTCAGCAAGCAAACGTTCAATCGCACTTGTCGCTTCTGCAATGGTCTCTTCTATTTGTTGCTTTGTTTGCGTAGCATTCTTCTTGCGTTCTTGGAGGACATTCTTGCGCCCTTCCAGCTTCTCTAATTCCTGCGTGGTGATCAATAGCACTTCTTGCAAGTCACCGACAGACTCATCCAGCGCCGCCATATGGTCGCGAAGCTTCACAATTTCCGCTTCTTTCGCCTGCAAGTCTGCACTCAACTTCACCTCAGTATCGCAATGCGCTTTATAGTTCTCCGTGAGTGTTTGCCACTCTGCATGCAGCACTTCGATATCGTGCACGGTTAATGCCACTTCATATTGCTGCAGCTCTTCTTTCTTCTCCAAATAGTCCTTGGCAATCGAAGCTTGAATCTTCAAAGGCTCCACTTGGCCTTCCAATTCATGCACAATATCTTGGACACGATTTAGATTCTCTTGTGTTTCTGTCAGTTTCTGCTCCGCTTTCTTCTTGCGGGTTTTATATTTCAGAACCCCCGCCGCTTCTTCGAAAATGGTCCGTCTATCTTCCGCCTTACTGCTGAGGATTTCTTCGACTTTCCCCTGGCTGATAATAGAGAAAGCTTCACGCCCTAAGCCCGAATCCATGAATAAGTCAATAATGTCCTTTAATCGGCAGGCTTGTTTGTTAATATAGAACTCGCTTTCCCCGGAACGGTAAACCCTTCTTGTCACACTAACTTCCTGATACTCCACATTTAGGAACTGGTCGCTATTATCCAATGTCAATGTGACTTCGGCAAAGTTCAATGATTTTCTGGAATCACTTCCAGCAAAAATGATGTCTTCCATCTTCGTGCCGCGCAATGATTTAGCGGACTGCTCGCCGAGAACCCAACGGATGGCATCCGTCACATTGCTTTTTCCGCTTCCATTAGGTCCCACTACAGCTGTGACTCCCTGAACAAAATCCATCGAAATTCTTTCGGCGAACGATTTAAATCCAATGACGTCTAAACGTTTGAGGAACAAGTATATTTCCCCTTTCAGTACTCTACATTTATTTCTTCTTAGTTGTTTTTTAAATTTGTCAATGCTTGCTGGGCAGCGTTCTGTTCCGCTTCCTTCTTGGAGCGGCCCATGCCGGTACCCATAATCTCGCCGTTTAGGGCGACTTTCGAAACAAATTCTTTATTATGGGCAGGCCCTTTCTCTTGATGGATGCGGTATTCAATCACACCCGCCCCATCTCGCTGCACAAGTTCTTGTAATTGGCTCTTGAAATCCATCACATGAGAAAAAGCACCTTCGTCAATTTTAGGAAATACAGTTATCTGCAAAAATTTATATACTACATCCATGCCTTGGTCCAGATAAAGGGCGCCTATGAATGCTTCGAATACATCCGCAAGCAGCGCAGGGCGTTCCCTGCCGCCTGTCAGCTCTTCCCCTTTGCCGAGCAGAACCAGTTTGCCGAATGACAAAGCATTAGCGAAGCGGACAAGGGATGGTTCGCATACGATGGCCGCACGCAATTTTGTCAGCTCTCCTTCGCTCATCAATGGATATTTCTTATATAAATATTGGGAAACCGTCAACTCTAAAACAGCATCCCCTAAAAATTCAAGTCTTTCATTGTCTTCATAAGGCTTGCGACGATGCTCATTCACATAAGATGAATGGGTGAATGCCTGTTTTAATAATCTTTCATTTGTAAAGTGAAAGCCTGTTTCATTTTGAAATTGCTCAAACTTCATATTTTTGCTTGGAGCTCTTCGTTCTTTTCCATTCTTTCGCATAATATCCTCCGAAACCATAAATCCTACAATTTAAAAAGCACATCGCTTATTGGTGCTCGTCTGCTTCAATTGTTTTTTATAGTAAATTAATAATCAACATCCTTAAGTATATAAAATGATTGTGAAAAAAGAAAATAATCTTTTTAAAAAACTGTACCCTATACACTAAAGTTTACATGACATAAAGATTGGAAAAAAGAGCACAGCGGTATTTTTTTGCCGCATAAAGAAAAAAGCCCAACTCTAGCCAGGAAAAAACGAAGGGGAAGAACAGGATCATTCCATCTTTTAGTATACCATCGTTTCTTCACTTCTAGAGTTGGCCTTGTCAGTACTCTCTAAACATTACATATTGCTTTCTATGTAATTAACGGCGTCTCCAACCGTTGAGATTTTCTCTGCATCTTCGTCGGAGATCTCCATTCCGAATTCATCTTCAAGCTCCATAACAAGCTCAACTACGTCAAGGGAATCAGCTCCTAGGTCTTCTTTAAAAGAAGCTTCAGGCTTTACTTCAGACTCCTCGACTTCAAGACGGTCAACGACGATTTTAGTAATACGTTCTAAAACATCTGCCACTGCAATCACCTCCTTTCAAGTCATTATATTGTATTTTTGCACGATAATAAATAAATTTCTTATGCATTGGAATAAGTTGTATTTTTCAACGTGGTCACATGACCATTCCGCCGTCTACGCACAGCGTCTGGCCTGTCATATAGGAGCTGTCGCTCGATGCCAAAAACGCAACAACTTTCGCGATATCCTCAGGCTGCCCTAAACGCGCCAACGGAATTTGCGTTAATAAATTGTTCTTCACATCTTCCGGCAGTTGATCTGTCATATCCGTCGTGATGAATCCAGGCGCAATCGCATTTACCGTAATTCCTCTTGGCGCAAGCTCTTTGGCTGTCGTCTTTGTAAGCCCGATGACCCCCGCTTTCGCCGCTACGTAATTGGCTTGGCCTGCATTGCCGACTATCCCGACTACACTCGCCACATTGATGATACGGCCTTTCCGCTTTTTCATCATTGGTCTTGTAACGCTCTTTGTGCATAAGAATACACCTTTTAAGTTCGTATCGATCACTGTATCCCATTCTTCCTCTTTCATGCGCATCAGCAAATTGTCTCTTGTGACGCCTGCATTATTAACAAGAATATCAATGGTGCCGAATTCTTCAAGAACCGTCTTCACCATGCTTGCGACTTCCTCGCTGTTTGCGACATTGCAACGGACCGCAATCGCTTGTTGCCCAAGCGCTTTGATTTCGTCCACAACCGCTTTCGCTTTCTCTTCATTGCCCGCATAGTTCACAATGACAGAAGCTCCTTGACCGGCCAGCTCCAAGGCGATTGCTCTCCCTAAACCTCTTGACGCTCCCGTTACGAGCGCAACTTGATTTTGTAATTTCATGATTTATTGGTCCCCCTTCAATGCAGCCACAACAGCCTGCACTTCACTTTCATTGGAAACGGAAAAAATGCGTACATTACGGTCGATTTTCTTAATTAAACCGGACAATACTTTGCCGGGTCCCACTTCAATGAATGTATCTACACCGTAATCGATCATTTTCTCCACGGAATCCTGCCAAAGAACCGGTGAATATAGTTGACGAATCAATAGCTCTTTCATCTCTTGTGATGAAGTGACCGGCTCCGCTGTCACATTCGAAACGACAGGGATTTTTGCATCATGCCAGCTGATTGTTTCAAATGTCGCTTGCAGCTTAGAGGAAGCAGGCTTCATCAGGCTCGAATGGAACGGTCCGCTGACGACCAGCGGCAACGCCCGTTTAGCCCCGATGCTCTTCACCGCTTCCGAAGCTCGCTTGACGCCTTCCGCCGCGCCCGAAATGACAATTTGGCCCGGGCAATTGATGTTGGCCAGCTGAACCGGATTCCCGTCCTCTGTAATGCCGGCCGTCAAATCCTCTAAAGCCGCCCGTTCTGCCCCAAGCACAGCAGCCATGCCTCCCTGTCCTGCCGGAACGGCTTCTTCCATGTATTCGCCGCGCCGCCTTACGGCCATGACCGCATCTTGGAATGACAGAACGCCTGCCGCTACAAGCGCGCTATACTCCCCTAAACTATGGCCGGCTACATAATCCGCCTGCACATCATATTCTTGAAGTCTGGATAAAATGGCAACGCTTGTTGTAAGCAGGCTCGGCTGAGCATTCGTCGTAAGCGTTAGTTCCTCCTGTGGCCCATTAAAAATCAGTTCGCTTAAATGATCTTTCAATACCTCGTCCGCAAGATCGTAATAAGCTTTCACACTTGAAAACTCATCGGATAATTCCTTTCCCATCCCAACGGTTTGCGACCCTTGGCCCGGGAATACAAAAGCTATCTTCGCCATTCTTTTCTCTCCTTCAAATAAGTTACTTTGCGCTGTTTTCTTCGATATACGCCGTAATGGTTTCAGCTACTTCGTATTGCACCATTATCTTCGTTTGGCGGATTGCGTTGAAGAAAGCATTGCTGTCGGATGAACCGTGCGCTTTAATGACGGGCGCCTTCAAGCCGAATAATCCTGCGCCTCCATATTCGGAGTAGTCCATCTGCTTCTTGATCCCCATCAATTCCGGCTTCAACAGAGATGCGGCCAGCTTGCTCTTCAGATTGCTCATCATCGCTTCTTTAATCATTTTAAACATCGAAAGCGCTGTTCCTTCCACTGTCTTCAAGACCATATTGCCGGTAAAGCCATCCGTAACAACTACATCGGCTGCTCCATTCAATAATTCACGGCTTTCCACATTGCCGACGAAGTTGATCGGGGCTTCCTGCAGCAAAGCAAAAGCTGCTTTCGTCAGCTCTGTCCCTTTCTTCTCTTCCGTTCCGATGTTCAGAAGACCTACACGGGGGTTCTTGATGCCGCGCACCTTCTCTGCATAAACAGAGCCCATGACCGCGAACTGCAAGAGATGTTCAGGCCTTGCTTCCGCATTTGCCCCAACATCAAGCAGCACGAAGCCGTCTCCGTTCAATGTCGGTAAAGTCGGCGCAAGCGCCGGACGTTCAATACCTTTGATGCGCCCTACAACAAACAGCCCTGCTGCCATCAACGCCCCTGTATTCCCCGCTGAGATGCAGGCATCCGCCTTGCCATCTGCCACGGCTTGAGCCGCAAGCACCATCGACGCTTGTTTCTTTCTTCTTACTGCACGGACAGGCTCATCTGTCCCAAGGATTTGCTCATCTGTATGTAAAACCTCAATACGTTCATGAGGCGTCATGTATTCGTTGATTTTCGCTTCGTCACCTACTAATAGAATCGTCAAATCATCGAATTCCTTTACTGCGCGCACAGCTCCGAGCACCGCTTCTTTCGGGGAATGGTCGCCGCCCATCGCATCTATTGCTATTTTCATTGTCAGTCATCCTTTTTCTCTGTATTCGATCTATACATTTCAAATGTTCCTTTAAAAACAAGCTCCGTTCCCACATAGCTGTTCACTTCCACAGTTGACCTTCTCGACTCATGCTCAAGCCTCGTTACCTTCGCCTTTGCAATTACTCGCTCTTTTACTTTCACCGGTCGCATGAAATGAATATTCGCATTCCGAGTCAATGTGAACTCATCATTCGTAACAGCCACAGCAAGGGAATTGGCTTGGGCAAACAAGTGGTGCCCCCGCGCAATGCCGTTTCTTACAAATACATGTTCCTTGCTTATATCTAAAATGGATATCGCACTATGATCAAGGTCGATATCGATAATATCTCCGATTACTTCTTCTACCGGCAATGATTTAATTTCATCACTATGGTTTTTCTCTGCAACATGCTTGATTCTTTCTCTTAATTCAGGAATAGATAGCTCCAAGCGATCAAGACGAATCGTCTGGACACTAACGGTGAACTTTTCCGCTAAATCTTCGTCTGTAATAAACGGATTATCCTGGATTGTTTCTTTAAGCAATACTTGCCGTTCTTTCTTATTCCGCCTCATGTATGGTCACCATCCGAATTATTATGACTAGGTACTAATAGTAGTATATATAAGTTAAAAAAAGATTGCAAGACATTGTATTCATTCTTGCAATCTATTTAATTTTGCAAGTGGAAAAATAGTCAGTCCAATTTATCTTGGGTAAAGATACCCGCGGATTCCAAGTGGGCCCGCAACGGCGCATAATGCTCTTCCTGCCAAAAAGCATTGGAGTTTACCAACTTCGCGGCATCATCGCGCGCCACTTCCAGAATGCGATAATCATGGACAAGGTCGGCCACTTTGAATTCCGGCAGACCGCTCTGCTTCCTGCCAAAGAAATCCCCGGGACCCCTAAGCTCCAAATCCTTCTCAGACAGCACAAAACCATCATTCGTTTCCGTCATGATGCGCATGCGCTCTTTGCCGTTTTCCGACTTGGCATCGCTCACAAGGATACAATATGATTGCTCGCTTCCCCGTCCTACACGTCCGCGCAGTTGATGCAGCTGTGATAAACCGAAGCGGTCTGCATCATAGATTAACATGAAAGTCGCATTCGGTACATTTACCCCTACTTCCACAACAGTTGTGGATACGAGCACTTGCATATTATTGCCGCTGAAGCCTTTCATCACCTCATCTTTTTCCGCAGCCGGCAGCTTGCCATGCATCAATCCTACCTGGTATGCCGAGCCGAAATAATGCACGAGCATATCATGCACTTCAATCGCGTTTTGCAAATCTAACTTTTCAGACTCTTCGATAAGCGGACAGATGACATATGCTTGTCTGCCTTTTTTCAGTTCTTTCTCCATGAAAGCGAGCACTCTCTCCATCATATTATGCTTCGCCCAATACGTTTCGATTCGCTTTCTTCCGGCTGGCATTTCATCAATGATGGATACGTCCATCTCCCCGAATACTGTAATGGCGAGCGTCCTTGGAATCGGCGTCGCTGTCATGAACAGCACATCCGGATTCTCTCCCTTCTCGCGCAATATTTGTCTCTGCCTTACACCGAAGCGATGCTGCTCATCGGTTATAACGAGTCCAAGCCGCTTAAAATGCACTTCATCGCCAATCAAAGCGTGGGTGCCGATCAGAATATCGATTTCCCCCGCTTGCAGAGCTTCAAGCAGCTCTCTGCGTTTTTTCCCTTTTACAGAACTCGTAAACAATGCGACTCTAGCGCTCGTTCCTCGCAGGAGGTCTTGAACGGAAGCAGCATGCTGTTCCGCTAAGATTTCTGTCGGGACCATCAGCGCTCCTTGATAGCCTGCTGTTACAGACGCAAGAAGAGCGATCGACGCCACTACTGTTTTACCCGATCCTACATCTCCTTGCAGCAGCCGGTTCATCCGATGCGGCGACTCCATATCGCGCAGAATCTCCCCGACTACCCTTGTTTGGGCAGCAGTGAGCGGGAACGGCAGGCTTTCTTGATAGCGCCGCAGCCTGTCATAATCTATCGCATGCGTAATGCCGATCGCACCCTGCCTTTGAACACGCCTTAGCGCTTGCATCTTCAGTTGAAAAAGCAATAATTCTTCATAAGCCAGCCGCCTGCGCGCTTGTTTCAAATCATTTTCCCCCATCGGGAAATGCATCGCGCGCAATGCTTGCTTCTTACTTACCAATTTATACTTCTGCATCAAATATGCCGGCAAATTCTCCACGATCGTATGTTCATATTGCGAGAAAGCGATGCCGATAAACTTACGCAGCCCCTTCACCGTTACGCTGCCCTTCGTTGAATAGACCGGTTCGAAGTCTTGCTGTTGTTTATTCGTGCCGACTTGATAATCGGTTGCTGTAATGGTTTGGCGGTTACGGTCCCATTTGCCGGTAATTGTCACCGTTTGGTGCAGTTCGAACTTCTTCTTCAAATATGGCTGATTGAAGAACACAACGGTGATTAAATAACGGCCGACCAATAATCTGAATGTAAGCCTGTTTTTTTTCTTGCCATAATACATAGTAGAAGGCGTGCTATGAATCACGCCTTCTATTGTTACTCGTTCATCTTGCTCGGCATCTTCTAAATCCTTCAGCCGATAATCCTCATAACGGTACGGCAAGTATTCCAACAAGTCCTGAATCGTTGTGATACCCATTTCATTCAACGCTTCTTGGGTTTCCGGGCCCACGCCTTTAATGTCAGCTACTGAATAGGTCTCTTTCATCATTGCTCCGTCAGCGGCGTACCATATATAGCCGCTTCTAATCTCTTGCCTGTAGGCGTAGCCGCTAATCCTCCTTTAGCCGTTTCCCTGAGAGCGACAGGCATCGATTGGCCAATCCGGAACATTGCTTCGATCACTTCATCGCACGGAATCCGGCTCTTTATGCCGGCGAGCGCCATATCTGCCCCTACCACTGCATTCGAAGCGCCCATCGCATTCCGTTTCACACAAGGCACTTCCACAAGACCCGCTACCGGATCGCACACAAGTCCAAGCATATTCTTTAATGTGATCGCCATCGCTTCGGCACATTGCGCAGGAGTGCCGCCCGCAAGCTCCACAATCGCCGCTGCCGCCATTCCGGAAGCGGAGCCCACTTCAGCCTGGCAGCCTCCCGCCGCTCCGGAAATCGATGCATTATTCGCCACCACCAGTCCAAAAGCGCCTGCCGTGAACAAATACGCCACCATTTGTTCTCTCGTCGGCTGCAGCTTTTCTTTCAAAGCGAACAGCGTCCCCGGCACTACACCCGCCGAACCAGCCGTAGGCGTCGCGCAGACTGTCCCCATCGCCGCATTCACTTCATTCGTTGCAACAGCCTTGCTCACCGCATCAAGCAATAATGGGCCTGCCAGGCTTTTCCCGCTGGCGATGTATGATTGCAGCAGCACTGCATCTCCGCCCGTTAAACCGGAATGCGATTGTACACCTGCCAACCCTCTCTCGATGGCTTTCTCCATCACGTCCAGATTTTTTTCCATTTTCTCGATAATCGCTTCTTTTGAAAGACCTGTCACTTTCATTTCTTGTTCGATCATAATGTCGGAGATTTTCTTGTTCTGACTTTCCGCTAATTCAAGTAATTCCGCTACATTTCTAAACAAACAATTTCCCTCCTTTTTGCCGTCAATCCACAATCTTTGTCACAGCGATGATATTAGGCAGTATCTCCAGCTTATCTAAAATAATGTCATCGATATTCTGATCCACTTCTATTGTCATAAGCGCTTTCTTGCCCATTTCTTTACGAGCTACTTCCATATGCCCGATATTGATTTCGTAACGTGCCAAAACATTTGAAACACTCGCAATCGCCCCGAACTTATCATAGTGCTCCACAAGGATTGCCGGATGATTGCCGGAAAGTTTCAAGACGAAGCCGTTCAATTCAGTAATCTCGATTTTGCCGCCGCCGATTGAAATGCCGACCAATTCTATATCATCATCCCCGGCACCCATTTTGATTTTCACTGTATTAGGGTGGTCTGCAGGGTCATCCTTCACTGTAAAAGAAACCTGAATGCCTTGTTTCTTCGCGATTTCAATGGAATCAATGATGCGCTCATCATGTGTATCAAAATCCAAAATGCCGCCGATAATCGCGACATCTGTACCGTGGCCTTTATATGTCTCAGCAAAAGAACCGTAGAAATAAATTTCTACCCATTCCGGCTGTTTTCTGAATAAACTCCGTGCTACTTTCCCGATTCTTGCAGCACCGGCTGTATGTGAACTTGAAGGGCCAATCATAATCGGTCCGATGATATCAAATACACTTTTATATTTCACAATATCCCTCACTTAAAAACTGGATTATAATTATAAAACCTTAATCATATAGATTATATATATGATTAGATTATTTTTAAAGAATAAAATAGGAATAGAAGGCTGCCCCCTCTATTCCTATTTATTCCAACTCTATTCTTTTTCCATATATTCCAAAAGAGATTCTTACTCGACAGAGAAGATGAAAGAATATAATGGCTGCTTACCATTGTGCAGCTCCACTTCTACATCTTCGAAATGTTCTTCACAATAAGAAACTAATTCTTCCACTTCTTCTTCTTTTACATCTTCTCCGTAAATAATCGTTAAGATCTCTGCATCTTCATCGATCATATTGCTTAACAGCTCTTTAGACGCCTCAAGTTTATCTTTGCTTTTGTTTGTAATCTTGCCTTCTGCGATGCCCATGAAGTCGCCGTTTTCAATTTCCAGACCATCGATGCTTGTATCACGGACAGCAAATGTGATTTGGCCTGTCTTCACATGCGACAACGCTTCCGTCATCGCCCCTTGGTTCGCTTCCGCTTCTAAAGATGGGTTGAAAGCAAGCAGGGCCGCCATTCCTTGAGGTACCGTTTTAGACGGAATGACAATAACATTCTCATCGACTAATTCCACAGATTGCTGGGCTGCCATGATAATATTTTTGTTATTAGGCAGAATGATTACATTCTTGGCATTTACTTCTTTAATGGCTTTTACAATATCCTCCGTGCTTGGATTCATTGTTTGTCCGCCTTCGATTACCGCTTTCGCGCCGATGCTCTTGAACAGCTCGCTGATCCCGGAGCCCATCGCCACTGTTACGATGCCGTACTCCTCTTTCTTCTTAGAAAGATTCGGTTGTTGAACAGGAGCGTCATCTCCATACACGCTTGAGAATTGCTCTCTCATATTGTCTACTTTGATTTTGATCAGGCTGCCGAATTTTTGGCCATAGTTTAAACACTCACCTGGCTGTTCCGAGTGAATGTGGACCTTAACAATCTCATCGTCCGAAATGACAAGAAGTGAATCTCCGTACTCGCTTAATGTCTTGCGGAATTCTTCTTCTTTGAACGGATTGTCTTTCACTTTATCTTCTTCAAAGCGAACCATGAACTCTGTGCAGTATCCATATGTGATTTCCTCGGCGCTCATATGCTCGTTTACGTTCATATGATGCTCCGCACTGACAAGCTGGTCCATCATGGAAGGCTGTGTTGACTTGAATCCTTCTCCAAGCTTCTCGCCTTTCAATTGTGCCAGAAAACCTTCATAAACGAATACAAGGCCTTGTCCGCCGCTGTCGACCACGCCTACTTCCTTCAGCACTGGCAACAGATTAGGCGTACGCTGCAGTGATGCGTTCGCTTCTTTTACGATATCCTCCATCACTTGCACGATGTCTTCGTTTGTTTCGGCAGATTGGACCGCTGCTTTCGCTGCATCCTTCGCCACCGTAAGGATTGTTCCTTCAACGGGCTTCATGACAGCTTTGTAGGCAGTGGCAACACCCGCATCGAACGCTTCCGCGAATTCCACGCTGTTGATGCTCGCTTTTGTTTCAATCTTCTTAGCAAAACCACGAAATAATTGAGAAAGAATTACACCTGAATTACCCCGTGCACCCATTAACAAACCTTTAGAAAGAGATGATCCCACTTTCCCAATGTGCGCTTGGATGTTGCTCTCGACTTCCTTCGCTCCGGAAGTCATTGATAAATTCATATTCGTTCCAGTATCACCATCTGGAACGGGAAAGACGTTCAGTGCATCCACTAACTTAGCATTAGCGGATAATTGATGCGCACCCATGATGATCATTTCCGCAAAACGCTTTCCATCTATACTAGTTATTGACACGAATAGTTCCTCCTTACTACGGATTCGTCACGCGAACTCCCTGTACATAAATATTAACGGAATCAACAGAGAGTCCGACTGTTTTGTTCAGGGTGTATTTCACTTTAGACTGAACATTATGAGCGATTTCAGATATCTTAGTACCATAGCCCACAACAATGTACATATCAATATGTACTGCATCTTCTTCTTGGCGAACGATTACACCTTTGGTGAAATTTTCTTTCCGCAAAATCTCTGCAATTCCATCCTTCAATTGCTTCTTGCTCGCCATGCCTACGATACCGTAACAATCAACGGCAGCTCCTCCGGCAATTGTAGCGATGACATCGATAGATATATCAATTTGTCCGTAATTTGTTTTTAATTCGATGGACATTTGTTATTCCCCCTTTGGAAAATACAGCTTGACTACAAACATTTTACTATAACCATAGAAGTTTTAAAAGTTTTTCTCTGTCTTATTATAAAGCAATAGTCTATTTAATATGTCAAGGTTTTTTTCTTGAAAGCATATGCTTAGAACTATTGCTTTTCTATTTTATGTATGATACATTATTTAAGTATTTGATTATTGACTTAAGAACTAATTGATACTTAAGCTCGCTTTTAAGTTAGGAGGGAATATATATATGGCACGTAAATGTGTAATCACAGGAAGAAAAACTTCTTCAGGTAACACTCGCTCTCACGCAATGAACGCTAACAAACGTACTTGGGGTGCAAACCTTCAAAAAGTTCGTATTTTAGTAGACGGTAAACCAAAACGCGTATACGTTTCTGCAAGAGCATTGAAATCCGGTAAAGTTGAACGCGTATAATTCAAATGGGCATCCAATTATATTGGATGCCTTTTTACTTAGAACGCCTTTTACACTAAAATTACAAAGGGAATCTTTGAGAAAAGGGGCTCTTCATCCCCCGCTTTCATTGCTGTGGCAGAGCGGGAGTCATAGTACCTGTTAAACGGGATAAAGGGAATCTTTGATAGCAGAGGCCTCCGCCTACGCCTATCATTAGATGAACCAATCGGGTTGTTACAGGTACTTGACCACCTGCTTGCACATCTGTGTTTTCACTGCTCTGCCGAGGGGGCTTAGTACCTGTTAAACGGGATAAAAAGAGGGCGCTCTAGTTATCCTGCTTCTAGAA
>JBJEFM010000095.1:0-12956 GCA_051874035.1 Bacillus sp. (in: firmicutes)
GGACGTTGCCAGGCAACATAGGAAGACCAGCCGATTAGAGCTGGTCTTTTTTTGTGGTGAAAAATAAAAGAAATGGATAGATATCTTCACCTTTTATGCTTATATAGCATGTTCTATTTCTCTATCTCATACTTGTTGAAAAAGATGATTATATATACAAGTGTTGATGTTCGCTTAGAAGCCAGTTGCTTACTAAGAAAGGACCTTTCACCGAAGTTATATTCAGAAATGTTTGGATAATCGGGAAATCTTCGTTAGGGCTTGTTTTCAATAGATCCAGCCACCAGTCGGTTTCATAACGAGCAATCATGCTTAAGTTATAAAGCAATAAATAATGAATAAGCATCTCGCCATATCTTGTGCATATAGATTCTTTTTGAATACATAAATGGAAATGATCATTAAGGATGTTATAACGGAACGGTTGATGGTAATTATATGAAAACGGTTGTTTTTCTGTAAAGGAAATCCGGTTCTGCTCTTCCTTAAGGTCTAATGATAGCTGAAAAGAGTGCTGCAAATATTCTTGAAAGCGGCCAACTGTCATATGCACAGAATTCAATATTTCGCTTGAAAATAGATACGTTTTCCCGTGCTTTATAAGTGGAAAGCTTGACATTCGATTAAAGTAATTCAGTTGATGATGCAGTTCGGGAAGCTGGGTGATCAATTCGCTCATGCATATTTTTTCCCCCTCTGCGGTTTTTGCGCGAAAAATTTTTTCATTAAGATAACCGAATAATCCTTTCTTCTGGATTTTGATTTCGTCATTGAGGAATTCATATTGCTGCTTCTTGCGTTTGCGCGTTGAAACACCGTGGGCTAATAGAGAGCTTGAGTCCGGGTAATGGGGATCTACGGTTAAGAGACATGCCTTCATCAATTGAATATAACCATAGAATAGCAAGATAGGCTTGATTGAAAGTGGCGCCGTTTGTGATTCTTTATAATAAGTTTGGGCATATTCTAAGTAATGCATGAATGTTTGGCAGTTCTCGAAACTATGCCGATTACTGTCTTCCAATGAGTGCATTTGATAGCGAGTCTGCAGATACTTTTGAGTAGTAGAAGCCGAGTAGAATAGAGAGATGGAATTCCAAATTTCATCATAGTTATTCAATAGATATTCCTCCTTTAAAGAATTTAGAAAAATCAAACATTTATATTCTTCCTTGACAGTATTTTATCCAATTGATAACCTACTAATAATATTTTCAATCGGGAGGGTAAAAGTATGTGGGAGAATAAATTCGTAAAAGAGGGATTAACATTCGATGATGTATTGTTAGTTCCTGCAAAGTCAGAAGTTTTACCCAAGGATGTAAATGTTTCTATTGCTTTAACTGAAACATTGAAATTGAACATTCCTATTATTAGCGCGGGGATGGATACAGTAACAGAAGCTGAAATGGCTATTGCAATGGCTCGTCAAGGCGGTCTGGGCATTATTCATAAGAACATGTCAATTGAGCAGCAAGCAGAGCAGGTGGACAAAGTTAAGCGCTCAGAGAGCGGCGTTATTACAGATCCATTTTTCTTAACACCGGACCATCAAGTATTTGATGCTGAACATTTGATGGGAAAATATCGCATTTCCGGTGTTCCGATTGTGAATAACGAAACGGAACAGCATTTAGTAGGTATTCTCACAAATAGAGATTTACGTTTTATCAATGATTACTCAATGCGTATTTCAGAAGTGATGACAGCAGAAGATTTAGTCACTGCACCAGTTGGTACAACGCTTGAGCAAGCTGAGAAAATCCTTCAAAAACATAAAATCGAGAAACTGCCTTTAGTAGACGAAAAGGGAGTATTAAAAGGTCTTATTACAATCAAAGATATCGAGAAGGTAATCGAATTCCCGAACTCTGCCAAAGATAGCCAAGGTAGATTATTGGCTGGTGCGGCTGTAGGGATTGCTAAAGACACGATGAAACGCGTAGAAGCGCTAGTTAAATCAAACGTCGATGTAATCGTTGTGGATACAGCCCACGGTCATTCTGCGGGCGTTCTTAATATCGTTAGAGAGATCCGGGCAGCTTATCCGAATTTGAATATCATTGCTGGTAACGTAGCAACTGGTGAAGCAACCAAAGCATTAATCGAAGCAGGCGCTGATATCGTTAAAGTGGGAATCGGACCTGGATCAATCTGTACAACTCGTGTTGTAGCCGGTGTCGGTGTTCCGCAAATCACTGCTGTATATGATTGCGCTACAGAAGCTAGGAAGCACGGTAAGACAATCATTGCCGATGGCGGCATCAAGTACTCGGGTGATGTGGTAAAAGCGCTGGCAGCAGGCGGACATGCCGTTATGTTGGGCAGCTTATTAGCCGGTGTAACAGAAAGCCCTGGCGAAACGGAGATTTACCAAGGAAGAAGATTTAAAGTATATCGCGGCATGGGATCGGTTGGAGCAATGGAAAAAGGTTCGAAAGACCGTTATTTCCAAGAAGACAACAAAAAATTCGTTCCGGAGGGCATTGAAGGACGTTTACCTTATAAAGGACCTTTAGCGGATACACTATATCAATTGGTTGGAGGTATTCGTGCCGGTATGGGATACTGTGGTACCGCAAACTTAGCAGATTTAAGAGAAAACTCTCAGTTTGTTCGTATGACAGGTGCCGGTTTACGTGAAAGCCATCCGCACGATGTGCAAATTACGAAGGAATCTCCAAACTATTCATTAAGCTAATACTTATTTCATACTAGTTATGTAGCATTTTTAATAGACAGAGGGACTTTTCTCTGTCTATTTTTTTTGTTTTATTTATGCTAAACTAGACAAGGTGTGAAAAAACATAAAAAAACATTAAATAAGATATATGAAAATATGTAGTGGAGGTAAAGAAAGTTGAAAAAAATCAGCCAGATTACTCTGATTTTCACGTTACTGGTAACTCTTATATGTTCTCAATTCGCAATGAATATCTCGCCTGCACAAGCTGCTGAAAGCGATCGTTTAGGGCTTAAAGCAGAAGCCGCTATTCTATTGGATGCAAAAACAGGAAAAATTCTATATGAAAAAAATGCCGATAAAGTACTAGGTGTCGCAAGTATGTCTAAAATGATGACAGAGTACCTTGTTCTTGAAGCAATTAAAGAAAAGAAAATTTCTTGGGATCAGGAAGTAATGATTAATGAATATGTTCACAACTTATCGAAAGCACCTGGGCTATCCAATATCGGCTTAACGCAAGGTGAATCGTATACAGTTAAAGAATTATACCAGGCAATGGCAATCTTCTCGGGAAATGCAGCGACTGTCGCATTGGCTGAAGTAGTTTCAGGAAGCGAGAAGAATTTTGTTGCCTTAATGAATAAAAAAGCAAAAGAATTAGGCATGAAAGATTATAAATTCGTAAATGCCAGTGGATTGAACAATAGCAGCTTACTGGGCAATCATCCTGAGGGGGGACCTAACGAAGAGAACGTCATGACCGCTCGTGACACTGCTACTCTTGCGTTCCGCCTGCTGAATGATTTCCCTGAAGTGTTGGAGACATCCAGCATGCCGAAATTGAAGTTCAAAGACGGCAAAGAATATGCGAACTTCAACTGGATGCTGCCAGGTTTGATTTTTCAATACGATGGCGTTGACGGCTTAAAAACAGGTTCAACTGATTTCGCGGGCTATGGATTTACAGCAACTGCAAAAAGAGGCGATCAGCGCTTTATTTCAGTAGTAATGAAATCCACTTCAAAAAATGAACGTTTCACGGATACAACTAAAATCCTTGATTATGCTTTCAGTAATTTCGGTACAGAGGAAATTTTGAAAAAAGGTTATCAACCGAAAAAACAAGGTGAAATCGCTGTTGTAAAAGGTAAAGAAGATACAGTGAAACTAAAAACGAACAAAGCGATTGAATTAGTAGTTGAAAAAGGCACAGCCAAAGACTATAAACCAGTCGTGGTAATCGATGAGAAAAAGTTGAATAGTGATGGAGAATTGACGGCTCCAATCAAAAAAGGTGAAAAAATCGGCTATGTGACAGTCAAGTCTGATACTAACGACCACGGTTTCTTAACAAAGGATGGAGAGAAACTGGCTAGTGTCGATTTAGTGGCAGCTGAAGATGTGGAGAAAGCGAACTGGTTTGTATTATCTATGCGGGCGATTGGCGGTTTCTTCGGCAATGTCTGGGATAGTGTTTCATCTATGGTAAAAGGTTGGTTCTAATCAGGCGGCACCTCTTTCCGTTACAGGCGGAGAGGGGTGTTTTTTGTTTGGGGTTTTGATGAAAATGCATAAAAAAGTTGCAACTCGGAAAAAATTATAGTAAATTGTATACAAAATTAATTATTCATAAAGCATTGATAGGAAATAGTAGCACAGATCCATTATCTGCAGAGAGTCGGTGATTGGTGCAAACCGATGATAAGAGTGTGTGAATCCATCCTTGAGCGAAGTATGGAACGTCCATATTAGGATCAGTAAATACTTTCGGCTAAGAAGCCGTTATTCTTTCAAGTGAAAAGCAGCAATAGGCTGTTTTTAACTAGGGTGGCAACGCGGGTAACTCTCGTCCCTTTTAGGGATGGGGGTTTTTTGTTGTCTTTGCAAGAAGAAGAGCTCTGCAAATATGTATACACGAGAAGGAGGAAGCGTAATATGTTGGATTTAAAATTTGTTCGCGCTAATTTTGAAGAAGTGAAGAAGAACCTTCAATGTCGAGGTGAGGATTTATCAAGCTTAGATCAATTTGAAGAATTAGATAGCAAGCGCCGTGAGCTAATTGTTGAAACAGAACAATTAAAGAGCCGCCGCAATGAAGTTTCTCAGCAAATTTCAGTAATGAAACGTGAAAAGAAAGATGCGGATCATGTAATCAAGGAAATGCGTGAAGTGGGGGACCGCATTAAAGTATTAGACGATGAATTGCGCGGTGTTGAAGAAGCGCTGGAACAATTAATGCTATCTATTCCGAATATTCCCCACCCAAGCGTGCCAGTCGGAGACAGCGAAGATGATAATGTCGTTGCAAGAACATGGGGAGAAATCCCGCAGTTCGATTTTGAACCGAAGCCGCACTGGGACGTTGCGGACGGTTTAGGGATCCTTGACTTTGAAAGGGCGGCTAAGGTAACCGGCAGTCGTTTCGTATTCTATAAAGGGCTTGGGGCCCGTCTGGAACGTGCATTGATCAGCTTCATGCTGGATCTGCATGTAGAAGAGCACGGATATACGGAAGTAATGCCTCCTTACATGGTTAACCGTGCAAGCATGACAGGCACAGGCCAGTTGCCGAAATTCGAGGAGGATGCTTTCCGCATTGAAAGCGATGATTATTTCTTAATTCCGACAGCAGAGGTGCCGGTAACAAATATGCACCGCGATGAAATCCTGAATGCGGAAGACTTGCCGATCCGCTATGCGGCATATAGCGCTTGTTTCCGTTCAGAAGCAGGTTCAGCCGGCCGTGATACAAGAGGATTGATCCGCCAGCACCAATTCAACAAAGTCGAGCTTGTTCAATTCGTGAAACCGGAAGATTCTTATGAAGCGTTAGAAAAGCTAACAAATAATGCGGAGAAAGTATTGCAATTGCTTGGTCTGCCATACCAAGTACTAAGCATGTGTACAGCTGATTTGGGCTTCACGGCAGCGAAAAAATACGATATTGAAGTATGGCTTCCAAGTTATGGCGTATATCGTGAAATTTCTTCTTGCAGTAACTTTGAAGGCTTCCAAGCAAGACGTGCCAACATTCGTTTCCGCCGCGATGCGAAAGGGAAACCGGAGCATGTGCATACGCTGAATGGCTCAGGCCTTGCAATTGGCCGTACAGTGGCGGCAATCTTGGAGAATTACCAACGCGAAGATGGTAGCGTAGTAATCCCGGAAGTATTGCGTCCGTACATGGGTGGCAAAGAAGTTATCAGTAAATAAAGTGGATCTTTGATAGGGGGGACCTTCGTCCCCCACCTACACATCTGGGTTTTCACTGCTGTGCCGAAGTGGAAATATTAGTACCTGTCAAACGGGACAAAGTAGGAGGAGAGATTGCTTCGATTCAATGAAGCAATCTCTTTCAATAAAATATAATTACAGTGTTGACATTCTAAATGCGACCTGGTATATTATTAATTGTTGTTGAACATGGAGGTATACCCAAGTCCGGCTGAAGGGATCGGTCTTGAAAACCGACAGGGGCTTAACGGCTCGCGGGGGTTCGAATCCCTCTACCTCCTCCATTAACTTTTAAAAAATACCCAGCGCATAAATGGGATTGTGTGGACCGCTACATTTAGATGTAGCGGTTTTTTTATGTTTATAAGAGTATGGAAAAGCCACCGGTTGCAGAACCGATGGCTTTTTTAAAGTTTATCTATATACTTTTCGTAATGATTGCGTTTGTTCTAAGAAATAGCCGATGCGCTCTACAATCGGTTCGATGGATTGCTTATCATTTATCAAGTCGTAATCGCTAATGTTCAGGCGAAGGACAGGGCATGAATTGAATTGATTGATCCAATTCTCATATCTTGCATACATCTCTTTCCAGTAGTCAATCGGCGTTTGTTGTTCCATCGGGCGGCCGCGTTCTTTAATGCGGTCTAGAATGTCGTCGAAAGAGCCTTCTAAGTAGATTAACAGGTCCGGATGAGGGAAGTAAGGTGTCATGACCATCGCTTCGAATAGGCTTGTGTAGTTCTCATAATCAACCTTTGACATTGTTCCTTTCTCATAATGCATCTTAGCGAAAATACCTGTATCTTCATAGATGGATCGGTCTTGAATAAAGCCGCCGCCATATTCGAAGATTCTTTTTTGCTCTTTAAATCGTTCCGCCAAAAAATAAACTTGTAAGTGGAAACTCCAACGGGAAAAATCACCGTAGAATTTATCCAAATATGGGTTGGAATCTACTTTTTCGAAGGAAGTGCGGAAGTTCAACGCTTCTGCTAAAGAATGAGTGATGGTTGACTTCCCGACTCCCACTGTCCCTGCGATTGTGATGACAGCATTATTAGGGATATTGTATTTCTGTCTTAAATTCATGTTTGTTTGACTCCTTTTGAAAGCTGATCTTCGATTTGTCCGATAATTGTCTGTAAATCTTGTTTGTTTTTAACGAAGTCCATTTCGTCGCCGTTGAATTGCAGTACAGTGACTTCCGGATGCTTTTGAATAAATTGTTCCATGAATTTTTGATAATCTATTGTTAATTGCTCTAAATAAAGAGGGCTGATGTTCTTCTCGATTTCCCGGCCTCTTTTTTGAATTCTATTTAATAGGGTATCTAGGCTGGCATTAAGATAAATGACCATATTTGGAACAGGCATATCCTGCGTCAGGATATTGAAAATATCTAAGTACTTCTCATACTGGGTACTTTTCAAGCTGCGCTGTGCGAAGATCAGATTCTTGAAGATGTGGTAATCCGCTACAACGGGAGCTTGCTTAGATAGGTATTTCTTTTCAATATCTTCCAACTGCTTGTACCGATTGCAGAGAAAAAACATTTCCGTTTGAAAACTCCACTCATCAATATCATCGTAGAATTTTCCGAGAAAAGGATTTTCATCTACGATTTCTCGTAAGATATTATATTGAAAGTGTTCGGATATGGCTTTAGATAATGTGGTTTTTCCCACTCCAATCGGGCCTTCTACAGTAATAAAAGGTGTTTGTTTCATGATTAAGTCGGCCTCCTGGTTCATTGAGGGTTTTATAGCTCCTGTTATTTTAACATACAGTCTTTGTTCGGGTAGCACATTATCTAAGAAAAAGATTACACTTTTTAATAAAAGGGCCTTAGTGGAATAGTATAACTGGCATTTATATCGGCCTTTAAGACGTTCCTCATCATCGTAAGAGCATATTCATTATCGTGTCTATCAACAGAAGCAATGCAATCTCTCGGGCAATATAATCCATATTCACGCATATAAGCATCGTTCGCTGTAAAGAGGACGCAGATGTTTCCGGCAATGCCTGTGATAATCAGCTCCTTCACTTGCAGATGGGAAAGAAGAGTATGAAGGGAAGTACCGTAAAAGGCGGAATGTCTTGGCTTGATTAAGAAATAATCGTCTTCCCCGGGAGCTATCTTGTCGATGATACGATGATTTGCTTCGTGGCGGCAAATCCGGATGATTTTTTGGAAATCGGCTTGCCATAGATTATAATGGTCATTGATATAAATAATGGGCAGATGGGCTGCTTTTGCCGCTTGTTTGAGCTTCAGCAAAGGCTGCAGCATTTCTTCGGTATGCAAAAGCAATTGTTCGCCGTGTTCGAAGTGAAAGTGATTGATGATATCTATGATCAGCAAAGCTTGCTTTGCCTGTTCTTGTTTGGCCATGGATGATTCCCTTTCATAGTTGAAATATATAGCTATTAGTTTATTTGGATTTAACGGATTTAGTCATTAAATTGTAAGGAGCTTTCTTGATGGATGGAGAAGATGTAAAATTTATGAAACTTGCTTTAGAGGAAGCGGAAAAGGCTCGCGATTTGCGGGAAGTGCCTATAGGAGCCGTTCTTGTATTGGAAGGGGAAGTGGTTGCACGCGCGCATAATCTGCGTGAATCGGAACAAAGCGCTACGGCTCATGCTGAATTGCGGGCAATCGAAGAGGCATGCAACAAGCTTGGTACCTGGAGATTGGAGGGAGCGACATTATATGTAACGCTTGAACCGTGTCCGATGTGCTCGGGAGCCATCATTTTATCGCGTGTGAAACGAGTGGTATATGGAGCGGCCGATCCGAAGGCGGGCTGTGCAGGCACCTTTATGAATTTATTGACGGATGAACGCTTCAACCATCAATGCGAAGTAGTGAAAGGTGTCCTGGAAGCGGAGTGCGGCGGCATTTTGACTGATTTCTTCAAAGAGTTGCGGCAGCGGAAAAAAGAGGTCAAGTTAAGAAAAAAACAAATGGTGGAAGATGAAAGAAATAACATCTCCTAAAAGATTGCTTTTTTAAAGAAAGATGTTATACTTAATCTTGTGTCGATTACGATACACTTTATTATTGGTATCATTTTTGCCGTACTAGGTGGGGAGGTAGCGGTGCCCTGTACTCGCAATCCGCTCTAGCGAGACTGAATCCCTTCTAGAGGTTAGTATGTTGTAGGGTCTGCCTTTTGCAAGTGGTGTTGACGCTTGGGTCCTGCGCAATGAAAATCCATGAATCATGTCAGGTCCGGAAGGAAGCAGCATTAAGTGGAATCTTTCATGTGCCGCAGGGCAGCCTGGGCTGAGCTAACTACAAAAGTAACGCTTATGACAGCTAATCGACGGAAGGTGTACGGCAGTTATTTATTATAAAACAACGTCAAGAGGATGATATGTTCAGTGAGCATACATCCTCTTTTTATATGAAGAGTTATACTTTTTTTATCGACTTTTTGAAATGAAGAAATTAATTCATGTATAATGAAATGGATTATGTTGAAGGAGGGGCTACCGTGGGATATCAAGCGCTATATAGAGTTTGGAGACCACAGCAATTCTCTGACGTGATCGGACAGAAACATGTTACAAAAACAATGCAAAATGCTCTTGAACAGGAGAAAATTTCCCATGCTTACCTTTTCTCAGGCCCCCGGGGAACGGGAAAGACAAGTGTTGCTAAGATACTTGCTAAGGCTGTGAACTGTGAACATTCACCTACGAGAGAGCCATGTAATGAATGTCCTTCCTGTCTAGGAATTACTGATGGCTCTATTTCCGATGTAATTGAAATTGATGCCGCTTCCAATAATGGTGTAGATGAAATACGTGATATTCGCGATAAAGTGAAGTATGCTCCGAACTCGGTGAAATACAAAGTGTATATCATCGATGAAGTGCATATGCTTTCCACAGGCGCATTTAATGCCCTGCTTAAAACACTTGAAGAGCCGCCTAAGCATGTGATCTTCATACTTGCCACTACTGAACCGCATAAAATTCCGCTTACTATCATTTCCCGTTGCCAAAGATTCGATTTCAAGCGGATCGGACCGGAGGATATTGTTGAACGTATGCACACGATCATTGACCATACGGGCAATCCATGCGACGAACAGGCGCTCTATATTATTGCTAGAGCGGCTGAAGGCGGGATGAGAGATGCGCTGAGTTTGCTGGATCAGGCTATTTCCTTCAGTACAAACGATCATGTGACGGTGGAAGATGCTTTAACAGTAACCGGTTCTGTCTCGCAGATTTTTATCAATGATTTAGTGCATGCTATTCATCATAAAGACGTCTCGAAGGCGCTCGGATTATTGAAAGAACTTCTATCACTAGGGAAGGATCCCGTACGTTTAATTGAGGATTTAATATTATATTTCAGGGATATGTTGCTTTACCAAGTGTCCCCTGAACTATCGGATTCTTTTGAGCGTGTCGTGGTGGATGATGATTTTAAAGAATTGGCGAATCAAGTGCATGCGTCCTCTATTTATCAAATGATAGATAGTTTAAATAAAGCGCAGCAAGAGATGAAGTGGACGAATCATCCACGTGTGCTCTTAGAAGTAATGTTGGTTAAGTTATGCCATGAGAAAGCGGATGCTCCTCAGTCTCATCAAGAAGTGGAACAGCTTTATGCTAAGCTGAACCAGCTTGAATCAGAATTGAAGATGCTCAAAACGGCAGGCGTGTCAGTTAAGGTAGAGGCGCCGACAGCTTCAGCACAAACGAAATCGGTGAAGAAGAAAACATATAAAGCGCCGGTCGGCAAAATCAATAATGTATTAAAACATGCAACGAAGAAAGATTTACAGACTGTAAAGAATCATTGGAATGAGCTCTTAACTACATTAGGCAATCAGAATATGAAATCTGTCGCTGCCTTATTAAGTGGTTCTGAACCAGTTGCTGCATCGGATGCGGCATTTGTGGTAAAATTCAAATACGATATTCATTGTGAGAAAGTTATGCATAGCGGTCCTTACTTGGAGAAAATCGCTTCTGTCTTTATGCAGCTCATAGGCAAGCCGCTAACGATGGAAGGGATTCCGGAAGCGCAGTGGCAACAAGTTCGCGAGGATTTCATAGCGATGCAGGATTCTCCTGAAGAACAGGGCCATGAAACGAAAGAAGAAGATCCTATCATTGCTGAAGCTAGAAAGCTAGTGGGCGATGAATTATTAGAAATTAAAGATTAAATGGAGGTTGTACTATTATGCGTGGAATGGGTAATATGCAAGGTATGATGAAACAAATGCAAAAAATGCAAAAGAAAATGGCTCAGGCTCAAGAGGAGCTAGGAGAAAAAAGAATCGAAGGCACTGCTGGCGGCGGCATGGTAACAGTGACTGTTTCAGGTCATAAGGAAGTGCTGGAAGTGAAAATCAAACCAGAAGTAGTTGATCCCGATGATATTGAAATGTTAGAAGACCTGGTATTGGCTGCAACGAACGAGGCTTTGAAGAAAGCGGAAGAATTAACGGCTTCTACAATGGGTCAGTTTACTAAAGGATTAAATCTTCCAGGAATGTTCTAGGAGGCTGATGTATGCATTATCCTGAACCTATTTCTAAACTGATAGATAGTTTTATGAAACTGCCGGGTATTGGTCCCAAGACCGCTGCTCGGCTAGCTTTTTTTGTGCTTGGTATGAAGGAAGACACAGTGCTGGATTTTGCGAAGGCATTAGTCAATGCAAAACGTAATTTGTCGTATTGTTCCGTCTGTGGCCATATCACAGACCAGGATCCATGTTATATCTGCGAGGATAAACGCAGGGACCGCGATGTTGTATGTGTCGTGCAGGACCCGAAAGATGTTATTGCGATGGAGAAGATGCGTGAATATAATGGCTTGTATCACGTCCTGCATGGCAGTATCTCTCCAATGGATGGCATTGGACCTGAGGATATCAATATCCCGGATCTTATTAAGCGGCTGCAGGATGCGACGATACAAGAGGTTATATTAGCTACAAACCCGAATATTGAAGGGGAAGCGACTGCTATGTATATTTCCAGGTTGCTTAAGCCATCGGGTATTAAAGTTACTAGAATTGCGCATGGTTTGCCTGTAGGTGGGGATTTAGAGTATGCGGATGAAGTAACGTTATCTAAAGCTCTAGAAGGTAGAAGAGAGTTATAATGAATGAGGGGAACATGTTCTATGTTATTTCGACGAAAAGGTTGGCTTCGGAAGGAATATGATGGGAAGTTACTAGAACAGTTAGATAGACTTAAACAAGACTGGCTTCATCAAAAAGAGCTATTGAATATAAGTGTAGATCCATCTGACGACGTTATTATGGAAGCAAGATTGGCCGAGATTAAATACTTTTCACTATTTAAAGAAGCAAAGAAAAGAAATGTATCTAAAAAATATTAATGATTATCCCCTTTCAATTATAGGTTCTAAAGAATAGCACCTATGGCATAGCTTGTACTATGAGCTATTTGAAGGGGGTTTTTTATTGGAACCAGTGGTGGTTGTCTCGATCATTGTAGGATTGATTGTAATTCTGTTATTAATGGGGGCTTCCTTTAAGCCTCTGCGCTTTATTGGAAATATAACAGTGAAAATTGTCATTGGCGCTATGCTTTTGTTCTTCTTGAATGCTTTTGGCGGCAGCATTGGCTTGCATGTTCCGATTAACTTTGCCACTGCAGGTATTGCCGGTTTGCTGGGGATTCCGGGTGTCTTTACATTAGCTGCTTTGCAATATTGGATTGTTTAAGCTTCTGGCTTTGTTAGGAAGGCTGCCGGCTGTGGATTTTGATAGTAGTCCAGCAGACTAACAAAGCTTCCGCATATGTATGGTGAAGAACTAACACAAGCATTTTAAAAAAAGATAAAAAAAGTATTGACGTTAGATAAGTTTTGATGATATATTATTGAAGTCGCTTCGAGGCGACGGTGAAATATAAAAAAGATGTTGACATGAAATGAACCATTTGATATATTATAAAGGTTGTTTCATTGCAACACATCGTTCATTGAAAACTAAACAAGACAACACGTCAACGTTAATTCTAAAACAAGT
>JBJEFM010000096.1:0-12887 GCA_051874035.1 Bacillus sp. (in: firmicutes)
AATAGACAACGCCATATCCTTAGGCTCATCCATATGGCTGTCTTCATCTATTTTCGATTTCGCGAAAATCGATTCATCCTTGTTGTCGATTTCCATTTTGATCCCGTTGCTTTCCCCCGCCGGTTTGCCCGATTGGTATTTTTCCACCCAGACGGATCGTTCTTTATACGTATCGTCTACACGGAAATCGAATACAAAAGCCTGCTCGGGAAATAGGGATTCTGTTGAACTTATTTACGCAATATGAAGTTCAGCTCGCCGCCGCGGTCTTTCGCTACGCGCATTCCCATTTTTTCGAGGACTCTGATGGCGGGGATATTGTCTGCGAGTACATGTGAAGCCAATATAGCGAGAACTTCTTCTTTTTCTAAATAATAGTCTTTCATATGTAAGAGAATTTCGGTTGCATAGCCTTGCCCCCGAAAAGAAGGATGGATATAGAATTTGATTTCCACTTCGCCTTTCGCATTCGGCTTATCGAGAAATCCTGCGGTGCCTATAAGCACATTGTGCGCCTTCTCGACCACAAATCCGGACCAGTGCGATAACGTGTGATCATGTGCAATTCTTCCATATTGTAAAGGGAATATGTCTTCTTGATAGTTTGGAGCCAGAAAGTCTTTATGTACAGAGGTGCCTAAGTGTTTTTCCAATTCTTGAGTGCCGTAGAAAGAAGCTCTCGTTAATTCAATGGTTTTGGAAATGAGCCGTAACCTTGGAGTTTCCAGAATAATATTCATGCGATTCCCCCTTCTTCAAAAATTATATCAAAATACTAATTATCAATCTAATCTTTTTCCGTATAAAAATAAAATTTTTTCCCGTTGGATGGTGGATGGTCGAGCCGCAAGCAACCGACGAAGAGGAGGGACTAAAGAGGAACACGAATAATCGGACCGTAAGAAAAAAAGCGCCTGCCACAACCGCAGGCGGGCGCTTCCTTCCATTTCTACTTATGCATTCTGCTTCACTAATCGTAATCTGGCCGCAGCCTCTTTTACTTGGCGCAGACCTTCTTCGATGATATCCGCCGCCTTGTCAGGCATCGCGTTGTGGCCCTCGATGATCACTTCATCGATAATCTGCATGCCGAAGATGCCGCCGAATACGTTGCGCATATAATTGATGGACATGTCCATCGGCGCCATTTCCGGCGTTGAGTAAATGCCGCCGCGGGCATTCAGCAGAATCGCTTTCTTATCCGTCATCAATTGGACCATATTGCCTTGCTCGTCATATTTGAAGGCGAAACCGGCTGCAAATACATAATCGATGAATGTGTGCAGCTTCGCCGGAATTGTCAAGTTCCATAACGGGAATGCAAATACGACCACATCGGCCGCAGTCAATAAGTCCATCGCCTTTTGCTTGGCAGCCAGAAGGCGTTGTTCCAAGTCTGTCAGCTCTTCCCCGTTTTGTACTTTGCCGAATGCATTGAACAGGTCTTGGCCGAAATAAGGCGTGTCCTCTTCGTACACATCGTATGTAGTTACATTCAGATGATCCGCGCCCTTAATCCCTTCCATGAACGCTTCATACATCTTGCTTGATACGCCCTCAGATGCCGGGCGGTTATTTGCTTTTACAACCAGTATATTCATGTTGTTATCCCCCTATAATTTATCCATTCCCATAGTAGCACCTATTCAGGAAAAAGCATAGTTTCAAGCCTTGCGCTAGCCACTGCAATGCATTGTTACAGCTATTTGTTCCCCCACTTGCTCATCTATCTACTCTTTCATTCCTTTGCAAACTGTTTTTCTTCTATATTTGAATATCCGCAATAAGGGGCAACTGCTTCGAACACATTGAAAGTATTACAAGTGGTTTGAATTTCGTTACGTCTTCTACATACTTTCCTCAAATTTTTCCGTTATACTTTCAGACTGTATTCATTAAAGGCTAGGAGAATCGTATGAAAACACAACTGAAGAAGATATTCATTGCTATAAGTCTCTTGATTGTACTTGTCTCTTCCATCCTTTATCTAACCAAGTACATAAGAAACGACAGGAATCTCCGGCAGATTGTCAGTGAAATTGCCCAATCGGATGATTTCAGCCATTTAATTGATGGCACTGATATACTATACGAACAATCAGCCATCAAAATCACTATCCAGCTAAAGGATCAATTTGACAGCTTAAAAGGAATGGAACAGTGTGCTATATTCGAGTTCTTCCATCGGAGACTAAGGAATTTTTTACTCACTGGCGAATATCAGAATTCTTTCTATTATTCAGCTTTTAAGCTGGTCGGGCAAACAAGTGATCATACATACTTTTTACGTACTCCCGTACCCGATCACCAGGTTATATATGATATAAAAAGCACGTTTTACATAGATGGGATAGCATCCCACTATACCCACGACCTAGTTAATCAAATCACAAATTATATAGACGAGCATCATGGGGATGCGAAAGAAATTGAAATTCTTCGGTATACCGCGAAAGTGTTTTATCTATTAACTTCATCTGGAAAATACTATAACGATAAAGCCGATAAAACGGTTATTTTGGACTCTGTTTCCAAAAAATACGGCATTACCCATGAAGAATTCATGGACATTTTTAACAGAGCGTACCTCTGGATTGGCGCTCCCATTTTTGATAATTTTAATGAATGAAGTATCTTTTTCCTAAAGGCATACAATATGGGATTGAGGTACAGGCCCTATCAATGAAGGAAAAGGTTTTCGGCAAGGAAATGGCGAAATAAGATATGATGAACGCTATGCGCACATGCATTCCACACAAAAGGAGCCGATCATTATGGATAGGGATGAAAAAAAGAAGCAAATCCAAAAGAATGATCGGGATAAAATCCTTCTGACCGCCCTCTGCTTTACAGCCGGAAGGCGGCATCGCTAAACGATTACGAACTAATGGATTCTAGCCTTGCGAAATCCGTCGAATACATTGAACGCTGCGGCTAATATAAAGATGGTGATTGAACCGCCGACTATCCACGTTTCGAATTGCATGGCTGTTGTGTTGAATAAATCACCCATATACGCAAGGAATTCAGGATTCATCACATCCGGATTGCTTACTATCACAATGAATCCAATGGTGGCGGCAAGCTCATGGACCGTATTGAGGGCCGCCATTTTCTTCGTCCATTGCCCCTTGATTAATTTGTAGAGGGCCGCCCCGACCTCTAGGGCGATGACAATAAGAACGATCGGCCAATAATGAAACAGCACTTCCTGATTCAATGCCGGCATCACGAATTCAAGCCTGCCCCCTCCGCCTTCATATACGCCGACAAGCTGATTCGCATAGAAATAAAGCATTGTCCAAATCGCTGTCCACATCAAGCCTCCAAACACTTCGAACTTCGTAATCTCTTTTTGCTTAGGAATATAAGTGATGCTCTTCAAATCATCCGGGGTCCATTTTTGAAGGCTGGCCGATAACGGCTGCTGATCCTTCCCTTTATCTGTCCGTTCGATAATGGCAAAAACGAGCGTGGCCCAGAAACAGACATGAAGACCCACTTCAATGATTCTCCATATCCCCTCACCTATAATGGCGAGAACCATCGCAAGAACTGCCTCGTCTCCTTTGAAGCCGGCAAAAGATTCGGCAATCAGGGAAATCAACGCGATGACAGCGGCAATGGGTAAAATCATTTTCAATAACGAGACATAAACATCAAAATAGCGGGGGCCGATCAGGTGCATCGGCTGATCTCGATAGCCACTGGCCAACATCGCCGGATTTCCCAGTTTTCCAAGAACCGCCTTCACATCTTCCTCATCGTACTCATCCGGCAGCATATCTTCAATCGTCGACCGCAGCTCAAGCGCAATATCCTTCCGATTTTTCTCAGGCAGCCTGCGAGTGACTTCCTGTATATAAACTTCAATCAATTCCATCTTCCCCATCCCCTTCCAATAAACCATACAGTTCTTTCGCATTTTTTGTCCATTCTTCCTTCAACTGCAGAAAGATTTCCAAGCCGTATTCGCTCAGCACATAATACTTGCGGGGCCTGCTTTCGGATGTGTCCCAGCTGCCCGTCACCAATTCCTGCTTCTCTAAACGGCGCAGCAATGGGTACAAGGTGCTTTGGTCGATGGCAATGCCCGATTCCTCCAATAGCCGGGCAAGCGAATAGCCATACTGCGGCGTTCGCAATTGGCTCAAAACCGCTAATGTCAGCGTTCCCCTCCTAAGCTCCGTCGTTAACGAATTCAATAAAGCGCTCATTCATCCACCTCACCTTCTTACCATATGTCATACAGTATATGGTTTATACTATGCGTCACACACTATTATGGTGAAAATACTATTCGACATTAACTGCCCATTTTAAGAAATCAGGAAGGTTTTTCTCCTTTCACTTTGCATTCTACTGACATGCGACTTCCCAAAAACCCCTTTCATAGAGCAGCATAAAGTGAATCTTTGATAGGTGAACCAACCTTAGTGCCTGTTAAACGGGATAAAATAGGCGATGCCCTGTTTGATTGCTTCATTTCATGGATCTCTCCAGATACTCCGATTCTAAAAAAGGGGCATCCCCAAGTCGAATGTACGACTCGGAGATGCCCCTTTCGTGTTCCTGACACGCCGGTAAGCCAATGATGAGCTGTGGCAATTCACTATGCGAGCTTCCAATACCCCATCACCAATGCCACGGCCGCAAGCAAGTAAAGCAGTGCCTGCATATAATTGCGTTCCTTCATTTCCAGCACAATATTGATCAGCCCCAGCAGGATGACCAAGCCCGCCATGACCAGCCATGTGAACATGCCGGAGATGAAGATAAACTCCAGGACAGTAAGCGCCCCGGCAACTAGAAACAAAATAGCGAATGTTTTCTTCATATGATTTCCCTTCTATTTGTTCTTCCTATCATTCTTATACATACCCGTCATTCCCCTGTAAAACTCCACCAGGCACGTTTAAAGCCTTTTACGGAAGAATTCCTCCATTCCTTCACCCGGCAATTGAGGAAGCAATGGAACTGTTGTATAATATTGTTATAATTTTCCACAAAAAAAGAGAGGTGTACCCTTGAAAAAATACCTATATGCAGGGATTATACTCGGAACCATTGTGTTGGCAGGCTGTGTGAAAGAGAAAACAGAAGGGCCGCCGGTCGGACAAGCAGTGGAAGCCGAGCCTTTGTCTGTTGTTGATACACACGAAGCGGAAGCGCCAGCCCCCCTCAAGCTGGCCCATGATCAGCAAGAGGCGTATTATAAGCAATATGCCGCAATCATTGACGAAATAAACGCAGCGGCACCAAATACGGGGATTTCCATCGAACCTATTGAGAAATTCGAGAATGAGGATTTCATGCCGATTGAAGATTTCAAAGCAACCGCAATCAGCAGAGCCAATTCAGTCATAACGGACGCCCCAGAAGAAACGGATCATCTCACCGCATCATTCTACAAAAAGGACAGCGGTGATTTCCCTAGCGTCAGCTCAACACAAACGATAGTGATCGATTTAGGTCCGGTTGTCAGAGCGATAAACGTGACAGGCACATTTACAACAAAAATAAGCGCAGCCGCCAAAAGCCAAGTGTTCTCCAAAATAGAATCCATCACGTCCGAATCAGCGGGCGCAGGCACTTGGGTACAAACCGATTACGATGTTAAACGGACAGAAGGCGGCCGGACCTATGTAATCACGCTTGAAGGATACTATACTCAGGATGGGGTTACAATCAAACCGAAACAGCCGATTGCCGTCCATTTCTACTGCAATACGGGCGGCGTAATCATTTGATTTGAAATAAAGTCTCGATGTTTATAAAAAAGATACGATGTTTTGAATAAAGTTGTGATGTTTATAAAAATGTTGCGATGCTATTGCCTTAGATCATTTCTCTAAGGCTTGTTTTATTTAATTAAACCACATAATATCTTGTGAATAAATACACGTAAACAAACGGTACAGATTAGTTGCATAAGCAAAAGCGTGAATATATCACGCTTTTAAAGTAAATTAAACCGAACTAATCTTTAATTATTAATCCCATTAAGGATGCAAATTGAATAGCTTGATGCGTTGATATTTTACATCCATTTAAATCATTTATTGATACTATAAGTGACTCAAAATTAGATGAACTTATATCTATTCCTTTTAGTGAGGTTTGTTCGAAATTTGCTCCATTAAGGTTGCATAATTGGAATTCAACTTTTTTAAGTTTACAGTCATAAAAATCCGCACTTTGTAATGAAACATCATTAAATATAACCTTTTCAAGTTTCGAATATCCAAATGTAGCAAGATTTAATAGTGAATTCTCAAATTTAACATTACGAATTGAAGACTCTGGAAAGTTACAACCTAGTAATTTGCAGTTAAAAAATTCAACTCTATGAATAGAAGAATGGCTCAGGTTTACATTTGATAAATTACAGTTTTCGAAACGGACATCTACAAGTTCAATATTACTAAAATCTGTATCGTTAAATTTGCAATTCTTTATCACTGCGTTATATAGCCTTACCCTATCAACGGTCTCATTCATAAAATCAGAGTTGGAGATTATACACATTTCAAGAATCGGGTCTTCTTCATAAAAAATATCACTAAAATTCTTTGCATTTAACTCTGGAGAAATTTTTGGAATATCGATTTTCATATTCTATCCTCTTTCTATCATTAATTAGTTAGCTAACTAGTGAAATTCGATATAAAAACTTTTGCTAGTTACTTATATTTAAGAAGTGCTTGTTGAATTTTTGTAAGAGAAGCTATAAGCTCGGTGCATTCATCAGGGGAGGATAGCTTAGCAATTTCATCAACATTTTTATCTCTTAATTCAAACAACCTGTCCTTTTTATTCTTTCCTTTAGGTGTTAAGTATATTTTTACGTGCATCTTCTTTAGTTTCTCTTCGTATAACCAATCCCTTTTTTCAAGAGTATCAATAAGTCTGGTGAGCGATGATGATTTAATTGATAAATAATTTTGTATTTACGATTGAGTTGTACCTTCTGACTCGTATAAGTAATATAACACACGAGATTGAGAATTTGTTAACCCTTCACTTTCTAAATCATCATTAATTTTTAATGATGTTAAATGATTAATTTGTTGGATTGAATCGTGTAAATACACTTTATTGTTGTCCATAATTTCATTTTTAGTCAAACTTCATTCTAAAGCTACAGCAGCGTAATCATTTGATGGCAAAAAAAAGCGCGGCTCTGTACAGCCTTATTCATCGTAATCAGCCAAGGGGAAGTTGAACTATTCTAAAGCAATCTTTGTAAACCTGCATCATGATTTCAAAAATGAATGGAGCCTTGCATGGATTCCACGATATTATGTACAACGAGCATGCCTAATCCGGTGCCTTTATTCCCTTTTGTGGAAAAATACGCTTCTCCTAGTTTATCAACTTGCTCTCGGGTCATTCCTTTCCCAGAATCCCTGATTTCAAGACTCACCTCTCCGCCTGCGGATTGGAGGCCTATATATAAGGAACCGCCATCTTCCATCGCTTCTATCCCATTCTTAGCTATATTAAATAAACATTGGTGAAATTCGAGTTTTTAATCCATTCTGTTTTCAAATGCAGAAAGATTTCCAGGCCGTACTTGCTCAGCACATAGTACTTACGGGGCCTGCTTTCGGATGTGTCCCAGCTCGCCGTTACCAGCTCCTACTTCTCTAAACGGCACAACAATGGATTATAAGGTGCCTTGGTCGATGGCAATACCCGATTCCTCCAATAGCTAGACAAGCGAATATCCATACTGGGGTGTCCGCAGTTGGCTTAAGACGGCATCAGATGGAGCTTTAGAATAAAGGTCGATTTACAAATACTCTTCCATCTCTTATCCGTCACGAAATTTGAAAATAGCGTTTAACTTCCCTTCACTTTTGGTATACTATTAGTATACTTTGTAGAATGGAGATATACATTTGGGAAGACAAAACAAAAAAAAGGATGTCGCCGAACATCATAAAGAAACAATCATGCAGGCGGCGGAGAAGCTATTTTTGGAGAAAGGTTTTGCAGCAACGACGATTACCGATATATCAAAGGCAGCGGAATATAGCCGAAGAACAATCTATGCTTACTACGAAAGTAAGGAGGATATTTTGCATCACATCGTCTTGAAAGGACTGCTGGCTTTAAAGGACAATATCCAGCAGGCGAAGATGGGCCATTCATCCTTCATCGAACAATATTATGCTATTTGCGGCGCTATGAAAGACTATTTCATGAACAGCCCGCAATCCTTCCTTTCAGTGAATCAGGCGGATGCGAAGGAGATTGATTTCAACTTGATCCCTCCGGCGGCAAAGCGGATTTTCGCCTTAGGGACAGAGATCAATCGTCTATTGGGCGATTTTATCGAAGACGGAAAACAGAGCGGCATTGTAAGATTGGAAGTTCACACCATGAAAACGGTGTACATCCTTTGGTCAAGCATTTCGTCGCTGCTCTCTTTGGTCCAAAGCAAAGGGACTTTTTTAGAAAAAGAGTTCTCGTCAACACAGGATGAATTTCTGCAGTACGGATTTACTCAAATTATCAATTCTATTTTAGAGGAGAGAATATCATGAAAAAGAACGAAAGCAGTATGACAGCCCTAATTTCCTCATTCAGCAGAGCTTATCACGTTGAAAATGATGATCCGAAAATCTTTTCTGATACTCTGGCAAGACAATTGATGACAGATGATGAATATAAGCAAATTTCAGGTTATATGGCAGGCGGTATTGATTTTTTCGCGCCTGATAAAAAAGAGGAATTAGCCACTCCTGAAGAATCACTAAAATGGGTTGTACAAACCCAGCTCGCCCCTACGCCACTGGCAAGAGCGCGGTACTGTGAAGATGCGCTTGAAAACGCCATTCGAATAGGAGCTTCCCAGTATGTTATTCTTGGCGCGGGGATGGATACATTCGCTTACCGAAATCCTGAAATTCTTTCAAGCATTCATGTATTTGAAGTCGACCACCCGAATACACAGAAATTCAAAAAGCAAAGAGTGGAACAAGCTGGATGGACAATTCCTGAAAATTTGCATTACGTGCCGATGGATTTCTCAACGGATGACTTGGCCACTGAACTGAAAAAAGCCGGATTTGACAATAGGAAACTGACTTTCTTCAGTTGGCTTGGCGTTTCCTATTATCTGACGAAGGAACAGATCGACGCTATGTTGAAAACCATTGCATCCCTCGTTCCGCAAGGCAGCAGCATTGTCTTTGATTACGCGGATGAATATCTATTTTCTTCTGATGTAAAGCGTGTTCAGAATATGGTTGCCATGGCAAATGCGAGCGGTGAGCCGATGAAATCCAGCTTCAGCTACCCGGAATTAGAAAAGTCTTTAGAGAATGCAGGATTGCTGATCTATGAGCATTTGTCTTCCGACGACATTGAGCAGCGCTTCTTCTCGAATAGAGATGATGCTCTTCATGCTTTTGAACACATCAGCTACGCGCTGGCTGTGGTAAGATAAAGCAACGGACTCCCAATCGGCAGCTAACCCGTGCTTGGCAGGCTTATGGTGATAACGGTTATGATGGCTTGTGAAACCATTCCGCGAAACTGTCTAGTTTATCCCGTTTAACAGGCACTAAGATTGGTTTGTCTAATGATGGGTGGAGGATGAAGGACCCCCCCACCTATCAAAGATTCACTTTATTGCATATGGAAACCAGCGCATCGGACGCGGGAATACCGTGCCCGCCGCGCTTCATGTGAAAGGCCGCCCCATAAGATTTGTGCTTGCGGGGCGGCCCTTTCGCATTCCGGAAATATGCTGATGCAGCGATCATCATGATTCATCTATGCCAATATCCACTATTTAAGGATTCATCAGTCACGATCATACACCTACATCGCTGCCGTACTGAAGCGGGAATCTTAGTACATCTTAAACGGGACAGCTGGTTAAGCAGATGCCTCACAAAACACAGGAACGGAACGATGGATTCCACCGTTCCGCCCTTTATGATGCTTACAGCAATCTTCATATAATGGCTGGCGCATGCTCTAATCGAGCCGCCCGTATGGACAATCAGCAGACAGGTCATCGCCCGTTAGCCACTATCTGTCCGAATCCATAACTTTTCCGACCTTTTCATAATGATCTTTCTCATACTCATCTCCACCCTTCCTTTGATTGGCCAATCATTACATGAAATTCCTGTACTGGCTGATTTTCAATTCGTTTTCCTCGTGGATCTTCTTGATGGCTTCGTACTGAAGCGCCTGTTCCCTTGTCATCTTGTTCATTTTAAAAGTGACGGTAAAAAAGATTAAATTAAGTGTCATATCGTATCACCTCCTTTCATTTTCACAACACAAAAAAGCCGCAAGAAACCCTGTTCCCCGCGGCTGTGTGAATCGGGCAACCGCCGAATGATTCGGCGGCCATCCCTCTATAGGCACAACAAAGCCGCAGGAAAGAACATTCTCCTACGGCTGAAATGTATTAAGTAAAAGGATGATACTCTTCTCATTAATAAATTTGCAAACCAGTTAGGTCGAATGCAACGGTATGAAATTTAGAACAAACAGTGTTTCCCGAATAGGCCAAATGCATTCCCGCATTCTTTTTCCATTTCATCATGTTACTCGACCTCCTTTTGTCAAATTTATTATATTGGTAAGTATATCCAAACAACAGCGGTTTGTAAACCTTTTTATTTGAATTTTTTAAAAATAGTTGAACGCCCGGACGGCCACGGACATGCTTCGCCAAGAAACTCCATTGCTATCCTATGCACCATCGGAATGAAACATTCAACTTCAATAAAATAATCTGCACCGCGGTCCGGTTGCCCAACGGGGGAACATCCGCATTTCCAGCAAGAAATGGAAGAGTCCGCCTCTGTTGGCGCCGGTTTATCCCGTTTAACAGGTACTAAGACTCCCACTTCCGCGCAGCAGTGAAAGCGCAGATGTGTAAGTGGGAGATCAAGTACCTGTAACAACTAAGGTTGGTTCATCTAATAATAGGTGGGGGATGAAGGAAAACCCCCACCTATCAAAGATTCACTTTATTGTGTAATTGTGAATCTTTACTGAACGTTTTTTAACTATATGGAACGCCGACGCTTTACGGCCGTTTAAAAGGTTATCATTACAGTAGGGGCGCGGGCGGGCGTTTGTGCCGCACATGCTTTACCCGGGCGCCGAGACCAAGTTCCGCGCCATTTGAAACGCATCTTAGAAGAAACAATCTGGAGTTCGAAAGGAGTTGGATATAGTTATGGACCTGTTTCAAATCATTATAGCGGTTGTACTCATACTGCTTCTTCTTACGGTTCTGGCCATTCTTGCGGGAGTTGTATTGTATTTTGTCTTACGAAGGATCGACAGCAGACAAGTGCAGCATTCCATCCTTCGCTCATTTCCTGTTCTGGCAAGAATCCGGTATCTATCGGAGCAAATCAGTCCCGAGCTGAGACAATACTATTTTGAGGGAGACGATGAAGGACGGCCCTTTTCGCGCATAGAGTTCCAATTCATTGCGAAAGCGGCGAAATATGCCAATACACTTATAGCGTTCGGAAGCAAACGCAATTTTGACAAGCCGGGGTTCTATATCCGCAATGCCTTTTTCGCGAAGCAACTATATGATTTGGAAGCCGATAATGAAACAACAATCAAAACGCAGAAATACGTTATAGAGAAAGAAAACCTTTTCAGCAGGAAAGAACACAGCCAGGCCGCCGAAATCAAGCCCTGGAAATATACAGATAAGGACGCGATCGTCATCGGCAAAGGCACCTGCCGGCAGCCTTACATCCTGCATAGCCCGATTGGCATGTCCGGCATGAGCTATGGAGCGTTGGGCGAACGCGCCATTTCCGCCCTGTCCTATGGAATCCATGATGCCGGAACATATATGAATACAGGTGAAGGAGGCCTGTCATCTTACCATTTAAAAGGGGGCGCGGATATTATATGTCAGATAGGGCCCGCGAAGTTCGGCTTCCGCAATGATGATGGTTCGTTCTCATGGGAAGCGTTGAAAACAAAAGCCGGCCACCCGCAGGTAAAAGGTTTTGAATTAAAGCTGGGGCAAGGAGCGAAAATCAGGGGCGGACATATCGAAGGAGCAAAAGTCACTCCGGAAATCGCCGAAATCCGCGGCGTACAGCCATTTACGACCATTGATTCCCCCAACCGTTTTGAAGAATTCGATGATATGGACTCCATGTTTGCTTTCATTGAAAAAATCAGGGAAGTATCCGGAAAACCGGTCGGGATAAAGATTGTGATAGGCAGTGAAGAAACCTTCGATGAATTCGCTTCCTACATGGCGGCACAGCAAAGATACCCCGATTTCATCACAATAGATGGCGGCGAGGGCGGTACAGGAGCCACCTACAAAGGAATGGCCGATTCAATCGGGCTTCCGGTCAAACCGGCCTTGCTGATTGTTCAAAGAGTATTGAAAAAGTACGGCATCCGCGACAAAGTCATTCTGATCGCAAGCGGCAAATTATTTTCGCCCGACCAGATAGCAGTCGCTTTATCGATGGGAGCGGATGTTGTGCAACTGGCAAGGGCGCTGATGGTCGCTGTGGGATGCATCGGTTCCCTGAAATGCCAATCGAACGAATGCCCGGTCGGTGTCGCGACGACAAATCCCAAATTACAAAAAGCCTTGGTTGTGGAGGAAAAACGATACCGCGTCACAAACTATATCGCCACGCTGCGCGAGGAACTATTTATGCTATCCGCATCCGCAGGCCTGACATCTCCGCGGCACTTCAATGAGCAACATATCGTATATGTGGACGATCACTTTCAAGTGAAAACGATAAAACAACTCGAAGCGTCAAATGAACCCATTCCGCATCTGCAAGGGATGCATTGACGAATTTTTCACTAATAACTTTGATACAAAGACAAGTATAAAGAGCATGTTTTGA
>JBJEFM010000097.1:0-12870 GCA_051874035.1 Bacillus sp. (in: firmicutes)
GAGTTGAAACTTGTTTTAGAATTAACGTTGACGTGTTGTCTTGTTTAGTTTTCAAAGACCATTTTTCAAGAAAGAGCTTTTTGATTATATCACCTAACTCATTTTCTTGTCAATTACTTTTTTGTTATTTTTTCTCTGCCGATTAAAAGCGACTTTGATAATATAACATCTTTCACATCTTGTCGTCAACAACTTTTTTAAAGATTTTTTATTTCATTTTTAAAAAGTTATCTCAGCGACGTTTATTAATATACCAAGCTATCCACTCTATGTCAATCACTTTTTTTAAAAAACTTTTCCTTTCTTTAATGCGTAATAAAGATAGCCTTTATTGCTTCTTTAAACGTATGTAACGCATGCACATTTCCCGACTGGCTAGTTTCGAAAACAATGTAAATAATATTTTATACCGTTCCTCCATGGCTCTTTTCACAATAGGCTCCACGGTCCCGTCTTTAAAGGCTTCAAGCATTTCATCCATTTCCCTCTTCAATAAATATTCCATTTCTTCTTGCTCTTGATCTGCTAATAAAATACCGATCACAACGATCCCTCCGCTGTATTCATCTCCCTTTTAGGTTTCTCAATCCCTCTTCATCCTATGTAACGCAACTTGTCATATCTTGCTCGTCCATGCATAGGATTTTTATATATAGGTTAGATGAGGTGATCATAATGAATTTTTTTATCGCTTTACAGGCCAAGAGAGTGAAACAATATCTCTTCGTCATCACCCTGGCTTTCTTTACCGCCTGGTTTCTATATGTGCAATACGGGACGGATCATCCCGTTTTCTCCACAAACAAAGGCCCCAAAGCGGTATATAGGGGGGAAAGCAATGTCGCTCTCACCTTCAATATCGGTTGGGGAGATGAGAAAGCACATATCATTTTAGAAGAACTAAAACGGCTTCAGGTCGCAAACGCAACATTCTTCCTTTCGGGCTCCTGGGCTGAAAGGCATCCTCACATCGTAGAAGAGATTGCAGAGGAAGGATATGAAATTGGCATGCTCGGCTATAATTATATTGATTATTCACAAGTGGAGAATACAGAAATAACAAAGGATATCTTAAAGGCGCAGGAAGCTTTCCGCAAACTCGGAATCAAAGACATCAAAATCCTTCGGGCGCCTACAGGACATTTCAACAAAGCCTTGCTGGACATAAGCGAGCGCTACGGCTATACCGTTGTTCATTGGAGCATCGATTCAAAAGACTGGACAAATCCAGGCGTCAACAAAATCGTCCAGAATGTCGACCGCGTCCAAAAAGGGGACATTCTCTTGTTCCACGCATCCGATTCTGCCAAACAAACGGCTGCCGCTCTCCCAAATGTCATAGGAACCATTAAAGATAAAGGCCTGAAATTAGTTACCGTCTCAGAGATGCTCTCCAATTCCTCTGTTAGAACCAAAGAAATAAAATAAAACAAGAAAGAGGCAGAAGGACTCCACTCTGCCTCTTTCTTGTTTTCAGGCATTTTTTAATGCACTCTTCACTTTCGGCCTATTATGCGCTTTCTTCCGCGCTAGTTCTTCAGTAGATTTTTGATTAATTCTATGGAGAATCAATAATTGGTACGCATTGCAAATCAATAATGGGATGAGCATGAAATATAACCAACCTTCATCATTCACAAGCAATACTGGCATCCATTCCACAGTCGTCACGACTGTCATGAAGAAAAGAGCCGGGATAAAAGCTTGTCTGTTTGTAGCTTTCATCTTGAGATAAGCAACAACCGCCCCCACCGCCAAGAGAAGAGCCGCTATCCAAACATATGAAATAACGCTTTGTCCCTCACCGAATGAAATAAAGCGCAAGTATACCAAATCAAACAAAACGAATAGTATTAAGACAACTTGCATCGGACTCCATAGGCTTCGAAAAATCCCAAGCCCAAATCTATGCACCGTTAAATAAGCAAAGAATCCCATTTGGCTAATAACACTGAAAATTAATCCTACCCCCGCCAACCAAAAGAAAGTCATGAGAATTTCGCCCACAGCCACGGAAGTAAACAAGAGCTTAAAGCTATCCCATCTAGCTATAAAACCGATAATCCCCGCTGATAGCCCTCCCAATAATAAAGTGGAAAAAAATAAACGCACTAAATGACGGCTATTCACTATTTCGCCCCCCTGATACTCATTCTTTTTCCATAATTGTATCAATCTGACAATAAAAATACTACCAAAACTCGTGCATTATTTTCTAAATCGCAGCTGATATTAACAATAGAATGCGTATGGAAGGAGTACTGATCATGAAATTGAAGACCGTTTTTCTAACCTTGGCAACCCTCTGCGCGCTTGTAGCCTGCTCGCCAAAAGAAGAAGCAACAGATAAGACAGATTACGAAGAGACCAAAAAGATGGTCATCGACATTTTAAAAACCGATGAAGGTAAAAAAGCCATCCAAAAAATCCTGTCCGACGACGAACTCAAAAGCCAGCTCATTATGGAGCAAGATGCCGTCACATCTGCCATTGAGAAGAACCTCACCTCTGAAAAAGGGAAGAAATTCTGGGAAGAAGCCTTCAAAGACCCCAAGTTCACAGCGAGTTACGCTAAGGCGCTAGAAGATGAGCACAAAAAGGTACTGAAAGATTTACTGAGCGATCCTACCTATTTGGGCAAGATCATGGAGATCTGGAAGGACCCCGAAATGGAGAAAGAGCTAACCAAGATCATCAAGAGCAAAAAAGTGCGCGATGAACTTAAAGAAACAACTTTAGAAACGATAGACAGCCCTCTTGTCCAAGCAAAAATCCAAGAAATTCTTTTGAAAGCCGCCAAAGAATTGCCTGCCGAAACAAAGAAAGAAGAAAATAAAGGCGGCGCCAGCCAAACGCAAACAGGAAGCGGGGGCGGGGGCGGGGGCCAAGGTGGTCCAGGCCAGGGCAGCGGCGGTTCCGGTCAATAAGGCCGCAATACAAAACAAACAGCCTCATCAGTGTGAAGGCTGTTTGTTCTTTCTACATTCATTTATCTGTAACGGCAATGACTTTCTTCGCAATATCCATATAGATTTGTCCCAGTTTGTGGTCAGGCTCATAAATAGATGGAGCGAAGTCCTCTTCATTCCAATCAGGTTGCTGTAATGGTAATCGACCTAATACTTCTGTATGAAGCTCTTCAGCGAGTTTATCTCCGCCGCCTCGTCCGAATACATATTCTTTCTCTTTCGTTACTTTACTTTCAAAGTATGCCATATTCTCAATAACACCGATGATTTCATGATCGGTCTTCAATGCCATTACACCTGCACGGGCTGCTACAAAAGCCGCTGACGGATGAGGCGTCGTAACGATAATTTCTTCACAGGAAGGAAGCATCGTATGTAAATCCAGTGCTACGTCGCCTGTTCCCGGAGGTAAATCCAATAATAGATAATCAAGTTCTCCCCATTCCACTTCATTGAAGAAACTATTCAACATCTTACCTAGCATCGGCCCTCTCCAAATGATTGGCGCATTGTCCTCTACGAAGAAGCCCATAGATATAACCTTCACACCGAAACGTTCAACGGGAATAATTCTTTCTCCCCGCACAACCGGACGCTGCGTAATCCCCATCATATCGGGTACGCTGAATCCATAAATATCCGCATCCACTAATCCTACTCTTTTGCCTAAGCGGGCAAGTGAAGTAGCTAAATTCACAGAGACAGTTGACTTACCGACGCCGCCCTTACCGCTGGCAATCGCGATGAATTTCGTTTTACTATTCGGAGAAAGCAATCCTAAGCCATCTTCAGGCTCCCCTACCCGATGTTTCGCGATTTCCTCGTCGGAAAGCTGCCCGAAACGGATCCCTACCGATTCCACCCCCGCTTTTTTGAGGATATCCACAACTTTCATTTGAAGCTGTAATTGCTCAGGCGTGCCCGTTTTAGCAATAAGAAGCTTTACGCTTACATGCTTTTTCTCGGGCTTTATTTTAATTTCTGCAATACCGTTCGTTTCATTCAAGCTTTTATGTAGGAAAGGGTCTTTCAAATCCCCCAACAGTTCTACTACTTGTTGTTCTGTCGCCATAATCGCACCCCTTTTGTAAATTAATTATTCACTTTTCAGTATATCATATCGCTATATGGTTGCAGAAAGAAGGTTGCTCAAATCGAAGAAGCCATACGACCAGGCGCACAGCTTCCCTCTTCTCTCAGTTTTTCTCTTCTTCCATTGTTTCTTCAGTAAAATATCGCATAACACCCTTATAGATAGATGCGGCTATTTTATTCTGATAAGAAGCGGTCTTTAATTGCTCTCGTTCACGTGCATTCGAAAGAAATCCTACTTCTACAAGGGCACCGGGTTTCTTGGCATGCTTCATTACATATACATGATCAATCGATTTAGCTTCACGCTTCGTATTCTCCAGATTACTTGTCAGTTCAGCCTGGATGAATTTCGCGGCTTCCTTATTCTCTTTGTAACGCAATGTATAAAACGTCTGCGCCCCACTGGACTTAGCAGAAGGAAAAGCGTTTAAATGGATGGTTAAATATAAGTCAGCTTGCGATTCATTAATGATTTCTACCCGCTTTATCAGATCTTCCCTTTTTCGGGCTCGGTATCCCGCAATATCTCCCGCCAAGTCGGTATCTTTCTCGCGCGTCATAATGACAAGCGCCCCTTGTTCTTGCAAGTAGTCACGGACCATCTTCGTAATGGAAAGCGCAATATCCTTCTCCATCACCCCGCCTACAGCAGCGCCGCCATCCGGGCCGCCATGCCCCGCATCAAGGATAATCACCTTGCCTGATAACGGAAGGTTCCACGCATTCCATGAATATTCCTCCACAAATTGAAACGTCGTTATGAGAAATAGCGCCACTATGCCTATGGCAACACCCGTATATCTCAATCTACTCCACATGACTAAATCGCCTCCCGCTCGTCCCTACATCTACCATATGGGACGAGCAAGGAATTTAGAACAATTAGTGCAGTCGAAGTTTATACCGTTTCGCTCCACTGAAGAATCCATCATGCCACCAATTATCCACATATTGTTCACACCGATAATAAAGTGATTCATTATACATATCGAAATCACTGATTTTGCCCCAATATAAGATAAAGTTAAAGAGCGTATCGATCAGATGCTTCTCTTCATGAAAGCATCTTGCCTTGATTGTATCCACAGATTCACCGTAATGTTGGAACTTGCTGAAATTCGCCCCTAATAAAAAGGCTTCAATCGCCACATCATAGCAGCCTTCCTCCAGCACATGCGACGATGTGATGCCGAGCGATTGCTGATTGGCCATGAAGCTATGATAACGTTCCTTCAACAACTTAGGTTTCAAATCCTTCAGAACTTTCCGTTCATAACGCAGCTGTTTGTCCCGCCGCTTCTCCTTAAATGATAAAATAACATTATCCACATATTCCACCTCATACATATAAGAAAGAGCCGTACTCTTTATCCATATAGTCATTTAAGCCGCTGTCCGCGTTTATACTCGCACATCCAGCTTATTACTCTCTAGTTTTTGATATAGCCGGCAGACTGATTCTTCCTATTTTTGTGTATGATGCAAGAGACAGCCATGTATAGAAATAACGAATGATGCATCAATATGTGGATAACTTATTTCCCACCCACAAGCGAATAAATCTCATTCTATCTTATCCACAATAACAAACGGACGCATCATCTCATAATCTTCGTGCTCTAGCATATGGCAGTGCCACACATACAACCCTGTATAAGGCCCGAAGCGCTTAATCAGCCTTGTTACCTCTTTCGGATTTACGCGGACCGTATCTTTCCAGCCTTCTTCTTGCCGCTCCGGCATCCTCCTCGGACCGGTATAATGGATAATGCCTTCCTTTTTAAATCGCTCCACATCAAAAGGCCTGTGATCTACGATTTGAAAATCATTCAAATGAATATGCATAGGGTATGAATCATTAGTCAGATTAATGAAATGCCACATTTCAACAGAACCGGCATCGATTATTTCGGTTACCGGGTCATCCCACACTTTATGATCAAGCAGCATTACCTTGCGTCCATAACGATCTATTTGGCTATCTAATGTCAAGTGCCGCTCCCTCTCCGCCACCTGCGCTGAATTGACGGGAATAACACTTAAAGAATCAGGGATGTGGCTTGTATCCCTATCTTCCAGCGAAAGCGAAACACGGAATTCCATTACCGCCCCGTCCGTATGAGGATCAGGCATTTCACCTCCCGGAAATGGAGCCGGCGCATCATTTGTCATCCCGATCCGCTTACCCTGCAAACCACTGAAGTCGATGATTATATCCGCTCTTTCTCCCGGCGCTAACGTGATTTCAGATACGAGAATCGGCTTTTTCATCATTCCTCCATCCGTGCCAATTTGATAAAAAAACTGCCCTGAATCCAATCGAAGACGGTAGAATCGGGAATTGGCCGCATTTACAATCCGAAAACGGTATTTTCTCGGACTGACATTCAAATGCGGCCAAATCTTTCCGTTCACCACATTAACCTCTCCGAAAAATTCAGGAACAACAGATACACGCAATGCTTTCACCGGCTTTTCCGGTTGGCTCGGATAATACAGAACTCCGTCTTCTTGTACCGTTTTATCCTGTATGACTAGCGGGATTTCATACGGACCTGAAGGAAGTTTCAAAGCTCTCTCCTCTTCATCCCGGATAATATATAATCCCGCTAATCCTGCGTATACATTCAATCTGGTAATGCCAAGCGCATGGTCATGGTACCAGAGCATACAGGCGCGCTGGTCGTTGTCATATCGGTATACTTCTTTTTTGAAATAAGGGCCTACTTGTTGAAAGCCGGCCGTAAACCACGCTTCAGGATAGCCGTCACTTTCCCATTCCACGTTCGCACCATGTATATGCACTACCGTCCTTACATCCGGCACATTCCGCTGGGCGCCATGTACCGTATAATCAATCGGAAACAAATGTCTCTTAGGCAATTCATTGCACCACTTGATCTGCACATGCTCCCCGGCTTCCACTTCAATAATAGGCCCTGGATATATCCCTTCATATCCCCATAGGTCAGTCTCCGGCAATTCACTATGCAATTGCTGCCGGCATTGCTTCATCGTTACTTCATAATATGTATGCGACCTGCTCTTCCTTACCGGTTGAAGGACAGACGGAATCGGCAGCTCATCTGCAAACTTCTTCAAGGTACGCCTTGATGATATGACCTCAGTCTCTTCCTTAGCATGGCAAGTATCATAGTCCCGGCAATCCAAACTGAAGCATTCCGGATTCGGGCAATGTCTTACAAAACGCGGATTCCTAATATATGGATTCATCTAATTCCCCCATTACGCAAAGTTGTATTATTACATATGCTAGGAAACAGGCGATTAGTCGTCCAAAAAGAAAATGGCGCTGCTTGTACAAAAAAAGACCCCCAAACCAAATGGTTCGAGAGTCTTTGAAACGATAATAATAAAAATTAACGTTTTGAGAACTGAGGAGCGCGACGAGCACCTTTAAGACCATATTTTTTACGCTCTTTCATACGTGCATCACGAGTTAATAATCCTGCAGATTTAAGAACTGGACGGTAAGCTGGGTCAGCTTGTAGTAACGCACGAGCGATACCGTGACGTACTGCACCTGCTTGACCAGTGAATCCACCACCAGATACGTTTACAAGAACATCGTAGCTTCCAGTAGTTTCAGTAGCTACTAATGGTTGTTTAACAACTAAAATTAGTGTTTCAAATGGGAAATATTCGTTGATTTCACGGTCGTTAATTACGATACGGCCTGTACCTGGTACTAAACGTACACGAGCTACAGAACTTTTACGACGACCTGTGCCATAGTATTGAACCTGTGCCAAAGTAGTAACCTCCTTAGTTAATTAAAAATTATCCGCGTAATTCATATGCTTCTGGTTTTTGAGCTTGTTGTTTGTGCTCAGGACCAGCATACACATGTAATTTTTTAAACATTTGACGTCCAAGAGAGTTCTTTGGAAGCATGCCTTTAATAGCAAGCTCTAACATTCTCTCTGGGTAGTTAGTTCTCATTTCAAGAGCTGTTCTTTCTTTTAATCCACCTGGGTGCATTGTATGACGACGGTAGATTTTGTCAGTTAACTTTTTACCAGTTAATTCGATTTTCTCTGCATTAATAATGATAACATGATCACCAGTATCAACATGCGGTGTGTAAGTTGGTTTATGTTTACCACGTAAAATAGAAGCTACTTCGCTTGCAAGACGACCAAGAGTTTGGCCTTGAGCGTCGATAACATACCATTTACGATCGATTTCATTTGCTTTCGCCATGAATGTCGTACGCATTATTTTACCTCCTAATAGTTGAAAACTCATTTATTTATTTACAATCACGAAAAACTCTTCCGGGGCTCATCGTGGGATTAAATAAAATACATACCATATTATATTAGCCGCTTGGGTGTATATTGTCAAGCGAATGTTATAGCATTTTATATCAAGTTTTACATATATTTTTCCAATTCATTCCCGTAATAGACTTCCCATAGGTACAGACCTTGCGCCGGAGCCGTTTTGCCCGCAGCAGCCCGGTCCATACTCGCAATCATCGCCTGCAGGTCCTCGGGCTCCCGTCTGCCGTTGCCCACTTCAATGAACGTGCCTGTCAGAATGCGGACCATATTATACAAGAAACCATTGCCTATATACGTGAATGTCAACTCATTTCCTTCCAATGTACAGTCGATTCGATAGATCGTCCGCACTTTATCTTTCACATCAGTCCGAACGGCGCTGAAGCTCGTAAAATCGTGCGTACCGACTACATAAGGAATGGCCTGCCTAATTCGATCGACATCAAGCGGATACGGATAATGATAGCTATAGTTCCGCTTTAACGGATTCCGGATCTTCCCAAGGTCCATTACATAACGATACTGCTTGCCCTCCGCGCCATATCTGGCATGAAAATCAGCAGGAACATATTCCGCCGCCAGAATAGATATATCATCCGGAAGCATGGCATTAAGTGCCTTCACCCAATTCTCGGCGGGCAGCTGCAGGCTTGTATCGAAATGGATGACCTGTCCATACGCATGCACGCCGGCATCCGTCCGGCCGGATGCGACCACCTTCACATCACGCTTATGCATGACAGCTAATACTTTCTCTAGCTCCCCTTGTACAGTGCGCTTGTCAACTTGTACTTGATAACCAGAAAACAGTGTTCCATCATAAGAAATCGTACATTTTACTCGTCGCATATATAAGCTCCTACGCTCTGAAATAATATAAAACAGCTGCCAGGACGGCCAGTGAAACAATCAACATTGTATCGGCCGCTCTCCATTTTAAGCTGCGATATTTCGTTCTGCCTTCTCCACCGCGGTAGCCTCTGGCTTCCATGGCGATGGCTAATTCCTCCGCCCTCTTAAATGAACTGACAAACAACGGAACCAGCAAGGGCACAATCGCCGAAATGCGCTCTTTAATAGGGCCGGTAGAAAAGTCGACACCCCTTGCCGCTTGCGCTTTCATAATCTTGCCCGTCTCTTGCATTAATGTCGGAATGAAACGTAAAGAAATGGACATCATTAATGCCAATTCGTGAACTGGCAGCTTTACTTTCTTGAATGGGCCTAGCAATTGCTCAAGCCCGTCCGTTAAAGAAATAGGCGTTGTCGACAGCGTCAGCAACGTTGTAACAAGAATTAAATATAAGAATCGCAAGGAAATATAAATCCCTTGTTGCACGCCGCCTTTATAGATTGTCAGCCAGCCCCAGCTTATTAGCTCTTCTCCCTCGCGCGTAAAGAAAACGTGCAACAGGAAGGTGAAAAGAATGAGCAGGATGATTGGCTTCAGCCCATTCAATAGAAAACGGATTGGGATTTTTGAAAGAATGACCAGAGCCAATGTATAGAAGCCCAATATGCCATATGTAATTGTATTATTGGCTAGAAACACAATACATACGAATAAGAATACGAGCGTTAATTTCGAACGAGGGTCCATTCTATGCAGGACGGAATCGGCAGGAATATAGCGCCCGATAATGATGTTATCCATCATGACGTCGTCCCCCTCTTCATAACTTTAGCTATTCCCTCAACCAATGTATCGATCGATAAACAAGGTTGATCAAAGCGGAAGCCCGCCTCTTTCTGTAATGTCAGCTGGAAGCGGACGGTTTCCGGTACATCCAGGCCCAATTCCATCAACTGCTCCGGTTGCGAGAAAATATCAAGTGGCGTACCTTTCTTATAGACCGTCCCTCTATGCATAATGATGATTTCATCCGCATACTTGGCCGCATCCTCCATGCTATGAGTAACGAGTACGGTTGTTAATCCTTTCTCCTTATGCAATGCCGCAAACATGTCCATTATTTCCTTCCGGCCGCGCGGATCAAGCCCCGCAGTTGGTTCATCCAGCACAATCACCTCTGGTTCCATGGCAAGTACACCGGCAATGGCCACTCTTCGCATTTGTCCCCCTGATAAATCGAAAGGGGATTTCTGCAGAATATCTTCAGAAAGGCCGACAAGTTTAATCGTTTCTCTAGCCAATCGCTTCGCTTCCTCTTCCGGAACGCCGAAATTCATTGGACCGAAGCAAATATCCTTCTCCACCGTCTCCTCAAACAGCTGATGCTCAGGAAATTGAAAAACAATCCCTACCTTCTTCCGTACAGCTTTCAGATTTTTATCTTTCTTGCCTGCCATGATTACTTTATCACCGATGTGGATTTCTCCTTTTGTCGGCCTGATCAACCCATTTAAATGTTGCAGAAGCGTCGATTTACCGGAACCCGTATGTCCAATGACAGCTGTATAGCTTCCTGCAGGGATATCTATATTGATATCATGTATTGCCAACCTCTCAAATGGCGTATCCACAGAGTAACGGTATTCTACATCTCTAAGTTCAATTCGCATAGCTCTTTCACCAACTGTCCATATGATAAATACCTATCGGAAATAGGAATCTTATAATCATCAAGCGCTTTAGAAAGCTTAATGGAGAAAGGAATGTCAAGCCCTATATCCGTCAACTCTTGATCCAAGCGAAAGATTTCTGCCGGGTTCCCTTCACGATACACTTGACCGCCATTCATCACGATAATTCGATCGGCTTTCGAAGCTTCCTCTAAATCATGCGTAATAGAAACCACAGTCAACGTTCGATCTTCTTTTAAGATTCTGACCGTTTCCAATACTTCTTCCCGTCCTCGCGGATCAAGCATAGATGTGGCCTCATCGAGGATAATGATGCTTGGCTGTAAAGCCAGCACAGATGCGATTGCCACCCTTTGCTTTTGTCCGCCAGAAAGATGGTGCGGCTCTTGATCAAGAAAGGCATCCATTTTCACACTCTCTAGTGCCCACTTCACACGTTCTACCATCGTTTCCCTTGGTATGCCGTTATTTTCCAAACCAAAAGCCACATCATCTTGGACTGTAGAACCGACAAATTGGTTATCCGGATTTTGAAATACCATTCCAATCTCTTTCCGTACATCCCAAACGGTTTCTTCTGATAACACTTGATCTTTTACAATAATCTGACCTGACGAAGGAAACTGAAGCCCGTTCAATAGCTTGGCTAACGTCGATTTCCCCGAACCGTTATGCCCCACAATAGCAAGCCATTCTCCCTCTCTCACAGAAAGAGTAACATCATTTAGCGCACGTTGTTCCCCACCATCATATGTAAATGAGACATTCTCAACCCTAACTAATTCCCTGCTCATGATTGCTCCTCCTAACCTCAGCTTATCTAAGCTAATCTATTCTTTACTACGCTGCAAGCTCTTCTTTATATATGAACATAAGTGACAACCCACATATGTAATAGTCATCTTCAAATAAAAAAGTCACTACTTAAAAGTTTATAACGCTTTTCCCCAACCGTCTACTATCAGCCTATTCTAATTACATGGGCTCCTAACGGCCTTTCATTATCATAACGCATTCAAAACAACCAATTTTCCCTATAAAAAAACGCCGCATCCCTCCTGAAGGAAACAGCCGTTCCTTAGTCGAATAGCAGCGAATCAACATTGCTTGATATATAAACTCCTAAAATGGAGCCAGGAGGGATGCGAGAGCTAGACGCGAAGCATAAATAGCATGCAGCCATCGTAACACTCTAATTGCGTATTTCGTAAGCCATGCATATGGCAAAAAGGGCTAAGAACTAGTAAGTTCTTAGCCCTTTTGTAATAGAAGATATTATACTAACTCGATAACTACGATCGGTGCTCCGTCTCCGCGACGAGGACCCATTTTCATGATACGAGTGTAACCGCCTTGGCGCTCTTCATAACGAGGTGCGATATCGCTGAATAGTTTTTGAAGTGCTTTTTGGCCTGATTCTTCGTTAGCTACTTCATTACGGATGAATGCTGCAGCTTGACGGCGAGCGTGTAAATCACCGCGCTTACCAAGCGTGATCATTTTTTCTACTACAGAACGAAGCTCTTTTGCTTTTGCTTCAGTTGTTTCGATGCGCTCGTGAACGATTAGGTCAGTCGCTAAATCACGAAGTAACGCTTTACGTTGAGAACTAGTGCGTCCTAACTTTCTGTAACCCATTTAGAGATTCCCTCCTTTGTTGAAATTATTATCTATTGCGCCGGTTCTTATCGAATCTAGTCACATACATGCGGCTAGTAATCAGTCGTCTTTTCTAAGACCTAAACCAAGCTCATCTAGTTTCGCTTTCACTTCTTCAAGTGATTTGCGTCCCAGATTACGCACTTTCATCATATCTTCTTCTGTTTTATGAGCAAGCTCTTGAACAGTGTTAATACCAGCACGCTTCAAACAGTTGTAAGAACGAACAGAAAGATCTAGCTCTTCGATCGTCATCTCAAGAACTTTTTCTTTTTGATCTTCTTCTTTTTCAACCA
>JBJEFM010000098.1:0-2563 GCA_051874035.1 Bacillus sp. (in: firmicutes)
TGTATTTCCTGGCAAGCTCCATAAACTGCTCCACACGGACGGTATCTTCCTCAAAGCAGGACAAACGCTGCTCCGCTTCGGCAACAGAAGCGGTAAGCCCCTTTTGCTCCGTTTCATATTCCGCAAGCAAACTGTCAAAGCGTTCATCGGAGATCCGCCCAACGGCAAAAGATTCGTAGAGCTTTTTGATAATGTTATCAAGTTCTGTAATGCGCTTGCGGTTTTTGTTTAGCTTGCGCTTGGTTTCCTTTGCTGCTTCCGCTTGTCTGATTTGAGAAGTGGAACGCACCTTTTCCATAAATTCATCTGGATTGGAGATGGCAAAGGTGCTGACCGTGCGAATGGTCTCCAAGATCAGCGTGCGCAGGGCTTTGGTCGTGATATAATGACCGCAGCAAGATGATGTCCGCTTCTGATTTGCCAGCTTATAGGTGGAACAATCGAACACATCGGACGGATAGGGATTATTCGCTGTACCGCCTCTGGAACGCTGGTTATACATCTTAGCCCCGCAATCGGCACAGTAGAGAAGTCCGGTCAGCGGATTTGCTTCGCCCAGCGTATCATGGCGTCTCGGCGTCTTACGGAGCTTCTGCGCAAGTTCCCACGTTTCCTTATCCACTATGGCTTCGTGAGTGTTCTCAAAGATCAGCCATTCTTCTTTTGGATTCATCACGGGATTTTTGTCCTTGTAGGACTGCTTGTGAGAACGGAAGTTGACCGTATGCCCCATATATTCGGGTTTGGAAAGAATCTGCCCGACGATATATCCACTCCAGTTATACGGGTTGGGAAATTCCTCTCTGCTTTTCCAAACGCCCTTGTTCTGCTTGCCGAAGTAAACAGCGGGCGTTTCCACCTTATCGTCATAGAGAATACGGGCAATGTCATAAGGGCCTTTGCCCTCAATGGTCAGCCGGAATATCCTGCGGACAACCTCTGCCGCTTCCTCGTCGATATACCAACTGTACTTATCTCCCGGCATTTTCTTGTAACCGTAAATGGCGCAGTTGGTAGTAGGCTTGCCCGATTCGCCTTTTACACGGATGGCGGTGCGCTGTTTGCGGCTCAGATCACGAAGATACCACTCGTTCATGATATTGAGGAACGGCGCAAACTCATTGCTGTTCTGGTCATCGCTGTCCACGCTGTTGGCAATCGCAACAAAGTGAACACCATGTTGACGGAACATAACCTCCGTGTAAAAACCGGTCTGCAAATAATCTCTGCCGATTCGGCTCATGTCTTTTACGATCACATGGGCGACCTTCCCGGCTTCAATATCTGCTTCCAACTGCTTCCATGCAGGGCGATTGAAATTGCCGCCGCTCCAACCGTCATCGGTATAGTGCTGACAGTTCGTGTAGCCTTTCTGCTCGGCATAGGTTTCGAGGTATCTTTTCTGATTGACAATGCTGTTGCTATCGCCAACCTGGTCATCGTCACGGGAAAGTCTCTCGTACAATGCCGTAATTTTATTGGGATCTTGTCCCACAGTCTGTTTCACGCTCATCATGATGCGCTCCTTTCAGACTGTCGGCTCATTTGTGGTGCATTTATTATATCACAAGTTCCGGCAGTTGTAATCACTTCGTTGCGAATCAGCCGTAAAATTTTATCTTCCATTGTTTCGGTGCCGTTTTCATTGAATACCACCTTGACCTTGTAGGTGGTGGAACCGATGCGGCGCGTCATATAAGAAAAGTTACTGCTTTTGTTTTTTGCCATAGGCAATTTACCTCCATGTTGAAAAATCATAGAATTCTCGTATAATAATTTTAGTTCCGATGCTGTGTAACCATTTGCGCGGTTAAAAGTGGGCCAGTAGTATAAATACCTTACCGACGCAGAAATGCCCTCAAAAAAGCCTTGCGTCACAAGGCTTTTCGAGGACAAAACGGTTACATCTGTTGTTTTTTCTCCCGATGCTTACGCACCCTTGCAGCAGTCTGCTGGCGGCGTGCTTCTTCGGCACATCGTTCCGAGCAGTACACCCGCTTCCCATCCACGGGAAATGGTTTGCCGCATTGCTTACAGTTGGTGGTCGGTGTGCGGGTGAATACAGCTTCCAGCTCCGCATCTTCCGGCAGGACAGACTTGCGGAAATAGCTGCACAGTGCGCTGTTGGTATAGCAAATACCAAACATGGGACATTCGCAGTCCAGCGGCAAGCAGCCGTACTCCTTGTCGTAGTTGGCGCACTTGGAGACAACCAATTTTTTGATTTGTCGTTTCTCCTTTCCCGTCAGCTCACGATAGGTTTTGGTCATAGGCAGTTTTCTCCTTTCTTTAGTTTCGGAAGTAATATAATATGAGATAAAATATATTACTTCCTCACTAATAGGAGAAATACGGGGTGTTTAGCGGAACTGTTTTTTCAGAGAATCAAAGAAAATTCGAAAAACATTTTTGAAGGGAGGTTTCCGGCGGTGTACGACGATCCCAAACGATATGAAAATGACGGTCTTTATCATGAAGATACCGATTTTGAAGATGAATATGAAGCGGACGATTCCGATTACATAGTCGATGACGAGGACGAAGATGAAAACGCCCTTTGGGA
>JBJEFM010000099.1:0-2547 GCA_051874035.1 Bacillus sp. (in: firmicutes)
ATGCCGGAGAATAGAGAAGAAGCAAAGAAGCTTCTAATAAGCCTGGATGCCATTTACTGCAAAGCGGTAGAAGCTTTTTATTCAGATGATTGCGAATCTTTTGAAAACAGGATGGAAGATATGCAGCGATCCATTAGAGACTTAGGAAAAATGGTGAAGGATAAGAAGGAAATGGACAACGTTCATGAAATCGCGGTCATGTTAGTTGAAAAAGGATTCAATACAGAAAGGTTGGAACAATTGTATGGGCAAGCATAAGAGTAAATACATGAAGGAAATCGGTTTCTACTTGGATATGTACGAGGGAGAACAACCGTTTCCGGAGAAAATACAAGCGAGAGTTGAAGAGATTGTAAATGTGATTGATTCACAGCAAACGATCCGGCAAAGAATGATAACTCATAACCTTTGGGAACCGGAAGAAGAGCAGTATATCATTGACAACCAAGATAAAAGCATTATGGAGATCGCCGCGGATTTAAATAGAAAATATACCAGCACAGCCGTAAAGATTGCCGCAATGCGCGAAGATGGAAAGCTGCCTAAAGTATCTTATCGGAGCCAAAGGATAGAGAAAGAATGTGAATACATTAAAGAAAATAAGCACCTTTCAAATGTTGAACTGGCGAAGCGCTTAGGGGTTAGTCCTGACACGATTAAAAACCGCAAATATAAAATGAAGCAGGGCGGTTATGAGGATATAAGCAGAAACAGAAGAAAAAAATTAGACCAAGCTTATGATTTTATTAAATCACATCTTGATCTATCAGAAAAAGAAATGGCCGAACGGTTGGACGTTACGGCGCGAACTGTCAGAGTGTACAAAAGTAATATGAGAAAACAAAATATAATTTGATTGCATTATCACACGTTAAACAGATTAATGCAATAGGGGGCCTTTTAAATGAGTATTATTGCCGGGTTAATCGTTTCTGTTTCTACTGCTTTAATGTCGGTTGTTTATATAGCTTCATTCTTCAATGAAGGAGAGGGGGAAGGCCAATGAATAGAGGCGTTAATGAAATAATGGCTAATATCATGCTTCTAACTAAAGAAATCAATGATAAAACATCATATTGCACTTTCCTTAAATATAGTGGGCATTGCGATAATATCTCTATTACAATAGCCCGAAATAAGGAAGATTTTAACCACCGAATCATATTGGAAGAACAATACGGAATCAGTTTAAGAGAAGATTATCTATTGAAAGTGGAATCAATGTTAAAAGGCATCTTGTCCAGCGGAGAAATTGATTATTCAATTCTTGAACAACTTCCCTGGGATATGGCATCCCATTTAAAGTAACTAAATTAGAAAGGTAGTGGATATATGAACGCGTTGGATCAATTGGAACTGGAAGAATTGCAAACGTTTGAACAGAATGAAGGGTTTTCCATTCAATCACTTAATGAGGCAGATTGGGCGCTTAGAAAAATAGCTGCATTGAATAAGCAGAAAGAAGAAAAAGCCGGTTTAGCAAAGGAAAGAATTGAATTTTATAAAACTTGGTTGACGAAAGAAACAGAAAGCATTGATCAATCAATCAGCTATTTTGAAATGTTGCTAGGTAAATATCTTCTTGAACAAAGGAAAACGGATAAGAAATTCAAAATCTCTACACCATTTGGCAAGGTTTCTACACGAAAACAGCCGCCGAAATGGGAGCTAAACGATGAAAAGGTACTTGCTGCCCTTAAAGAAAATGAAATGAATGGATTGATCCGGATAAAAGAAGAGGTCAACAAAGCGGAATTAAAGAAAGCTGTTTCCATTCAAGCCGGGCGAGCCATTACAGAAGATGGCGTAATTTTGGAAGGCGTGACAGTCATTGAACAACCGGAAAAGATTGTGGTGAAAGTCGATGAATAGAAGCGAATCCATCATTGAGATAGCAAAGGCATTAAGTAAGTTTCAATCCGAAGTAGAAAACCCGAAGAATTCAGCTAACAATCCTATGTTTAAGAGCAAATATGCCCCACTGGATGTAGTTATCAATACAATAAAGCCGGTTTTGGCAAAGAATGGCCTTTCCTATCTCCAATCTACCGGATCCAGTGAAGATAATATCATTCTTACAACGCTAGTCATGCATGAGAGTGGCGAATGGATAGAGACAGATCCTTTAATCTTGCCAGGCTATCAAATGAGAAAGGGCGGCGGCAAGGAATTTAATGCACAAGGGGCCGGATCTTCTATAACATATGCGCGGCGCTATCAATTGACTGCAGCTCTAGGAATATCAAGCGAGGACGACGACGACGGAAACGGCGCAAGCGGGCGATATGAGCAGCCAAAGGGGAATTACAGTACAAACACTAGCAGCAACCAAAATAAAGCCCCAGGCGGTCAGAATAAAGCATCAGACAAGCAAAACAAAATGATTAAGGCGAAAATGAACGCTATTGCAAAAGGAGCCGGGCAAAATATAGAAGCGGTTGAAGTTTCATTGCAAAATAAGCTTGGTTGCGATTCATTGAAGGACTTGTCTGCAGCTACAGCAAGTAAAGCTATAGAAATACTTATGAAATGGGAAAGCAATTATGT
>JBJEFM010000100.1:0-2535 GCA_051874035.1 Bacillus sp. (in: firmicutes)
CAGAGCCACCGGATAAGCGCCGTCGTGACCTGGACAATATTCTGAAAGCACCACTGGATGCACTGACACATGCGGGGTTGCTTATCGACGATGAACAGTTTGATGAAATTAATATTGTGCGCGGTCAGGTCGTTCCTGGTGGTCGGCTGGGTGTGAAGATTTACGAAATTACAGGTGATAACGATGGCGTGTGATATTCAGATGGTTCTTGAGCGTTGGGGGGCATGGGCGGCGAGCGATAGTTCAGGCGTTGACTATTCACCTATAGCAGCTGGGTTTAAGGGACTTCTTCCCTATACCAGCAAGAAACGCTTGGCTTGTTCGGATAGTGATGCATTAATTATTGAAGGTTGTCTTGCTCGCCTAAAGCAAAAAAGACCTTATGAGCATTCGCTTCTTGTGGCACATTATTTATACAGAATATCCAAGCGTAAGATTGCAAAGGCGCGTGGAAAGGATGAGAAACTAATACGCATTGAGATACAGATGGCTGAAGGGTTTATTGATGGATGCCTTTCAATGCTGGATGTTAAACTTGGAATGGATTAGTGAAACCCCGGCTTAAGCCGGGGATGTTTCAGAGTGAAGAGTTTTTTTCTTGGGATCGTTCTTAGATGATTTTGTTTTCTTTTGACGATTGAGTTTTTTCTCTTTGCGTCTGTCAATATAATCGTCCCACCAATCAGGTTTTACTGTTGGGACGATTCTGCAAATATCAGCAATTGCAACAACAATGTTGCTCGATTGCACTCCATCGACGTGCTCTGCCAGCGAGGGAGGAACTTGTTGGTTCATTGGATCGAGGATAAAATCTACACCCTTTATACGGGCATGTTTAGCGGCAGGAACGAAATCAGCATCGCCAGCAATCAGGACGATCACATCAACTAGTTTCTCATGAGCAAGGATAGTTATATCCATACCAAGCTTAATATCGACGGCTTTTTGTTTATATTCGTAGTAGAAATCGTCGTTAGTTAACTCAGACCATTGAATTTCATTACGTAGTAGTTTCTTAAGAGTATGTTCTTTTATTTGCCAGTTGCCGACGTTTGAAAGAACACCCATACGAAGTGCCGTTTTACGATTCTTCCTTAACTCCTCATGAAGCTTGTTTCGTAAAACATTCGGAGCATGTGTCTTGAAGTTTTTAGTCGATGGGGTTTTGTTGTCTCCATCAGGCAAAGGATACTTAATCTGTTTATCAAGCGGCGGGCAGTCGTAATAGTAAATACGGTAAAGCTCTAGTGGTTCACGGTCAGCGTGAGCACCATGTGGAACCTCTACATGAAACTTAACAATTCGCCAAATTATTTTAACAAGTTGTTGACTATCTAACTCATGCCCAGGGAAATGTTTTCGTAGAAAGTAATCAATTCGACGGATGAAGTAGCCGCCGTCAATCAAGACTGCTGTTTTCTTCATTGAAAAACTCACAAAAAAGCTCAGAACCGTTGAGTAGACCCTAAATATTATCTACGAACAGTGCTGAGCTGGTGACGCAATAATTAACTATTGACATTTGCGTTGTCAACAAATTTTGCACTGTTTAAATGTAAATTTTTTCTGCTGTCAACATATAGTGTCATCTTTTGCATGTTGACACTATATAAACGCTTACGCGGTCCGCAGAAATAATTGTATCATGTTAAGAGTAGTTACTTCGACTCCTTCCTTAAAACCGCCGTTGAGCGGTTTTTTTGTACCTGTAAACCTGGTGCAGTACAGTAAACACGCTGATGGTTGCGAATACAGGTCTTTCAGCTTGCTGGCTTTTTCGACAAGAGTTATTGGTATGTCACGTTAACCAGAAAAGGAAAAAAGACATGCTAAAACAGCAGGATATGACCGAAACCGCCAGGGCGGTGTTTAATGAATTAAGCGTCACCGAACCGGCGACTGTCGGGGAAATTGCGCAGAATACTTACCTTTCACGCGAACGCTGTCAGTTAATACTGACCCAGCTTGTTATGGCGGGTCTGGCAGATTATCAGTTCGGTTGTTACAGACGCCTTCCGCAGTGAAGGCTTTTTAATTTGTGGTAATGGGCGGCTGGTGGGTGTTAGCGGCACCTGCCAGCCATCTGCTCATGCGTTGGGGTCACAAGCAAACCTCAGGCCCATCTGCTTTGCGCAAAAGCAGAATGAGCCTATCAGAGACGTGCTTATTGATCTATGGCTAATACTGTAAAAATATCCAGTTGTGAGTTAATCAACGCTGATTGCCTGGAATTTATCCAGACCTTACCGGAAAACTCTGTCGACCTGATAGTCACAGACCCGCCATACTTTAAAGTGAAACCCGAGGGCTGGGATAACCAGTGGAAGGGCGACGATGATTACCTGAAATGGCTGGATCAGTGTCTGGCGCAGTTCTGGCGGGTACTGAAACCTGCCGGAAGTCTCTACCTGTTCTGTGGTCATCGCCTGGCATCTGATATCGAAATCATGATGCGTGAACGCTTTAATGTACTGAACCACATTATCTGGGCGAAGCCGTCCGGGCGCTGGAACGGGTGCAACAAGGAAAGCCTGC
>JBJEFM010000101.1:0-2161 GCA_051874035.1 Bacillus sp. (in: firmicutes)
ATGCACTTGAGACCTCGTCAATAGACTTCAACGCTTTGGTATTGTCTATCTTGATTTCAGTCTTTTGATTATTTAATCCATATAATTTTTCTGTAAACAGCCGAATTCTTTCCCTGCTGTCGTCTATTACGATATTGAAATTTTCAACAGCTATTTGTTCGTCCTGAAATGCGGTTTCAGAATCCTCTAACTGCAGAATTAAGTCCCCGATGTCTGGATTTAATTTTGCAAAAAAGCCTATCAATCCACTGAATCTTTTGCTGGTAATATCAGTGGCATCATTGATGTTAAGCCAGCCCCTTGCAGTCGGGTCAAGCAGATCATATATTTTTTGCTGAATATCTCTGTATCCGCTTTCGGTTTCAGTCAGATTTTTCTCCGCGATTTCCAATTCAACAATTGCTTTAGCCTGTGTTTTATAAGCTTCGACAATGGCGTCCTGATATGCAACTGTCATGTAATATTTTTCAGTTTCTTCGATAAGTTTTGCGACTTCTTCTTTCGTCTGAGTAATATATGTTCCGTCAAATTCTATCGTGATAATTCCCATGTCATTGATGCTCTGAACAAGTCCCTTTAATGTTTCAGTCTCATAGGAAGTCCTTTGCTCAACCGGGATATCATTGATTGAAAACGCCTGATTTACAAGCTCTTTTAATACAGCAAAATTTTTTTCGGTTTCAGCAATATTCGCATCAATATTGGAAAGCTCCAGCTGCAGATTTATAGAAGTCTCAAGATCAATCTGAGCAAGATTCATTCGTTCGTTCCAATATTTCCCGATTTCGCTGTTGTAATAATCACGTTCGAGTTTATCGTTTTTGCCGATTAAAAAGCCCACAATTCCAACCGATAACGCTGCAGCTATTCCAATAGTCCATCCAAGCGGCCCGGTTCCGAAGACAAGCAGAGAGCCAACTATTCCGAGGGATGCACCTATAGCCGCTTTGATATAATCTATAAGTTCTGCATTTCCAGAGCCCATCTTTTTAAAAGCGTCAAACTCCATCGTAAATCCGGTAATCATCAAAGTAATTCCGGCAGCAACTTTCAAGCCGTTTATTTTACCATTGAGATTCTGTATTTCCGTGAATAGGCTGCTCGATATTTTCCATGCAAGCAAAGCAATTCCTATGTCCTTGACAATTTCAAGTATATCGTCGAAATGGTCGGCCAGCCATGATGCACTTTCGGATATTTCGCTTATTGGTACTTCTTCAAACATACCGCTGTAATCGGGGGTATTCAATGAAGTACCAAGCAGATTGCCGCTTCCAATGATGTTTAATTGGTCAAAACTCGCTAATGCTCTTTTGTTTGCTTTTGCTGTCTCATCGGCGGCTTCAGCATATTCTTTCTGCTGCCGGATCGCCTTAGTCCATGTCGTAGCACCGGTTATTTTGGCTATAAATTGATTAAGCCAGTTTATACCTTCGACAATTTTGTCTGTAAGAGCTTCAAAATATGGTATAAGAGCATTAATGATAGGAGAAGCAACAGCACCTAAAGAATTTCTGAAATATTGAAGCGAAGTTGCCGCATTGTCCATGTTGACAGCAAAATCAGTTCCAGCAATTTTACTGTATTGATATAAGTTGTCAGTTCCTTCCTTGAATCCATCGGTAATCTGATTCAATACGCCGGTTATTATTCTGTATCTTAGAATTCGGGACAACATACCCGTGAATTTATCGAATATGCTTTGCGAGCCTAACATATTTATTTTTAACTTTTTGAACTGATTTCCGACAGCTTTAAATATACTAACTATCTTGTTCGCGTGTAGAGACAATTTTTTCATGCCATTGCTCAAATTGTCAAAGTCATTTATATAGTCTGTATCCTTAAATGCAATTTTTATAGCAGTGCCAAAGTCATGAAGTTTTCCTTTAGCAACGTTCATAAAATTTAAGAATCTATTTCCGGATTCTGAAATACTATCAAATGACTTTGCTTGTTCTTGAATCGAATTCATGCTTTGTGGCGATAACGGTACTATCAATTGCTTATAAATCCTACCCGAATTTAATCCGGTATTTCCTAAAGCATTTTCGATTATTCCTTCAAGATTCTTGCCTTCAACGACAATATCTGAGAAGTTGTCTTTGATTTCTCGTGATGCTTCGGCGGCTTTTTCAATTTTTGCATCTAATTCGTCGCC
>JBJEFM010000101.1:2261-9117 GCA_051874035.1 Bacillus sp. (in: firmicutes)
AGTCTTTCAAGCTGTCTGTTTGTTGCGGGATGAGGCTCGCTCGGATAATCTATCGGTTTTGCACCTTTTTTTGCAAACGCATGAAGTATTGGAGATAGATCTCCGATAGCTTCGTAAACATATCGCCCATAAAGCCATGCGCGGTATTCTGTTTCTTCGATTTCGGTTTCATACGCTTGTTCATAAAAGGGGAGAAATGAATAATCTCCAAACCAATAGTCGTTGCATGATACGCCTATCGACATATAGTACGGACATAAATTGTCAGCAAAATCGGCGAACCACGGCTCATTAGCGTTGTTTGTTATGTCGGAGGAAGATTTTAACCCTGAATCTTCCTCCAGCTCGTGTTTCCCTTCGGCTTCATATACTCAACGCATTCATTTACCATCGAAATAAGAGCGTCTATCAATGTATCGTCGTTTTCGCTTTCTTCCGAAAGTTCAGTAAATATCTTTTTGCGGAGCTTCATGGGTGTATCTTTGTGATTTGCATTGAATGCTGCACAGAATAAATCTTCGGCGGCACTCAGCGCATGATCTTCGATGTTGCCGAATGAAAATCCGTTTTTCTCAAGTCTTTTGAGTGTATCAATGGTAAAACAGAGGCAATATTCTTTGCCATCATATTCAAAATTAATTGTTGAACGAGCCATATTATTTCTCCTTTATTATTATTTGATTTCAGACACCAGAGTTAAGATGAGGTAATTCTGTTATCGCAAAAGCGAGAGTTGCTTCTCTTACTGCTTCACCATCCGCGCCTGTCACGATTATTGTGTAAGAACCTTTAAAATCCCATTTTCCGAGATCGCCGGTAGGTTCCATAAGACCGTCACCGTCTTCATCGGTGCCGCCGAACCACAAGGAAAATTCGTGTTCTTCTCCCTCATATTCTTTCAGTGCTTCGATGTCGTCAAGGTCATAAAGTATAGTGTAGCTTCCTGATACGGCCTGCTGTCTTCCTCTGATCTGCGGAATAAATGTATGCGACAAAGTGTCCGCGTCAAGCATACTGGGTTCAGCCCCAAGGTCGGGATAGCTTCTTATGTTGACGAGTTTTTCATAAGTGGATGAATCGTTTTTCTTTATCATCAAAAATGATCCAACAGATGAACTTGCCATATTTATTTCTCCTTTGTATAATAAAAAATAGGGGCTACATGCGTACAGCACATAACCCCATCGAGTTCTTCTCTCTGCCCGTCGGCAGGGAGGTTTTTATTTTTAAGTTTTTATTTCCTGTAAAGCAGATTATCTCTGCCTACTTTTGAACGATATCTGCATACAAACCGCGTAAGCTCCGGTGAAGAAGCGTCCATGAATGAAGCGTATGTTCTTACAAAACCTTTGAGCATAAGCCGCCTGTCCGCAATATCCGCTATCTGTTCACACTGTTCCTCGCCGCCGGACGTAAGATTGGAATATGTCTCCATCTGCAACGTCACAATTGCATGATTCTCCACACCTGAAGATGTGAGTGTGTCGGTGTCAGTGTAATTGTCAAGCGGGAATAAAATCCATGCCGGGAAATCGGGCGCTTTTTTGGGAATTTTACGCGCGGTCGTTAATGTCGGATATTTTTCCTTCAGCAGATTCCTGATTTCGTTGTATACCTCGTTGCATATATTAAGCATTGAGAAGCACCGCCTTTGCTGTTTCGAGAACGGCATCCTTCAATTGCTTTGCCGTTTCATACATAGTCATTGACGGCGGATTTCCGTATGTATGATATTTCTGACCGTCAGCGTCCTTGAAATACCAGCCGTATGGACTCTGCCAATTTTTACTCCGAGGGTTATAAGTTCCAGGGCCGTAGCCGAATTCGCCTGCCTGCGGGTGCCCGTAGCCCATAGTAATTCCGGTTCCGAACTCAACAAACAATACTTTTTCTCCAGATGCAATTATATCAAACCCGTTTTCTGCCTCTTCAACAGAAACTTCAATATCGTTGTATCCGTCATATAAGGCCCTGGCATATCCGAGAGACACATTTGTGGCCCCCATTTCCGCAAGTTTTCGTGTGAGCTTGTTTATTTTTTTGGTATACCGGTCAAGCTTTTTGTCGACGGTGCGGATTAAATGATTCAAACTTTTTGTGTCGACACTGATTTTGATTATACTGTCATCCATTGCTTACATCCACCTTCTTTACTGCATATGTTACAGAGTTTAAACTCTTCGCAACGGATGAAACAATATAGTCCCAGGGCGTGTCTGTGGTGCCGTCAGAATTGATTACAGGCGCGTTATCTATCCATAGCACTGATGTCTCTGAAATGGGACAATTCATGTCAGCGGTCGAAATAGTCTTATCGTAGCTTATATCTACTCCGAATATCTGCTCGTTTGTTGTTCCTCTTGCTGCCGATATATTCGCGCTCATAAGCCGCGGCAGGGTATAAACGGACTTATATAATCCGGAGTAATTTCCATTGGCGTCCTTTGTTTCTTCGGCTTTTTCAAAAAGCGCATACCAAAATTGACGCATATTTTTTTTCAGACATTTCATATTTCATCCCACCATCGGAATTATTTCGTTCAGAAGCTGCTCGGAAACCCATTCCGCGCCCCAGGAACGGGATATGCCGTTTTCAGAATGAGACAGCTGTCCGCTTGCACCGATTCTGTTGTACATATCCTCCGCAATCCTGATTTTTAAATCGTTGTATCGGCTTTCAAACTTTGCTTCCTGGTTTGAGAACGGAAAACGGCGGGAGATAATGATGCTTTCAGCGCTCTCAAGAAGCTCAAACAAAAGCCTGCTGTCGTTTTCTCCTGTTCTGATTTTCAAACGTTCAACATCCGTCATTTTCTCCCGCCTTTCTTAATTCTTTTTCTGCTGTGTATTTGCTCTTGCCGCTGCTTTCTTTTCTTCCGGTTTTGAAGGTTCATCTTTGATTATTTCGCCGTGCTGTCTGAGTTCTTCGGCATCTTCTGGGGAAATATCGAACTTTTCTCCCGCGTTATGCCATATACCTTTATATGACACGGTATATTTAGGAATGAACTTCATCATAATACCTTTAAGGTTACAACTTCGTCCATTCTTTCAAATGAAGGAAGTACAATTTCAGAAGCGTAAATTTCGGTATTTACAGGATGAGGATTTGTTACAGTTGTGATTGCAACTCCTGTATTTACAATAGATACTTCTGCGGCAGAGCTTGACATAAGGTCAGCTTCTTCAGGAGTAGTGCCGTACCATGTGCTGCCGAGATTGCCTTCGGGTATGAATGTTACATATCCGTCGGGGACAAAAGGTTTTGTGGCTTTGGACTCATCCTTATATTTCTTGCCGTATGTAACAGGGGTAATTCCTGTAGTCTGTGCAATAACACTCGACGCTTCTGAAGGAGTTATATAACCCGCGTTTATACCGGCGGTAGATAGCCATCTGCTTTTAAGAGCGTCGGTCGATACCATGTTATTGAATGTTTTCGGGCTCATTAAGGCATATTTTATTTCAGTGCCGGATATATCAGCCGCCTTATCGGCCATATCAATAAAATCTTTTATGGGATCGGCAGTGGTGGGAGCAGACCAAAGCGCGGTACTTGTCAGAGCCGCATAGTTGTTGGTTTTCCACTCGTCGGTTTTATCATAGTCATATGAATAAGTAGCTCCGTTCGCCTTGAAATTAATTATCATTTCCCCGTTTTCCGGGAACAAAAGAGACATTCTCATTCTTTCCGATACAATTGCCGCGGCGTCAATAAGGTTTTCGGAATAATTGAAAATACGGTTTAAAACTGATAAGAGGTAAGGGTCATTGCTGTCTCTCGCTCTCAAAAGTTCCTGACGATCTTTCTCGGTTATTTTAAAACCTTCTCTGAAGAACGGCATTTCAGTCTCAGTTACGTTGATTCCTTCGAGTTCTCTGAATGTTGCTTTAGCGTCAAATGCTGAAGGCTTAAGAGAAACAGGAATTCCTTTTGATGCTTTGATCCATGTCAGGTCAAGGCCCATTTTCTTCTGTGCAGGGAAAAGCGATTCTCCCAGATACGGAATTCTATTGGAAGAAGCTTCCGTATAGTTCGCCGCAATGACACGCGGGGTTAAAAGTGTAGTAAAATCCATATTTTATTATGTTCCTCCTTATTCGTTTACTCCGGTGTTGGTTCTGAGTACAATGCCGGGCACTGCATCGCCGATTCCGGTTAAATCTATTCCGCTGTGAGCCTTTGCTTTTACGGCATCAATCACACCTTTTACGATTAAAGCACCGTTAGGGTTGATTTCGGGGTTTACGTCATAAAGCAGCACTCCGATTCCTGTTGAAGCAGTTCCTGCTGCTCCGGCAGAAGTAATGGGAGTGCCAGCTTTAACAACAGCACTTCCTGTGATTGTTACAGGCACGGCAGTAAAATTATCAGCCGCAAGAATAGTGAATGAACCATCAATATTTGTGGTTGTAAATTTCATTTCTTATCTCCTTTATTTGATATAATGTTTTAATCCATCCATTGCAGATTTTTGTGTTTCAGAATTTTTTCTTCCCAACTCTTTTGCGATTCTTAATTCCTCCGAATCATCAGCGTTATTTTTCCCGCCTCCGTTCGGGTGCAATTTACGTTCGATTTCCCTTTCGCGTTCTTTGTCACGAGCAACATTAAATTTCTGCTGGTTTTCAAAGACTTTATCCATGTCGCCGTCAAATATAGCTTCGGCGGTAGAACGAGCCAATTCCGGCGCATAACCAAGTTCAAGATATTTTGCCGTGTAATCCGAAATAGTTGATTTTTTGAGAAGTTCGTTGTACTTATTCTCAAGTTCAGCTCTTTCTTCGTCGGCCTGAGTTTTTGCGGTTTCGTCCGCAGACATTTTTTCTTTCAGACTTTTTTTAGCCGCTGCCAGCTCGGATGCTGTCTTATCATATAAATCTTTTTTAATATATCCAGATAAGTCAACCTGTTCGGGTATTTCAAGCGAGAGCAGAGCTGCGAGTTTTTCGCCGTCGGTCATGGAATCAAAACCTTCAATAGCTGTTGTGTCAATGTTAGGCATTTGTCTTTTTTCTCCTTTGCGTTTTTATGTCGGGCGTCTCTGCCCCTATTTTTGCGCTTTTATACTTCATCTCCGAAGTCCGCGAATTTTATTAGGCGATTTCTCTACCGCCGATATATTTTAGGCGTTTGCCAAATATCCTTCAGTCAGCCGGAACATAATAGCATCTGCAATGCCAATGTTCTTTTGGAGGCGCATTTTCGATGGAATAAACTTTATTTTTTCGTTTATTGCAATCTTTGCATACAAGTTCATCGTCTCTGGTGATCCATCGAACATGATTGACACCGGCCTCTTTAAATGCTTTCAGTACAGCCTCATCAGTGACAATATCGCAATACTGAGCGGTCATATTGGACCATAAAGAAAGTGCTTTTTTCCATTCCTGAGTCTTGTCTACGTTTGTCAAAGCCGCTTCTTTAAGGCGTTCTTTTTTTCTGACAACTTCTGTTGAATAAGAATATAAAGTGACCGGATTAGGTTCCTCAAAAATTGCCATGAGCCATTCTGCATCGGGCTTTTTGTTCCCATGAGGTTCGGCTTCCATGTAGATTTCTTTTGCCAGTGTCAGCATATCGCTTTTATTGTCTTTTGCGAGAGATTCATATAAACCGTCAACGGCCTTAATGATATTCAGCTCATCAAAGCCGGCGATGTAAGCTTCCTGTTTAGCCTGCTGAAATTTCCTGACCGCTTTCCTCCGCAGGAGAGCTATTGCTTTGTCCGTCGTTGTGTACAGCTCTTTCATTTTCAAGTTCCTTTTCAAGGCTCATTTCGGCTGCTTTTATCTGCTCCTCATACCATTCCATACCGAGTCTGTATGAAGCTTCAATATCCGGCAGAAGAGCCGCACATTCATAAGCAATTCTGGGATGTACTTTCGGATTATTGAGAAGTTCGCACAGAACCTGAGCTTTCGACTGAATATCAGTGAGATTTTTGCGCGTAAACTGAACTTTCACATCGGCCGGGTTCAGGTCAAGCACCCCTTTGTCTCTGTACATTTTCAGAATCAGCTTTAATATTTCTTTTTCCGAACGTATGAATAATTTCTCGGAATCGCTTGCCCTGGACTCGGCGTCCTGCCATCCGTCGCGGAATATCGTAGCCTGCCCGGTGTCGGAAGTCGACGATCCGCCGTTTCTATTGGGCATGCCTGTAATTTCGTCGATATACTCATAGAGCGCGTTTAATTCTGTCTGGACTCCCTGCTGTGATATCTCGGAAGAAATTCTGTATACTTTTGCTTCCGCACCAGCTACGCTTTTGATTTTTATATACATTCCTCCTGAAGCGAGAGAATTATACTTGTCATCGCTGATATCGCAGTTCTGGAATACATCAAAGGCATTGACGAAATCTACCACGTTGTCAACCCTTGCGCTTTCAAGAGTGTTTATCTGATTTATAGGCGACAATACAATCTCAAACGCACCAAGCCGCGCTTCATTATTCGGGTATTCAACTATCGGAACCCTGCCGAAGTCATATTCTACAAGCCCGAACACGCTTCCGTCGTTTGATACTTTCATGGTTCCGTCCGGTGTATACACATGGTAATAGATCTCTCCTTCGTCATCGTATTGCTTCAGCACGCCGGCAATCGGTTTTTTGCCGAGTCTCGAAGAATAAATGACGAAAGCTTCGCGTGGATCGAGACTGTAAATAGCAACGGGGCTTCCTTCTTCGTCGAAATCGGGATCAGGCAATACCATCCTCGGAGCCACGCCGCATATGTGCATCCAGTCGACACATTCCTTATCTTTTGACTCTTTGTCTTCGGCAGTCATAAGGGAATTAAGCTCGGCAACCTTATCAGACGTTTCTTTGTTTCCGTTTGCGGCTATGTA
>JBJEFM010000101.1:9217-12490 GCA_051874035.1 Bacillus sp. (in: firmicutes)
TCCGCATTTACCATGATTTTAGTTCGCCCGTGCAGGCTTTCGCATGACTGCAGGCGGACTATTTGATTTTCCAAGAGGATGTCAATCACCTCACATAATAAAAATAGGCACTACACGTACACTCGTACGCATAGCCCCATCGGACTCTTCTTCCTATCCATTGACAGGAAGGACTATTTTCTGTTTTGAATTGATTTCCAGAATCGCGACGCCGTCTTTTCGTATTCTTATTTCGACGCCCTTTCCTGAAGCGAGTATTTCGTTTATGACCGCAAGGGCCTTTTCGTCAACATATTTGTAGCCATTGTCCGGCGTTTTTGTTTTTTCTTTTTCCATAATCTCCTTTAATAAGGTCTGTTGCCAACTACAACTTGGGTTCCTTCGAGAGATTGAATGAAGTCGGCCAACATTGAAAATGCGTCAGGCACATCATCATGTGCATTTTTTCCGGCCATAGTCCATCCGCAAAGCATACCGAGTGCTTTCTGATATTCTTTTTCAGAATTCTTTTTCAAAACGGAATTGTCTTTGAACAGAAATCTTTCTTTCACAAATGGCGAATCTACTATAATGCGGGTGGCTTTGTTGGCTGTGCTGTATTTTGTTTGAATTTTTGTTATTCCGCCTTTTGCTTTGACTTCTCTTTGCACTTTTTCCGCTATTTTCCCTCCGGCCGAATTGGATTCAAACCGGCTCATTTGCGTTTTATGTTTCAAAAGATTTTCAACAAGTCTTGTTTCAACAATTTCCGGAGCACCGTTGTCGCAAATGATATCTTCTACATAGAAATCGTTGCCATACTGATATACCGTAGGCATAACGCAATAGTCTTTTCCCCTGTCTTTAGTATCACAAACGCTTAAAACAGCGTCCGGTGATTCATTGGGAAGTTCGAAATACCTTCTGAGTTCATCCTCATTGTAAAGCAATCCTTCACGTTCTATTGGTTGGTTCATAAACAGAGCGCGCCATGAGCAGTCATCGAGAGTGTTTTTCATATCCTCAAAATAAGCGCGGTCAAAGCCTACTCCATATTTGTAGTTGAAATTACTCTCGCCGTTTTCGTCGACAGCAGGTATAACGAGTGATTTGACACGGGAGTTGCCGGAATATTCCGCGCATATTCTGCCTATAGGATCATGGACGGACCATCTTGTAGCCAGATGCAGTTCTTTGGCATTCAATTTTTTTCGGGATTTTAAATCGTTTGTATAAGCAGTCCATAATTTATCAAGACGTTCTTTCGACAGAGCTTCTTCAATGCCGGAAACAAGGTCATCCGCAGATAACAGAATTTCACAACGTGTTGCGCCGGTAAGAGAAGCGCCGATAGCCCTGCATGTCAGAGACGAAAATCGGTGTTTCCTGCCGACATCAATTGTTTGCTCTTTTGCGTTTGTTATGATTGTCTTGTTTTCCGGGTATATGTCATGCCATAAATACTCAGGATCCTGAATGATTGATAAGACACCATCGTAAATTGAATTTGTCAGTGTGCTGCTGTGGCCGGAAGCGAGTGAACAGTTATCGGGGTATTTGCCTATCAGCATCGAATGGAGGAAAATTTCAAGAGTTGACTTGCCGGTGCCAGGCGGTAATGAAATTGTAAGTACATCATAATCGCCATCAATAAGTTTTTGTATGTCAATGCAAACTGCGTTCAGATTTTTTCTCCGAGGAATCCAAAAACATTTTTGAGGATCGCGGTTCAGTTCTATGTACTGCATATAGCTGTCAAATCGCAGACCTCGCGCTTCTAAAAGAAGTGTTGCACGAAAGACGGCGTTGGCATCTTTGTAGTTAATTCCTCCTTTGCGCATTTGTTCAGCGCAATAAAGTTTTAAAAGTTCTGTTTTGCACCATTTTTCGGGCGAATCAACCATATCTTTACAGACAGCATACATAGACGCATAATGCTTCATATTGGATGGTTCGGCTTGAATTTTTTTTAATATATTACCAGCCAAACGCAATTTGTTGCTATCGGTAAATTCTCCGTCCATTAATTTTTTCTGGAGCTCTTCTATTCACTCACCCCCCTTTTCTCAGCTTGCTTAAATACAACAGATATTTTCGTATACCATTTGTAATTCACTGAATGGATTTCATCAAGTTCGTCGATACGGCGCCATAAATCAAGATTGCTTCTTCTGCGCCACCCGAGCTCGAATACCTTCGGAATAAAGTCAAATTGTGTATATACAGTGACATTGCACGGCTCTTTCAAACACTCAAGACCTTTTATAATTGCCGTCATTGTAGCCCGTATGGCATTGGTATTTTCTAATTCACCGCGTATAATTTTTTCCTTGCCCTTGTATCGAAGAAGCGCTGCCCATGCACCAACATGCGACGCATCTGACACGCCAATACAGTATATGTCGACGTATTTCATCCCATCCCTTCCTTCGCCTTTTTTATTTCTTGCGGCTATTTGAGGGACTAACCCCGCCGAAATTTCCCGTTCAATTCCCCCTCCGGTGTATGGTACTGGGTCCGGCGGCAGTAAGGGAAGGGAAGAGCTTTATTTACGCCATGAATTAAATTATAGCAAATCACATTAATGTTGAGGTGTACGATCCGCCCGTTATGCATGTAGCGATATATTGAATTATACAAAATACAAGTTTTGTATAATTGAGGGAAGCGGACTATTGATTGTCGGAGCGTGAGTCACTGTCAGCGTCTCCGTCCATGTATATATCTATTATATCGTCCATCTTCGGCGCGTCTATCTGTTCAGCGGGTGCGTTTGTTATCTCGACTCTGCTATTGTTGCTGTACCCCTGAGCGGACGAGTTGAGAAGAAACATCGTATAAACTGGGTTAACTCTTCCCTCCGTGCCGTTATCCTCTACAATTGACGTAATTAGAGCTTTTGCTTTTTTGATAATGTCCGAATATCCAGAGCCTTTGCGCGTTTCCTCGTTTTCCCACGCGAGAAGCGTTTTACGATCGACGCCTATTGCGAGTGCAAGCGATGCGAACGATGGTTTGACTTCGGCGGATATCGTCCAATCGAAATAATCTTGTATGCGCTGTTTAATTGCCTCCGCATCGTCTAAATCTATCTCCGGGAGGTTGTATATATATAACAGCTTTTCCATTTGCGTACTGTCAACTGTTACCGGAGTACCATATACGCCAGTGTGCGTTATTTCCCTGGCCAGTTGTCGCGCGGCCCTCTGCGGTTCTCCCGGCTTCGGTCTGTTTTGGGGTTTTCTTCCCTGACGTGCGCGCGGTTTTTTCTGTTCTACATTTGTGGCTTCTTCG
>JBJEFM010000102.1:0-2514 GCA_051874035.1 Bacillus sp. (in: firmicutes)
TTTTCGCTTGTTCTGTAAGCCACTCTCTAAAGTTAGGGTGGGCAATGTTAATTAAAGCTTGTGTTCGTTCTTTGACTGTCTTACCGCGCAACTTCGCCATACCGTATTCTGTTACAATGTAATCAATATCGTTCTTGGATGTGGAAACAGGGGTTCCAGGAGCAAGAACAGGTACGATTTTTGATATTTGATCGTTTTTTGTAGTGGAATGCAAACAAATGATGCTTCGGCCTCCTTTTGCGAGGCGGGCTCCAATGCCGAAGTCCCCTTGCCCTCCTGTAGAAGACCAATATTGGATTCCGACTTTTTCTGAATTGCATTGCCCAAGGAAATCAATCTCGATTGTCGCATTAATAGCCACAAGCTGTTCCATCTTCGAAATATGGCAGACATCATTCGATTGGTCGACCGGCAACATGAAAATATCCTCGTTCTCATGCAGGAAGTCATACAATCGCCGCGATCCGAATGCGAATGTGGCTGTTGATTTACCCGGATAATCTTTGCGGTTGACGTTTGTCACCGCTCCGCTTTCATATAAATCCACTAATTTATCAGGAAACATTTCGGTATAAATGGACAGATCTTTATGACCCTTCAATGCATCCATAACGGCATTCGGCACAGCTCCAAAACCGATTTGGATACAATCGCCGTCTTTGATCAATGCTGCGATATGATTGCCGATGATTCGATCTTTTTCTGTGATGACAGGTGTTTGTGCTTCTGGGAGTGGTTGATGATTTTCAATTAAATATTTCACTTCTGAAATGTGAACTTGATGAAGGCCAAATGTACGCGGCATATATCTATTAACTTCCAAGATAATTGTTTTCGCTGTTTTCAACATGGTGGCTGTATAATCACAGGCTGCCCCCAGTGAGAAAAAACCTTCTTCATCCATTGGGGAAACTGTAGCCATAATGACTTGCTGGCTTGTCTGTTCTGCTAAAATCTGCGGGATATCCGAAAAATGATTCGGCAATAAGTCTACTTCACCGCTTGAAAATCCTTTACGATCTCCACCGGATAAAAACATGGACACTACCTTTAATTGTTCTGGATTCTTTCGAATGAAGGGTCGACTCGTCAGCATCTGAAATAACCTGTTGCGGCTTAAATCCTCTCTTCTTTCCAAAGCTTCAAGCAATGCGGGCGGATCCCCCGGCAAAATAGGCACAATAATATCATCGCCCGCTTCGATTGCAGCAACCGCCTGTTCGGCTGTGGCCAACTTCTCTTGATACATTTTCCCTTCCAGCATTCTCTCCTTTAGCATGCACATACCCCTTTGCTACGCTTTTTCTTCGTACTTGCCCCCTATTGCACGATGTAGTAAACCCACACTTGATACGAAGGTAAAGCATTTTATTTTTTCTAAAACTCATATAATTACTGGTTTCAACAACTGAATTGTATTATAATTCCACCTATTAAGCTACAAAAATAGCATTTTTTTATATTTTTTACAAAAATAACATCACAATTCTCCCTTTTTGCCGATCCACAAAAAAGCTTGCATTCTTTGTGAATGCAAGCTGCTGATTAATTATGTGTGATACTATGGTAAAAAATATGTCCGTATGGCTTTGGCTAGCCCATCACAATCATTTACATCTGTTACAACCGTTGCCCTCCTCTTTATATCATCCGTTGCGTTTCCCATCGCAATGGACGTGCCTGCGATATCAAACATGGACACGTCATTATGATTATCTCCGATCGCGACTGTGCTTTCCAAAGGAAAATCAAGAAGCGCCGACAGCCGTTTTACGGCTTCCCCTTTTGAAACGCCTTTGGCTCCCATCTCTATATTCACCTCAACCGCTGATGTAACTTCTATCCCATCTATATCTGCTGCCTGTGTTTTTAATTCTTGCAATTTTTCCTTGTTTGCGGAATAGGCGATTATTTTATAAATATAATCGATTTCTGTTTCCAATATATTCGGGATGTCATTTTCATCTACCAATCGTACATGTCCATCCTCAATTGCTTCATGTAACATATCTATATCCACTTGCTGAATGCTCGATTTAAAGATTTCCAATAACCTCTCGATTTTTCCCACTTTGTAGATAACCTGCTTTGTAATGATGTCAATATTAAACTGCCGTTCCAAAATCAACGGCAGTACTTTGTTCACAACTTCCCGATCGATTGCCTTCGAATAAATGATTTCTTGCTGATTCATGATGAGCGCCCCATTCATACAAATCAAAGGACAAGGAATACCGATTTCTGCTGCGATTTCCTCCACTTCGAAATAAGCGCGGCCTGTAGCGATAATAAATTCCCCTCCACTGTCATGCCAATCACGCAAGGCTTCAATCGTTGCCTGGCTCACTGTATGATCTGTCCGCAGCAATGTGCCGTCTAAATCACTAATTAATGTCTTCATCTTTCCTCACTCCCACGCAAAAATCTCTGAATATATTATATTATAAAAACTTTATAGAAATGTTCACAAAAAAACGACATTAACGAGAATCAATGTCGTTCAACTATTATCAC
>JBJEFM010000103.1:0-2499 GCA_051874035.1 Bacillus sp. (in: firmicutes)
GGGTTGATACGAATCTTGTCGGCGCCGCCTTCAATGGCGATCAAAGCTAATTTATAATCGAAATGGATGTCAACAACGAGCGGGATATTAATTCGTTTCTTAATATCGGCAATCGCACGAGCCGCACGCTCATCCGGACAGGCGACACGTACGATTTGGCAGCCGGCCTCTTCCAAACGATTGATTTCAGCTACAGTTGCTTCTACATCATGTGTCTTTGTTGTGGTCATGCTTTGTATAATAACTTCATCGTTGCCACCGATTGTTAAGTGTCCCACTTTCACGGGGCGGGTTTTAGTACGATGTATTAATTCACTCACTGGTCATTCTCTCCTTTTAGGCGTATTGCCTTTATGCCGCAAAAGCATTTCTAGTTTATTGTATCAACGGTTGCCATCTAATTACAATTAAAGAGATTTCTCTTTAATAATCCTTTAGTTTGTATGTCTGTCCGATTTTAATCTCTTCAGGCTTTAACCCGTTATTTAAGGAACTGAAATCCTTGATGATTTGTTCGATAGGGACAGGAAGTGTCCCTTCCTTTTCTTCTATTAAGGAGATGACGGTATCACCGGGCTCCACTTTTATATTATAGTAGGTTTCATTTGTTTTATCCACAACGGCTGGAGTTGCTTTTGGCAAGGTTCCATATGTCAGGTCATAGTAGACGGAATAGATGACAATGCAGCAACCAAGGAAGATCAGTAATTTTTTGATCATATCTCTTCTCCTGCCTTTTCCCTTTTACTAGATTATATGCGGATAAGAGAGTGAATAGAATAGTGTTCTCTATCTTTTTGCTAAATGATAGGATAAAAAGAAAATGCCCGGCGCTTGTCCGGACATTTTCTTGAATGGTAATGGGTTCAGGCCTTCGGCTTCTTAGGAGCAGGTAATTCCTTAATAGCCATATAGAGCATCATTAGGCTGATGAACCATTTTACATAGAAGTCACCGATGACCGGCACTTGAATGAAATCCATGAAGGTAAAGAACACGACAGCGAGTGTAAAGCTGTATGCAGCTAGGCGCCATTGTTGGCCGAAGTTGGTCCTGCGGCCGAGAATAGAGGCGAATAAGCCGCCGAAATAAGCAAGCAGTGTCACTTCCAGGAATTGCAGGGCGGCTGTCATTAAGAACATGACAAGGATAACGAGTGCGACGATTAAGTATAGGGAAGCTTTCGCATTTTCTATGTATTCACTGGCGGATTCATTTGTCAGACTTAGTCCTGGAACCATGGAATACTCGAGCTCTTGGGCTTGTCCGTTAACCAATAGAACGGCTTTATTCTTTAACAGGCCGACCGTCACATCGCTTGAAGTGTTCAAATCAGTGGAGTTTAATGTGCCAGTGCTGTCAAATTGAATCGTGAAATCTTCCTTTTTAATCAGCTGCGGGGCATCCGTATCTGATGTTAATGTGCCATCCTTAATTTCAAACTTAGGAATGTCTGATTTCAATGCCGTGTTGAATTCGTCTACATTCGTCATGAAAGCCATCGTGAAATAAATGGCAAGTGGCAAGACCATGATGAATGTTAGGAAGAACACGTACAGAATTGTTTTACCTATGCCCTGGAAACGATATTTAGCAATATCCTTGGGCGAGTAAAGACTTTTAACTAATTGAGTAAAAATATTCATTTTTGGCTACAACACCTTTTTTTAATGTCAATCTTTATTCTATCTGCCTGAGGTCGATATTACAAGGCAGTTCGCTCGGCAGTGCAGAGGAGTTGGGGTAAACTAGGAGTATGGAGCGAAATAAAGAGGAGGTTATGGAATGGAGTGGATTTATTGGCTCATTATTTGGGCTTTGTTTATTGTGGGCTTTATCGGCCTGATCTTTCCCATTATCCCGGGGGTATTATGCATACTGGCGGGAATGCTTGCTTACGGGCTGTTCTTCTCCTTCGACCAGTTTAACTGGCTGTTCTGGGTCGTTCAAGGCATGTTTGTCCTATTATTATTTGGAGCGGACTATTTAGCAAATATATTTGGAGTGAAGAAATACGGCGGTTCAAAGGCGGGAGTATGGGGGAGTACGCTTGGATTATTGGCCGGGCCATTTATCATTCCAGGCTTCGGTATTCTCATTGGGCCGTTTGCGGGTGCGTTCATTGCCGAGCTCTTGGTTCATCGGAAGCCCATCAAGACAGCGGCGGCAATCGGATTTGGTTCCGTTGTTGGCTTCGTGGGAAGCACCATCACGAAATTCATCATTCAAGTCATTATGATTGTTTATTTCTTAGTAATCATATAAACGAAAGACGTTTTTGTTGAAAATCAACGTAATGATTGTTAATCTAAAATTAATCACTTCAGTCAAATTGACATAATTGTCTGAAAGTGTTAATTATTGACGTAATTTTATTAGGAGGAATGTTAAAATGGCATTTTCTTTACCACAGTTACCGTACGAGTATGATGCACTTGAGCCTCATATCGACAAGGAAACAATGAATATTCACCACACAAAACACCATAACACATATGT
>JBJEFM010000104.1:0-44786 GCA_051874035.1 Bacillus sp. (in: firmicutes)
GGGAGATCAAGTACCTGTAACAACCCGATTGGTTCATCTAATGATAGGTGGGGGGAAGGAAAACCCCCACCTATCAAAGATTCACTTTATCGACAGATGGAGTCGCAAGTGGACCATGATCTGTTCGCAATGGATCCGTGGCTTTATCTTCCTTATACCATTGCTGTCATACATGTCCGGAAATATAGAAGTATGGCATATTTATGCGGTTCAGATCATAGTGGGATTGATTACCCCGGTTTATACACCGGCCAATCAAGCGATTACACCTACACTTGTGTCGAAGGATATGCTGAAATCCGCCAATGCCTATATTGATGGAACTGTCCGGTTGATGACTTTGCGGCCCCGGTTTCGGGCGGTATCATTATTGAATACTTGGGTGTGCAGGTCACCTTGCTGCTTGTTTGCACTTTGTTGATAGCAAGCGGGATCTTGTTATTGTTTATACAGGAGCAAAGAAGCGTACGAAAAGCACGAAAATCATGGTTCAATGAATTTACGGAAGGCATCTCTTACTTTTTTAAAAGCCGGTGATTGTATGGTTGGGGATTTTTATGGTTTTTGTGCAGTTCGGTGTGGGGGTGAGCATGGTTATTAACCTGCCATACATAACAGAAGAATTGTCAGGCAGCTATGCCATGTATGGTTATTTCATGGCCGGCTTTCCGCTCGGATATGTGCTTGGCACGATTTTGGCCGGCCGGATTACCTATCGAAGCCGAAGAGTATTGATGCTTGGAGCACTTATGGTAGGCGGGTTGACATTTATTTCGTTGGGTCTCACAAATAGCATTGTCCTTGCCATTATGACAGAGACGGTAGCGGGAATTGCTATGGCGTTTTTTGGCATTCATAATATCACGCTTTGCCAGCAACTCGTGCCGAACGGACTGATGGGAAAAGTATCGTCGGTGCGCTTATTTCTTATCCGCTGCAGTATGCCGCTTGGAATTGCTTTAGGGAGTGCGTTAAGTGAAACGTGGGGCATACGTCCGCTTTACTTATTGATTGGCTGCATCATCTGTACGGTTTCAGTGCTGGCCATGACTTTTCATTATTTTGCATTTATTGATCATGAGCCTACAGAGGAAAGCGGCGGTTCATAGGGGATAGACAGATAAGAATATCTTATTATGTATCATGCGATTAATCTAATTTACTTATAATGGAAAACGGATTAGGATAGAGGTGGGGATGAAATTCAGAACGGAGGGGAAGGAACATGCAATTTCAGTTCAAGGGTATTGATCATATTCAGTTGGCAGCACCAAAGGGAAGCGAGGAGGCCGCAAGGGAATTCTTCAAGGGAATACTGGGCCTCGAAGAAATGGAAAAGCCGGAGAAGCTGAAGCGTAATGGCGGCGTGTGGTTTCGGCTAGGCAATCAGCAAATACATATCGGAGTTGAAGAACCATTTGTTCCTGCTAAAAAAGCGCACCCGGCATTCGAAGTGGAAAATCTTGCGGAATTAAAGCTGCATTTCATGGAGCATGGAATCGAAGTCATTGATGATGCGAACTTACCTGGAGCAAATCGAATTTATGTTTCTGATACTTTCGGAAATCGCATCGAGATTTTAGAATGGGTAGAGTGAACGGCGGTTTTGTACGAATAGAATCTAATTAATAGAGAGCGAATGATGAAGGAATCGTACAGGTGACGTATGTTTTTTGACTGTAGCGCTTCTTTTTTTATGAAGTAGTATAATAGAAGATATATAATATACGAAACTATAAGTCTATTGAATCGTATATGGGTATTAAGTAATATGACAATAAATCAGGGGGAATCGATGATGAATAATCATGACATTGATTACAAGTTGTATGGTGATGATATGCAGTTCGTTGAGGTTGAGCTCGATCCAAATGAAACGGTCATAGCCGAGGCGGGCGGTTTGATGATGATGGAAGATGGAATCGAGATGGAGACGATTTTCGGAGATGGTTCAGAATCTTCAAGCAGCGGGTTCATGGGCAAATTGTTCTCCGCAGGTAAGCGCGTCATCACAGGAGAGAGTTTGTTCATGACAACGTTCACAAATGTAGGCTCAGGGAAGAAACACGTATCATTTGCTTCGCCATACCCAGGGAAAATCATTCCTATGGATTTAAGTGAGCATGGCGGTAAAATTATTTGTCAAAAAGATGCTTTCCTGGCTGCGGCAAAAGGTGTCAATGTGGGAGTTGCATTTCAAAAGAAAATAGGCGCCGGCTTCTTCGGCGGTGAAGGCTTCATCATGCAAAAGCTTGAAGGCGATGGATTGGCATTCATCCACGCCGGAGGTACGATTGTTGAGAAGAAACTGGCTCCCGGTGAAGTATTGCGTGTTGATACAGGATGTTTAGTCGCTATGACAAAAGAAGTGGATTATGATATTCAAATGGTTGGCGGCATTAAAACGGCTCTGTTCGGCGGTGAAGGATTATTCTTCGCGACACTGCGCGGACCCGGTACAGTTTGGATCCAATCACTTCCATTTAGCCGTCTGGCAAGCCGCGTATTCGCAGCGGCTCCTGTTTCCGGCAATTCCAAAGATGAAGGAAGCATCGCTGGGCGAATGTTCGATCTCTTCGGTGGAGATCGCTCGTAATATATAATGGAAATCTTTTGCCCCCTATCATTTCACTAGATGAAATTGATGGGGGCATATAAGAAAACCCCGGTCCACCATGGTGAACCGGGATTTTCTTGGTTAAAGTGCCTATTCTTTCGTTACTTTTTTCACATTTATTCGATGCGGTTTGCTTTTTTTGTTTTTCGGAATTTCAATGTAAAGCATGCCGTTTTTAGTTTCAGCAGTAATATGGTCTACATCGATATTATCGGGCAATGTGAATGAACGATAGAAAGAGCCGTAGCTGTGTTCAACTACATGCATATGTTTATCTTTGTCCTCTTTTTTGTTTTCGTGCGATTTTTCCCCTTTAATGATCATCATATTACCATCGAGTTCCACATCGACATCTTCTGGGTTTACACCCGGCACTTCAACTTCAATAGCATATAAATTTGCTTTTTCTTCGACGTTCATTGCCGGAGTAAGAGCTTGATCTTTGTTAAATAAAGAACCTGGAGAATTGAAAAATGAATCGTCAAAGAAATTTTGAAATACTTCGCTCAGTTCATTTTTGAATTGTTGAACAGGTTGTTTTTCCGGACTCCAGCGACGTAGTTGTTTCATAAAACATTCCTCCTAGATATTTTATTGAAGACTCCCTATTCGTTTACCCGGTGTTTTAAAAAATAAACGTGAAATTGTGAGCAAAATATATGTGGAAAACCTGCCTTATAGGCAAGGCGAGTAATATGGCTATCCCATTTTGGTTTTACGGTTATTATATGGGAAATGGGATATATGGATAGGGAAGGGCTGTTGTCTTTTTGGCCGGGGAAGTAGTAGGATGAAGATGAAAGATAATAAGTATTGCGAGGGGAGTATTATGAGGATTAGAAAAGGGGTCCATGGGGATTATCTTGCTGTTGCGGGTTTGTTCCGGCAAGTCCAGGATTTACATGCCAATCGCAGACCCGACATCTTTAAAAAGGCGGAGGAGGCGCTTCCAGAGGAAGAATTTGGGTTGTATGTGGATTCCGCCGATGCCTTCATCTGCGTAGCTGAACAGGATGGAAGTGTCGTAGGCGTAGGTGTCATGATGATTCATGAAATTCCGGATGATGAGATAAGAACGGGGAGGACAGTTGCCTATATAGACGCTTTATGCGTGGATTCATTATATCGCCAGCAAAGAATAGGCGAAAGTATCTTTAAGGCGATGAGGGATGAAGCTGCTTTGCGAAATGCGACGAGCCTTGAATTGGATGTCGGGACTTTCAATAAAGCGGCAATCCGGTTTTATGAAAAGATGGGGATGAATGTGAAAAGCTACGCGATGGAATTGCGTTTACAATAGACAATGCCTCATTGAAAAATAAGTTGGAAAATAGTTTGGTTTTCTCGGGTGAAATGTGTTGCAAGTTCATATTTATCCTCTTACAATTACTTAGGTGCACGAAATAAATAGTGAGAGGAAAGTGGGCTTCTATATGCCAAAAAGTTTATGGTTGATTGTGATTGGGATGGTCATCAATGTCACAGGGGCCTCTTTTTTATGGCCTTTAAATACGATTTATTTACACGATCACCTAGGGAAGTCTTTGTCGGTTGCGGGATTGGCATTGATGGCGAACGCCGGGGCTACGGTGATCGGCAACCTTTTAGGTGGCGTTTTATTTGATAAAATTGGCGGTTACCGGGCTATTTTGGTGGGAGCCATTACCACTTTAACCGCTTTGGTCGGCTTAACACTTAACCATGGATGGCCTTTATATGTTCTATGGTTGATTATTATCGGTTTCGGTTCGGGGCTGATCTTCCCGGCAATGTTTGCGATGGCGGGATCAGTATGGAAAGAGGGAGGCAGAAGAGCGTTTAATGCTGTATATGTTGCACAGAATCTTGGTGTAGCGGTCGGTTCGGCATTGGGTGGTTTGATTGCTTCTTTTTCTTTTGATTATATTTTTTGGGCGAATATGATCATGTACCTTCTCTTCTTTGGATTGGTTCTTGGCACATACAGGAATATCGAAAGTTCCGATGCTGTTGCGGTGAGCGTGTTGGATGAGCGGAAGCCTTTGAAGAACGACCGCACAATCTATGCGCTGGCTATCCTGTGCATCGGATATTTATTGTGCTGGATCGGTTATGTCCAGTGGACATCGACCATTTCCTCATATACACAGGAAATCGGCGTGTCTTTAAGGCAGTATAGCTTATTATGGACCATTAACGGCGCGCTTATTGTATTGGGGCAGCCATTGGTGAATAAAGTGGTGTATTCATTTATGAAGAAAGTGAAAGTGCAATTGCTTGTGGGCATGTTCATTTTGATGGCATCGTTCGCGGTTGCGGCTTTCGCCAAGGACTTCGCCGGATTTCTAACCGCAATGCTTGTTTTGACGATTGGTGAAATGCTCGTATGGCCGGCCGTTCCGACAATTGCAAGTGAATTGTCGCCAAAGGGAAAGGAAGGTTTCTATCAAGGAATCGTCAATAGCGCAGCCACAGCGGGCAAGATGATTGGGCCGCTGCTCGGTGGAGTTTTAGTGGACTTATATGGCATGCAGATGATGTTCATTGTGCTGATGGGCTTATTTATCTTGGCGATGGGTACGACGCTGCTATATGATAAGATTCTGAAAGCGAATGTATCAAAAACATATTCAATCGCAAAATGACGGCGGCTGAATAGATTGTTTATTATTGATGCATACTGATGCTGACTTGCTTTTTTCGTTAAAATTTACTAAAATAACACTTAAATCTAATGAAAAATAAAATACATAGGCTATGATGAGGAATAGTAGCATTTGGAACGATTCAGAGAGCCGGCGGTCGGTGTGAGCCGGTAGAGGGAAGAATGTGAACTCGCCTTGGAGCTGCAAACATGAAATGAAGTAATGTTTGACGTATAATCACGTTACAGATTATTTAAGCGGGGCGTTTTTTTCATCGTCAACTAAGGTGGTACCGCGGGAAGAATTATAGCATCTATAATCCTCTCGTCCTTTTTAGGGATGAGGGGTTTTTTTGTATTGGAAATACCCGTTTCATTAGAGGACTTCATATAGATTCATAATAATGATGTATGCTTCGCAAGCAACAAACTTTCACTTTAATCTTAGGAGGAAATATGTATGAGTTTCAACCATCAAGATATTGAAAAGAAATGGCAGCAATATTGGGAAAGCAATAAAACATTTAAAACAAGGGAAGATGAAGGAAAGCGTAAATTCTATGCGCTGGATATGTTCCCTTATCCATCAGGAGCAGGGCTTCATGTGGGCCATCCTGAAGGCTATACGGCTACGGATATTCTATCCCGCATGAAGCGCATGCAAGGTTATAATGTCCTGCATCCAATGGGATGGGATGCGTTCGGTCTGCCGGCGGAGCAGTATGCATTAGATACAGGGAATGATCCTGCTGAATTTACTGAGAAGAACATCGATACGTTCCGTCGCCAAATTAAATCGCTGGGTTTCTCTTATGATTGGGATCGTGAAATCAATACAACAGATCCGAACTATTATAAATGGACACAGTGGATTTTCACAAAGTTATACGAAAAAGGCTTGGCTTACGTAGATGAAGTAGCTGTTAACTGGTGCCCGGCACTTGGGACGGTGCTTGCTAATGAAGAAGTAATCGATGGTGTGAGCGAGCGCGGCGGCCATCCGGTAGAACGCCGTCCGATGAGACAATGGGTTCTTCGCATCACTGCTTATGCAGATCGTTTAATTGAAGATTTAGAAGAGCTTGACTGGCCGGAAAGCATTAAAGAAATGCAGCGCAATTGGATCGGCCGTTCAGAAGGAGCGGAAGTCCGTTTCGCGATTGACGGTAGCAATGAAACATTTGAAGTATTCACTACTCGTCCGGATACGTTATTCGGTGCGACTTATGCGGTATTGGCCCCTGAACATGCCCTGGTTGAGAAAATTACAACTCCAGAGCAAAAAGAAGCAGTTGAGGCATATATTCAACAAGTGAAAAGCAAATCCGACCTGGAAAGAACAGATTTAGCAAAAGAAAAAACAGGCGTATTCACGGGAGCTTATGCAATCAATCCAGTAAGCAACGAGAAAATGCCGATTTGGATTGCGGATTACGTTCTTGTCAGCTACGGATCAGGCGCGATTATGGCAGTTCCGGCCCATGATGAGCGCGATCATGAATTCGCCAAATTATTCAATCTGCCTATTAAGGAAGTTGTCGCAGGCGGAGAAATTGAGAAAGAAGCTTACACCGGCGATGGGTTGCATGTGAACTCCGGCTTCTTGGATGGTTTAAATAAAGCTGATGCAATCGAAAAGATGATCGCTTGGTTGGAAGAGAAAGAAATCGGAAAGAAGAAAGTAACATATCGCCTGCGCGATTGGTTATTCAGCCGCCAACGCTATTGGGGCGAGCCGATTCCGATCATCCACTGGGAAGATGGGGAAAGCACGACTGTTCCAGTGGAAGAATTACCATTAATGCTTCCTAAGACAACTGAAATCCGCCCTTCAGGTACAGGTGAATCACCTCTTGCGAATATTGAAGAGTGGGTAAATGTTGTTGATGAGAATGGACGCAAAGGGCGCCGTGAAACGAATACTATGCCGCAGTGGGCAGGCAGCTGCTGGTATTTCCTTCGCTACATCGACCCTCATAATAATGAGGCGATAGCGGATCCTAAGAAGATCAATGAATGGCTTCCGGTTGATATGTATATCGGCGGTGCTGAACATGCAGTTCTTCACCTATTATATGCCCGTTTCTGGCACAAATTCCTTTATGATATCGGTGTAGTGCCAACGAAAGAACCATTCCAAAGATTATTCAACCAAGGCATGATCCTCGGCGAAAATAATGAGAAAATGAGCAAATCAAAAGGTAATGTCGTAAATCCAGATGATATCGTCGCAAGCCATGGCGCGGATACATTGCGTTTGTATGAAATGTTCATGGGACCGCTTGATGCGTCAATCGCTTGGTCCACAAATGGTCTTGATGGATCGCGACGTTTCTTGGACCGCATCTGGCGCCTGCTTGTAGATGAAAATGGCAACATCACATCTAAGCTTGTGGACAACGATGACAGCGGCAAATTAGAAAAAGTGTATCATCAAACAGTGAAGAAAGTAACAGACGACTTCGAAGGTCTACGCTTCAATACAGCTATTTCGCAATTAATGGTATTCATCAACGAGGCCTACAAAGCGGATATATTACCGAAAGCATATGTCGAAGGGTTCGTGAAAATGATCGCGCCAATCGTACCTCATATCGCAGAAGAGCTATGGAGCAAGCTAGGCCATGAAGATTCGATTGCTTATGCGGCATGGCCAGCATATGATGAAGCAAAACTTGTTGATGATGAAGTGGAAATCGTCGTTCAAATCAACGGAAAAGTGAAAGCGAAATTAATGGTTCCAGCGGATGCAACCCGTGAAGCGTTGGAAGCAATCGCGATGGAAGATGGCACAATCAAAGAACAAATCGATGGTAAAACAGTGCGTAAAGTCATTGCGGTACCAGGTAAATTGGTGAATATTGTCGCTAATTAATGGAGGAAGAGAGCTGATTATTCAATCGGCTCTCTTTCTTTAGGAGGAGGGGAATCTGTTAAGCAGAAATCTAAATATATAGATGGAGACTAAAACTGCATAAGCGGAATGTCTTCTCTCTATATAAGCGGGCAAACCTCCAAACGTGCATTCATTGCCCGTTATGACCTACAATATAAGAACCATTCGTTATGTGATGCAATTGTAGCGAACGATACTTGAATAGAGAAGGAGCCTGGAGCTGATGAAAGAAATGAAAGTGTTAAGTGCCGAAGAAGTGAAAAATAAACTGGAAGCCGAAGAAGAATTATATATTATCGATGTGAGAGAAGAGTATGAAGTCGCAAATGGGATGATTCCGAACGCGGTTCATATTCCGATGAACAGTATTCCGGAGCAATTGAATGTATTAGATCAGGAGAGAGAATACATTATCGTTTGTGCAGGCGGTGTGCGCAGCGAGAAGGTGTGCGAGTTCTTGCTGGCCAATGGTTATAATGCTGTCAATATGGAAGGTGGCATGTATAGTTGGACAGGTGAAGTGGAGTAATCGTTTTACATTTCTTGTTTTTTGGCGAGACTAGCTGAAAAAAGGGAATGGGAGCGGTTAGCTTGATTAAGGTGAAGGTGTTTGATTATGAGCATGAGAAGGATTTAGAGAAAGAAATCAATTTTTTTCTGGGAAGGATGTCCGAAGATCAGCTTATTGACATCAAATATAATATCGCCGCTATCGGTGAAGAAATCGATAAACAAGTGTATTGTTTCAGTGCGATGGTTATTTATCGAACATAGAAGGTTGCTCTGCAAGCTGCAGGGCAACCTTCTTTTCATTGATCTTGTAACAATCCGATTGGTTCATCTGATGATAGGAGGGGGAATAAAGCCCTCTCTATCAAAGATTCATTGTATAGAACGGCTGTAATCCGCCGCATTAACCCCGGCCAATCGCCCTGTCACAAGGGCGGAGGTGATATTGTAGCCGCCTGTATAGCCGTGGATGTCCAATATTTCACCGCAGAAATAGAGTCCGTTCATTAGTTTGGAACTCATTTCTTTCGGGTGGATTTCTTTCACGGAGACACCGCCGCCGGTTACAAAGGCTTTTTCTAATGAAAGTGTGCCGTGTACGTTAAAGGTGAACCCTTTGCATAAAGCGACGAACTCGCGAAGCTTGTCATGGGATATATTATGGGCCTGTTCATTCTCATCGATGCCGGCAAGTTCAAGCAAGAAATGCAAGTAGCGTTCAGGAACGATTCCTTTTAAAGTGTTCTTAATCGCTTTTTTATGGTCTTCTTTTACCTTTGAGACAACGAGCTGAAACAATTCTTCCTGATTATGGTCGGGGCAGGCATCCAATTTCATTGGGACAGCATCAAGGTTCCATTTTTTCATGGCCTTCACAACAAATTGGCTGCACCGCAACACTGCCGGGCCGCTGATTCCGAAGTGTGTGAAAATCATATCCATTTTATGGGTGATGATCGCTTTTCCTTTCGGATTCAATACACTTAGTTCTACATCCCGCAATGATAGCCCTTGCAGCGTTTTATTCTTGATGAAGCGTTCATTTGATAGGAGCGGAACTTCGGTAGGATACAACTCCGTGATGGTATGTCCGGCTTTTTCCGCCCATGCGTAGCCATCGCCTGTCGATCCCGTCTTAGGAACGGATTTACCGCCTACGGCCAGAATAACTGAATCAGCTTCAAATATACGACCGTCCCGCAATTCTACGGAGGACACACAATCTTCATGATAATGGACGGTTTTGACAGCTGTTTGAAGCATAACTTGTACACGCAGCTTCTCCAATTGATCGACCATGGCGTTTACGACTGTTGAAGATTGATTCGAAACAGGGAACATGCGCCCGTGGTCTTCTTCTTTTAAAGCGACGCCCAGTTTTTCGAAGAATGCGATAATATCTTGATTATTAAATACTGAAAAAGCACTGTATAAGAAACGGCCGTTTCCAGGGATGTGCTTAATAATTTCATCAATGGGCAGGTTATTGGTCACGTTGCAGCGGCCGCCGCCTGAGATGGCCAGCTTCCTCCCCAGCTTATCGCCTTTTTCTATAAGAAGCACCTTTGCACCTTTTTCACCTGCTGCGATGGCAGCCATCAGCCCGGAAGGACCGCCGCCGATTACAATAACGTCATATTTCATTTTTTCACCAACTATATTTTTTTTCATCTATTCATTATAATGTAAGTTGTTATTTAATAAAAATACTTGATAGAATAAATAAATATGTAATGCAAATAAAACAATGAGCTTTATATATGCTTGAATAAACCAGTTACTTGTTATTTTTAAAGTATGGTAATATTAAGAGCGTGCTACATAAAGGATCATCAGTAGGAAGGGATTATATGTCATCTAAATTGTTGAAGGGCACTTTTATATTGACTATCGGAATGGTCTTGTCAAAGGTGCTCGGTTTATTATACGTTATTCCGTTTGAAGCGATGGTGGGAAATGAAGGTACACAGCTTTATTCATATGGATATGTGCCTTATACAATCTTTTTAAGCATCGCAACGGGAGGAATACCGCTTGCTGTTTCGAAATTCGTCGCCAAATATAATGCGATGGGGGAGTATGCAGTAGGCCAAAAATTATTCCAATCCAGTATAAAAGTGATGCTGCTGTCAGGTTTCGCGGCATTCCTTGTGCTTTATCTTATGGCGCCCGGTCTTGGGGCAGTAATGGCGGATGGGCAAGAGAACTTCACTCCCGATGAAATCGCAACAGTGATACGTGCGGTAAGCTTCGCGCTGATCATTGTACCGTTTATGAGTTTGATCAGAGGTTTTTTCCAAGGCAATGAATCCATGACACCTACATCAGTATCAATGGTTGTCGAACAAATTGTCCGCGTCATCGTTTTACTGGGCGGAGCCTTCGTTGTTATAAACGTGATGAAGGGTGATGTAGTCACCGCAATCAGTGTGGCGACCTTTGCCGCATTTGTAGGAGCGGTAGGAGGCTTGGCTGTTCTATTATGGCATTGGAAGAGCGTCAAACCCCAGTTCCGGCAGATAGGAAAGACAGATCATAGAGCGATATCCATTTCAGTAAAAGATATGTATAAAGAAATTATTCTTTATTCGATTCCATTTGTATTCGTGGGAATCGCCATGCCTCTTTTCCAGATGGTCGATACGTTAACTTTCAACAGCGCGATGGGTTCAATCGGACTGCAAGCGCAATCCGGTGATGCCTTCGGGATACTGAACTTCAATACGCAAAAGCTGGTAATAATCCCGATGTCTCTTGCGACCGCTTTTGCCATGACCATTGTGCCTTCTGTAACAAAAGCCTTTGTTGAAAAAAACGACCAGTTATTTACGACACAATTAAATCAAGCGTTCCAAGTGCTCCTGTTTTTAACCTTACCGGCAGCGATTGGAATGTCAGTGTTATCAAAGCCGATCTATACCGCTTTCTATGGCTATGACCAGCTAGGGGTGGACGTGCTGCAAACTTATGCGCCGACAGCCATTCTGTTCGCTTTCTTCTCTGTTACGGCTGCAGTGCTGCAAGGAATCAATCAACAGAAGTATACAGTGCTAAGCTTATTGGTCGGTTTCTTAATCAAGCTTTCTTTAAATATTCCGTTGATCCGCATGTTCGAAACAGAAGGGGCCATCTATGCCACAATGCTCGGATATTTAGCGGCGACGCTCATTAACTTCTTTGTGATTTATTATTTCACTGGCTATAGTTATAAGCTTGTATTCAAGCGGACATTACTGATGGTTATCTTTACAGCCATCATGGGAGTTGTAGTTGTATTAGTGACGAACGGGGCAGGCTTGTTCCTGGATGCCGAAAGCAGAATGCCGGCAATCGCCATCATTATAATCGGGGTCATTGCGGGAGCGCTCGTTTACTTCTTGCTGGCTTTAAAATCAAAGCTTGCATATCGCTTGTTCGGCGACCGCATCGCGCGACTTAAAGGCAAACTTGGACTATAATACAAAAACCTTGTCTTATTAGGCAAGGTTTCTTCATATAAAGATGGATAGAGGTGGAACTAGAATGAGAATAGATAAAATGCTTGCCAACATTGGGTATGGCACGCGGAAAGAAGTAAAGAAATTATTGAAGTCAGGGGCAGTGAAAGTGGACGACGCCGTAATTAAAGATGCCAAGCAGCATGTGGATCCGGAGCGGCAGATCGTGACTGTCTATGGAGAAGAGGTGGAGTATCGTGAATTCATCTATTTGATGATGAATAAACCGCCGGGCTTATTGTCAGCTACAGAAGATGACCGCCAGGAGACGGTTCTTGATATTCTGGAAGATGAGGATCGGGTGTTTTCACCATTTCCTGTAGGGAGATTGGATAAGGATACCGAAGGCTTGCTGCTATTGACGAATGACGGTCAGTTGGCGCACCGGTTATTATCGCCTAAGAAGCATGTGCCTAAGAAGTATTTCGCGATTGTTGATGGCGAAGTCACAGAAGCGGATGCTGCAGCTTTCGGGCAAGGCGTAACATTGGATGACGGCTATGAGACAAAGCCTGGTGAATTGGAAATCTTGAAGTCCGGACCTGTTTCTGAGATAACACTGGTCATTACCGAAGGCAAGTTTCATCAAGTGAAAAGAATGTTTGAAGCAGTCGGCAAGAAAGTGACTTATCTGAAGAGACTTTCAATGGCCAATCTGCAGCTTGATGAAACATTGGAGCTGGGCGAGTACCGTGAATTGCTGGATGAAGAGCTGGAAGGGCTGCTCAATTATCAAAATGAATAACAATAAAAAGACCAAGCGATAGAATGCTTGGTCTCTTTTATAATCACTTAACGAGGTCTTACACTTGTTTATTTCTTAAGAGGATAACCTGATTTTTTTGCTAGTGGCTTTCCATTGTCCCCTACTTGGGCTTGTAACTAAGTCGTTATAAGCGAGGACATTTAAATCGCGTTGGATAGTACGAGGAGTGCTGCCAAATTCATCGACAAGATCTTGAGTAGTTACCGTCCCGTTCTGTCTAATATACATATAAACTGATTTGATTCGGGTTAGCATCCTATTCGTAGAAGGTTTCAAAAAACCACTCCTTATATCTTATTAGTCTACAGGAATGAAGTTTCACTTTCTGTTTCAATCATACTTTCGGTTACATTCCCGTTTAGTACCAATTGCAAGTGACATAACTACAACAACTACAAACTGCTAAGAATAAAGCATCGTGTTTTTGAAATTCACACATCTCCTTTTCCTTATGCGGATTAAGTTATAAGAGATTCATCCAGCTATACGGATGGTTCCCCTTTTACACTTTCATTTTAACGCTATAAAGATGAAAAATCTATCTAATTGCGAGAATTAATGAAAAAATAACATTCTTACTTTTATTCTATGTGTGCAGTCATTGAAAATATACCCACTATTTGCCCTTTTTACACATACTATTTCAGAGGAAGGGCCTGTTCTATAATCAAAGGACATCCCGATTCGTTTGCTGTTATTAAAATGGTTTCTACTTTTGCGGAATTTTTCATATTTAGCAGGTGGGTTTCGATTGATTAGTGTTACGATAGGTGCGACCAGTGACTCGCTGTCTATCACCAGGAATGTTTATCCTATTTAACAGGTACTGGAACTTCCACTACAGTCTGGCAGTGAAAACATAGATGTGCAAGTGCAAGCGGGAGATCAAGTCTCTGCAATAATCTGATCGGTTCATCTACTGATAGACGGGGAATGAAGCCCTCCATCTATCAAAGATCCGTTTTATGGCCGTTTGATTTATTTATGGCAAGCTGGAATCATAAAAAGTATGCTATTGGATTATTTTTTTCGCCCAACAAGTAAATAATAGGGAAGATTTTTTATCTGGCACTGGTTTGATTGGGGCGAAATCAGCAAATTGATTGATAGTTTGTCGTTTTTTCGTAAACTAGGGGAGAAAGGTAAATTGAGTTTCAATGGTAAAGAGCATATAGTGGTAGTAGGATGGTCGCGAAAGGCGAAGCATGCAATCGGTGAAATTCGGGAGCATGATAGGCACAGAGTGATTGTTTTGGTCGCTTCTTTAGAAAAAATCGCCCTATAATCATCGTGTCCATTATATACACGGTGATGCCTCGTATCCTGAAATTCTTGAGAAGGGCCGGGTCGCTCTGTCTAAGTCTAAAAGCGTGATTATAGCTTAGCGGAACAGGGCATTACATTAATAGGGAATCAAACGCAATTGGATATTACAAAGCGATTGTCACTGCCTATTTCTGAACAAGATACATTGTTCATCATATGCAGCAAAGAAACATATATAGCCTTTCAGAAATTTGTGAAAGAGAAGCGATATGATTATGAGAAGGAGTGTAGAGGATGAGTCAGATCAATTGGATGGAAGAAGTAACAAAGCGCCGGGAAGCGATCATTAAAGATACACAAGCGTTTCTGCAAATCAAAAGTGTGTTGGATGAAGAGAATGGCACGAAAGAAGCTCCATTAGGGGAAGGAATCCAAGAAGCTCTGCAATTCATGCTGAATAAGGGCAAGGAAGAAGGGTTCGCAACGAAGGATGTTGAACATTTGGCAGGGCATATTGAGATGGGGCAAGGAGAAGATATTCTCGGTATTCTTTGCCACGTCGATGTCGTTCCGGAAGGCGATGGCTGGACAAGCGATCCGTATAGTGCGGAAATCCGCGACGGGAAAATCTTCGCTCGGGGCGCACTCGATGATAAAGGCCCTACGATGGCCGCTTTCTATGCGATGAAAATCGTCAATGAATTGAAATTGCCGCTTTCTAAGCGTGTACGAATGATTCTTGGTACAGATGAAGAGTCAGATTGGCGTTGTGTGGATACATATTTCAAGCATGAAGAAATGCCGCAGCTGGGCTTTGCTCCTGATGCGGATTTTCCGATTATCTTCGCCGAGAAAGGCATCTGGGATTTCTATATTAAACAGTCTGCAGTCAATGCCGCTGAAAGAACCACAGTAACGGTTGCCAAGTTCGAATCGGGAAGACGCTTTAATATGGTGCCGGATTTGGCTGAAGCAGAGTTACTGCTGACAGAGGATGCGATTGATGTTGAAGCGGCATTTTATCGTTTTCTTCAAGAGCATCAATTGAAAGGGAAATATACAGCGGAAGATAATAAGGCAGCGCTTCATATAAAAGGTATTTCAGCGCATGGGATGGAGCCCAAAAATGGTGTGAATGCCGGGCTTTATATGGCTGCTTTCTTAGAAACGCTCGATTTAGCGCAGCAAGCGAAAGCTTTCTTTGCATTTGTAAGTCATTATTTCTGGGAGGATTCAAGAGGCAAGGCATTCAACATCGACTATGTAGACGAGGCGACAGGTGATGTAACGTTGAATGTAGGGCTGTTGAAGTATAACGAGCAGCAAGGAGGAACAATCGGCGTAAATCTGCGCTACCCTGTCTCTTATGGCTATGAAGCAGCAGCACAGCAATTGAGCAAGGTTTTAGGAGATCATGGATATACAATTAATACCGTATCTCATTCTAAACCGCATCATGTGGATGCGAATAGCTTCTTAGTGCAAACTTTATCGGAAGTATATGAAGGTCAAACAGGAGAAAAAGCGGAGCTATTGGCGATCGGCGGCGGGACTTATGCACGTTCGCTTGAAGCGGGTGTCGCATTCGGGCCTCTCTTCCCGGGACGGGAAGATATTGCCCATCAGAAAGATGAGTATATGTATGTAGATGACTTGTTGAAAGCGACGGCGCTGTACGCTGAAGCAATTTACCGATTGGCTAAGTAATATTTCATTCCATATTTAATCGAAAGAGCCGTGCGATTTATATAAACGCATGGCTCTTTCTGCTATATGGCAGGCCTTCCGGTCAGGAAGGGAATTTTTTAGAGAGGGACCATGCTAAAATGTAAATAATAAAGTGAATCTTTGAGAGGAGGGGGGGTTATTCCCCGCCTATCAGTAGATGAACCAACCTTAGTTGTTACAGGGACTTGCTCTCCCGCTTGCGCATCTGCGTTTTCCCTGCCGCGCCGAAAGCGGGAGTCTTAGTGCCTGTTAAACGGGATAAAGAAGAGGCCCTTATTAAAAGTAAAAAAATCAATAGAGAAGGTGAATTACTTGAGAGTGAATCATTATTTTATTGCTATACCTTTACCGGAAGAAGTGAAATGTTTTTTAGGTGGGGAGGCGCAAAAAATCAGCAAGAAATATCCTTTCCACAAATGGGTCCATCAGGAGGACTTTCATATCACCTTAGCTTTTCTAGGTGCATCCGAAGTGCAGAAATGGCAGAATTGTATAGAGAAGGTGGCGGAAGCGATTCGTGATGAGCAGCCGTTTTCTCTTGAACTCACCCACTTCGGAACCTTCGGGCAACCGCAAAAGCCCCGAATATTCTGGTGCGGCCTTAAATATGAAGAACGTTTATTCAGGCTTCAGCGGCTGGTGTTTGCGGCTTGTAAGCAGAGTGGATATTCATTAGCCGACCAGCCATTCAACCCGCATATTACCATGGCGAGGAAATATAAGGGAGAGACTGCTTTCTCCGAACATGATTTAGCTGCATGTGATGCCGATTTAGGGCGGGGAATATCCTTTCAAGCGCAGAAAGTGTCACTCTTTGAATCACATATAGATAAAGTGCCAAAGTATCAAGAAATCAAGACGATATATATATAAGGATCATAGTGATCATTATAGAGGAATAGGTTGTGAAAATATGGGGCAACTCATCAAGATCCAAGATTATATTTCAAGATATGAGCAAGATATATATCGTTATCCGATGCAATATATTAGATTGAAGAAGCAACAATGGGAGAAGCTGGAGGAGGCTTATGAGAACGGCCGATTACATGAATATTCCCCCCAAGAAGAACCGGAGGATTGGTTGGAAGAGGAGCCTGGGCTATTCGATAAATTCAAGAGTATATTCATAAGGGATAAAAGTGAGCGGGGCGAAGAAGAGATTGAGCGGCTGAAACATGGGGAAGACCGTGAGAAGACGATTTATCAAGATGAAGCTCTTGAGTTGAAATTAACGTTTATGCCGAGGAACCGGGATGATTTAAAGATCGCTTTCTTGAATCAAATGTTTCAGTTTCAAATGAAATGGGCCACTTCGACAATCAGGGAAAAATCCGTAATCGACCGTAACTATTATTTGGATGAGAAGTTAAAGTTCTTATTACAGCGGTTTCCCGACACTTTCCTTGTTTTGCATCAACCGGTCTTTCTCTTGAATAAAGCGCCTGTTGAAGCGGATACAATTATAATGATGCCTAATGAGACGTGGTGTATCAGCTTTCTGGAGGATGGAGAAGATGCGGTATACGAAGGCTCAAACGAAAAATTCTGGATGCGCAGGCATCATCAACGAGAGATGAAAAAAACCCTTAATCCACTGATTTCGTTGAATCGAACAGAAGTGATTGTGAAGAAACTTTATACTCTCCATCAAGTGGAATTGCCGATTAAAAAAGCGATCATTTCACGCACGGGGTATATTGATTACCCTACTGCTTTGAACGATTTATCGGTATTGGATAAGAGGAGCTTCACAGCTTGGTTCGAGTCGATGAGAAATTTACGTTCACCAATGAAACATCACCAATTAAAAGGCGCGGGCGCGTTACTTGAGCATACTCAAACAACATCGGTTCACCGATTGGAATGGGATGATTATAATGATCTCAAGAATAACAGCGAATAATATTCAGGCGCATCATATCCATTATATTAAGAATGGTTCGCCTCATACGAATAAAAGCGGGAAACTTTGGCGTAAAGTAGAAAAAGTAATGAAGCGGCATGCACTAACATATTCCGTCCATGAAACGGAGTATGAAGGCCACGCCCGGCTGCTGACGGAGGAAATCCTTGCCTCGACCAAAGCGGAAACATTCATTGTTGTCATCGGTGGTGATGGAACCATGCATGAAGTAATGAACGGAGCGGCTAAATGCAAGCACGCTGTCATTATGTGCTTGCCGGCCGGGTCGGGCAATGACTATGTAAGAGGAATTCAACATACTTCAGGCATTCGGGAAGCGGTATCCTTGCTCCTGCAGCAGAAAGCCCCTTCTGTGATCGACCTTGGGCAATTTAAGTATCAAGGGCGCATGGGACATTTTGTGAATAGTTTAGGGATTGGTTTTGATGCATCCATTGCAAAAGCAGTGAATGGATCGAAGTGGAAGAAGAGATTTCAAACATTGCGTTTAGGTAAATTTGTGTACATGTACTATTTTATCAAGAAACTCTTTTTATTTAAAACATTCCGGTTAAAGGCGGTGGTGGATGGCCGTAAGTATATATATCAGAATGTTTGGTTTGTGATCGTGGCGAATCAGCCGTATTTCGGCGGGGGAATCAAAGTGTCTCCTTATTCATCAGCTGATGACGGTAAGCTTCAAGTGGTTGTCGTCAGCAATCTTTCTTCGTTTTTGTTTCTGCTTGTATTCCTTACAGTCGCTTGGGGAGGACATTTACGCTTAAAGTGGGTAGAGTCATTCACATGCCGGGCGGTCCGACTATACACCTCGGATGAAGTGCCGATACAAGCGGATGGAGAGCACATCGGCTATTCTGCAGCATCGGTGAAAGTTATTCCAAAGGCTGTACGCATTATAAAACAATCGCTCTAATCGATAAATAATCTGTTTGCGCATTGGATTCTTTAGTACATTTACTTGACGTAATAGTAGATTTTCACTAAAATTTAAAAGTGGATGGCTATTGTTATGTTATATAGATTCAATAGCCGTCTTTTTTAGTTTGAAAAACAGCATAAACATGGTATGCTTTTTATCTATATATGAAATCTTAGAAATGTATGTGAGCGAATTGTGAAGAACTCGTTACGGTTTTTCCTGGATTCTGACTATGACAGAGTGATCATTCTTCTTGGAATAAAGAGGTTATGATAATTGTGATAGTGATGTAATCAGCTATTGAATGAAATTGAAGGTGACCACATTGGAACATATACTGGGTCGAGATTGGGAGATTATTCCTGCTGGCGGTGCAACTGGAGAAGCCTTCATTGCAACAAACGAGGAACAAAAGCTCTTCTTAAAACGTAATTCATCTCCATTTCTAGCTGTCTTATCAGCTGAGGGCATCGTTCCAAAACTCGTCTGGACAAAAAGACTTGAAAGCGGGGATGTTATTACAGCGCAGCGGTGGGTGAATGGCAGAGAATTAGACCAGATAGAAATGAAACAAGAATCGGTAGCAAGGCTTCTGCGGAAAATCCATCAATCAGCTCCGTTGTTAACGATGCTAAAAAGATTGGGGAAAAATCCATTAAAACCGGAACAGCTGCTTGAAAGTATACAAGTATCATTGGATGCGGAACTTGCTGAGCATCCTAAAATCCGAGAGGCGCTTCAGGTCTTGATGGAAATGCTGCCTGCGGTTGAATGTGATGAGGAAGTTGTATGCCATTGTGACGTAAACCATAATAATTGGCTGCTTTCAGAAGATGGGCAGTTATTTCTTATTGATTGGGATGGAGCCATGATTGCCGATCCCGCAATCGATCTTGGCATGCTCCTGTATTCTTATATTCCAAAGAATGAATGGAGCTCATGGCTCGAGAAATATGGTGCGATTTTGACCGATTCTTTACAGCAAAGGATGCTATGGTATGTGATTGTTCAAAGCATTTCAGCCATCCAATGGCATAAATCCAAACAACGTTATGAAGAAATGAACTATTGGTTTACATATCTTGATAAGGTGCTCAAGGATTATTATGATAATTGATTCACACTATTGACCCATTCCGATAATTGGGCTTGATGGGATGTGATATGATTATCCAAATCGGCGGAAGATTGTCCCCCATGACTATACTTCTGTATTTCGGTAAGGATAGGGACCAATTGTTCATTTACTTCCCCGTTTGTTAATAGAGCTGTTACGAGACGCTCTACTTGTTGACATTCAGAGACAGAACCACAGCAATCATTTTGGTGATTATTCAATATATCTGTCAATAACGAGATTCGATTCTGTTGTGAAAGTGGCATGTTCATCAACCTTTCTTAATATAAAGCTTAAGCGCTCCTCTAGAGGGGCTTTTCTTTTGTAGGATGCCATCAGCATGAGGTTTATATACAGAATATGCTTTCCAGAAATGTTCATTGCGGATTGTCGGAAGGCATGATATGTTGTCTACGTAAATTAAGTAAGGAGTGTATGTATGCGTCTTAAATTCAAACCATGGGCGAAAGATAAATTATTAGCGCACCCGCAATATGTGGTGCATAATCCGGAAGACTATAAAGGTCGTTGGAGTGAATTATTTGGAAATGACAACCCTATCCACATTGAAGTAGGGACAGGCAAAGGCCGTTTTATCACAGGGATGGCGCAGGCTAATCCTGATATTAATTATATAGCGGTCGAAGCATATGAAAGTGTGATTGTACATGCGTTGGATCGATTGATTGAAGCAGAACTCCCTAACTTGAAGCTGCTTCCTGTCAATGCGGTCGATTTACGGAATTTCTTTGCAAAAGGCGATGTGAGCAGAGTATATCTGAACTTCTCGGATCCGTGGCCTAAGAAGCGGCATGAGAAGCGAAGATTGACATATTCCACTTTCTTGAATATATATGAGGATATTTTACCGGAAAACGGAGAGATCCACTTTAAGACGGATAACCGTGGCTTGTTCCAATATTCCCTAGTGAGCATGTCCCAATACGGCATGGTTCTGAACGATGTGAATTTGCATTTGCATGACAGTGATGTAGAAGATAATATCATGACGGAATATGAAGAGAAGTTCTCGAATAAAGGAAGCCGCATTTACCGGGTGGAAGCGCAATTTACTAATAAATAACAGCCTGTATTCACTACAGGCTGTTTTTTTTGATTGATTAGATTGTTTGTTCCACCATATCGATGACGGTTCCTGTTGTGGCATCAGCGATAAATTCGTAATGCTTTTGTCCATCTTCGGCCATTTGTGTTAAACCGCCTTTGAAGATTTCATAGTGCAAGCCGTTTTTCGTGTATGTTTCTGGTTTCATCAGAATCCATGAACCAGTAATTTTTCCTTCACGACTAACCGTCTCTTTTACTTTTGCCAATATTGCATCAGGAGATGTGCTTGCATATTTTTCAACTGCACATTTCGTCGCATAACCACAAATAAAACCAATCGCTGCTCCTACTATAGCGTTTTGCCATTTCATCTGACATTACCTCCTACTTGATTTTAGAATAATACCACAATCAGAAAAAAATAAACTTTCTGTCCGTTTAACAGCACTACTAAAAGTATACAAGAGAGAGGAAATAACTTCAATTTATGAAGTTGGACATAGTGTAACTAAGTGTATGCTTTTAAAATGTGATGAAGTGTACTTTAAAGGGGAAAAGTACAAGTGGGCATGCCGGAGAAGGCTTATGCGGAAAGGGGCATCAACGGCGTTATGATACGGAAGAATCGCCTTTTCTAAAATGCTGGGTGTGGTAACATTTTAAAAGTTCCGTTAGAATAATAAGTAAGAAATGAATGGAAAAGGGGAATATTATGAATCAAGAATCTTTGTCATTGTATAAAACGTTGACTGAACTTCCGGGCGCCTCCGGTTTCGAACATGAAGTAAGGAAATTTATGCGTAAAGAGCTTGAAAAGTATAGTGATGAAGTCATCCAAGACGGTTTAGGCAGCATATTCGGCGTGAGGGTAGGAGACGAGAACGGCCCGCGAGTAATGGTTGGCGGGCATATGGATGAAGTAGGATTTATGGTGACATCCATCACGGATAATGGTCTGCTGCGCTTTCAAACACTTGGGGGATGGTGGAGCCAGGTCTTACTTGCTCAGCGTGTTGAGATTATCACCGACCAAGGTCCTGTCATAGGTGTCATTTCATCCATTCCTCCGCATTTATTGGATGACGCGCAGCGCTCCAAGCCGATGGACATTAAGAATATGTTGATTGATATCGGTGCCGACGATGCCGAGGATGCAAAACGGATCGGCATTAAGCCGGGTCAGCAAATAGTGCCAATCTGTCCGTTTACGCCAATGGCGAACAGTAAGAAAATCATGGCGAAAGCGTGGGATAATCGAATCGGCTGCGGTCTTGCAATCGAGTTATTAAAGAACATACAAGATGAGAAGCTGCCGAATATTGTTTACTCCGGTGCAACCGTTCAAGAAGAAGTTGGGTTAAGAGGCGCCCAAACAGCCGCTAACCTGATTAAGCCGGATATCTTCTACTGTCTGGATGCAAGTCCCGCCAATGATATGTCGGGAAGCAAGGATGTGTTCGGCAAACTTGGGGAGGGAGCGCTGCTTCGCATTTATGATCGTTCCATGATTACACATAAGGGCATGCGCGAATTCTTGCTGGATACAGCTGAAACTCATCATATTCCTTATCAATATTTTGCTTCACAAGGCGGAACGGACGCAGGACGAGTACATATAAGCAATGAAGGGGTGCCGAGTGCGTTTGTCGGTATTTGTTCACGTTATGTGCATACGCATGCTTCCATTATCTCTATTGATGATTACGAAGCGGCGAAAGAACTATTAACAGCTTTAGTGAAAAAGACAGACGCTGCCACTGTTCAATCAATAAAAAGCATGTAAGCACTACTAAGTAAAGGGATGGAATAATTACAATGATCATTGCCGTAGGAAGTAAGAATCCGGCTAAAGTAGAAGCGGTCCGCGCTGTATTCCAAGCTGACTCCAGCCAAGTAATCGCGGTGGATGTGCCGTCCGGTGTTTCTGCGCAGCCTTTTTCCGATGAAGAAACGATAAAAGGGGCAATCAACCGGGCAAAAGCAAGCATGGCGGAAGCAAATGCACATATAGGCATCGGACTGGAGGGCGGCGTTGCAGAAACGCCGTTTGGATTGTTCCTTTGCAATTGGGGCGCTCTTGTCGCAAAGGATGGAAAGCCGATTCTTGCCGGGGGAGCCCGGATTGCGCTGCCAGAGGAAATCGCTGTCCGGCTCAAGCGCGGCGAGGAATTAGGGCCTGTGATGGATGAATATACGAACAGGCAGAATATCCGCAAGAAAGAAGGGGCAATCGGAGTTTTCACGAACGAAGCCATTACAAGAAAGGGCATGTTTGAGCATATTATGAATATGTTGATGGGACAATACAATTACCTGAATAAGTGACTATTGATTGAGGTGAGGCGACCATGAAAAAAAACAACATCAAATTGCTTATTGTAATGAGTGTGTTGCTTCTGTTTGGGGCGGCGTGTTCAGCTAACATAGAAGAGGAAAAAATGACAGCAATCGATTCTGCCAAAAATATTTTTATGAAAGGTTCCCAAGAACCTAACAAAAAAAGCGGCGATACGTCGTTCTTCATGCCTTCGGGCTATGAAATCAAAAAAAGCGAAGAATATAATATTCTGCTTGAGAAGCAAGATAACCCTGTTATTATTTTCATCAACCCGAATGAAGCCGATGACAGCGATCTGATCAGCCGGCAGATCGAGAAGAATAAAGATGAATACATCGCTTTTGACATTTTTGAGGAACAAAATCGTGTAGGGTTTGTGACAATCAAAGAAATTTCAGAAGAAGAATATGAAATCACAACCGGTGTAGGCGGTGTGAAGGTCACAGCTCAAACGGAAGTGGAGCAACTTTCAGAATATGCGGAAGAAATGATGAGGATCGCTACGTCTATCAAACAGTAGCAGAGGAGGGATGCCGGTAAAGTTATAGCCGGCATCTCTTCTTCGTGTATTGTTGGTAAGACGTTGGAATTTTGTTATGATTACTCATGTATAAGACAGAATATTGTTGGAGGGGCAAAAATCATGATAAAATTAGAAAGTGAAAAGCAATATGAAGAACTGAAGGACAATAATCGAGTGGTTTTTCTATTCTCGGCTGACTGGTGTTCGGATTGCCGGATTTTGGAGCCATTGATGCCTGAAATCGAGGAAGACTTCGCTGATTATAAATTTGTATACATCGATCGTGACCAGTTCATCGATATTTGTGCGGAAAACGACGTGTATGGCATCCCGAGCTTTATTGTATATAGCTTCGGTACTGAACTAGGACGATTCGTCAGCAAAGATGCGAAGACAAAAGAAGAAGTGGTAAGTTTCTTGCAATCGCTGTAAGAAGCTTTAAGAGGATAAATAATGAAGGGAATGCTGAGGTACGTGCCGGCATTCTCTTCTTGTATAAGGAGCTTATTGAAATGAAGATGACTACGAAGAAGCTGAAGGACTTATTATGTGAGCGGCTAGGCGGCGATGGACGAAGCTTTACGTATGATAAGGAGAAAGAGACATTGCGCGTGGAAAATCGTGAGAAGAAAGGAATTACGGTCGCTTTATCTCCTTTACTGGCCAAAGTGGAAACAGCCAAGGAAGCGGCAGTCGAGGAAACGGTCTATTACGTGAAGGAAGCTTTAGCGGTGATGGGGAGTGAACAAACCCTCGAACAGCAAGAGTCCAATATCTATCCTGTGATCCGCAGTACATCATTTCCTACGGCAAATCAAGATGGCACAGCTTTTGTAACGCAGGAACACACAGCTGAGACACGCATTTATTATGCGCTTGATTTAGGAACGACATATCGCTTGTTAGATGAAAGCTTTTTGGAGAAGAATGGATGGAATCAAGAGAAGGTGCATCGTGCAGCGATGGAGAACGTGAAGAAGCTGTCCACTGACGCTAAGAGTGAAACTGTCGCGGATAACGTATTCTATTTCGTAAGTACAAAGGATGGATATGATGCAAGTAAGATTTTGCTTATCGACTGGCTGCAAGAAATGAAGAAGAAGATGACAGGCGAAATGGCGGTCGCCGTTCCTCACGGCGATGTGTGCATCATAGCTGATATACGGAATAATACAGGCTACGATATTCTGGCACAAATGAGCATGAGTTTCTTTGCAAGCGGACATGTGCCGATTACAGCCCTTTCATTTTTATATAATAATGGCGATTTAGAACCCATTTTTATTTTAGGCAAGAATAAACCTAAGGAATGAAGAACTAAAACTACTTTGGAGATAGTGGAATAAGCCTATCTTTAAGGTGGTTTTTTTGTATGAGTTTGCCGGGTTGCTCTTTCGGGAATGGAGAAAAAGATGGACAAATAAGGAGGAATCTTGAGCCATATTTGTCGAAATTGGCACATGGCTATTTTTTCTTGTGATATGATGGGAATCATCGACTTTTCCCTCGATATTTATTGAATTACTGTTAAAATATAAAAGTGAAGAATAGCTTTAGAAAGAGTGATTACATTGAAATGGCTTAAAAAAATGGCGAAATGGCTGAAAGCTGATGAAGTATATGAGATTGAAGAGATTGTCTTGAAAGATAATGAGCAGCTTGATTTGCAAGAGCTTGAAAATAGAGGCGTTAAAATAAAAACAGAAAGTGAAAGCGAATTTTTTAATAAAAAGAAACAAACTCAACGAGAACCAAGAAAGAAATCGGAGCCGACCTATCCATTGCCGCATGCACAAGAAAACGGGGGCGGGTTTCAAGATATAGATGCCAAAGTGAGCTATCAATATCCGAAAGGAGTATTTCGTTTTCCTGTTATACCGGATTACATGCCTGGTGAACGGAGGAAGCCGAAAGCTCGTCCGCAAATACAACCGGCTCCAAGCGGCGGCAGGAGAGAGCGCAAGCCGGTGAAGGAGTTAAGGCTAACCCAGGAGGAGCCGACCAGAAAGGAAAGACCGGGAATAGCTGAAGCCAAACAGCAGGAAGTGAAAAAAAGACCATACGTTCCAACAGAAATTCCCTCTCCGATTTATGGTTTTCAAAAGAGGCCGCTCAAAGAGATGAATAACCATAGTGAAGCGGAATTAACAAATCATGCAGCGGTTGAATATGAGTTGAAAAGCGGCTATATATTTGATGAACAGATTCCGGCAGTGTATCGAAAACAAGTAGAGCTAGAGGAAAAGAACCATCCTGAGCCGGTAGAGGATCATCCTGAGCAGATTGTACAGCCTAAAGATAATATGTTGGGGGCGTTTTTGACGGCAGGCGGTCCAACGGCTTCAAAGCCTACCGGTCTTCCGGCCGATCAGGAAAATTCGGCTGTATTGGATGAAGTGCCAATTTTGAATAAACAAGAGAATCCGGGGCTTACAGAAGAAGAAGCTGCCCCTGCAAGTGCAGGGCAACCGGAAACGGCAATGGCTGCAACTCCCTCCTCAATGGAAGAAATGATGGATGCTCCGGCTGTTTTTCATGAGCCGACAGTAAAAGCGGAAACAAATATCCAACATTCGAATCTCGCGGTAGCTATAGAGCAAGAGAATAATAAACCGGCATTAAGTGTGGACGGCGAAGAGAAACAGAGTGAGCAAACATCGGTCACTGGCATGGAAATAAGCCGGAATTCTGTCCTTGAACCGCCGATTTTCGAACCGGCAATGCCGCTCATGAATGAGACCGTTCCTCAAATGGAGGAAAGCGAGGTGCAAGAGACAGCCACCCATGTAATGCAAAGCGATGGTTTAGACTTCTGCAATGAGACAATGAAGCAAACGAGCGCTGCGGTTGAAGCTGCTCCTATAGAAGCGGCAAAGGAAACGGTGGCAGAGCCTGAAGAGCCGGTGGAAACACCTGCCAAAGAAACGAAAAGAAAGCACATTCCATTCAATGTTGTCATGCTTCGGCAGGATAGAGATAAAATAAAAACTAAAAAAGAAAACACGGAAAAAAAAACACTAGTTATTGATAAGGCACCGGAACAAGCAAATGATACAGAAATCTTTGAACAGCAAATGGCTGAAAGCGTGGAACCAGAAGCCGACGACCAGTTTTTGCCGTATTATCAATTTCCGCCAATTAACTTATTGACGCCATCGATCGCCGGTGAGAAGGACGCCGCTTGGCTAGATGAGCAAGGTGCGATGCTGAACGAAACATTGTTTAATTTTAATGTAAGAGCGAGTGTGGTGAACATCACGCAAGGCCCCTCCGTTACGCAATTTGAAGTGCAGCCGGAACCGGGTGTGAAAGTGAATAAGATTACCAATTTGACAGACGATATCAAGTTATGTTTAGCGGCCCAGGATATTCGCATGGAAGCACCGATTCCAGGCAAGCATACAATCGGAATTGAGATACCGAACCGGAAGAGCAGACCTGTCTTTTTGCGGGAAATTCTCGAAAACCCTGTATTCACAGAATCGGAATCTCCTTTAACCGCCGCTTTAGGTCTGGATATCACAGGCGCGCCGATTGTTACCGACTTACGAAAGATGCCCCATGGATTAATTGCGGGAGCAACAGGTTCAGGTAAAAGCGTCTGCATCAATACCATGATTGTCAGCTTGTTGTACAAAGCGACGCCGCAAGAGCTCAAGCTGTTGCTGATTGACCCGAAAATGGTGGAATTGGCTCCTTACAATTCCATTCCACATTTGGTGAGTCCGGTTATTACGGATGTAAAAGCGGCAACGGCAGCATTGAAATGGGCCGTAGATGAAATGGAAAGACGATACGAGTTATTCGCTCATACGGGTGTGCGTGATATTACCCGTTTCAATAAAAAAGCGGAAGAAGCGGGACAATTGTCGGATAAATTGCCATTCATCGTTATTATTATTGATGAGCTGGCGGATTTAATGATGATGTCACCGGCGGAAGTGGAAGAATCGATTTGCCGGATTGCCCAAAAAGCGAGGGCATGCGGCATCCATTTAATCGTTGCAACCCAGCGCCCTTCTGTTGATGTAATCACAGGCCTCATTAAAGCCAACATTCCTACTAGAATTGCATTTTCGGTATCTTCGCAAATCGACTCCCGTACAATCATTGATTCAAGCGGAGCGGAGAAGTTGCTTGGACGAGGAGATATGTTATTTTTAGAAAATGGCTCTTCGAAAACAGTGCGCTTGCAAGGCACCTTTGTTAGTGATGAGGAAATTGAAGAAATTGTCGATTTTGTACGTAAAGAACAAGAACCGCAATATTTATTCCAACAAGAAGATTTATTGGCGAAGGCCCAAGTTTCGGATGAACGTGACGAGTTATTTATGGAAGCTTGCGAATTTGTTGTGTATCAGAACGGGGCATCCACTTCAAGCCTGCAGAGAAGATTCCATATCGGCTATAATCGGGCTGCCCGATTGATTGATATGATGGAAAGCTGCGGCATCATTTCAGAGGCGAGAGGCAGCAAGCCCCGTGAAGTGTTGATGACAGCCGAGGACATGGAGGAATGGCTAGAGCAGCAGGCTGAACAACTGTAAAAAGAGGGTGCTTATTATAAAAAAATAAGGAAATGATTCGTTGGGTAGGATCATTTCCTTGTTTTTATGTTTAATTAGCGTTTAAAGGTCGTTTGTGCGGTAATTACGTGGTATGCTTAATATGGTATTTAAATATTCCGATTATACTAATGGTTATATTGCGTGCAGAAGAAAATTATAGGATAAAGAAAAGGCTGTGAAGGCGTTGAAGGGAAATCAAGCGATTACCCCATAAGTCGGTCTCCGCCGTCCGAGATTGCCGGCTTAGAAGAGGCATGAATAGGATTTTGCTTGCAGAACCCCTATAGGCATTACTGTATATAATAGGGTGAAAAAACAGTGAGCTCTTCAGATACTGGGCAGGTTGCTAATGGATAAAAGTAGTTGGGGAGATGTTTTTAAAGAAAAAGTATATGTAAAAGCTATAGAAGCGAGATATTCCAGTAAGAATAAAGATAGTCCTAAAAGATCCTATTATTAGCTTGTCATGCCTTAACTGGTGATATTGCTATATAAAATAAGAAATCAAGAGTCAAGGAAAGTGGCTAATATAGTATCAAGCCAGTTTGTTGGTTATGGTTTATACTCCCATAACTAGCAAAAAATATTACATTAGTATAGCGAATTTGGCGCAAAAATATTTTTTATGATATAATATTTTTTTAGGGGTGTTAGTATTAATACTTCTGTTTGAGGGGCATATTCACGTGCTTTGTTAAAAATGCAAAACGTCATATGCTGTACTGCAGATAGACGATTGTTGGAGGTTCTCGTATGACTGTTTACCATTTTGTTGGTATAAAAGGATCAGGGATGAGTGCGCTTGCGCTATTGCTTCATGATATGGGGTATAAAGTGCAAGGTTCTGATATTGAAAAACATTTTTTTACACAAGTTGCATTGGAAAATGCAGGAATAACGATTTTGCCATTTAATAAGGACAATATTACAAGTGATTTAACGGTGATTGCGGGAAATGCATTTCCGGATACACACGAGGAAATACAACAAGCAATGGAATTAGGTATCCCTATTGTAAGATACCATCGTTTCTTGGGAGAGTTTATCAAGAAGTTCACAAGCATTGCAGTGACAGGTGCTCATGGGAAAACTTCGACGACAGGTTTAATGTCCCATGTAATCAAAGGAGCAAAGCCAACTTCTTTCTTGATTGGCGATGGAACGGGGAAAGGAGACCGCGATGCGGAATGCTTCGTGTTTGAAGCGTGCGAGTATCGCCGCCATTTCTTATCGTATCATCCCGACTATGCCATCATGACAAATATTGATTTCGACCATCCAGATTATTTCGCGAATCTTGAAGATGTTTTTCAAGCGTTTCAAGAGATGGCTCTACAAGTTAACAAGGGAATCATCGCCTGTGGGGATGACGAGCAATTACAGCGAATCCAAGCTCGCGTTCCTGTTATTTTCTATGGCTTTAACGAGGAAAACGACTTTCAGGCAAGAAATATTTCAACATCTCCTCAAGGTACAACGTTTGAAGTGTATGTTCGAAATAATTACTTTGAAACATTTACAATTCCTACGTTCGGCAATCACAGCGTTTTGAACGCCTTGGCTGTCATCGCACTTTGCCAATATGAAGACATCGATACTGAAATTGTGCAAAAACAATTAAGTACATTTACAGGTGTAAAAAGAAGATTTTCAGAAAAAGTAATCGGATCGCAGATTTTAGTCGATGACTATGCACATCATCCTACTGAAATCAAAGCAACGGTTGATGCCGCGAAGAAAAAATATCCGGATAAACAAATTGTAGCTGTATTCCAGCCGCATACGTTCAGCAGAACTCAAAAGTTCCTGGAAGAGTTTGCGGAAAGCCTGAATTTGGCTGATAAAGTATTCTTATGCGATATTTTCGGATCGGCCAGGGAGCATCAAGGCAAATTGACAATCAATGATTTGCTCGATAAAATCCCGAATGGAGAGCTGTTGAAGGAAGAAGATACATCTTCATTGAAGAAATATGATAACAGCGTCATTTTATTCATGGGTGCTGGGGACATACAGAAATTCCAAGCGGCTTATGAGAATATGTTGAAATAATAGAACGGTTTGTTTTTAGTAAAAACGAAGAAAAAGCGATTGAATCCTGCATGGATTCAATCGCTTTTTTGTTATTTTAGATTTTCGGGATTCAAGCATTCAAGTTCTGGAAGGACGAAGATGCCATCTTTTCGGATTAGCACATTATCAAAGTAGATTTCGCCACCGCCATATTCAGGACGCTGGATGTTCACTAAATCCCAATGGATATTGGATGAATTGCCATTGAACGCTTCATCGTAGCATTGGCCTGGCGTGAAATGAAAGCTGCCATCAATTTTTTCATCAAATAGGATATCTTGCATTGGGTGCAGGATATATGGATTCACGCCAATCGCGAATTCTCCTACATAACGAGCGCCTTCATCTGTATCGAAGACTTTATTGATGCGTTCAGTATCATTTGCTTCAGCGTTAATAATCTTGCCATCTTTAAAGGTCAGTTTCACATTTTCAAAGGTGAATCCTTGATATGGCGAAGGGGTGTTATAGGTAATGACGCCATTGACAGAATCTTTTACGGGTGCGGTGAAGACTTCGCCATCCGGAATATTCATTTCCCCTGCACATTTAATGGCAGGGATGCCCTTAATCGAGAATGTTAAGTCAGTGCCGGGACCGACTAAACGAACTTGGTCTGTTTTATTCATCAGATCAACAAGATGATCCATTGCCTGGCTCATTTTACTGTAATCTAAATTACAGACATTGAAATAGAAGTCTTCGAATGCTTCCGTGCTCATTTTGGCTAATTGGGCCATTGCATTGTTGGGATAGCGCATGACAACCCATTTCGTTTTCGGTACTCGAATTTCGCTATGTACTTTTTTGCCTATTGTATCACCTTGGATTTTCATCCGTTCAGCAGGCACATCAGACAGTTCATTGATGTTATCGCCGGAGCGCAAGCCGATATATGCATCCATTTCTTTCATGACGTTCGCTTCGAATGCCGCCATCATGTCATATTGTTCCCGTTTTGCACCCATTAGAAGGGCACGGTCAACCTGGTGGTCTTTCAATGATACGAATGGGTAGGCTCCCACTTTATACGCTTCTTCTACAATAGCTTTTACTAACTCGCGCTGGATACCGAAATTTTCAATCAATACTTTTTCGCCTTTTTTTAGTTTTAAGGAATAATTGATGAGATTGCGTGCTAACACGCTTATTCTAGGATCTCTCATGTCGCTGTTAACCTCCTATGTTTTGTTCTTCTTTTCTATTGTAACCGAATTTCGGCTGGAATTTTAGTAGCGGCCCTTTGTATAAGAAAAATGTTTTTATGTTCTTTTTTTTTCAAGCATTCCGTGAAGAATAGTTTATAATGAGGGAATACGGGTATTTATTTACAAGAGCAAGCACGGAGGTGGAAGGAATGGAAATAATTTTATATTTGAGTGCAGCGGTAGCTGCCGTAGCTTTTTTGATTTTAGTGATTTATTTAGTGAAAACATTAAAATCACTGCAAGTAACGCTAGACAGTGTATCGCATACACTGACAGGTTTAGAGAAACAATTACAAGGATTGACTACAGAATCAACGCTTCTCTTACATAAAACGAACGCGTTAGCGGAAGATTTACAGGAGAAATCGGAGAATTTAAATACGGTAGTCGATGCAGTTAAAGAAGTTGGCACAACAGTGAAAAGCTTTAATACTTCCTTACAGAGCGTTTCGGCAAGAGTTGAGAATGGATTGGTGGAAAACCAGGATAAAATCGCTCAAGTTGTACAATGGGGAAATGCTTTCTTTCAACTGCGGGACAATTGGAAGAAGCGCTCAGCCGGTAAAGGAGAGGTCGTAGGGGATGTTTATCCGGATAAAGTGAAATCTCCAAGAAAAACCAATTTGCGATCACGAGGCTAATTTTTCAATACAAAATATATAGGAAAGAGGAGAAACAATATGAATTCAAACGAATATCAAAAAGAACTTTCAAGAGACAGTGCGAAGTATGATTCATGCCAAGAATCGGTTAATTCAAAGGATTTTATGATTGGGGCTTTAATTGGAGGTATTGTTGGAGCTGCTACAGCTTTATTCCTTGCTCCTAAATCAGGAAAAGAACTTCGAAGCGATTTGAATGATGGCGCTAAATTATTGTCTGAGAAGACAGAGAAGATTAGACAAACAGCGATGGAAAAAGGTGCAGACTTTGCTGAAGCAGCTAAAACAAAAACAAGTACATTGGGCGAGACGGTTTCTAAGCAAACGGCTTCCTTAAAAGAGACTGTTTCAAAACAAGCTGCTTCTATGAAAGAAAATGTCAAGAATATGCAGCAAGGTAAAGAAGAGCCGAAAAAAGTCATTGAAAATATGGCGATGGACGCTAAGGATGCGGCTAAGGATGTAGCGGCATCAATTGATAAAGATGAAATTAAGCAAAAGCTGCAAGAAGCAGAACAAGATATGACAGAGACAGAGAACAAAATGAAAAAATAGTATTTCCGGATACGGAAGATATTGGATTTTTTAGCGGTGGAGTGATAAGATGACTTCATCGCTTATTTGTATATCCAGGAAGAAAGGTTGATGAATGATGACATTGGAACATATTCATTCGAAAGAACAGTTTGATGAATATTTGAAAGAAGAGGCAGTTGTACTATTTAAACATAGTGCGACATGCCCTATCAGCAGCGCTGCACAAAAAGAATTCATCCGGTTCACGGAACAGAACCCGGAGTTTCCCTCAGTTTATATAATTGTTCAAGACGATCGGGAGCTGTCGAATATGATTGCGGAGTCTTATCATGTCAAGCATGCTTCACCACAAGTCATTCTTTTTAAAAACGGTGATGTAACGTGGCATGATTCACATGGGAATATTACAGAAGCAGCTATTAAGAAAGCAATCGATGAATGAATTATAGATAACCCCCTGACTTTCTATTTGGAAAATCAGGGGGTTATCGTTATTGTGGTTTATTGCCGTATGCCGGCCACATAATCCGTAAGTCATCGCCGGCTTCAATTTCTTCGTGGAATCCGATTTCTTTATTATTTTTCACTAGAATGAAACGGCTGTTGGAGACTTTAGGCAAATCGATGTCCACATGCCGGAATAGATCTTGAAAGATAAACGGCTCCGGTTTATTCTGCACGATTTTTAGTTCTTCGCCGTATTTGAGGATATCCTTCTCTTGCAATGGATGATCGCCTCTATATACTTGGGTTGCTGCTTTCTGTAAGGTGATGCGTTTTCCGTTGAAAGTAACTGCAATAGAATGGATTAACTCCAAGTTTAAATAATGGGCCAGATCCAAAAGGGTAGGCGCTGCCGCTCCTTCAATATGAATGGTGTCACCATCTTCAAATGAAGAAGAAAGACGTGCTTCCACGCCATTTTTGATTATTTTCCCGCTGAATTTATTGAGTGAGCAGATTTTATTATCCAAATGGACTGTAAAAGCACGAAGTTGGCCCAGCAGCGATTTCAATCCTAATGCTTTAATCAGCGCTTCAATTGTTTCGGGCAACTTACAGGTGATCTCGTCGTGGTCAGCGACTATTTCATCATTCCCCGCAATTTGTCCGTTCTTCTTCACAACAGCTTCAATGACATATCTCGTTTGATTGATGACTACCGTTTTTCTTGGAACATCATCGATTAGATCTGTTATATATACAGTCGGCGGGAAGCCGTCCGTACCTTTCTTGACGTTAATGGAATCTCCCACAGTGATTTCATCATCAATAGAGGCCGGATGGTTATTCAATAAAACAATGGGTGGCTCGCCATGGATGCCTGGGATGGTGATGCTTTGCCCGTTTACTTCTGCCATTATTGCCATACCCGGTTTCCCGTATAATTTATTGATTCGTATTCCTGTTGCTAGTAAGCAATCGCCGATTGTCAATCGTTTCATATCGAATAAGCGTACCGGTGCGTCATTCACCGTGACGGATATATATTGAATCGGATTTCTCTTCGCTGCGAGTGCAATTCCGATTGGGGTAACCAGTTCAGGGCCTTTAGGGATTGTTTCATCGATTGTCAGGTTCTGAATAGCATCAATTCCTCTTACGGCAATCCGGTTGGAAGGTAGGTTTAGTTGCCCGGCAAGCAGTTTAGGGAGCTCTGGGGTAAGGCTTCCCCCTCCGACCAACATCACGGCTTTAGGTGCGGCGTTATTATTTAATTGCAGAATCTCTGAACTGATCGCTTCTGTCAATTTCGTAAGGGCGGGGAAGATCTTCTCCAAAACTTCTTGTTTAGCGATCTCTTCCTCAAAGCCAAGGATATCTGTTACCGAAATGGTATCTTCTGTATTGATTAGACGTTTAGCGTTTTCGGCTAAAGGAAAATCGAGAAGCAAGGCATCGCTGATCGCCTCTGTAATCTCGTCTCCTGCGAGGGGAACCATCCCATAAGCAATAACCGTCCCCGAATCGGTAATGGCGATATCGGACGTTCCTGCGCCGATATCCACCAACGCGACATTCAACCTGCGCATGGAAGGGGGAATCAGAACATTGATTGCGGCAATTGGTTCAAGGGTGAGTGCCTGCATTTCTAAGTCGGCCCGTTTAAGTGCGGCAATCAATGATTCTACCACTACCTTTGGCAGGAAGGTCGCAATGACTTCCACTGAAGCTTCGTTGCCGCTTTGATCGATTAAGCTTCCAATTTCTACATCGTCTAGTCGATAGTATAAAACCGAATAGCCGACACAATAATAATCAAAACTTCTTTCGTGATCATATTTCTCGGCAACCAGGGTTTGGGCTTGCTGAACAGCTGTCAATTCAAGGTGCAGGATGTCCTGCTTATTGATCATAGGTTTTCCTTGAATCCCGACAGATATGGCTGCACGTTCTGTTTTTAAAGCTCTCCCGGCTGCTGCGACGCACACTTTGTGTAAAGGTCCATGATTTTTCTCCATTTCTTGTTTGATTTCTGATATGATTTTGGATACAGAAAGAACATCATGAATTTGGCCGTCCAACATAGCGCGTTCGGTATGTTCGATTGATAGAATGTCAACGACATGGTATGATTCTCCAAACTGCTCCAAAACAATCCCGACAATGGAACGTGTACCTATATCTAATGCAAATAATTTCTCTTGCAATGTAAACACCTTCTTTTATGATTGATTATTAAGTATATATTCTTGGATTTTGGAAATTTTCACTTATCTGCATAAATACGGGAGATATCTTAATAATACTTTAATTTCCAGTCTATTTGGAATAAATATTTTACTTTAATACTTAAAAGCGTTTAATTATTAAAGTTTTTTTAGTGACAATCAGTCTAAATTGTTTTATAATGATTTTTAATTATATTAGAATGAAACGTAATCATAAGTCATTAAAGTGAACAATGAGCCACATTGTGGACTGAGCAGACTTTAATGCACCGATAAAAAACTAAAGGGGCTGGACGAGTATGAGCAATAACGAATTAAATGAGCTGCGTGAAAAGCTGGACAGTATAAATCTTTCTTTATTAGAGCTTATTAATGAGAGAGCTGCAATTGTACAAGAAATTGGCCATGTGAAAGAGAAGCAGGGCGTTAATAAATATGATCCATTAAGGGAAAGAGCGATGCTTGACTTGATCGAAGAGAATAATCAAGGACCTTTGGACAATCGTATTATTAAGCATATCTTCAAGGAAATCTTCAAGGTGAGTTTAGATCTGCAAAAAGATGATCAGAAGAAGGCATTACTTGTATCACGTAAAAGAAAGCCTGAAGATACAATCGTCAATATTAACGGCGAGAAAGTGGGCAATGGCAATCCAACGATGGTCTTTGGTCCATGCGCTGTAGAGTCGTATGAGCAAGTTGCAGCTGTTGCAGAAGTGCTTAAAGGCAAGGGCCTTACATTCATCCGAGGGGGCGCATACAAGCCAAGAACGTCTCCGTATGATTTCCAAGGATTGGGTCTTGAAGGCTTGAAAATCCTAAAACGGGTAAGCGACGAATATGGTTTATCCGTCATCAGTGAAATTGTCAGCCCAGCAGATATCGAAACCGCACTTGATTATATCGATGTCATCCAAATCGGTGCGCGCAATATGCAAAATTTCGAATTATTGAAAGCGGCGGGAGCGGTGGACAAGCCGGTACTATTAAAACGGGGCCTATCAGCAACAATCGATGAATTCATCCACGCGGCGGAGTACATCATGTCGCAAGGCAATGGTAATATCATTCTTTGCGAACGAGGAATCCGTACGTATGAGAAAGCTACAAGAAATACATTGGATATTACGGCTGTCCCTATTCTGAAGCAGGAGACGCATTTACCGGTCCTTGTAGATGTAACACATTCTACAGGGCGAAAAGATTTGTTATTGCCGGCAGCTAAAGCGGCGCTTGCTATTGGAGCGGACGGCGTGATGGCGGAAGTGCATCCGGACCCGAGCGTGGCTCTATCAGATTCGGCTCAACAAATGGATTTCCAGGAATTCGATTCTTTCTGGGAAAGTATCCAAAGCCAACTGAACATTACTGTTAAGCAGTAATTCATTTCAACTAAAAAACAGGCTCTTTTCCATAAAGGGATGAACTGCATCTCCAATTGTTAGATACAACTAACGATTGGAGATGCAGTTTTTTAGTTTAGGAAACTTTTGAAATAGATTTTTTGCTGACTTTTTTGTTGCGTGTTATGTTTTCTGACATAAATTCTATGACATTGCTATAAAAATGTGTATAATTGAAATATTCAGAAATTTATAAATGTAAATGGAGGTGTAAGCTTATTCAATAGTCCTAATAGGCTTTGTATGAATGGATACAAAGAATTATATCAGATGGGGGAATTCTTATGGTGGAATCAATTGCAAAGTATTTGAACGATATATTATGGCATGAATACTTTATTTATACTATTCTCGGAGTAGGCCTTTTATTTTCGATTTTAACGCGTTTCTTACAAATAAGACATATAAAAGATATGTTTAAATTGATGTTCACAGGAAAGAGTTCGGATGCCGGCGTTTCTTCTTTTCAAGCACTTTCTATCGCTTTAGCGGGAAGGGTCGGTACAGGTAATATTGCAGGAGTAGCCACAGCCATCGGCTTCGGTGGACCGGGCGCCGTTTTTTGGATGTGGATAATCGCATTTATCGGTTCTGCAAGTGCGTTCATAGAATCCACATTAGCTCAAATTTATAAAGTAAAGCAAGGGGGACAATATAGGGGGGGACCCGCTTATTATATCGAAAAGGGATTAGGCATTAAATGGTTCGCTTATTTGTTTGCTTTTGCAGCGCTGATCGCTATGGCGATACTGATGCCGGGCGTTCAATCCAATGCCATTGCGGAATCTGTAGATAATGCATTTAATATTTCTCCATCTATTACAGGCCTTGTCATCATTGCACTGTTGGCATTCATTATTTTCGGTGGTGTAAAAAGAATAGCCAGTGCGGCTCAATTCATTGTTCCTTTCATGGCTTTAGGTTATATCTTAGTATCGATTGTCATCATTATCATGAACATTTCCGAAGTTCCCAATGTTATTATGCTGATTGTAAAAAGTGCTTTTGCGATGGATTCAGCGTTCGGCGGAATTATTGGCATGGCCATTGCTTGGGGAGTAAAGCGCGGTATTTATTCCAATGAAGCGGGCCAAGGCACCGGCGCCCATCCGGCAGCTGCGGCAGAAGTCTCTCATCCAGCTAAACAAGGCTTGGTACAAGCTGCTTCCGTTTATATTGATACGTTGCTGGTATGTTCTGCAACAGCATTCATCATCCTATTTACAGGGATGTATAATACAAAAGCGCCGGATGGTACGTATATTGTGAATAAACTAGGAGATGTCGATCCAGGGCCGACATTTACCCAAGCGGCGGTCGATTCAGCTTTCCCTGGCTTTGGTTCAGGCTTTGTGGCTATCGCATTGTTCTTTTTCGCATTTACAACAATCATGGCTTATTATTATATTGCAGAAACAAATATTGCTTATTTATTAAAAGGAAGATATTCCAGTATAGGGATGTTATTGTTGAAATTCATCATTCTCGCTGCGACATACTATGGAGCCGTCAAAACAGCAGCAGCGGCTTGGGCGCTTGGAGATGTAGGATTAGGATTGATGGTTTGGCTGAATGTAATCGCTATGCTCCTACTTTTAAAACCGGCTTTACTTACTTTGAAAGATTATGAAAATCAGAAGAAGCAAGGATTAGATCCTGTTTTCAACCCCAAAGCCTTGGGGATAAAAAATGCTGACTTTTGGGAAAAAGAGTATAAAAAGCCAGAAGAAGAGCAAGTGAAGACAAAAACGATGTAAGAGTGCTTTTAAATCCCCGCATTAACCCCTTCGCCATAAAATAAAAGCTATCTGCCCTTAGTAAGCCGAAAAGTCAGGCAATTTTAATATAAAAAATCATTTGAATTATGCATTCTTATTTATCATATTGATAAATAAGAATGCATAATCGTTGTATAATAATATATAATATAGTATTTATTGAGTAAGGAAAAATTATAAAACAACATTGCAGATATTATCCCCTTATCGTAATATAAAGTATTGATAGAGTTAGATTTACAATGTGATTATGTTCTTTTTATTGTGCATTTTTGAACAATGATATTTTTAGGATTATAAATTTTTTATTTTTAAATATATTTCGATAGCGTAATTAGGAAAGAAATGATTTCATTAGCTGAAGGAGTGCCAAAAATGAATAACATAACGATTTATGATGTTGCTAGGGAAGCGAGTGTTTCCATGGCGACGGTTTCCCGTGTTGTAAATGGAAATCCAAACGTAAAGCCTGCCACAAGAAAGAAAGTAATGGAGGTTATTGATCGATTAGGCTACCGGCCAAATGCTGTTGCAAGAGGTCTGGCAAGTAAAAAGACTACAACGATCGGGGTAATCATCCCGGATATTTCAAATATTTTCTTTGCTGAATTAGCAAGAGGCATTGAAGATATAGCTACCATGTATAAATATAATATCATCCTCAGCAACTCTGATGAGAATAAAGAGAAAGAATTACACCTGCTGAACACAATGCTGGGCAAGCAGGTTGATGGTCTGATTTTCATGGGGGCCAATATTACAGAAGATCATGTTGAAGAATTCAAGAAATCCCCGGTTCCGATTGTATTGGCGGGATCTTTGGAGAATAGCGAGCGGATACCCTCAGTCAATATCAATTATGAAGAAGCGGCTTATGACAGTGTGGTAAGTTTTATTTCAAAAGGGCATACAAAAATCGCTTTAGTAATCGGCAATTTCTCAGAACCCATTAATATCAAGAAAATCGCCGGCTATAAGAAAGCGCTTGAAGAGCATAATATCGCTTATAATGAAGAATATGTGATTGAAGGTGATTTCTCTTACGATAGCGGCATCGATGCAGCCGAGCGACTTATCGAATTAGCGGAGCGTCCGACTGCTGTGCTTGTAGGAGCGGATGAAATGGCTGTAGGCATTGTCCATGGCATTCAAGATAAAGGATACTCTGTACCGGATGATGTTGAAGTAATAAGCTTTGATAATACGAAGTTGACTTTAATGGTCAGACCGCAGATTACAACAATTGTACAGCCTTTATACGATATTGGAGCAGTAGCGATGCGTTTACTTACGAAATTAATGAATGAAGAAACAGTAAGTAACTATACAGTGGTTTTACCGCATCGGATTGAGGAACGCCAATCAACAAAGAGTATAGAGAAATAAAAAGAGGAAAGGTTGCTCCGAATGAAGGAACAACCTTTCCTCTTTTTATGTATCCACTGTTTTCTTATTTGAACGGATAGGGTAAAGCATTTTCTCTAGTGCTTGCAAGTTCTTTTCGGTGATTTCAGATTTGCGGGGAATCGGCTCATACATGTTCAGCGGATCTTCCCACGCGGTTGGCAATTGGATGGGAGCTTGTGATTGCCATGCTTCGATCCAATCTATCGGGATTGGCCCTGAAATATGGGATAATTCGGACATTTCCAACCATATTCTTGACCAGGCTCGCGGAACAACACGCCATATATCGTAACCGCCGCCTCCTACAGCGACCCAACGGCCGTTGCAGTATTGGTGTGCCAATTCATGTGCAAGTTTAGGGATTTTTTCGTATATGTTCATAGTGGCGGAGAGATGTGTGAGAGGATCAAGGTAGTGAGAGTCTGCTCCGTTTTGTGTCAAAATAATATCAGGTTTAAAGAATTCTATTATTTCTTTAAATGCGGTCGTATATGTGTGAAGCCATGATTCATCTTCTGTAAAAGCATCAATGGGAACATTGAAGCAATACCCATAGCCTTTTCCTTGTCCGCGTTCGTTAATATTGCCGGTGCCGGGGAATAGGTAGCGGCCTGTTTCATGGATAGAAAATGTGCAGGCCTGGTCGTCGTCATAGAACGACCACTGTACGCCATCGCCATGATGGGCATCTGTATCAACATACAATACTCTCGCATTATAGTGTTTCTGCAGATATCTAATTGCGACGGAGCAATCATTGTATACACAGAAACCGGATGCTTTGCCTATAAAACTATGGTGAAGACCGCCTCCTAGGCTCAATGCGTGATCGGCACGGCCTGACATTACTGCATCGACAGCTGTGAGCGTACCTCCGACGAGCAGAGCGGTCGCTTCATGCATGTCGGGGAATATCGGTGTATCTTCTGTATCCAATCCGTAATTAGCGGCTTGCTCTTCTGGCAATAAGCCTTTGCTGGCCAGTTTGACAGCGTTGACATAGTTAGGGTCGTGAATTAAACAAAGTTCTTCATCCGTAGCCATCCGCGGCTGAATGATATCCCGGTCATTTATCGCATTGGATTTTTGCAGCAAATCGAGAGTTAGCTTTAAACGCAATTGATTAAAAGGATGATTGCTATTAAACTTATACTTCAATAATTCATCTGAGTAAACAAATAAAGCTTTGTTCATGACGAGAACTCCGGTTCCTTAGGCCACAAAACAATGTATCCATGCCCCTTTAGCGATGAGACTACAGTAAGCGGATTCATGGTTTGTACGCGGATGACCAATACTTTGAATCCATAATCGGATGGATCCGGATAGACAAGGACACTTTGGATATTTACCTTATTCATTTTGAAAATGTTTGCGATGTCGCTTAACACGCCTGTTCTGTTAGGCACTTTCACTTGGATTTGCGATCCGGGCTGGTTTGCGCCCGTCAGCTCCACGAATGTATTCAGCAGATCTGTTTCCGATACGATTCCGACCAATTTCTTATTGGACAGGATCGGCATGCATCCAATCTTATTTTCATAGAACACAACAGCTGTATCCTCTACGAAATCAAGTGGATGCCCTGTTATGACATTCGTCTTCATGATGGAGTTCAGCGGCTTTTGAAGAACTTCTTGATGTTCATTGGAAAAGAAGATGGAAGGCGTCGCATCCCGGATATCTTGTGTCGATACGAGGCCTATGCAATGGCAGTCTGCGTCAATGATCGGAATATGGCGGATTTTTTTCTCTCTCATCACTTTCATTGCTGTTTGAATGGTATCTTGTTCTGTTAACGTAATAACATTCCTGCTCATGATTTCTTCTACTATCATCAATGTATCCCCCTTCAAATGAAGTTCTTGGGTAAAGCATATCTGCAAAAGAAGTAATTGTTATATAGGATTGTAAATGATGCGGAAATATTTGTCTAATACATAAATCGATTCATGAAGCGCAATTGGTCGAACTTCTCGATGGAGTCGGCTGGTACTCGTGAACCGATTCGAGCCATTAAGCAATTGGCTGGATGGGAACAGATTTCGGGGTCGTCCGTGGCGAAATATTCAAGGCCGCCTGCGTTCATCATTTTCTCCATGACTTTCCGGTAATCCCAGACATTCAGTCCGGTGCCTTTCAAATCCCAATGCCAGTAATACTCTGTAGTGATAATGATGTAATCTTCCATTGCATCGTCCATCATTGCCACTCTCAGCATATTGCTTCCTACACCGCACCCTCTATAATCAGATATAACTTCGATGGCGCCGAGTTCAATCAAATCATCCATATTGCCCTCTGACCAGCGTTCCAATTCATCGGGGTAGAGATAGGTGACATACCCGACGACTATCCCGCCTTTTCTAGCTATGATAATTCGCCCTTCAGGGAGTTTGGCTATCTCCACAATCGCTTTATGCTGTTCCTTTGGAGGACGAAAAGCAACCAGGCCTTCATGAAATTCATATTCCGCCAGATTCTCAGATAATACAGGCCCTTCAATAACAATGGTACCCTGGGGTGTTTCAAATTCTTTCGCATAATATGTTTTCCTGTGGTCCATCTTTTCACCGCCTAATCAAATTCATCTTTCTTATTATCACACAAAAAAATGCAAAATAAAGAATTATTATTATATTTTGTGTGAACGATTCCAATACATGGATATATGGCAAAAGAACGTAAAATATTTAAAAATATTTATAGAAAATTTTAAAAATTGAGAATAAAATCCATTTCGTTTATAATAATGGTGTAACTTGTAAAAAAGGGGATGGACGGATGAAAGTGGAAGCGCTATCAGTGATTAATGGGGACTTTAACTTACAAAGCTATGAGGAAATGTATAAAGATTTCGATTGGGGAACGGTGGAAAAGAATTTTTCCTGGCATGAAACAGGCAAAGTCAATATGGCTTACGAGGCGATTGACCGCCATGCTGCCGGCGCGAGAAAAAACAAAGTGGCTCTTTACTACAGAAACGCCGATAGAAACGAGAAATATACATTTAAAGAAATGAAGGATTTTTCCAACAAGGCAGGAAATGTACTCAAAAGTGTTGCGGGTGTAGAAAAAGGGGACCGGGTTTTTGTTTTCATGCCCCGTTCGCCGGAATTATACTTCGCTGTGCTTGGCGCCATCAAGATTGGTGCAATTGTTGGCCCGCTCTTTGAGGCATTCATGGAAGGTGCAGTCCGCGACCGTTTGGAAGATAGTGAAGCTAAAGCAATCATTACAACCCCAGAGCTATTACCACGGATTCCTGTCGACGAACTTCCTGCTTTAACGCATGTCTTTGTAGTCGGTGATGATGTAAAAGAAGAAGGCAAATTAATTGATTATAATAAATATTACCAAGCAGCCGGCAAACAATTGGAAATCCAATGGGTGGACCGCAACGACGGTTTATTATTGCATTATACATCAGGTTCAACAGGAAAGCCGAAAGGAGTGTTGCATGTACATAATGCGATGATTCAACATTATCAAACAGCACAATGGGTGCTTGACTTAAAAGAGGAGGATGTATACTGGTGCACAGCGGATCCGGGCTGGGTAACAGGAACTTCCTATGGTATATTTGGACCTTGGTTAAGCGGGGCATCCAATGTTGTAGTGGGAGGCCGCTTTAAACCGGAAGCATGGTATCAAACGATTGAAGATTATGGAGTGACTGTATGGTACAGCGCACCTACATCTTTTAGAATGCTGATGGGTGCCGGGGATGAGGTCGTGAAGAAGTTCGATTTAAGCACTTTGCGCCATATTCTTAGTGTAGGTGAGCCTTTGAATCCCGAGGTTGTTCGCTGGGGCATGAAGGTATTCGGCCTGCGTATCCATGATACATGGTGGATGACGGAAACAGGTGCCCAGCTTATCTGCAACTACCCTTGTATGGAGATTAAACCGGGTTCTATGGGTAAACCGATTCCCGGCATCATCGCCGCTATCGTGGATGATCAGGGAAATGAACTGCCTCCTAGAAGAATGGGCAACCTGGCCATTAAGAAAGGCTGGCCGTCGATGATGAGCCAGATTTGGAATAATCCCGAAAAATATGATTCGTACTTCATGCCCGGAGATTGGTATGTATCCGGCGACTCGGCTTATATGGATGAAGACGGATATTTCTGGTTCCAAGGGAGAATTGATGATGTGATTATGACAGCGGGAGAACGTGTCGGCCCATTTGAAGTGGAAAGTAAGCTTGTGGAACATCCGGCTATAGCGGAGGCGGGTGTAATCGGTAAACCGGACCCAGTGCGCGGAGAGATTATTAAGGCGTTTATCGCACTGCGTGACGGATATGAAGAAAGCGAGGAACTTATTGAAGAAATTCGCTTATTTGTAAGGAATGGCTTAGCGGCCCATGCAGCTCCCAGGGAAATCGAATTCAAGGATAAGCTTCCTAAGACAAGAAGCGGAAAAATCATGCGGAGAGTATTAAAAGCATGGGAATTAGATTTACCGACGGGCGATTTATCTACTTTAGAAGATTAATAAGAAAGGGGCATTTCCAATTCGCTGGAAATGCCCTTTTTCCGTATGATGTTAAGCATCGTTGGATCCTTCTGTTGTAGCAGGAGGTGTTTCTGTTCTTGGCTCCGGCGCTGGTGTAGGCGTAGGAGCAGGATTCGTTTCTGGTTTCGTTTCCGGATTTGTTTCTGGTTTCGTTTCCGG
>JBJEFM010000104.1:44886-49615 GCA_051874035.1 Bacillus sp. (in: firmicutes)
GTTTCTGGTTTCGTTTCCGGATTTGTTTCTGGTTTCGTTTCCGGTTTCGTTTCCGGTTTGGTGCTTGGATTTGTTTCAGGTTTAGCATTTGGCTCATTGTTAGGAGTTGCTTCCGGTTGTGCTGTTACGTTTTCCGGTTCAGTAGATGTTTTCGCTGCACCGATTGTAACCACGTTGGAAGCTGGCGATTCCTTACCGGCAATATCAACTGCTTTAACGATATAGGAACCTGCACCGCCCGAGAAGCTGTATGCCTGGCCGGCTTTTATAGCGGCAACTTTTGAGCCGTTTTTGTAAATACGGTAGCCGATTACATCTCCATCACCGTGTCTATCCCAAGAAATCGTATTGCCATTGACACGGATGTTCAAAGCGTAAGGTGCACGCCCGTTGTCAGTCAGTTGTTCAGCGCTTCCGCTTGAATGATTGGTTCCCAAAGTAGGATAACCAACTAAATATCTGCTGCCAATCATCTTAAGGAATTCAGTGGACAGTACAGAACCGTTTTCCACAAACTCTGATGGTGTAGTCGGCAGTGCGATATAACGTTTATCTCCAATTACTACGAATCTACCATTTGCTAATGATGCATTTCCTACTTTCATAGAGTAATTGGCCGGGAATAAATCGGAAGAACCGATGCCGGCAGCCGATAGTATATCGTTCGGCAGATTAAACATGGATGCATATGAACGACTTACAATGCCCCCTGGATTTTGGAAACGCTTCTGGGTGCCAATTAATTCTTTGTCAACTTTATACAAGGCATTCATATAATCGGCCCATAAATAGATATTTCGCTTGCTGTAACTTAGACCGCCTGTCTGTAATGATTTTGGTGTGTCATAGCCTGTCCAAACACCTAGTGTGACATTCGGATTGGAAGCGACGAACCAGGCGTCGCTGTAATCATTACCTGTTCCTGTTTTACCGGCAAAGTCGGAATAGAAGTTCAATCGCCCGTTCAACGAAGCCGCTGTTCCGCCGGAAATAACATCCCGCATCATATCGATTGTCAGGTAAGCTGTTTGAGGCGAGAATACCTTAACAGGCTCGCTTTTATGTTGGTAAATGACTTCGCCTTTTTTCGTTTCGATCTTCTCAATCATATAAGCGTCGACAAATTGTCCATTATTGGCAAGTGCTGCATATGCGTTAGTGTTTTCTTCGACTGTGACAGTCGTCGTTCCGAGTGAAGCGGATGGATTCTCGAAATCGGCATCCGTCAAGGATGTAATACCCATTTTTTCAAGATACTTCGCCGGTCTTTGGTTAATGATTTCCATATAGAATTGAGCGGCAGGTGTATTTTGGGAATATTTCATGGCTTTACGGGCGCTTGTTAATCCACTGTAGCCGCCACCATAATTTTTGGGCTTCCAGCCGTTTATATTGATTGGACCATCGACAGCCAATGTACCCGGCGCCAGTTTACCTAGCTCGATGCCTGGTGCATATACCAATAAAGGTTTCATTGTTGATCCATTCGAACGAAGGGCGACTGTCGCATGGTTCGTTTCTTCACGACTGAAATCACGGCCGCCGACGAAGCTAAGAATTTTTCCTGTTTGATTCTCGATCAGCATAGATCCTGTTTCAACAGGTTCCTGCACGGTTACTTCTTTCTTTGTGTCCGGATCAATCACGGTTTCCGGTTTAGAAGGTCCGAAATACGGGTAATTAGCCGTTACTTGGGTCATTGCGTCATACATCTTTTTGTTGATGGTTGTATGAATTTTATAGCCTTTTTGGCGGATTGCTTTATCTGCTTCCGCTACATATTGATTGCCTAACTTATCATTTTTCTTTAAATCATCCTCTGTATAGCCATCCTGTTTGGCAAGATGGGCAGCGAGGATTTCGATTGAACGTTTTTCAATCTCGGTCGTTAAGAATGGATATTTTTCAAATGCAGGAGGCTGTGCCTCGATAAAATCTTTCGTCACATCGTAATCGAGGGCATCGTTATATTCTTTCTCCGTAATATAGCCGCCGCTATACATCCGTGATAATACAATCTTTTGCCGTTGCAAACCTGGCTCAAGATTTTCTTTCTTTGTCCCTTGGTTAGTGAAAGGTGTATAGCCGAAAGGGCTCTGAGGCAAGCCGGCAATATAAGAAGCTTGTGCGAGATTTAAATCCTTGGCATCTACACCGAATATTCCTTCAGCAGCAGCTTGTACACCTGCAATATTACGCCCTGAAGAATTCCGGCCGAACGGCGAGATGTTCAGGTAGGCTTCTAATATGTCATCTTTTTCAAAGAAAGTTTCAATTCGTAGTGCTAAAAGAATCTCTTTCGCTTTTCTTTCGAATGAAACTTCGTTGGTTAGTACTTGTTGTTTGATCAGTTGTTGTGTTAATGTACTGCCGCCAGATTGCACCGCGGAGTTGGTCATCTCCTGGAATAAAGCGCGCAATATGGCTTTAGGGACGACTCCATCATGTTTATAGAAGTATTCATCTTCCGTCGCGATCACAGCGTTCTTCAAGTGTTCAGACATTTGTTCAAGAGGGATTTCTTCACGCTCTAAGTCTGTACGGAGCTTTCCGAGATATACCTCGTTCGCGAAGTAAATTTCTGACGTTTCTTCATAGTTGTAAATGTCCTTTGACAAATCCTCTTTTGAACGAATGGGTTCGTCTTTGACGAGGGAGGCGAAATAGCCTGCTCCAATACCGCCGGCAAAAGCTACACCTATCCCCCCTAGAATGAGGAATAGAAGGATGATATTCCATACTGCATGGTAAGTAATACGATAATAGCGTCTATTCTTCGGGTCCCGTATCCTGTTGAAATAATCTGACAATGTTTTCAGCTTTTTGTTTTCTTTCATTAGTTTTTAACCCCCTGAAATTCAGAATTTATTATAACATAATCCGCATCGTAAAGAAGAAAGGCGCTGCATTTTTTTATAAATAAGTAAATGGTAAGGCTTTATTGGCCGTATTTCCGGTAGTTTATATTGTGAAGTTGACTTTTGATTTGCATTATTATAGAATACATGGAGATTTATATGTATGATCATATTGTTGCAATGACAGGTGCCAGTAGTGTGTTTATCCCTGTAGGCAGAGAGCCGGTGGTTGGTGCGAACCGGAACAAATGGACACATGAATTACTACCTCGAGCATTTGCTGGGAACGCTGAATATACAGTCAGTAGCAGTAAACGGTTTATGGGAGCCGTTATTTTCTTTGAGTGGAGGATTGCAGTTTAATCCTCAAGTTGGGTGGTACCGCGATTATTTCGCCCCTTCATTTATTGAAGGGGCGTTTTTTGTATTCAAAAAGTTTACAGGAGGTATGTAAAATGGATTTATTACAAGATTTGCAGTGGAGAGGAATCATCTATCAACAAACGGATGAAGAAGGTTTGAAAGAGCAGCTGAAGAAAGAAATGACTTCTTTATATTGCGGCGTGGATCCAACTGCGGATAGTATGCATATTGGTCATTTATTGCCTTTCTTAACATTGCGCCGTTTCCAAGAAGCTGGCCATAGACCGATTATTCTGGTCGGCGGTGCGACTGGTATGATTGGCGACCCAAGCGGCAAGAAGGAAGAGCGTCAATTGCAATCAGTTGAGAAGATCCAGCACAATGTACAATGCTTGAAGAAGCAATTAGAGCGCATATTCGATTTCAACGGGGAAAATGGCGCAGTCATGACGAATAACTATGATTGGATTGGCTCGCTTGATATGATTTCATTCCTTCGCGATTACGGAAAAAATATCGGTGTAAACTACATGCTTTCGAAGGATATCGTATCTTCAAGGTTGGAAGCGGGCATTTCATTCACTGAATTCACATACACCATCCTGCAAGCAATCGATTTCAATCATTTGTACGAAAACTACAATTGTAAAGTCCAAATTGGCGGAAGCGATCAATGGGGCAACATTACAACTGGTTTAGAAATGATCCGTAAAGTACAGGGAGAGGGTTCGAAAGCGTTCGGTTTCACGATTCCTCTTGTTACAAAAGCCGATGGAACAAAATTCGGCAAGACAGAAAGCGGTGCTGTTTGGCTAGATGCAGAGAAAACGACACCTTATGAATTCTACCAGTTCTGGATTAACACAGCTGACCAAGATGTTGTGAAATACTTGAAGATCTTTACATTCCTATCGAAAGAGGAAATTGAAGCACTTGAAGAATCTGTTCAAACAGAACCGCATTTGCGAAAAGCGCAAAAAACGCTGGCGGAAGAAATGACACGTCTTGTGCATGGGCAAGCTGCTCTTGATACGGCGATCAATATTTCCCAAGCATTGTTCAGTGGAGATATCAAGAGTTTGACAGCGGCGGAAATTATGCAAGGCTTCAAAGATGTGCCGTCTTATAGACATGAAGAAGGTACTGATATCGGATTAGTGGAGTTATTAGTAAATGCGAAGATTTCACCATCCAAGCGTCAAGCGCGCGAAGACATTACAAACGGTGCAATCAGTGTCAATGGCGATAAAGTAACAGATGTGCAATATGTTGTGACAAATCAAGACCGCGTAGAAGATCAATTCACAATTATCCGCCGCGGTAAGAAGAAATATACTTTAATCCAATATTAAAAAGAACCAGGATCTGCTTTTTGAAATTTTTGAGCTGTCGGCGTTGCAGGCAGCTCTTTTGTTTTATATGCATAAGCACAGCGTTCGGCCCTAAAGAAAAATATTTATCCCGTTTAACAGGTACTAAGACTCCCACTTCAACACAGCAGTGAAAGC
>JBJEFM010000105.1:0-2464 GCA_051874035.1 Bacillus sp. (in: firmicutes)
GGGCTGCAAACAGAACAGAGTGCTGATGCATCCGCTTTAAAGGTAAAGAAGGAAATCGAGAATTTAATCGCTTTAGAGGAGAAGGAGGCACCGTTGTCTGATCAGGCTATTGCCGACGAGTTGAAACAAAACCGGGGCATTGTCATTTCAAGAAGAACGGTTGCTAAATATAGGGAACAAATGAGAATTCCTTCCTCTTCGAAAAGAAGACGTTATTAATAGGAATATTCGGGGTATATAGAAAACTACATTTATTAAGAGACAGGTGGTTAGTATTGTGAGAGTTCCTATCGTTCATTTTTATACGAAGAAGGATTGTCCTCTTTGTGAGGAGGCAAAAGACTTATTGAAATTACTGCAGCGCGAGAAGACGTTTACCCTGCTGGAAGTGGACATTTATGCGAATGATCGGTTGCTCGAGCAATATGGTTTGATGATCCCAGTCGTAGAAGTTGACGGGGAAATCATACAATATGGAAAAATCGATATCGATGATGTTCGCCATGTATTGGCATGATTTAATAAGTTCACAATTTAATCTATTGTATTTCAAGAAAACTCCTGATAATATATAGGTACATCAGGAGTTATTTTTTTTACATAAACAGGGACACAAAATGTCTCACCTGGACATAAAATGACCAAGGATTATATTAAAGGAGTTTGAATTTATATGGATGGATCTCTCCATTTACAAAAAAAGTTAATTCCCGATATATTCGAGGTCATGCAAAAACGATACAATATTCTGCGGTCGATTCGCACAATGCAGCCAGTCGGCAGAAGAAGCCTTTCCTTAACACTGAACATTACGGAAAGAACTTTGCGGAGTGAAGTGGAGTTCTTGAAGGAGCAGAAATTGATTGATATCGCAAGCTCCGGAATGACAGTAACGAATGAAGGGCAGGAAGTATTGGATAACCTTGGTGGTGTAATACGGCAACTTTCGGGTATAGACGAAATGGAGCACCTTCTACAGGAAAAATTGGATATCGACAAAGTCATCATTGTCAATGGAGACAGCGATACTTCTCCATGGGTTATTGATGAATTGGGACGTGCAGGAGCTGCGCGTATGAAAAGTCTGCTTACGGGTAAAAATATCATTGCCGTAACAGGTGGAACAACGATGGCCGCTATCGGTAAGATGCTGCCGAATGTTTCGGAACTCCCAAATGTCGAGGATATACTCTTTGTTCCTGCAAGAGGAGGACTCGGTAAGGGGGCCAGCTATCAGGCTAATACAGTCTGTGAACAAATGGCTGAGAAGATGAATGCCCGTTATCGTGTTTTGTATGTTCCAGATAATCTAAGCGAAGCAGCCTACAACACATTAACGAGTGAACCTGCAATTGGGGAAGTGCTGGATTTGTTGAAATCCTCTAATATTGTCCTCCATGGGATTGGCGAAGCGAAAACCATGGCTGAACGAAGGAAAGTATCCGCCGGTGAGCTCAATGAGCTTGAAAAAAATCGGGCAATTGGCGAAGCGTTTGGATATTATTACGATGAAGATGGAAACATAATTCAGAAAGTCCGTACCATTGGACTGCAATTAGATGATCTGCCGAATATCGAGCATGTCATCGCGGTTGCCGGGGGAGCTTCAAAGGCAAAGGCCATCAAAGCCTATATCAAAATGGCACCGAAGAAACCGATTTTAATTACGGATGAAGGTGCAGCAATTCAGTTACTTAAGGGCTAACACCCTTTTGAATAAAAATTATTTACTAAGATTCCAAAAGGAGGAACCTTCTAATGGCAGTAAAATTAGGTATTAATGGTTTTGGTAGAATTGGACGTAACGTATTCCGTGCAGCGTTGAAAAACCCTGAGGTTGAAATCGTAGCAGTAAACGATTTAACTGATGCAAAAATGCTTGCACACCTTTTACAATATGATTCCGTACACGGAACTTTAGAAGAAAAAGTAACAGTTGACGGCGACTACCTAGTAGTTGGCGGACACCGCGTTAAAGTTCTTGCTGAAAGAGATCCAGCTCAACTTGGTTGGGGAGATCTTGGCGTAGATATCGTTGTTGAATCTACTGGCCGTTTCACAAAACGTGCTGACGCTGCGAAACACATCGAAGCTGGCGCTAAAAAAGTTATCATCTCTGCACCTGCATCTGACGAAGATATCACAATCGTTATGGGTGTTAACGAAGATAAATACGATGCGGCTAACCACGATGTAATCTCTAACGCATCTTGCACAACTAACTGCTTGGCTCCATTCGCTAAAGTATTGAATGACAAATTCGGTATCAAACGCGGTATGATGACAACAGTTCACTCTTACACAAATGACCAACAAATCCTTGACTTGCCGCACAAAGACTACCGTCGTGCGCGTGCTGCTGCTGAAAGCATGATCCCAACAACTACTGGTGCTGCTAAAGCTGTTGCGCTTGTATTGCCTGAACTTAAAGGTAAATTGAACGGTATGGCTATGCGTGTACCAA
>JBJEFM010000106.1:0-12190 GCA_051874035.1 Bacillus sp. (in: firmicutes)
TGCGCTTTCACTGCTGTGTTGAAGTGGGAGTCTTAGTACCTGTTAAAACGGGATAAAAGGATTACATTCCCATATGTCCCCCAAAGACCGAGCACTGGATACCCCATATTCATTGGGGCCACTGAAAAAGTGGTTAAGGATGAAAAATAAGTGAGAGTAACCACTATATTTAGTGATGTAAAAGTATTCCGTTATCTATATGTTGTAGATTACGGAATACTTTTTATTTAACTTTAGACTTTTTCAGTGCACAGTCTTTTTGAGTTATATTAAAATAATAAAAAAGTGTATTTTTCAAATAGTTATGATATATAAATATACAAAGGATGATACCTATTATTGTAAATGATAAAATGGTAATAGAACCAAAAGGAGATGTTAATATGAGAAATGAAATGGTAGAACGATTTATTACATACGTAAAAGTAGATACACAATCCAATAGCGAAAGCATGACTTGCCCGACAACAAAAGGACAATTGGTCCTTGCCAACATGCTTGTTGAAGAATTGAAGCAAATCGGCATGAGCGAGGTGACAATTGACGAGAACGGCTATGTAATGGCCACACTTCCTGCCAATACAGACAAAGACATTCCGACCATCGGCTTCTTGGCGCATGTGGATACAGCTACAGACATGACAGGCGCCAACGTCAACCCGCAAATCGTCGAAAACTATGATGGTGGCGATATCATCCTCAACAAAGAACTGGACGTAGTGATGTCACCGTCCGCCTTCCCGGAACTTGCAAACTATAAAGGCCACACGCTGATCACAACAGATGGAACAACTCTTCTCGGTGCGGATAATAAAGCCGGGGTTGCCGAAATCATGACAGCAATGGACTATCTGATCAAGCACCCGGAGATTAAACACGGAAAAATCCGCGTCGCTTTCACACCAGATGAAGAAATCGGCCGGGGACCTCATAAATTCAACGTAGAAGCCTTCAATGCGAAATATGCTTATACAATGGATGGCGGCCCTCTAGGTGAACTACAATATGAAAGCTTCAACGCAGCGGGCGCAAAAGTGACAATCAAAGGGAAAAATGTGCACCCCGGTACAGCTAAAGACAAAATGATCAATTCCGCGAAAATCGCAATGGAATTCCAAAGCCGACTACCAGACCAAGAAGCGCCGGAGTACACAGAAGGTTATGAAGGCTTCTACCATCTTCTTGCCATCAATGGCGATGTAGAAGAAACAACATTGCAATACATCATCCGCGACTTTGATAAGCAAGCTTTTGCAGACCGCAAAGCAACAATGGAACGCATCACAGCAGATTTACAAGCGAAGTACGGAAAAGAACGCATTATCTTGGATATGAACGATCAATACTACAACATGGGCGAAAAGATTGAACCGGTCAAATACATCGTCGATATCGCACATCAAGCGATGACGAACTTGGACATCAAGCCAATCGTCCAACCGATCCGCGGCGGTACAGACGGCTCGCAATTATCATATATGGGACTGCCGACGCCAAACGTATTCACGGGCGGGGAAAACTACCACGGCCGCTACGAATACATCTCTGTCGATAACATGGAGAAAGCCGTATCGGTCATCGTGGAAATTGTGAAGTTATATGAAGCGCGCGCTTAATGGAAATGAATGATGAAAGCTAGCCTTTTAGGCTAGCTTTTTTTCTGGGATTTCCATGTAAGTTTGTTAAACTTCCGCTCTTGCAATTTATTTCGTATTCAATTCGTATTCATATCTTCTATGATTCCACCGTGCACTTGTCTTTCCTTCTTCATTTCCCTTTCATCTGTCTCCTAAATACATTTTATACATCCATTTGAAACAAGTGCCGGATGAGTACTTTACATACGGTTTAGTGCCGTGCCTGTTAAACGGAATAAGGCGGTTTTTGGTGGAAATAATTCGGTGTCATTATTTTATTAGGATAAGGCTTATGGTAGATATGCGTTGTGGCGGGCGATATCGGCGGGATGAGCCAGACCCAGTTTCCCGTCACCATTCTGCCGGATGCGGCTTCCTGTTTCTCGAACAACTCGAACTGATGGGCCGCTGTATGGTGGTCGACGATTGTCACACCTTGCTCTTTAAAGGAATGAAGAACAGCAATATTCAATTCGACAAGTGCTTTATCTTTCCATAATGAGATGTTCTTTGACGTCTCGATTCCCATTCGTTCAGCAACTGCCGGCAGTAAATTGTAGCGATCTTCATCCGCCAAGTTGCGCGCCCCGATTTCCGTTCCCATATACCAGCCGTTAAAAGGAGCTGCTCCATATGCAATACCGCCGATTTCCAAACGCATATCCGAAATGATCGGTACACCGTACCACTTCGCTTGCAGCGAACCGAAATCGTATTCAGGATGGCAGATAAGTACTTCCTTCACAAGCGTTCGAGGTATTTCTTTATAGATTGGCGCTGCCCCGTCTACCGATACAACCAACGGCAGAACATCGTGCTGTGTTCCTTCGCCTTTCCATCCGAGGCTCCTGCATACCTCTGTGAAAGCCAGCGAAGCAGGATCTCCTACCGTTCCATATTCTGTTTCATAACCCGCATAACGAATCAATTGGTGATTGTAGATGCGAACCTGATTACACTCATTCAAGGCCGGCTTGAAGATCGTGATTGCCGGCCGGATTTTCCCATCATTTGTAGCATATTCTATATGATGAAATAAAACATCAAAGATTTCTTCATGGCTTTGCACCGAGCGTGCATCGAGGACCGTCAGGCTGTTCCAGAATAAACGCCCGATGCAACGATTGCTGTTCCGCCATGCCATCCTGGCTCCGTGCACTAATTCATCGAATGTATGTGTATACGTACCTGTCTTCTCTATTTCATTTTCGACTTCAGTCAATCGGCCAGCGATCCATTCCTCTCGTTCCAACTCTCTATAACATTGCCGGATAAAGTCTTCCGCTTTCTTGAAAAGCCCTTGTTCCGTAATCATCATTCATCACCTTCTTACTGCTGCATACCACCATTATGCAATCACCTCTTCCGAAAAAGCTATTCATCCACCCTGAAATAAAATGAACATTCAGTGAATAACAGCAATAGTCATCAAGGATTTATGATATTCGCGAAATAGAATAGGCTGCGCGGCAGAAACCAAATTCGATTCCTGCCGCGCAGCCTTACCCGTTCTTACTTTATCTCTTTAAAACGTTCTATGAAACTGTCCCCCAGGCGTGTATGAAGAAAGTTCAGTACGTGCTTCTTCGCCGGCGCGGCGTGGATCGCACCTTTCACGGAGGCTGTTAAAGCGCCGCTAGCATTCGCGAATGCCAATATATCATCATGCTTCTCGAGAAGGACTTTCTCAAGGGTCGCCAATTGTACTTTATGGGCCAGCAGCATATACAATAATCCCCCGATGAAGGCATCGCCTGCTCCGGTCGTGTCGGAAACAGCGACTTTAAAGCCGGGAGATGCAAAGCGCAGACCTTTCAAATACAGTTCTGCTCCATCCGCTCCCCTTGTATAGACAACCGCTTTCACATCTCCTACAAACAATGATTGAAGGGCCTCTTCCTCCTCTTTTATTCCCGTGATGAACTCCAATTCTTCGTCTGATACCTTCACGATATGAGCGAGCGGCAGAAATGCCCGCACTGTTTCTTTGCACTCGTTATGGTCATCCCACAGCGATAATCGGATATTCGGATCGAAGCTGATGATCCCGCCCTTCTCCTTTACACATTGAATGGCTTTCTTATGGGCATATTTCATTGGGCTTTCCACTAAATCAACAGAACAGAAGTGCAGTATATCTTCAGCACCGAACCATTCTTCCTCGATTTCCTCCTCCCTTAGCAGCAAGTCTGCCGATGGATTGCGATAAAAGGAAAAATCACGTTCCCCGTCTTCTTTCAAAGATACGAAAGCAAGTCCTGTCTTCGCCTCTTTTGTACGCAGCACCTTGTCCACTTCCACATTGTTTTCTTTCAGAATATCCACTAAGAAATCCCCGAAAGCATCTTCACCTAACTTCGTGATCATGGAAGATTGCCCGCCGTACTTCGCTACGGCGATGGCGACATTGGCCGGCGCGCCTCCAGGCAGTTTTTCAAAAGTGCTCACTTCTTTCAATGCTTTTCCTTTTTGCTCCGGAATAAAATCAATCAATGCTTCTCCAATACTGTATACTTTCCCCATTCTCTTAACCTCGTTTCTCAGATTATACGGCAAAAAGCCAGCACTGCTTTACAGCACTTGGCTTTTCACTATCACTACATTATTTACCCCATACATCTTTCAATTTCCAAGCTTGTACAGATTCGATGGCAACTCTTCCGTTCTTCGCATAGAATTGGACATTTTTACTTGATTTATCAGGATATACTCTGCTTGTCATATTGATTGCCCCATCGTTCGCAAATACTTCAACCGACGAACGATCGCAATATATATGAAGCATTAATGAATCGGATTGAATATCCATTTCCGCCTTGCGGATGCTTGCTACTCCCTTGCCTGAACGCTCGCGGTCAAGGAATAACTTTGAAGATGCTGCATCGAACCCGATGATGGTCTCTTGTTTGCCATCTTCACTGCATCTCACCTTGATGCCGAATTCTTCTGCTGTTGCGCCGCGTAAAGAGAAAACGGCCTTAATCTCCAATAACTCTTCGTAAATATCCGTTTTGATCACTTCATTATCGATTTCCTTGAGTGAAAGGTCCAATTCCTGTTCACGCAGCAATTCGAGCTCGGCTACCGGCTTCATGATCATTTTTCCCTCTGCTGAAATCGACAACTCCCGTGGCAACGTTAAAGCGCCGCACCAACCATCTTCTTTCGTCGGCATATCCGATTCCCACATATCCATCCAACCTATGGCGATTCTTCTGCCTTTATCATCATGCAGGGTCTGCACCGCATAATAATCATGGCCTCGATCCAGCTCTTGAAAATCGCCGTATGCAAGCTTTCCGGTACTTTCACTATAATCGCCGATCAGACAGCCTGTTTGGAAACGATTCTGATAGCGGTCGCCTTCCGCTTCCATCCCTTGAGGAGAAAATAGTAAAGCATGTTTGCCATCTAATTCAAAGAAATCCGGGCATTCCCACATATAACCTAAATTACTTTCATTCTCTGCGATGACGCCTTCGTATTTCCAGCTCTTCAAATCCGGCGAGCGATAATGGATGGCGCGGCCGATATCATCCTTCGTACGGTTCCCAATCACCATATGCCACTCATTATCTTTCTTCCATACTTTCGGATCGCGGAAATGGCCCGTACTATCGCTTGGCACTTCCGCTATGACCGGATTGCCCGCAAACTTGGTAAATGTGATGCCATCCTTACTATAGGCGAGGCATTGTGTTTGAATGGCAATATCCTTTGGCTGGTCCACCCACACATGCCCTGTATAAATCAAATATAATGTATCATCTTCCACCACGGCGCTGCCTGAGAAACAGCCGTCGCGGTCATAATCATGATCCGGCGCCAAGGCAATCGGCAAATGCTCCCAATGTACCAAATCCTTGCTCTTCGCATGCCCCCAGTGCATCGGGCCCCAGTGCTCATCATATGGATGGTGCTGGTAGAAGACATGGTATTCTCCCTTGAAGTAAACTAGTCCATTCGGGTCGTTGATCCAGTTAGCAGGAGCCGCGATATGGAAACCTAACCGGTGGTCCCGTTTCACTTTCTTAGCCGCTTCTTGCAAAGCCTTATTCGCTCGTTCCAGCACTGTTTCTCTATATAAAGTTTCTGTAGTCATGAGTATATACAATCCTTTCTTTCAATAAGATTAGGCGGTTTTCCGCATACTGACCGATAATTCAGATTTCTCATCGTTGATTAGTGTAAAACAAGAAATAATATTGAATGCAAGAACGATTCCCCCAATGATAAAGTATACTTTGGAGAATCCTATTGAATCATATAGCTTGCCGAATACCGGTGAAAAGAAAGCTGCGGCAATCGCACTAGAGAATTGAAAACCTACTAAATATAAAGTAGATGATAGACGATTATCAAAGTTTTGCGCTAAATATTTAAAAATGGCAATTAGCATAATTGGCAGCTCCAGCGCATGAAGCAGTTTCATGCAAGAAATACCGATCGGTTCGAATGCCAATCCAGAACCGATTATACGAGTAGCCATAACGAATCCTGCAAAAATCAAGGCTTTCTTCGCCCCTATTTTATTGACAATAAATGGAGCGGCGAACATCATGCCCGCTTCCAAAAACACTTGGAATGAATTCAAGTAGCCGTAAATCTGATTACCGGATGCCAAATTGTCAAACAGCGATGCATAGTAAATCGGAAACTGCTGGTCATATACAGAATAGAAGCAGACAACCCCCAGCACATACATCACGAAAAACCAGAACTTCTTAAGTTTCAATAAGCCAAAAACATCTTTCATTTTAATCGGCTCTTGCTTATCTTCCCCGGATAATGAAGCAGTCAGATCCACCTTTGTCAAAAGCAGAATAATCACTAGGCAGACAGCTGATCCGGATGCCAGCCAGAAGTTAATATTTGGATTGATATTAAAAAGCTGCCCTGCGAAGAATGTTGCTGCCGCCCAACCTAATGAGCCCCACATTCTTGATTTGCCGTATTCAAAATCAAATTTACGGCCAATCTTTTCGATATAAGATTCAACCGCGCCGCACCCTGCCTGGAAAGCGGCTCCTAAATATACACCACCGACGATGGCGCCGAGCAATACATTATATTTTAATAAAGGACCATATACATAGATGAAGAATGGACCTGACAGAACCAATAAAGCAGTAATAAACCATAAAATATGTTTCTTTAATCCAATTTTATCGGAAATAACACCATAGACAGGCTGCATAACTAAAGCGAAAATAGCATTCGCCGAGAAGATGATGCCTGTACTGGCACCGCTTAATTGAATATCCTGACCTAACCAGATAGAAAATAGCGCCATGCAAGATGACCAAGTAAAGAAATAGAAAAAGAAAAATGCACTTAATAACCAATAATTCTTCTTTGCTTCTAAAGCCACAACTAATCCCTTCTCTCCTGAAGATGTAAAGCGCTTTCATTTAGTTAATCGTTTACGTAACCGTTTAACTAAATTATAAAAGCGCTTTCATTTTCAGTCAACAGAAAAATTATAATAATATAATAAAATGGAGTTGCCATAGGTAGAGGGCAACTCCATTTTCAACACGACTTTCTAACGATCAATTCTGTGTCCAATAAGTATTCCGCAGATTTTCTTTCACCATTCTCTATACGTTCCAACAGCACTTCAGCAGCTTTTTGCCCGATGGCAAAAGCAGGTTGGCGCACGCATGACAGCGGTGGGTTAATAATTTCGGCCCATTCGTAATCATCAAAACCGATGATCGCCATTTCATCCGGTATCTTTGTATTGCTTTGCTGAAAATACGAAATAGCTCCCATTGTAAGGTTACTATTCGCTATAAAAATAGCGGAAACATTCTTTTGTTCAACTAATTCCTTTGCTAGTGAATAGCCTTGATCCAATGAGACGGACCCTTCTTTCACATTATTTTCAGAATACGGGATTCCATTATCCAAAAGCGCTTTCCGATAGCCTTCAAATCGATCCCGGTCTATTGTCAAGCCTATATTTCCATTGATAAATCCGATCTGTTCATGTCCTTGTTTGATAAGATATTCCGTTGCCTCATAGGCGCCTTGAAAATGATTGGCCAATACACAAGCCCCTTGATATGTCTTAGGCTTCCGATCAATAAATACAACAGGATACTGGACGTTCATTTCATCGTATTCGTTGCCTAAAGGGGCTATAATCAGGCCATCCACCAATTGGGCGTTGAACATTTCTATCTGCTCTTGCTCCAATTTCTTATCTTCATGGGAATTGGACAGTATTAACTTATATCCTTTTTTGCGCAGAATCGACTCAATGCCTTGGGCGATTGCCATAAAGAATAAATTGGCCGTATCCGACGGCTCTTTAACCGGAATAATTAATCCGACCAAAGAAGTTTGATGGCTCCTGAGCGATCTTGCAATCGGGTTGGGTATATAATTCAATTCCTTCATAGCTGCCTTTACCATCGCACTTACTTCATCGGAGACATAGCGAGTTCCATTTATCACGTGGGAAACGGTTGCCGTAGATACGCCCGATTTCTTGGCTACATCCTTGATGCTTGGCTTTTTCTTCTTTCTTCTTTCCACCGTATCCATACCTCCTCCTGCCTGCTCGTTTGCAAACGATATTGTATCTGCCTTTATTACGTATTACGCGATCATTATGCTTACGTAATTATATCACATACCCAATTCAAAGAAATGAGCTTGCCCTTTTTCGACCATATATACGTAATCCGGCATCTCCCTATTATAATATTGTTTCACAACCCGCTTCACTTCTTCACCTTGCAGAATTTCACATAGTCCATCGAAGTCATTTTGTGGCATCTCCCGTAAATAGATTCTTTCCGTTTCAAGAATTCTCCTCATTCTTTATCCACCTGCCATCAACTATCATTCATTATAACTTTTTATCAAGACAATGCTTTCAAAGAGCGAAAAATATATTGTATATTCAGAAAAATTTGTTTAACCTAAAATAATATCCATATTTTATGAGGTGAATCATATGAAACTTGCAGAGCAGCTAAAAAATATTCTGCCGGAAGAACAGGTTATAACAAATGAAATAATCTTGGAGCAGCATAGTAAAGACGAATCCTATCACATTCCCCATCTTCCCGATGTTGTGGTCTTCCCCAAAAATACGGAAGAAGTCAGTAAAGTAATAGGCTTTGCCAATGATCATCGCATTCCCGTCGTTCCTTTCGGGCTGGGAACAAGCTTAGAAGGCCACGTAATCCCTTACAAAGGCGGCATCTCCCTTGACATGTCACTTATGAACCAAGTACTGGAAGTCCGGCCGCACGATTTTCTTGTACGGGTACAACCAGGAATCACCCGCACTCAAGTAAATAAGGAATTGAATAAACATGGGCTCTTCTTCACTGTAGACCCGGGGGCGGACGCCACACTTGGCGGAATGGCCGCCACGAATGCAAGTGGCACAACCTCAGTGCGCTACGGCATTATGCGCGATCAAGTGCGCGATTTGGAAGTGGTCCTAGCAGATGGAAGCATCATACGTACGGGCGGATTGGCGGCTAAGTCCTCCTCCGGTCTGCATCTGAATGGTTTAATGGTCGGCTCGGAAGGTACGCTTGGTGTTATTACGGAATTAACGCTGCGCGTTTTCGGCATCCCTGAGAAAATCACAGCCGCACGTGCCACTTTTCCAACCATTCAGCAAGCCGTGGATGCCGTCGTAGCCGTTATGTCATCCGGTATTCCTATGGCCCGGATTGAACTGGTCGATACAAGAAGCATTCAATTGGTGAATAGATCGGCCGGAACCTCATTCGAAGAAGCGCCGACATTATTCCTGGAATTCCACGGCAGTGAAGCAGCTTTAGAATACGATGTGATATTTACACAGGAAATTTTAACAGATATGGATTGCTTGGAATTCGCATTCGAACATGACTCCAAGGCGAGGAATGCGTTATGGGAACTACGTCATAACATGGCTTACACATTCATTCATAGCGCTCCCCGGAAGAAATTGATGGTCACAGATGCAAGTGTGCCGATTAATGAATTGCCGGCCGCTATCGTCAATACGCGAGCAAGAATTGACGAAATGGGACTAGATGCGGGCATCGTCGGCCATGTAGGCGACGGCAACTATCATGTATTGCTGATGGTCGATTTATCCGACCCGCAAGAAGTAGAGCAAGCGAAACAATTGAATGAACATATTGTGGACTTCGCCCTCTCGAAAGGCGGAACGTGTACGGGCGAGCATGGCGTAGGAATCGGAAAAGCAAAATACCAAGTCAGCGAGCACGGACATGCCTTTGAAATCATGAAGAATATAAAAAAGACCTTCGACCCTAATAATATATTAAACCCTGGAAAAATTTTCACAGATTTATAAAATGAAAAGGAGCTATTCCATTTATAGAATAGCTTCTTTTTACTGTTCGGCCCCCAAGCCCTGCACAGAGAATATTCATCAACTCGCCGCGGCTTATAATAACCGTCTATACAATGCTAAACGGACAAACATAACATATGTAGAATACTTTCTGAGCCAAACGGCAAGTATTTAACAATATCTTTAAGAAAGGGGAAATACGGATGAAACAATCTACGAAAACGGCATCTTCTGGTTCTATGAAATTGCAAAGACTCCAAAAAAAACTGCAAAAGCAGGAGAAGACCATCTTAGAATCCATTACTTCTTTACAAAACACGCAAACTTCATTGCAAAAATATGGGACAACCATTCCCAGGAAAATACTGCTGCAAGCAAAGCAAGAATTAGAGATTCAGGAAGATCTCCTGCAAGAACTGCTATACGACTTAACCCTGGTTCCATCTTTATCGTCCAAACAGCAAAACGACAATGAATGGGCATCCCTCATTACCGCACATCTAACAAATATGGATCAGAAACTCCATAATATGTCACAACAGCTCCAGTCAATCAACGCTTTCTTCGCCAAGCCGGCACCTTCTTCCCGAACACAGCGGCCGATTACTGCGGAGCATCAATCCTTAATCACCAAAAACAGAGCGGAACTCAAACGTATCCAAGCCGTCCCGCTGAAAGTATCTGATTCCATTGACCAATCATTAAATGAGAATCTTTCATCAAAGGTCTTCTCATTTCTATCTAACCTCTACAGCGCCACGGAGACGCAGGATGAAAAAAAACAGAACACTCTGCTTCACCTTTTCGGCATTCCATTTGATATTGAGAGCTTAGCCACCATGGCAGGCTTTCTAGCAAGCCTATTAAAGAGAAAGAAGGAAGCAACTTCCGATTCTAGCGGCGGCTTACGCGGATTGTTCAATTTCAAATTCGATCTTCAGACTTTATCGACTGTCGCACTACTGTTCTCCAGCTTATACAGCAATGCAAAGAAAGACGATAGCAAGAATGAAAACAAAGGTTTGTTAAGCTCGTTGGGCATCAATGTCGATTTAGAAACATTGGCAACTGTCGCCATGCTGTTCTCCAGTCTATCCAGCACGAAAGAGGAAACTGCTTCTGAACAAGAGGAGCTTCCGGCACAAGATAAATAAAAATAAAAAGCAGCGAAGGCTCCTAAGGAGCATTCACTGCTTTATCATAAAATCAACTGCTATTCAATGACGGGCTTGTCCCCTAGTCCCCTATTATTGGACGCCTCCGCCTCCTCCATAATAACCGTGAAAAGTGGCGCCGATGATGATCAATAAAATGAACAATACTACTATAAGAGCAAATCTGCTCCCACGACCGTAACCTGATCCACTTCCTGATCCACTTCCTGTTTCAAGCACTGCATCATTATTCTCTGACATAATCCACACACTCCTATTCAATTCCTATTTCCAAAACACTAATGAACCGCCTGCTGCTTAGTAGACCCAAGCTGCTCCGACAATAATCAACAAAATAAACAACACGACAATCAAAACGAAGGAACTGCCATAACCATCTCCATATGCCATTTTCCCATCTCTCTCTTTCTTATTAAATTTCTACTTTCAAAACACTAATGAACCACTTGCTGCTTAGTAGACCCAAGCCGCTCCGACAATAATCAACAAAATAAACAGCACGACAATCAAGACGAAGGAACTGCCATAACCATAACCATCTCCATATGCCATTTCGCCATCCCTCTCTTTCCTTTTAATTTGCCTTACAAAAATAAGATATTCTAAAATACTTTTTTTGATTGAGGCAAATTGACCGGGGGTTTTGTGGAATTATCTATTGAATAAAAAAAGATAGATAAGGGCATTGCCTTACCTATCCTTTTTGCTGTGATTGGCGTTGCATGATATATTCATTTTCTCCTGTATCAGTATTCCGCTGTTCTTTCACGATTCCGAAACTATTCTTGAGGTAAAACTGCACTGCACGCTCATTCTTGCAATAGACCGCCAATGTGGTTATAGGATACTTCCGGGCTATATATGTTAATAATTTCGCGCCGATGCCTTTCCCTTGCTCGGCACTTGAAACAAACAGCGCCCCGATAAAGTGAATCTTTGATAGGTGGGGGTTTTCCTTCATCCCCCACCTATCATTAGATGAACCAACCTTAGTACCTGTTAAACGGGATAAAGTTGCCTTCCAAAACACTGATGAATCCAGC
>JBJEFM010000107.1:0-12148 GCA_051874035.1 Bacillus sp. (in: firmicutes)
AGCACGCTCACGTACTTCGAAGTTACCGAATCCGATAAGCTGTACTTTATCACCAGATTTTAAAGCGTCAAGAATTGTATCAAAAACAGCATCAACAGCTTTTGTTGCATCTTTTTTAGAAAGCTCGCTAGCTTCTGCAACCGCATTAATTAGTTCTGTCTTGTTCATGCCATTCACCTCCTCCCAAAGGGAATTTCTTTTCCAACATTCTCAATCATTTTTATCCATGTTGCACAATGAAGGTTGTTTTGAGTAATTGATTTATTTCTAACTTTTGAACAATCCCTATTACAAAAGTCGTTTTTTTATCCTACTCTATCTTTCGAAAGAAATCAAGAAGAAAGATAAAAAAACCAGAATGAACAAAAGCTGAAACACTGTAGTAAAACGGCGGAATGGCTATTCTTCAGCTCATTTACTGTAAGTAGATTATCACAATCATTTAGTGTTATCAAGCGAATTCAATAAATAATGGTAATCTTTTAATGAATTGTTACATATATTTTTTATTTAGCACTTTTATTAGTAATACTCTCCAAAAACAAGGATGGTTAAACCTGATTCTATTACATTTTTGTGACAAAACGCATTATTAGGGATATTTCGCAAGATTTTCTGTCCCCACACAAAATAGCCCGTTCACTTGATTAGTGGACGAGCTTTTCGATGTTATAAAATAATGGCTATTAAACCGCCTGATCCTTCATTAATGATTCTTTCCAATGTTTCTTTCAGTTTATAGCGCGCATTTTCCGGCATAAGAGATAATTTAGCTTGGATCCCTTCACGGACGATGCTGCTCAAAGAGCGGCCAAATATATCAGAGCTCCAGATAGAGAGCGGATTATCTTCAAAATCCTGCATTAAATAACGTACAAGCTCTTCACTCTGCTTCTCCGTACCGATAATCGGCGCAAATTCAGATTGTACATCCACTTTAATCATATGAATGGATGGAGCCACCGCTTTCAGGCGAACACCGAACCGCGGGCCCTGCCGGATGATTTCAGGCTCATCTAGGCTCATATCGGCCAGTGACGGGGCTGCGACTCCGTAGCCTGTTTGTTTGACCATCTTGAGTGCATCGGCAATTTGATCGTATTCGGCTTTCGCGTATGAGAAATCCTGCATCAATTCCAATAAATGATCTTTCCCTCTGATTTCGACGCCGACAATTTCCTGCAAAATAGAATCATATAGTTCATCCGGCGCATACAGGTCGATCTCCGCTATCCCTTGCCCCATTTCCATGCCTGCCAGACTGGCGTCCGCGATGAATTCAAAGTCCTTGAATTGATGCACCACGCGGTCCACATCGCGAAGGCGTTTAATATCCTTCACCGTGTCCTTCACCGCTTCCTGGTAACTTGCTCTTAACCAATGATTCTCGCGCAGCACCATGACCCAGCTTGGCAAATTGACATTCACTTCAAGAACCGGGAACTCATACAACGCTTCCCTAAGTACGCTCATCACATCCGCTTCACGCATGCTTTCAACACTCATTGTAAGCGCCGGAATATTATATTTCTCCTGCAATTGTTCCCTTAGCGCTTCTGTGTCAGGATGATACGGCTGAACAGAGTTGACGATCATGATGAAAGGCTTGCCGACTTCCTTCAACTCCTCGATTACTCTTTCCTCCGCCTCTAAATAATCGCGACGCGGAATCTCGCCGATTGTGCCGTCCGTCGTGATGACGACGCCGATGGTAGAATGATCTTGAATAACCTTTCTCGTGCCGATTTCAGCTGCTTCGTGGAAAGGTATAGGCTCTTCATACCATGGCGTACTGATCATCCTAGGACCATTCTCGTCCTCATATCCCTTTGCCCCCGGCACTGTATATCCCACACAATCGACAAGGCGAATATTCACTTCTAAACCATCTTCTACCTTTATGGATGCAGCCGCATTCGGAACGAATTTCGGCTCTGTTGTCATAATTGTTTTTCCAGCGGCGCTTTGAGGAAGCTCGTCAAGTGCTCTTGCGCGATCCGCTTCGTTGTCCATATTCGGAAGCACCACTAATTCCATAAACTTTTTTATAAATGTAGACTTGCCGGTTCGGACCGCTCCGACCACACCTAAATAGATGTCCCCGCCAGTCCTTTCCGCAATATCTTTGAAAATATCTACTTTTTCCACGAGATTCCCTCCCGATAATAGTCTCATGTTTACCATCACAAAAAATATAACCTTTCCCCTACAATATATTACGTAAGAGAAAGGTTATGCCTAATTTGCCATAAAAACCGGTTTATTGTTTTCATTCACTGTATAAGGAAGAGAAAACGCGGGTACGAATATAGAATCTTCAGTCAACAAAACGCGGATATCTTCCCCTGGCTTAAATACGCGCTTTGTTTCTTTTAAAGCATTGATTAAATCAGGTGTGTAATCGACATACAATTGACTTTTCGAATCCATGACAATCCCTAGTTCAGCTTGAGAATAAGGGCTGTTTACAACCGGCAATTCTTTATAATCGAGCTCTTTATGGTCGAGGGTGAAGACGTATGTGTCCAACTGATCTTTATACGGAGGATATTCATGCTTATCTTTATACATTTGCATCCTCAATCCATATTCTTGGACTACATCCACAATGCGCAGGTCGAAGATTTTCACGGTCGGTTGCGCCTCCACATCAATAAGGACATATTGGAATACACCACCGCTTTCGAATGCATTTCCAGGCGGCTCCTCCATATACTTGCCCGTCAATTTCGAGAAATCAATCGGATATTTTTGATAGATTGGCACAGTCGCATCATTGGTTTTGATAGGCAATAAACCATTTTGGTCTTTCCTATATTGATCTACAGCTTGTTGAACCTTTTGGACTTGCTCTTCATAAGGCACGCGATTCTCTGTCTTCTCACTCGCAGGATACATGCATCCTGACAATGCCAATACAATTAAACAAACACCAATTATATTCCATTTTTTCATCATGATTGCTGCTCCACTTTATGAATTTGTCGGCCCGCTAAGCACGACAAGAAAAACAATAATCCCCGCTAAAGCCATAAGGATAAATGCAATTGTCGCCGCTGCCTTGCTGAAGAAGCCTTTAAGCTTATAGCGGCTGAAATAAACCGAAACTATTGAAAGAGTCATGAAAATCATGGCCGCGAATGAAATCCACATCTTTTGCAGTGCTGGTGTCATCCTTTTCCTTCTCTCCTATCTTTTTATGTGGTCCTTGCATCTTTCACGCAATCTTATCGTATATACTTTCCTATTATAGTACAATTTCCCAATCGAACGCGATGAAAAATGCTAATTTTTTATATTTTTGTCAAAAAAGATTTATATAAAATAATTTTTTACACAAAAAAAGACAGAAGAAGGCATTAATTGCTTTCTTCTGTCTCATGACTAAATTACCATCACAGGTTTATGGGTCTATTTATTTTACTGCATATTATGCATCCATCCTCGTTGGCGCATCCTCATATGCCTATATTTATAGATTATTTAGTGGTTTCAAGAATATTTACTAAATCATCCATCTCTGATTTCCGGTCTCTCGACATTAATGAGTCAACAGCGCTTCGGACATCCCCGCCCTTGAACAGCACCTCATATAAAGCCGCTGTAATCGGCATTTTCACTTGATATTTTTCAGCCAGCTGGTAAGCCGCCTTCGTGGTACGGACACCCTCTACTACCATTCCCATGCTATCCAGGACATCCTGCAGCTTCTGTCCCTTGCCAAGCATGTTCCCGGCTCTCCAGTTACGAGAATGGACGCTTGTGCATGTGACAATTAAATCTCCGACGCCGGTTAGCCCTGCAAATGTTAAAGGGTTTGCCCCCATTACTGTTCCTAATCGGGCAATCTCCGCTAAACCGCGCGTTAAAAGCGCCGCCTTCGCATTATCCCCATAGCCCAGGCCATCAGTGATACCGGCAGCCAGTGCAATAATATTCTTCAAGGCACCGCCAATTTCGACGCCAACAATATCAGGATTCGTATAAACACGGAAGTTCTGGTTAATGAATAAATCTTGGATTTCCTCAGCCGCCTGCATATTCTTTGATGAAACAGATACGGTTGTCGGGTGTCTAAGGCTCACTTCTTCCGCATGGCTAGGACCCGACAGCACAACGATGTCTTTGATCATCTCTGTGCTTTCTTGCTCAATCATTTCCGATATGCGCATAAGTGAATCGGGCTCGATTCCCTTGCTGACATGAACAATTGTAACCGGCTGCTTTGCATCGCCGCAAATCTTTCTGACAACTTCCCGGATTGCTTTTGTAGGAACAGCCAGAATAACAACCTCCACACCTTTCAAAGCTTCTTCCAAATTCGTAGTCCCTACAATATTTTCAGGAAGGACCACCGATGGCAAATAAGTGGAGTTCATATGATTTTGATTGATATCATCAATCTGCTTTGTATTATTTCCCCACACATATACGTTATGACCATTATCAGCAAGAACCATTGCAAGTGCAGTTCCCCAGCTTCCAGCACCAGCAACTGTTACCTTTTTCTGCATTTCCATGTTCATCACTACTTTCTTATTTTCTTTGACGGGCAAATATCTTAATTGGCGTACCTTCGAATTCGAAAGCTTCGCGAATACGATTCTCCAAAAATCTTGAATATGAGAAATGTAGCAGTTCAGGGTCATTCACAAAAACAACAAAAGTCGGCGGTTTAATAGCCACTTGCGTTGTATAGAATATTTTCAGGCGCTGTCCTTTATGGGTAGGTGTCGGATTCATTGCAACAGCATCCATAATGACTTCGTTCAAAATATTCGTTTGGACGCGAAGTGCATGGTTCTCACTTACTTTATCAATAATCGGCATTACAGAATGGATTCGTTTCTTTGTCAGCGCCGATAAGAAAACAATCGGTGCATAGTCCAAGAATAAGAAGTGTTCGCGAATATTCGTTTCGAATTCTTTCATTGTCTTCTCGTCTTTTTCAATGGCATCCCATTTATTTACGACGATGATTACAGCACGGCCTGCTTCATGGGCATAGCCGGCGATTTTCTTATCCTGCTCCCTGATTCCTTCTTCCGCGTTCAAAACAACCAAGACAACGTCTGAGCGTTCAATCGCGCGCAATGCACGAAGCACACTGTATTTCTCTGTACTTTCATACACTTTCCCTTTCTTTCTCATACCCGCTGTATCAATAATAACATACTCTTGTCCGTTATATTTATATGGAGAGTCAATCGCATCACGGGTTGTACCTTCCACATCACTTACAATAACCCGGTCTTTACCAAGTAACGCATTAACTAATGAAGACTTCCCTACGTTCGGTCTTCCGATTAATGAAAACTTAATGACTCCTTCATCGTACTCATCCCCATTAAATGTCGGGAAATATTTAGCTGCCTCGTCCAATAAATCCCCGAGTCCCAAACCATGTGTGCCTGAGATTGGAAACGGCTCTCCAAATCCCAGCGCATAGAAGTCATAAATTTGGTCCCGCATTTCCGGATTGTCCACTTTGTTTACGGCTAAGACAACCGGCTTCTTGGAGCGATAAAGGATTTTGGCCACTTCTTCATCCGCTGCGGTTACACCTTCACGACCATTCGTCATGAATATAATCACATCTGCTTCATCGATCGCGATTTCCGCTTGTTGACGGATTTGTTCTAAGAACGGTTCATCGCCTAAATCAATACCACCCGTATCAATGATGTTGAAATCATGATTCAACCATTCTCCTGAGCTATAAATACGGTCTCTTGTCACTCCCGCTACATCTTCAACAATCGATACGCGTTCTCCTACAATTCGATTAAAAATAGTAGATTTACCTACATTCGGTCTCCCTACTATAGCAACGACTGGTTTCGGCATTACTATCATCCTTTCTTGATGATTACTGATTCATTTTCAATAATTATTTATTCATTTAAGTTTCACAGTTCTACCTTACATATAAACTTACTTTGCCAATAAAGAATACGTGTAATTCAAACTCTAGGTATATTCGATTTATTATTTTCTACCCCTGCAAAACAACCCTTCTTACTAATTAAGAAGGGTGCAACTATCCTATAGTACCAAATTTTTTTCTATCCAACAATAACATCATATCAATGCTTTACAATAATATATACATCATCGCTCAGCTTGTGGGCGATTCCATCTAAGATTGCCTCTAAATTGACTGCGAAACTGTCCATTTCTTCTATTGTACCACAATGAAAGAGAGCAGGCGCCATCAGCACTTTCGCTTTGCTTGTCGTAACCGCCGCCAAGATATATTTTTCAATGACCATCTATAAAATCCCCTTCTCCTTATCGATTTTGCTCGGCAAACGAATGGCATTCTCCAGTGTCGGCACATTGCCGATCACTTTAATCGCTTTCTCAATGTTCTTTTCTTGAGGAAGAATGAATACCCCTACCCTGCCGTCATCCAAATCGCGTTTCGCAAGCGGAACTAAAGCAGGCGTACCGGAATCCCGGTATATGCCCATCGCGACGGATACATCATGCAGGATTGCTTGCCGCTGCCCCAGATTCGAAATGGTCGTCCTCACATTAAAATTCTTAGGTTTCAATATAAAGCCCATGCCATGGCGAAGAATCTCTTCTTGGCGGGCAGGAATACCGATATTCATAATATAAATATTATCGATATATAAGCCCGCCCCATCAAAGCGGAGCTCCGAATACTCAATATCGCATATGTCCCTCAATGTGGAACCGGACATAAGCACACGGCTTAAAAAGAAACACACTAACGCCGTTATAAGCGCGCCCCATATATTCATAAGTAAATAGACCGCCGTAGTGAGCATAGATGTGAAAATCACCAGGTAATTACGGCCTTCAAAAGCAATCGCGATTCCTTCTATGTATGTATTGCCCCGTTTAACCAATTCATACTCGTCTAGCCCGGTTAACGTATTGCGCTCCATATTCCGCACTTCCCTGAATTGTGAAGCGGCAACTGTCAAAAAAGTGATTGCCGTATAGTCTTTAAGCAGAAGTGCCGGCACAACGATACTTCCCAGACCCGCCGCAATGACCCCCAGCGCTAAATGAATGATTTTCCCATGAAGGTACGTAGGGTATTGGCGATAATCACTCTTCAACATAAATATCCTTGTCACAACTCCTGATATAACCCCTACCATAATCGGCACGAAATGATTGTCCATTTTTATCAAACCTCTTTCTTATGCATATGTTTACGATGAGCGAATAAATAGTGGCCGATTTCCTCAAACACATACCAGACAAAAAACAGTAGTGTTACAACCGCAAGTTGATCCAGCCATGATAAGGACAAAGCCTCATAAGGCAATCCATTTCGAATATGGACAATGAAAAGAAGCAAATCACTTATTACCATTCCCATAATAAGAGACAGCATACGCCGCCCGCTCTCTTTAAGAAGCAAGATGCTGACATATAAGAGCAAGATGCCGCTGCCCCATACAGGAATGTACTGGAACCACAACGGCTCTAAATTCATGAATATAATAAAGCAGCTCTGGCATAAACCTACGATAACCGATGCAATGATAATATAGAACTGTGATTGGAGAGCCAGGCGGGCGATTAAGAAACAAGCGATGAGTATTATATATCCAGCCGCCGCATTCATAGTGATCATACGAAAAGGGAGCATAAATTGAGAAAGAAACATGATGATCAATAGATGATATATAAATGAAGTTTTTATTTTATGAGGAAGGAAAAAAAGACATACAATCAACAAGAACCAGCCGCTCCAAAGAAAAAACAATCCGTCCATTCCGCTTCCCCCTTCTGCTAAACAGTATGGACAGGAATGCAGAGATTAAAACGAATAATTTCCTCTTATTATGAAACAGTAATAGCAGGAGGTGTAAACGATGGGTAAAGATCGTCAAGAGAAAAAACTAAAAGAAAGCAGAAAAGTTGAATCTGACCGTGACCAAGCACTTCATTATGACGGCGCTACGCGACTGGACACTCCGGAAGAAGCGAGACAAATCAACCAACGCCATTAAGCATACAAAGTGAACCTTTGATAGGTGTGGACCTATTATTAAATGAACCAACCTTAGTTGTTACAGGTATTTAATTTCCCACTTATACATCTGCGCTTCCACTGCTGTGCGGAAGAGGGAATCTTAGTGCTTGTTAAACGGGATAAAACAAGAGGCTGGTAATGAACCAACCTCTTTCCTCATAATCCCTTTATATCCATTATTGAATAAAGCGCCCGCGTTGGCGTTGCAACTCGCGATAAAGGTCGGGATTCTTCTCAAATGCCGCGCGCCCATGCAACCAGAATAGATTGTTAAGCATAACTAAATTGCCCACCGGCAATTTTAATTCGATCACTGAATCATCATTCTCCATGGATTCAGAAAGGTTGCTTAAATATTTAGCCTGCTCAATTGTTTCCGGATAAACAAATTGGTCGATAAAGCAAATGCATGGTTTGTTGTTTTGTTTAAAGAAAGTGGTTCTTTCTACTTTTTGGCTTACATTTTTTGAACTTGGTGCCTTGTAAGTGAATTTATAAGCGCCGATTGGATCGTTCACATATTTATCAAGCTCTTTCCAGTCGTCAAGATGCAAAAGGCGCGATTCCCCGCCTACTGCGTTTTGTTCTTTTAATTTCATCATTAACAGCCAATCTGTCGCTTCATCGACAAACGTGCCATCTGTATGAAGCGTGAATAGGCGGTAAGCCTGGCGTAGATAGGAATCACTGTCATCCGTATCTTTCACACTGAAATTCGCATAATACTTTCCTGTCATCGAATCGAAGTTCGGCATACCCGCCATGTGGGAGAAAGCCGTCGAGAAGAACAGGAACTCCTCTTTGTCTTCTGTCACTTCTTGCACACCGACTGTGAATCCGCCTGATTCGCGATCATTCAAAATATCCCTTACGATATTTCCAAGTTCGTGGCCTGTTAATGTTAATAGACGGTCTGCCACTAGATGGCGGACGAAAGGTGTATATTCAAGACGTTGGGCTGATACACCATCTTCTTTCATCATCTCCAAGAATTTCTTTACAATATCAGCGCTGATTTCAATATGATATAGACGCTTACTTTGCGGGTGCGGCTGGATTTCGAATCCTTCTGTTTTTTGAACAAATTTCATTTCGCTTTTTTCGATTACTGTCATTGATAAAACCTCCTGAATAATGGGATTGTATGGTCTGTTTAATACTTCAAAACAAAAATAGCCAGCTATACCGCCCCCAAAAAGAGTTGCAGTATAACCGGCTATTATTTACTGTTTTGCCCTAGACAAATAGAGTCATAGTAAATAGTACAGTTACAATTTTATTTACATGTTGAACAGCTCTATAAATATTATCCGCGGTTTTGAATATGGCTGTTATCCAGAAGGCGGATATATATTTTTCTTACTAGTAACTTTAACATAAATTTTAATTATTGTAAATATTTAAATTATTTCGTTTTATATTCCATTTCTTTTTTATGTTGCTGATAATGCAAGTCCAAATCTTTCAACGCCGCAACCAGGGCATTTGTCGCCTTCCCTCTATAATAGTGCTGTATATATTCAATAGGTTTCTCAATGCCATCGTTTAAGCTCATTCCCCTAAGCAGACGGCCGATGAAATTTCTTCCATGCTCTGTCGCAAGCGTACAGGAAGCTTCTAAAATCACACCATACTTCAAATCAACTTCAGCTGTGATCGTCAATGTATCGAACACGCTTTTAGCCGCCATCCCTTGCGGCAGTCGCGCGTGGCCGGCGATAAATATAATAGTGGGATACATCATATAAACACACTCCTTCGACTAGTTACAAGTAGTAGGTGCTTTATTTTTAACCAACAATCCGTTTTTCCTACAAAGCACTTTCAACGGATTTTAAATGCGGTTGTTCCGAAATTCTCCTTACCACTTCTTTTCCGATTTCAATAGAAGCTGTCGCTGCCGGGGACGGGGCATTGCATACATGAATGCTGTTTTTCCCGACGATTATATGAAAATCGTCAACCATCCTTCCATCGTCCGCCAAGGCTTGAGCACGGACGCCTGCCGGAGCCGCAATTAAATCCTCTGCCTGGATTTCAGGAATCAGCTGCTGCAGGCTTTCCACAAATTTTGCCTTGCTGAATGAACGGATGTACTCTTCGATGCCTTCTTTCATAAAGCCTCCGGCGAGCTTCCAGAAACCTCCATATCCCATCACTTCAGCAAAGTCCTTTATATTAAAATCTGTTTTCTTATATCCTTCGCGCTTGAAACTAAGAACAGCATTCGGCCCCGCATCCACTTCTCCGCCGATCATTCTGGTAAAGTGAACACCCAAGAAAGGGAATTTGGGATTAGGCACAGGATAGATAAGGTGTTTGACAAGATGTCTTTTCTCCGGCTTCAGCTTATAGTACTCACCGCGGAAAGGGACGATTTTCATATCTGTTTTATATCCTGCAGCCTCCGCTACACGGTCGCTGTGCAGCCCGGCGCAATTGATGACCATACGTGCCTTTATGGTGCCTTTATCTGTTTCGATTGTTACCTCGTCCGGCTCCTCATTTATTTTTTCCACTTTTGTGCCCAATTTGATATCACCCCCGTTGCCGCGGATGATATCGGCGAATTTCTCACTAACTTGGCGATAGTTCACGATTCCTGCCATCGGTACACGGATAGCCCCTAAACCATTGACATGCGGTTCGATCTCTTTTAGTTCTTCCACGCCGATTTTCTCGATTTTAAGCTCGTTCTCTAAACCACGCTTGTAAAGGTTATCAAGTAATGGCACTTCTTCTGGCTTCGTGGCTACGATTACCTTGCCGCAAATATCGTGTTCTATGTCATGCCTTTGGCAAAATTCTGTCATGGATTTGCTGCCCGCTTTTGCAAAGCGCGCCTTGAAGCTGCCTGGCTGGTAATAAACGCCTGAATGAATGACACCGCTATTATGGCCGGTTTGATGGCTGGCTACCGCTTTTTCTTTCTCGATCACTACAACTTTGGCAGCCGGATAACGTTCATATATATTCATTCCAGTTGAAAGCCCCACAATTCCTCCGCCAATTATCGCAAAATCATACATCCCTACTCCTCCTGATCTATCAAAGATTCTTTTGATTATTCATTTTTCCCGCTTTTCAATCGTGCCATATAGGCATTCAACTTATTTTTGGTCCGTAGGACATGATATTCCACTGCCGCGCGTAATTCCTCCGCTTCATTTCTTATGACCGCTTCATAAATCATCCGATGTTCACGTTGCGTTTCTTGATAGTAATCCGCCAAAAGACTGGGCGCAATCGGGGAGATGCCGACCGTTTCCGCCATATTGCGCACTCTCTCCCATGGGCACCCTTTGCTTAATTGTCTATGAAAGCTGGCATTAAGATGGATATACCAATCATTTGTCTCTTCCGTTAAATCCAAGCTTTCCATTTCCGCCAAAATCTTCTCAAGCTGATGTTTGTCGTCACTTGTTAAATAAGGAAGCGATTTCTCGGCCGCCAATCCTTCTAAAAGGGAACGGATATGATAGATTTCTTCAATATCCTCAGGAGTAATCGGTGTTGCAATCGCTCCTTTATGCGGTTCCATCTTCACGAGCCCCTCCATTTGCAGTTGCCGTAACGCTTCCCGGATAGGCATTCTGCTTACCTCCAGTTTCATCGCCCACTCTTCCTGGATTAACCGCTCATTCTTCTTTAAAGTGCCATCAAGGATCGCTTTCCTTAAACTTTTTGTTACGTAATGAAGTGTTGTAGCTTTGTCATGAGGCTGTTTCCCTTGCATAAAAAAACACCTGCAATTCAAATAGTAAAATATGGTTGGATACAAAACGAAGTGTATCATAACCAAAAAACAATTTCAAATAAATAATTGAATTTTTAAAAAATTTATCTGATTCCTTTCGTTGTTGAGTTTCTCGCAATTACTGATCACAAAATACCTATATTTTTTACTTATAGAGAAATATGAATTGTATCCAATCTTCTTTTTTCAAAAATGAAGAGAAGAAAAATCTATTCCATTAGAAAAACGGCAAAAGATTCACCTTCGCCGTTTTTTGCTTCAATTTATCCCGTTTAACAGGTACTAAGACTCCCACTTCAACACAGCAGTGAAAGCACAGATGTGTAAGTGGGAGATCAAGTACCTGTAACAACCCGCTTTCACCGCACAGG
>JBJEFM010000108.1:0-48857 GCA_051874035.1 Bacillus sp. (in: firmicutes)
ATGATAGGTGGGGGATGAAGGAAAACCCCCACCTATCAAAGATTCACTTTATTTTCTGTAATAACAAGGACAAATCATGAATATAGTAGCAATGGAAATGATTTACCTGTCGCATCGTCCAAAGTAACGATGAAGAAGGAATGGTACAAGGAGGAGCTAGGAATGGAAATATTAAAAGTTTCAGCAAAATCTAATCCCAATTCTGTAGCAGGCGCGCTTGCGGGTGTTCTACGTGAAAGAGGAGCAGCCGAAATCCAAGCAATCGGCGCAGGAGCGTTAAACCAAGCCGTCAAGGCAGTAGCAATTGCAAGAGGATTTGTGGCACCTAGTGGAGTGGATTTAATATGTATTCCTGCTTTTACAGATATATTGATTGATGGCGAAGAAAGAACCGCCATCAAGCTCATTGTGGAGCCGCGCTGAGCAGGGTTTTGCATGGGTGGCGCCCAATAGTCCATCATTATTGTAGGTAAAAAATAGAAGATCTGTATGCAATAGAGCGCACAGATCTTCTTTTGTTTCACTTGTTTTAAAGTAAGCGGATACATAGTAAATACATACTGCTTTTTGTCAATAAATAAGCGGAAAGGCTTGATTTTTTGCTAGTATAGAGCTAGAATTGAAAGCGTTTAGTACGTTTTCGTGGAAAGAAATAGAAAGCCTTTTATTTTTCACAATATTTAAATAATTCATACTTGATATTAATTTGTTTAGGGGGAAATGTACTAACTATCAATTGTGAAAGAATTTCATTTATAAGGCTCTAAAGGGGTGTAGGCAAATGATCGATCAACTTTCATGGAAAGTTGGAGGACAACAAGGTGAAGGTATTGAAAGTACAGGGGAAATATTCTCGACTGCTCTCAATCGATTAGGTTACTACTTATACGGGTATCGACATTTTTCGTCCCGTATCAAGGGCGGACATACGAATAACAAGATTCGGGTAAGCACGACTCAGACACGCTCCGTTTCGGACGATCTTGATATCCTTGTTGCGTTTGACCAAGAAACAATTGATGTGAATTACAAAGAATTACATGATAAAGGGATTGTTATTGCAGATACGAAATGCAAGCCGCAAAACCCGGCAGATAATAAAGCTGTGTTATACAGCGTCCCGTTTACGGAGATTGCAACCGAATTAGGTACGTCATTAATGAAGAATATGGTCGCTGTCGGTGCATCTTGCGCTATCATCGGCACTGACATTTCCGTATTCAAGGAAGTTGTCGAAGAAATATTCGGCCGCAAAGGCGAACAAGTTGTTCAGAAGAATCTGAACGCCATTAAAGCCGGCTATGATTATATGATTGAGAAGTTAGGAAACGAGGTCGGCGCCTTGCAATTAGCGCCAGGCGATGGACAGAAGCGTCTATTCATGATCGGCAATGATGCAATCGCTCTAGGAGCTATTACAGCCGGATGCCGCTTTATGGCTGCATACCCGATTACACCGGCTTCCGAAATTATGGAATACTTAATCAAGAAATTGCCTGCAGTGGGTGGTACAGTCATTCAAACGGAAGATGAAATCGCGGCCGTTACAATGGCAATTGGCGCCAACTATGCGGGTGTAAGAACAATTACGGCATCTGCCGGTCCTGGTCTGTCCTTGAAGATGGAAGCGTTAGGGCTTGCAGGGATTACCGAAACACCGCTTGTTGTGGTTGATACACAAAGGGGCGGTCCTTCCACAGGCTTACCTACCAAACAAGAACAATCCGACCTTATGGCAATGATCTATGGCACTCATGGAGAGATTCCAAAAGTTGTGATTGCCCCAAGCACAGTGGAAGAAGCATTCTATGATACTGTGGAAGCTTTCAACATAGCCGAAGAATATCAAGTGCCGGTTATTATTCTATCAGATCTACAATTATCGCTAGGCAAGCAGACAGCCCAACCATTGGATTTAAATAAAGTAGAGATCCGCAGAGGGAAATTAGTCCAGGGGGAACTTCCCGAAACAGATGGCTATTTCAAACGTTATGAAGTGACGGAAGACGGTGTTTCTCCTCGTGTTATCCCAGGCATGAAGCATGGCATCCATCATGTTACGGGAGTAGAACACGACGAAACAGGAAAGCCCTCTGAAGCAGCGGCAAATCGTGTAGCGCAAATGGATAAACGTATGAGAAAGGTCAAAGGATTGAAGTTCCCGACGCCTGTCCATACAAATGTGCAGGATGAGGAAGCGGACTTGCTGATTGTAGGCTTCAACTCAACACGCGGAGTAATTGAAGAAGGTATGGAACGCTTGAAGCAAGATGGTTTGAAAGTGAATCATGCACAAATGCGCCTAATCCATCCATTCCCGCGTGAAGAAATGCAAGAGCTGGTATCGAAAGCGAAAAAAGTTGTAGTAGTAGAGAATAATGCTACTGGGCAGCTAGCTAATATCATGAAGATGAATTTAGGCCATGTTGACAAAATCAAAAGCATACTAAAGTATGACGGCAATCCGTTCCTGCCGCATGAAATTCATTCAAAATGCAAGGAGTTGTTCTAATATGGCTACGTTTAAAGATTTTCGCAACAATGTAAAGCCGAACTGGTGTCCGGGCTGCGGGGACTTCTCTGTGCAAGCGGCTATTCAGCGTGCGGCGGCTGGAGTGGGACTTGAGCCTGAACAGTTGGCGGTTATCTCCGGAATCGGCTGTTCCGGGCGTATTTCAGGTTATATTAAATCGTATGGTTTCCATGGCATCCACGGTAGATCATTGCCGATTGCACAAGGCGTGAAGATGGCAAACCGCGATCTGACAGTCATAGCATCCGGTGGAGATGGCGATGGTTTCGCGATTGGCATGGGACATACTGTCCATGCAATACGAAGAAATATCGACATTACATATATTGTAATGGATAATCAAATTTATGGGTTGACAAAAGGGCAAACATCACCGCGTTCAGGAACAGGATTCAAAACAAAGTCGACTCCAGATGGCTCAATCGAGCGTGCTGTTTCACCGATGGAATTGGCGATTTCTTCCGGGGCGACGTTTGTAGCGCAAAGCTTTTCGACAGATTTGAAAGATTTAACAAGCATCATTGAAGCGGGTATTCAGCATAAAGGATTCTCGTTCATTAATGTGTTCAGTCCTTGTGTGACGTATAATAAAATTAATACCTATGACTGGTTTAAACAAAACCTTACGAAATTATCGGATATTCCGGATTATGATTCCTCCAGCCGTGAGAAAGCTATGCAGACCTTGATGGAACGTGATAGTTTAGTAACAGGTATCATTTATCAAGATAAAGAGAGAAAATCATATCAAGAGTTGGTACCGGGTTACTCGCAAGAGCCGCTTGCTAATGCGGATTTGGAGATGACACAAGAACGCTTCGATCAGTTATTAGCGGATTTTATGTAAGAATACTAGCGTAGTAAATAAAGAGAGAGCCGATTGAAACATTGTTTCGACCGGCTCTCTCTTCTTCATTCGGCGGAATACTCACTTAGGTTTAATTACCAGCCCCATCCGCAACCCCATCCGAAGCCCCATCCGAAGCCACAGCCACAGCAATTTCTTCTGCGGCAGCAGCAGCGTCTGTGGTGACGGCGGTGACGTCGAGAACAGCTGCTGGAGCTGGAGCTAGAACTGGAGCTGGAGCTAGAACTGCTAGAACTTGATTCATTATTGTTGTTGCTGCGGCAGCTTCTTACGGCGTTACAGAAATCATTACGGTTGAATGTAGTGCGAATTTCTACATCATTACGTCGACGATTGTTACGGCTTTCTTCATTATGACGCTCGTTGCCGCAGCCTCCAGCGCCGCCTACAAAGTCATTATCGAAATCATTTCCTCTGCCTGAGCCTCTGTTGTATGAATAACCCATACTTTAACACTCCTTTATTTGTAAGTTCTCTGTAATGTATGAATCGGGCGGACAAGATGAGAAGGCATGTACCTATAAGAGGAATAAATGTGCAATAATACTAGATGTTATATGGGCAGAAGCCTTGTAATTCCTGCTGTAAAATAAAATTTTCCGGTATTTGTTATATTGTCTGTAATCTTTAAAATAGCGGTGATAACAAATATTGAGAATTATATTTAAAACCTTTATACTATTGTAAGTGTATAAACGAAAATGACGTATTACGTTAAAAAATAGACCAATCAGGTTTTCTTTAAAAAATTTCATGAAGAAAGGAGATTTAGCATGAATGAACAACAACGTGTAGAATCTCAACAAGTCAAACAAACGAACCCGGTGGGCAAAAAAGCTGAAAAGGATTATAGTAAATATTTTGAAAAAACATATGAAGCGCCATCTCTAAAGGATGCGAAGAAGCGCGGCAAGGAAGTTGTCCAATATCATCATGATTTCAAGATCTCCGAACAATTCAAAGGGATGGGGAACGGCCGTAAATTCTTGATTCGCACATACGGCTGCCAAATGAATGAACATGATACGGAAGTGATGGCAGGTATCTTTATGGCTTTAGGGTATGAGCCGACAAACGATGTGAATGATGCGAATGTCATTTTATTGAACACATGCGCTATCCGTGAAAACGCCGAGAATAAAGTGTTCGGCGAGCTTGGCCATTTAAAGCCATTAAAGCTGCAAAAACCGGATCTTCTGATCGGAGTATGCGGATGTATGTCGCAAGAAGAATCTGTCGTCAATCGAATTCTTCAAAAACATCAATTCGTAGACATGATTTTCGGAACGCACAATATTCACCGCCTGCCTAATATTCTCCAAGATGCGTATCTTTCGAAGGAGATGGTAATCGAAGTATGGTCGAAAGAAGGCGATGTCATCGAAAATCTTCCGAAAGTCCGTAAAGGCAATATTAAAGCTTGGGTCAACATCATGTATGGCTGCGATAAGTTCTGCACATATTGCATTGTGCCTTATACGCGCGGCAAGGAGCGCAGCCGCAGGCCGGAAGAAATCATTCAGGAAGTGCGCCAGTTAGCTGCGCAAGGCTATCAAGAGATCACACTGCTTGGGCAGAATGTGAACGCTTATGGGAAGGACTTCGAGGATATAGAGTACCGTCTTGGAGACTTGATGGATGAAATCCGCAAGATCGATATTCCGCGAATCCGCTTCACAACGAGCCATCCGCGCGATTTTGACGATCATTTAATTGAAGTATTAGCTAAAGGCGGCAATTTGGTCGATCATATCCACCTGCCTGTTCAATCGGGAAGTTCTTCTGTATTGAAAATCATGGCGCGCAAGTATAATCGCGAGCAATATTTGGAATTGGTTGGTAAAATAAAGAAAGCCATTCCGAATCTCTCATTGACGACTGATCTGATTGTCGGTTATCCGAATGAGACGGATGAGCAGTTTGAAGAAACACTTTCATTATATAGAGAAGTCGGTTTTGACACAGCCTTTACGTATATCTATTCACCGCGGGAAGGAACACCGGCAGCCAAGATGCAGGATAATGTACCGATGGAAGTGAAGAAAGAGCGCCTGCAGCGTTTAAATGCGCTTGTGAATGAAATTTCGCTTGAAAAAATGAAGTCTTATGTAGGCCGGACAGTAGAAGTGCTTGTAGAAGGGGAAAGCAAAAAGAATCCGGATGTTTTAGCGGGATATACAACAAAGAACAAGTTGGTCAACTTTGTTGGTCCGAAATCGGCAATCGGCACAATTGTGAAGGTGAAAATCACAGATGCAAAAACATGGTCATTAAACGGAGAAATGGTGGAAGAAATAGTCGAGGTGAAATAGGATGGGGAAATATACAAAAGACGATCTTATTACAAAGGCGGAAGAACTGGCAACGATGATCGCTGAAACGGAAGAAGTGGAATTCTTCAAGAAAGCAGAAGCCCAAATTCACGAAAATAAACGTGTTCGGGAATTGATTGCCAGTTTGAAAAGTTTGCAGAAACAATCAATCAACTTCGAACATTACGGAAAAGAAAAAGCCTATAAGCAAGTGCAAGATAAAATAAATGCTGTGGAACGTGAAATCGATGAAATTCCGGTTGTACAACAATTTAAACAGACGCAAGTGGAAGTGAATGAATTGTTGCAATTGGTTTCCTCGGCTGTCTCTAACAAAGTGAGCGACATCATTGTTGAAGCGACAGGCGGAGACATTCTCCGGGGGGAAACGGGATCGCAAGTACGCAATAGCAGTAAGAATAGCTGTTCTTAATGGCAAGGCTCCGCATATGCGGAGCCTTTTTTACGTGTGGGAGAAGGCAGGAAATATCTTTAGAATCTTTTCCTTCAAATTTTCATTTTGTCCTATTTGGAAGACAAATACACTTCCCAAGCGGTGCGGCATACAATGGAAGATAGCAAATTCTTACTGTTTATGGCAGGCAATTTAATAATCACAATAGTCTTTTATAACGCATAGGATGAATGGAAACTGAACGGAGGAGGTTCGCTTCATGTCACAATATAGAGAGATTATAACAAAGGCTGTGGTTGCAAAAGGACGAAAATTCACGAAGTCCTGTGAAACCGTTAAACCTGATCATAGTCCTTCCAGCATTCTTGGTTGTTGGTTGATTAATCATCAATATACAGCGAAAAAAGTAGGTAAGACTGTACACATCAGCGGCAGCTTTGATGTGAGTGTGTGGTATTCATATCATAAAAATACAAAAACGGCAGTTATCACTTCTACAGTAGAGTACACGGATATCGTCAAGCTGAAGTATCGTGATCCGAATTGCCATGATGATCGTGAAATAGTGGTGAAAGTGATTCAGCAGCCAAACTGTATTGAGGCTTGTATAACAGCTTGCGGAAAAAATGTGGAAGTGGAAATCGAGAAAGAATTCTTTGTCGAAGTGATTGGCGAAACAAAGGTTTGTGTGGCTATTTCCCCGAATGATCATTGTGAAAGCGATGATTGGTTCTGTAATGTCGATGAAGATGAATTTGAGGAAATCAATCCGGATTTCATCATTGATAGCGATAGTGAGAGCGATTGACGGCACACTAGGGAGGAAACTTCCTAGTTTTTCTTTTTGTATTCCCATCCTTTATGAATTTCCCGTATCGGCGTATATGTTATAATGAGTGTTGATCTAATTTATTGTGGGAAAGGTTTTGACATTACATGGCTACATACACGCCGATGATTATGCAATATTTACAGGTAAAGGCAGATTATCAGGATGCCTTTTTATTTTTCCGTTTAGGGGATTTTTATGAGATGTTCTTCGACGATGCGATTAAAGCATCGCAGGAATTGGAAATAACACTGACAAGCAGGGACGGTGGTTCGAAAGAGCGCATACCGATGTGCGGAATCCCTTACCACTCTGCTGCTAATTATATTGATACGTTGATAGAAAGAGGATATAAAGTCGCAATATGTGAACAGGTGGAAGACCCTCGCCAAGCGAAAGGCGTGGTGAAGCGGGAAGTCGTACAATTGATTACGCCCGGTACAATCATGCAAGGGCGGGGAATGGATGAGAAAGAGAATAATTATGTGGCATCGATCACTCTATTCGAAGATGGCACCTTCGGATTTGCATGCGCCGACCTTTCGACAGGGGAGAATAAAGTCACGCTGCTATCTGATTCATTTCAAGATGTACTTAATGAAGTGGCTGCTTTGGCAGCTAAGGAAGTTGTCATCCATGAGAGCTTCCCTGAAGAATTCAAACAACAATTGATAGAGCATTATTCGGTTGTTCTCTCAATCGGCAACGAAGACACGAAGGAAGCGGAATTCGATGCAATCATATGCGACTTGACGCAAGAGAAACTCGTAGTGGCGACATGCCGATTAATGCATTATCTGTTCAAGACGCAAAAGAGAAGCTTGGATCATATTCAACCGACCGAAACATACGAGACGAAGCATTTCTTGAAGATTGATCATCATTCTAAGCGAAACCTTGAACTGACGGAAACGATTCGGGGCAAAGGCAAGAATGGCTCATTACTATGGCTTCTGGATGAAACAAAGACGGCGATGGGCGGGCGTATGCTTAAGCAGTGGGTCGATCGGCCGCTTATTTCTGAGTCGGCCATTTCCGAGCGTCATGATTTAGTAGAAGCGTTGATGGCGAATTTCTTTCAACGTGAAGAGCTGAGGGAGAACCTGAAAGAAGTATACGATTTAGAACGGTTATCGGGCAGAGTGGCGTTTGGGAATGTGAATGCCCGTGATCTAATCGCCCTGAAGAAATCGCTGCAGCAAGTGCCGCGAATCAAAGCAATTTTCGGGGATATTCAAGATGAACAATTGCAAGGTTTGATTGCGCGCCTCGATCCATGTGAAGAAGTGGCTGATCTGCTTGAGTCTTCGCTTGTGGAGAATCCGCCGCTTTCTATTAAAGAAGGGAATATGATCAAAGATGGTTATGACGAGTCGCTTGATCAATATCGTGATGCAAGCCGCAACGGAAAAACATGGATTGCCGCTTTGGAGAAGCGGGAACGGGAGAAAACAGGTATCAAATCTTTGAAAATCGGTTTTAACCGTGTCTTCGGCTACTATATCGAAGTCACAAAGGCCAATATCCATCTGTTGCGGGAAGGGCAATATGAGCGGAAACAGACGTTGACGAACGCTGAACGCTATATTACACCTGAGCTTAAAGAGAAGGAAGCGCTCATTCTGGAAGCGGAAGAGAAGATGGTTGACCTGGAATATAGCATTTTCACGACAATCCGTGAGCATGTGAAAGAATATATCCCTAGATTGCAGGCGCTCGCTAAATGCATCAGTGAGCTGGATGTGCTGCAATGTTTCGCGACAGTGAGCGAGAAGCGCCATTATACTAGACCGGTATTCTCCCATGACAGGCAACTTAAGCTTGTGGAAGGCCGCCACCCGGTAGTGGAGAAAGTCATGCAGAAGCAGCAATATGTGCCGAATGATTGCTATTTGAATCCTGAGCGGGAAATGCTGCTTATCACAGGGCCGAATATGTCCGGTAAAAGCACATATATGCGTCAAGTGGCTTTGACAGCTGTATTGGCGCAAATGGGCTGTTTTGTACCGGCTGAGCAAGCCGAACTGCCGATTTTCGACCAAATCTTTACGAGAATAGGCGCAGCGGATGATTTAATTTCCGGGCAAAGTACATTCATGGTGGAAATGCTGGAAGCGAAGCATGCGATTGCCCATGCGACGCAAAACAGCTTGATTCTGTTTGATGAAATCGGGCGGGGTACGTCGACTTATGATGGAATGGCGCTTGCACAAGCCATCATCGAATATATCCATGAGAAAATCGGGGCGAAAACATTGTTTTCAACCCACTACCATGAGCTGACTTCATTGGATGGCAGTTTGCATGCCTTGCAGAATGTCCACGTTAGTGCTGTGGAGCAGAATGGGACGGTAGTCTTCCTTCATAAAATCAAAGAGGGAGCGGCTGATAAGAGTTATGGCATCCACGTAGCGCAGCTTGCGGAATTACCGGCTGAACTGATCGACCGTGCGAACGAGCTATTGCAGCAATTTGAATCCGAACAGTCGACCATAGTGCCGAATATGGTGAAAGAATCTATTCAACAAATGGAAGCGATGCCTGTTGAGAAAGAAGAGAAATCGGCAGTGCAGGAAGACGGAGAAGCGCAGCTATCATTCTTTGAACCGGAAAAAAACATGAAAAAAGAAAAGCTTTCGTCTGCCGAGCAAAAATGCTTGCAGCAATTAAAAGCGTTAAACATTTTAGAAATGACACCGCTTGATGCGATGAATGCTTTATACGAATTGCAGAAAAAAGCGAAGGCGTAATATATTTCTTAAGAACGGAACGAGGTGAGCAACATGGGGAAAATCATTCAATTAAGCGATGAGCTATCCAATAAAATTGCAGCGGGCGAGGTGGTTGAAAGACCGGCTTCTGTCGTCAAAGAGCTGGTGGAGAACTGTATCGATGCCAACAGCACCATTATTGAGATTGAAATTGAAGAAGCGGGGCTTAAAAGCATCCGCATCATCGATAACGGCGATGGCATTGAACATGATGATGTAGTGAAGGCATTCGACCGCCACGCGACAAGTAAAATCAAAAATGAAAATGATCTATTCCGCATTCGCACACTTGGCTTTCGGGGTGAAGCTTTGCCGAGTATCGCTTCTGTCTCGATGTTTGATCTGAAGACAAGCACAGGAGACGATGCAGGGACGCACGTCGTGTTAGAAGGAGGCAAGTTGCTGTCCAGCACAAGCTGTTCAGCAAGAAAAGGAACCGATATTACCGTTTCGGATTTGTTCTTTAATACACCGGCGCGCTTGAAATACGTCAAGACAATCCATACAGAGCTCGGCAATATTACAGATGTCGTGAACCGGCTGGCATTATCCCATCCTGATATCTCCTTCAAACTGTCGCATAACGGGAAGAATATCCTTCATACGAATGGAAATGGCGATGTGAGGGCCGTTCTGGCAGCTATTTATGGGTTCAATTTAGCGAAGAAGATGATTCCGATTTCCGCTGATTCTTTGGATTTCCGCTTAAAGGGGTATATTTCCTATCCGGAAAGCACCAGGGCTTCTAGGAATTATATGTCGCTGATCATTAATGGAAGATATATCAAGAACTTTCTCTTGTCGAAAGCGATTCTTGAAGGCTATCATACGCTACTGCCGATAGGGAGATACCCGATTGTATTGCTGGATATCGAGATGGACCCATTGTTGGTGGATGTCAATGTGCATCCTGCGAAGCTGGAAGTTCGTCTGAGCAAAGAGCAGGAGCTGATGGAGCTGATTACCGGAACGATTGTACAAGCTTTCAAGAAAGAAGTACTGATCCCTTCGAACCAAGAAAAGCAAAAGCCGGTAAAGCAGCCTTCGGAACAAGTGTCGTTCCAATTGGAATCCGCTTATGAAGCGCCGGGCAAGCAAGAGCGGCAGGTTATTTCAGCTTTCAATGCGACAATCCGGGAAGATGGGGCGGTTCAACCGGCAACGCCGGTCCCATCCATCGTCCCTCCTTTAAAAGCCGGTGAACGACAGCCTGAACCGCCGCCTATTACACCGGCCGAGACTGAAACAGCTATTATTTCTGCACCGTATGAGAGTGAAAGCGTAGCTGAAGAGGATCTTGCAGAAGTGTATGAAGAATATGCACCAGAGCCTGAGCATAGGGAAGAGGAGGAAACAGTTTCAAGCAGGATTCCGCCGCTCTATCCGATCGGACAGCTGCATGGCACTTATATTTTGGCGCAAAATGAAAACGGCCTTTATATGATCGACCAGCATGCGGCACAGGAGCGGATCAAGTATGAATACTTCCGCGATAAAGTAGGCGAGGTCGGAAATGACCTGCAGGACTTGCTTGTCCCGATCACGTTGAACTATTCATACGATGAAAGTTTGAAAATCACGGCGAATATTGAACTGCTTAAGGAAGTCGGCATTTTCCTGGAAGATTTCGGCCATAATGCATTTATTGTGAGGTCACACCCGCAGTGGTTCCCGACGGGCGATGAACAGGAACTTATTGAAAGCATCTTGGACCAGCTTCTTCAAATGAAAAAAGTGGATATTAAGAAGCTTCGGGAAGAAGCGGCTATTCTGATGAGCTGCAAAGCGTCGATCAAGGCGAATCATCATCTGCGCAATGATGAAATTGCGTCGCTGTTGGAGCAATTAAGAAGGGCGAGTGATCCGTTCACCTGCCCACATGGCAGGCCAATTATTATTCACTATTCCACCCGGGATATTGAGAAGATGTTCAAGCGCATCATGTAAAAAGAGTGTAAGAGCCTTTTATGAAAGGGCCTTACACTCTTTTTTAATCGATTAATCCATGTTTTTTGATTTTCACGGTAACATTTGCCTTGATATCGGCATTTTTATAGGCGCTACCCTTCCAATCCAATTTTTTAAACTCTTTATTATGAAAAGAATGCAGCTGCTGCTCGATGCCAAGTCCATCGCTATTGGCTTTTTGCAAGTTTTTAACGACTTGATTGGCAACTTTAGTTAAATCTTTTTCGATTTCTTTTGTAAGATAACGTAAATGTTTCTTTACATTCATTTTAGGAGATTCTATAACTTCGATATCTAATTGTAAATCGACAGTCGCTGAAACCTTCCCGTTTTTGATATGAGTATTCATTTTACGTTTCTGCTTTAAGATGTTGATTGTTACATAATTTTCAATTGCTGGCTTATTTTCTTCATCTTCCAATTTAACGATTAAATTGACCAGGAATTTGCTTTTTTTATTATCCAGTAAATTATAGATAATACTTTGGCGCTGATTTAAATTCTTCCCTGTGTATTTATCTCCATTGAAAATGGCTAAACCGTCGAGCTGAGGTGTTCCGTCTCCTGATCGTTTGAAGTGAGGAAGTAGTATATCGAATTTTTTATTTTTGAATATCCTTGATGCTTTCATGACATTAATATGGGTCAGGAGTCCGTTATCGACATGTGCCTTGATAATTTCTTTATAATAATTAGATGGTATATTTTCATTTGGAATCGCAGTCTTCAGATATTGACCGGCGTCTCCTTTGACAATCATTATAAAAGGATTGATCGGGTTGTTCGGCCTCCGCACATAAATGTCCAAATAAGGATAAAGGCCATCTTCTTTAGCGATTTTTTCACTGAATATGAGAGTCTGTATCTTTGAAGTATCAAGCGTTTCCGCGACTTTATCATTCACCCTGAAAGTGAGTTCGCGTACTGTATGGCCTTCAACTGTTGTGATGATGCCCCCTTGCGGATAGATAGTAGCGGCGGGTGTCGCATATGTCCCTATTAATTTGTCCTCTTTTTTATCGAAAGCTGTTCCCAGTATGAAACTTGTATCTCTTATTAATTTTTCATCCCAACAACCTGTCAGGACCATAACACTCAAAATAATAATGAATAAACGGCTGATTTTATGTTTCATTGGCTGATAATCCTTTGCGTTTCATTTTTTTGAACCAGATGATAAACGCGGCAAGAACTGGAAGGAGAACAATGACAAAATAAGAGTAGTATTCTCTATATTGGTTAAATACAGCGAAAAAATCTTTGTTTGCGTATCTGTGGATTGCAACAGCACAAACGAAAATAAAAATGGAAACATACTTTAAATAATAATTGTGATGCACTTTATTCCTCAGCCTGCTCATTCCTAATATCCCCATATATAAGAAGCAAATATAGGAAGTAATCATGAGAAGCGTCCATGCCGCAATAAAAAATACTTCAATCCGCTCTATTACGGTAAAATGCATAGGAACGATAAAATAGATAACAGCATCAACTACATTTTTTGCCGCATTCGGAAAATACATAAAAGTAAAAAGCGTTGTCAGCACATATAAAGAACAAACACTCCAAATGCTGATACTGGCCAATTTCATTTTTTTCTTATCCGGAATCCGGACAAAGGGATGGATGAATAAAAAAATTTCAAATCCCGCAAAAGCGGTGAATCCATCTTTTGTGGCCTTGAAGATCTCCCATATACTTGCTTCACTAATTGGCAGAAGATGATGGTAATTCAATTCTTCCAAATCCCAAAACAAAAAGTACAGCATCGTGAAGATAACGATGATGGAAATTGTTAAAAATCGGCCGATCATGGAAAGGTCGCCATGCAATATGAAGTAGCCTACAAATATTAATAGGATAATCATAAACCAAAAGGGGGTCTGGTAATAATTCCATAACTTTAAGATGGCCGTACATTGATAAGCGAAGTGGATGCTATATACAATATAATAAACAACCATAGCAACATTCAGGCATCTTCCGATAAATGTACCGAATACTTCTACCGTAATATCGTAAAAAGTCCTGCCTGGATAATGCTTGATGATAAAGTAATAAAGAAATACCAATAATTGAACATACACGCCCGCTATGAGAATTGAAATCCAGCCGTCATGCCCGGCTGATTCGCCTACAAGCTTAGGCAGGCCCAGGATAGTAAGACCTACTTGGGCATGGATCAGAAAGAAAAAAAACTGTGATTGCGTAATTTGATTAGAAGGCAAGAACTTCATTTTTTCTTCCACCACCTAGAGAACCGCTCGCGGATTTGATTTCTTGCAAGTGCATCCTGCGGCCGGGTGTTCATTGTGAATACAGGCGCACGCCAGATGGTATCTTTTAAATCTTTAACCAGTAACGGGGCGACCGGAGAAAGATAAGGGACGCCGAAAGGGCGAAGTTTGCATAAATGTCCTACAAGTATTACGATGCCTAACATAATCCCGTAAATACCCAGGATGGATGCTGTGAACATAAGTGGAAAGCGCAGCAACCGGACTGTCGCACTCATTTCTGCGCTTGGTATCACAAAGGAGGAAATCGCTGTAATGGCAACAACAATAACCATCAGATTCGATACGAGTCCTGCGCTTACAATCGCGTCCCCGATGACTAGCCCTCCGACGATGCCGATTGTCGGACCGATTTTGGTAGGTAGCCTAAGGGTCGCTTCCCGGATCAATTCGATGAATATTTCAACAATCAATGCTTCCACCAAAGGCCGATAAGGAATATTCTCGACTGATTTCTTGACATAGAAAATCATGCTCTGCGGTATAATTTCATAATGGAAGCCTATGATCGCTATATAGAAAGCGGGCAGCAGAATGGCTGTATAGAAAGACGCGAAACGTATAAATCGATAAAATGAAGCGATTAAGAACCTTGTATTATAATCATCCGGCGAGTGGAAGAAAGAAAAAAAAGAAACTGGAAGAATACAAGCACAAGGATTTCCTTCCAGCAATAAGACAATCCTTCCTTCCATAAGACTCCCTGCTGTCCGGTCAATCCGTTCAGTAGTCAGTGTTTGGGAAAACGGGGTGATGGTATAATCCTCTATATAAGCTTCCAGTACGGATAAACTGAAAACAGAATCCACGTCTATACTTTTGATGCGCTTCTCGATTTCTTGGACTAAATCCGAATCAGCTATATTATTCAAATAGACGATTGCAGCGTTTTTTTGCCCTTCTTTGCCTACCGGAATTTGTTTGATTGTTAAGTTCGGGGAGACGACGCCTCTTCGTATGAGAAACATATTTGTCTGCAATGATTCTACATAACTCTCATGCGATCCCCGGACGACGTTTTCGTTCTGGGGCGTCTCGACTTGCCGCCCGTCCTGCCTTAGAGCCATGAACGTGTAGGGTGTTTTATTGCCTTCAAAAAATAACAATACATAGCCTGTCAATAAATGATTAATAATTTCGCTTTGGGCATTTTCGCCTTCAATTTTCTCAAGCGAAAAGTTGGGTGACTCTTCAAGGGGGTATTGGCTAGTTAATAAATCATCCAACACAGTCTGAATGAGCACATTATCCGCTAAACTATATAAATAAATCATCTTGGCTTTTGTATTGGAAATCGTAAGATCTCTTACAAGAATATCGTCGCTGTTCCCGATGGCTTGTTTGATTTCTTCTTCATTCTCCTTAAGGCTTTTTGTGATTTTCAGTTCCACTTTATCTATTTCCGGTGTTGTTTTCTGGTCGGGTTTAGTCGGTTTTTTCTTTTTCTTTTTTTTAAAAAAAGAGAACGGCATCTTCATTTCACCTGCTTTGTTTTATATTTCTGTTTGTTAGTATGTGGTTTTAGTTGAAAAATATTAAAGTTTTTTGTGTTTTAAATAAAAGGGATATGGGAATAACTTAATTGGTAATTATGATGTTTTTTCACAATAACACCATTCTTTTTTAGGCGGTGCTTTAAATGTTTACCTTCTCCGGCAGGAACTTATGGTACTATATAAGCAAATAGAGATAAGGTAGTTGAAAAAAGTGAGTAAACAAAAAGTAGTCTGCATCATGGGGCCGACAGCAGTAGGAAAAACGAAGCTGAGCATCGATTTGGCGAAGCGCTATAATGGTGAAATCATCAGCGGTGACTCCATGCAAGTATACCGGGGCATGGATATCGGCACAGCGAAGATTAAACAAGATGAGATGGAAGGGATTCCTCATCATTTGATAGATATCAAGGAGCCGGACGAGCCCTTTAATGTCGCCCAGTTCCAGGAAATTGCCACAAGCTGCATAGAGGAGATTGCTTCCCGAGGGAAATTGCCGATCATCGTGGGCGGCACAGGTTTATACATAGAAGCTGTATTGCGTAATTATACGTTTTCAGAAGCGGTCAGTGATACGGACTATCGTTCCGGTTTGGAAAAATTGGCGGAAGAACAAGGTGTGGAGGCTGTCCATCGACAATTGGCGGAAGTTGATAGGAAGAGTGCGGAAGCCATTCATCCGAACAATGTGCGCCGTGTGATCCGCGCCTTGGAAATCTTTCATTGCACAGGCCGGACGATGAGCGAACAATTGGAAAAGCAGAACAAAGAATATATCTACGATGCGGCGCTGATCGGCCTGACGATGGATCGGGAGCTATTATATAAGCGTATCAATCAAAGGGTGGATATCATGATGGAAGAGGGGCTGCTTGAAGAAGTAAAGTCCTTCTATGATCAAGGCTTGCGAGATTGCCAATCGATTCAGGCGATCGGCTATAAAGAGCTATATGATTATTTTGATGGGAAGGTTGCTTTGGAAGATGCGGTCGATAACTTGAAACAGAACTCGCGCCGGTATGCCAAAAGGCAGCTGACATGGTTTAAGAACAAAATGGATATAGCTTGGTTTGAGATGGATCTTCACAATTATGTAAAAAAGTTTGAGGAAATCTCCACTTTTATAGAAGGAAAGCAGCGATGGAAAGCGAATAGTTAAAAATAGAGTTAAATGAGGAGGATCAGTTGTAATGAAAACATCCGTTAATATTCAAGACCAATTTTTAAATCAATTGAGAAAAGAAGGCACTTACGTTACGGTATTTCTATTGAATGGTTTCCAAATAAGAGGGCAAGTGAAAGGCTTCGATAACTTTACTGTCCTATTCGAAAGCGAAGGGAAACAGCAGTTGGTATTCAAACATGCAATTTCAACGTTTTCACCTCAGAGAAATGTACAGATCAATTTTGAAGGAAAAGAGTAATGATGAAATAAACAAATAAAACAGACGCCGCCCTTGGTGTCTGTTTTTTACGTGCTTGGACGCAGTATCCAAAAACAATCATGTTTAATGCCTCGATGAATATATATGAAGAGAAGAAGTATTTCTCGGGAAAGCGCAAAATTCGACAATAAGCAGTGCTGAAAAAACGGCTGTATATCGGCGTGGTTTCAGTGTTGACATTTGATATGGGGATACGTGCTTTGGCATTTCGTATGGCGAGGTGAGTGTTTTTGGATGAGTCTTCCAGAAAAAGAAACAATGGTCAGATTAATGTGGTCATCAGTAATCAAAAAAGAAAAATGAAGACAAAGGAATTACCTGTTAAAGAAAAATACGATAAAGAAATACCGCAGCATCATGAAGCGTTAAGGAAAATAGAAGAAGAGCTTGCGGCACTTGTCGGCATGGAGGAAATGAAGAAAACGATCAAACAGATCTATGCGTGGATATATGTAAATAAAAAGCGGGAAGAGCAAGGCTTGAAAGCGGGCAGGCAAGTGCTGCATATGATGTTCAAAGGGAATCCAGGCACGGGGAAAACGACCGTGGCGCGCTTGATCGGCAAGCTGTTCTTAAAGATGAATGTGTTGTCTAAAGGACATCTGATCGAAGCGGAAAGAGCAGATTTGGTCGGTGAATATATCGGCCATACCGCCCAAAAGACAAGGGATTTAGTGAAGAAAGCGTTAGGCGGCATTCTGTTTGTCGATGAAGCTTATTCATTGGGGCGGGGCGGGGAGAAGGACTTCGGCAAGGAAGCTATTGATACGCTTGTTAAACATATGGAAGATAAACAGCATGAATTTATCCTGATTCTTGCCGGGTATTCAAAGGAAATGAATCAATTCCTATCCTTGAATCCTGGTCTTCATTCACGCTTTCCGATTGTAATAGATTTCCCTGACTATAATGTTTCGCAGCTGATGGAAATCACGAATATCATGTTGAGGGAAAAAGAATATATTCTCAGTCAAGATGCGGAGAATAAGCTGGAGGAGCATTTGGCTTATATTAAATCAGCCTGGAGCCCGATCGGCTTTTCCAATGGCCGATATATACGAAATACGATAGAGAAATCGATTCGGGCGCAGGCAATGAGGCTGCTTATGAATGATATCTATGACCGCAAGGAATTAGTGACCATTCGCAGCCAAGATCTGCAAATTGGCGAATAAGAGAGGAAATGCATTGCATTTTCTCTCTTATTCATATACCTTTCAATAAGGGCAGTATCTTTTTTTATTTATTTTTCCAGCGGCTTGTATACGCTGCATTATGTTTCTTATATAATATGTTGAAAGGAAGTGCTGCTTTTGCTGCAAAAGGAAAAAGCGATATTAGTTGGTTGTCAGCTAAATGATGAAGACGAGGTCCGCTTCCGGTCATCCATGGAAGAATTGGCATCATTGACACATACGGCGCATGGAGAAGTGATTCTGAGCGTGAGCCAGAAACGGCAGCGCATTCATGCATCTACATATATCGGTAAAGGGAAGTTGGAAGAGTTAGTCGCGTTAGAAGAGGAATTAGAGCCGGATTTAATCATTTTTAATGATGAGCTGTCACCCAGCCAAACCCGGAATCTTTCCAATCAATTATCAGCCAGGGTAATTGACCGCACGCAACTTATCTTGGATATATTCGCTCAACGCGCACGCTCTAAAGAAGGTAAGCTGCAGGTGGAGTTGGCGCAATTGCAATATTTATTGCCGCGTTTGATGGGGAAAGGGGTTTCTTTGTCCCGTCTTGGCGGCGGGATTGGGACAAGAGGGCCCGGTGAGACGAAGCTTGAAAGCGATCGCCGTCACATTCGCGGTAAAATCGATGATATTAAACGGGCATTGGCGCATGTGGTGGAGCATAGGGAACGTTACCGCGGGCGCAGGAAGCGTAATCAAGCCTTCCAAGTGGCGCTTGTCGGCTACACGAATGCCGGCAAGTCCACGTTATTCAATAAGTTAACAACTGCGGACTCTTTCGAAGAGAATTTATTGTTCGCCACGCTCGATCCAATGACCAGGAAACTAACCTTGCCCAACGGTTTTCCTGTTTTGCTCACTGATACGGTGGGTTTCATTCAGGATTTGCCCACTTCGCTTGTCGCCGCGTTCCGTTCGACGCTTGAAGAAGTGAAAGAAGCTGATTTGCTTCTTCATGTGGTTGATTCATCCCATCCTGATTATTATCATCATGAGAAGACCGTAAAGGAAGTGCTGTCGACTCTGAAAGTGGAGGACATGCCTATTATTACGGTTTATAACAAGAAGGATTGCGTGCACGCTGACTTTGTGCCCCAAGCTAAGGATTCGATGGCAATCAGCGCGTTTAGCCAAGACGACTTGCGGGCATTGACAACAGCTATTCAAGATGCTGTGGCAGGGCAGATGAAGCCGTATTATATTCGCGTTCCTGCAGAGGAAGGCAAGCTGCTGGCATCTTTGAATAGTGAAACGATCTTAGAACAACGCGTGTTCCTAGAAGAGCAAGAATGCTATGAATGCAGAGGTTATGTACCGGTTCATTCGAATGTAACCGGGAAAATCGAGAAATATCAAATATAGAGGAGAAGCATCATGTATCAACAGTTAACATATGGACAACAATTGAAGGCCCTAAGCGATCGGGCGGAAAAGAAAATCGCGGAAATGCACAAGCTGGCGGACGATCATATTGACCAGAATCAATATAGAGTGCTGAAAAGCTTTCAGAACAATCGTGTGAGCGATTCGCATTTCAATCCGACAACAGGTTATGGATATGACGATATGGGGCGGGATACACTTGAGAAAGTCTATGCGGAAGTGTTCGGAGGAGAAGCGGGGCTCGTTCGCCCGCAAATCATTTCAGGAACGCATGCGATTGCTCTTTCGCTGTTCGGCATATTGCGTCCTGGTGATGAGCTGCTATACATTACAGGCAAGCCATACGATACTCTTGAAGAGATTGTCGGCATTAGAGGCAGCGGCAACGGTTCACTGAAGGAATACAATATCGGTTATCGGACAATCGACTTAACCGGCGAAGGCAGAGTGGATTTCGAAGCAGTGAAGCAAGCTATTTCATCGAAAACAAAAATGATCGGCATACAACGTTCGAAAGGGTATGCGGCTAGACCATCATTCACAATCGAAGATATTCGGGAAATGATTGCGTTTGTGAAACAAATTAAACCAGATGTTGTTGTATTTGTGGATAATTGCTATGGCGAATTCGTGGAATTGCAAGAGCCATGCCATGTCGGCGCTGATTTAATGGCGGGTTCACTGATCAAGAACCCGGGAGGAGGCTTGGCGAAAACAGGCGGTTATATCGTAGGGAAGCAAGAATATGTAGAGGCTGTATCTTATCGGCTGACATCCCCAGGCATCGGAGCGGAAGCAGGAGCATCGCTTTATTCACTTCAAGAAATGTACCAAGGATTTTTTATGGCTCCTCATATTGTAGGACAAGCAATCAAAGGAGCGCAGTTCACAAGTGCTATTCTTGAAGAAATAGGTTTAAATACTTTTCCTAAGTGGAATGAGAAGCGTACAGACTTGATTCAAGCTGTTCAATTTGATAATCCGGACTTAATGGTTACATTCTGTCAAGCGATTCAATATGCTTCTCCGATTAATTCACATGTTACGCCTTATCCGAACTACATGCCGGGGTATGAAGATGACGTCATCATGGCTGCCGGCACTTTCATCCAAGGTGCGAGTATTGAATTAACTGCAGATGGCCCACTGAGACCGCCATACATTGCCTATGTGCAAGGCGGACTGACATATTCACATGTTAAAGTGGCTGTATTAACTGCTCTTAACTCATTATTGGAACAAAAGCATATAGCGTTAGCTTAATCAAGATAGCCATTTCGGCTATCTTTTTTTGTATGGTTAACAAGCATATTTATTCCGTTTAACAGGTACTAAGACTTCCACTTAGCGTAGCAGTGAAAGCGCAGATATATAAGCGGGAGATCAATTGCCTGTAACAATTAAGGTGGATTCATCTAATGATAGGCGGGGGATGAAGGACCTCCCCGCCTATCAAAGATTTACTTTATATAGTAAGCTATCGTTTAGTGAAAAAATAATTCATTGAAAATTTTCCGGTAATTTAATGTAAGAATTTCTTACATTGTGTTGACAAAGAACCTCACACTTAATAAAATGGAAATAACAATTAAGTGGGGAGGAAAGAAGTTGGATAATAAAAACATTCGAAGATCCATGCCTCTATTTCCTATTAGTATTGTCATGCAGCTCACAGAATTGTCAGCACGTCAGATTCGGTACTATGAAGAACATCAATTAGTAGCTCCAGCAAGAACGGAAGGCAATAGAAGAATGTTTTCTTTAAATGATATCGATACTTTATTGGAAATTAAAGAAATGTTAGAGCAAGGGGTCAATCTTGCGGGCATCAAGAAGGTTTTCTCAGTTAAAGAAGAAGCGCGCAATCAAGCAGCTCCGATTAATCGTCAAGAAAAAGCTAAACGTGATCTTTCAGACGAAGAGTTGCGCAAGCTTTTAAGGGCGGAACTTATGCACAATAGTCGCAATCGTTCGACTCTTCGCCAAGGAGACATGTCACGCTTTTTTCATTAATAAAAAAATAGAGAGAAACAGTTAAAATGGAGGAATATAGTATGGCAAAGTACACTCGTGAAGACATTACTCGTTTAGCGAAAGAACAAAATGTAAAGTATATCCGTTTGCAGTTCACCGATATCCTGGGAACAATCAAGAATGTGGAAATCCCTGTAAGCCAATTAGAAAAAGCATTGGATAATAAAATGATGTTCGATGGTTCTTCAATCGAAGGATTTGTACGAATTGAAGAATCAGACATGTATTTATATCCTGATTTAGATACGTGGGTTGTATTCCCTTGGACGGCTGAAAAAGGTAAAGTAGCACGTCTAATCTGTGATATTTATGATACAGAAGGGAATCCTTTCCAAGGGGATCCTCGTGCGAACTTGAAACGAGTTCTTGCGGAAATGAAAGAAATGGGCTTCACTGATTTCAATCTTGGACCTGAACCGGAATTCTTCTTGTTCAAGCTGGATGAGAGAGGAGAGCCGACTTTAGAATTGAATGATAAAGGCGGGTACTTTGACTTAGCTCCTACAGATTTAGGGGAAAACTGTCGCCGTGATATCGTTTTGGAACTTGAGGAAATGGGCTTTGAAATCGAAGCTTCTCACCACGAAGTAGCTCCTGGACAACACGAAATTGATTTTAAATACGCTGATGCAGTAACTGCATGTGACCATATTCAAACATTTAAACTAGTAGTGAAAACAATTGCGCGCAAACACGGCCTGCACGCAACATTCATGCCGAAACCATTATTCGGTGTAAACGGCTCCGGCATGCACTGCAATGTTTCTCTTTTCAAAGGAAAAGAAAATGCATTCTATGATACTAAAGGAAACTTGGAATTAAGTGAAACAGCTGAACAATTCATCGCCGGCATCATTAAACATGCTCCAAGCTTTACAGCTGTCACAAACCCTACAGTTAACTCATACAAGCGTCTAGTTCCTGGCTATGAAGCGCCTTGTTATGTTGCTTGGTCTGCTCGTAACCGCAGTCCGCTTGTACGTATCCCGGCATCCCGCGGAGTAAGCACCCGTGTTGAAGTGCGCAGTGTTGACCCTGCTGCCAACCCATACTTAGCGGTAGCGGTTCTATTGCAAGCCGGCCTTGATGGAATCAAGAACAAATTAACGCCGCCGGAAGCAATCGACCGCAATATTTATGTAATGTCTAAAGAGGAACGCGTAGAAGCGGGAATCGATGACTTACCTCCAACTCTATTCGCTGCACTAGAAGAGTTGAAGAAAGACGAAGTAATCAAAGCGGCTCTAGGCGAACACTTATTGGAACATTTCATCGAAGCAAAAGAGATCGAATGGGATATGTTCCGCACACAAGTCCACCCTTGGGAACGCGATCAATATATGACGATGTATTAATTCTTATAATCCTTGATGCCACTGGCATCAAGGATTTTTTCTTATTTTGGTCAATTGGTTTTCATTTTGTGGCATCTTTAGGTCTATTTGTCGTTTGCAAGTTATCTTATCGTTTGTTTTTTGAATGGAAGGTAAAGAATGGCCAAGCTATTATAATAGGAGAGTTTAGAGATGACAAGCAGCAAGCCTTCCTATAACTACGTTTGCATTCATTAAATATAAAAAACCAGTATAGGAGGAAATACTGGTTTAATGAAAAAGTGTTCTTAATTTATAACATTTTAGCGATTTTAACAGCATCGTCTATTTCTGCGACGTCTTCTACGGCATCTTCTGGATGAACTAGATGAGCTGGATGATTCACATCTCGATGAGCTGGATGACTCGGATCTGGATGAATGGGATGATTCGGATCTGGATGACTTATGTCCTTTATGTTTAGGCATTTTATCCCTTCTTTCTATCGATTTGTATTATTTTATGAACAAAGGCGGAAAGTGCTTAGTCGGTAACCTAATAAAAAATAAATATATAAATGACCTATAAAGTGAATCTTTGATAGGTGGGGGTTTTCCTTCATCCCCCACCTATCATTAGATGAACCAACCTTAGTTGTTACAGGTACTTGATCTCCCACTTACACATTTGCGCTTTCACTGCTGTGCTGAAGGGGGAGTCTTAGTACCTGTTAAACGGGATAAAAAAACTGTCGGGTAACTCCCTTTTATTCAGAAGTGAAATGTAGGTATTTACAAAAAAAGTCTGGTGCCAAGAAAGCGGGCCCGTTTTCTGCGGCATATCCAAACTTCTTGTGTTATTTGTCCAAACGCTCAATGAAAGCATTACATATAGTGGTAAAAAGGACAAGTTCCATAAAGAAAGCGGGTGAAGATATGTCGTCGCTGCAAATAAGAATCAATAAGTCGATCAATCGTATGGGAAGGGTGCATCCGGTTATAAAGGAAACCGCTATTGAAATAATAAAAAGAGCCGATCGAGAAGGGATAAATGTATTGATTACAGACGGGTATAGAAGTATGGAGGAGCAAGCGAAACTCTACGGCAAAGGTCGAAAATCCTATGTATATAAAGGCAAGGATTATGGCGATCCGTCCAGCGCGATTGTGACAAATGCAAAACCGGGCAGCAGCAACCATAATTTTGGCCTTGCAATCGATTATGCGCTGAGTAATGCTGATGCCACAGAAGTATATTATACAGTCAACCAATCTTATAAGAGAGTGGCGGCCATCGCTAAATCATTAGGATTCGCTTGGGGAGGGGACTGGACCTCCTTCAATGATTATCCGCATTTGGAGATGACGGGCGGTCTTACTTTTAGAGAATTGCAAAATGGAAAGACTCCCGATTTATCCCTCCGTTTTACGCCTGAGAAAGGCAGTGGCCAAAAACCGGCAGAACCCATAAAGGAGAGTATTGGCATGTATAAACCATCTAATACAGAATTTATGAATGCTACAGCGAGGGTCCTTAGGCGGTTGGAAAATAAAGAGATGCACGGTGATCAAGCGATTGATCCGGTTCATAGAGAAAAGCTATTAAAAGGAGAGCTTTCATTGGATGATACAATCGCTCTTTTATATGTTGCGTTCGACCGTGGATTAATTAGAGGAACGAATTAGGTTGGCAAAGAAGAACGGTTTTCTATTATAGCTTCATGAGCGGACGGGCTGCCCCGTCTTTTTTGTGCTTGCAGGATTTTTTTTGATTAAGATAATGCACATATAAAAGAATATTCTATATTTTTTTGGTATAATTTATATATCATATAGTTATAGGAGTTCAAGTATGGATATATTTATTAAGGTGGCTACAAAGAAGTTCTTTAGTATGATGATGTCTTTTATTTTCACTGGCTGTTTGTATGTATTGATGGTGGGGATTGAAGAAGGTTTTTCGAACCTTTTTTCCATGGAACCTTCTTATTTATTCATTATGGGTTTAATGGCTGTGACATATATTAGTCCCATCATTATCTTTTTGGGTATTCCTTTATCGTTGTTTGTTGATTTTATAGAGAAGAAAGAAGTGAAGAAACAGCCTTTCATTGAATTCATCTTCTATATATTGCTTACAGTTCTTGTTGCTATCATGCTTAGGATTGCTTTGCCGAGCGATCTCAGAACCAGCTTCGTTGTCATCATCAGTGTGGGATGTGCCTTCGGTTTTTGGTTCGGCAAGCGATTCTTCTATATAGTTATGAGGGTTCTGAAGGAAAAAGGGCTTATAAAGTTCAATGCAGAAGATATGAAATAGTGAATGACAAAAGGAGCGGACGCATTTATAGCGTCCGCTCCTTTTATTTTGTTAATGAATTTCCCTGTATAGGCCGATGACTTTCCCTAAAATGATGACGTTTTCCAGAATAATCGGCTGCATGGAGGAGTTCTCAGGCTGCAAGCGGAAATAATGATCCTCTTTAAAGAAGCGTTTTACAGTCGCTTCGTTTTCCTCGGTCATTGCTACGACGATTTCGCCATTTTGCGCGTTTTGCTGTTGGCGGACGATGACATAGTCCCCATCATGAATCCCTGCTTCAATCATGCTGTCCCCGACGATTTCGAGCATGAAGACTTGTTGGTCGTAACCTGCCAAATGCTCCGGCAACGGGAAATACTCTTCCACATTTTCTATTGCGGTTATAGGCAGACCGGCAGTGACTTTACCTAGAAGCGGCACATTGACCACTTTGCGTTTCGGCACCATCGAATCTTCCTCTAAATCTAGTATTTCTATAGCGCGCGGTTTTGTAGGGTCCCGCCTGATTAATCCTTTCGCTTCCAATCTCTCTAAATGTCCGTGCACAGTCGAGCTGGATGCTAAACCGACCGCTTCTCCTATTTCCCTTACGGACGGGGGATAACCTTTGGATTTCACTTCTTGTTTAATGAAATCAAGGATATCTTGTTGGCGCTTCGATACTTTACTCATTGATTCACCCCACCTCAATCTAATTATATAAATTATACCATGCAATTTTTGGACAGACAAACATATGTTTGAATTGATTGGATTTCCTACTTTGAAAAAAGGTTTATGAATGTTGACACGAATATTTGTTCGTATTATAATTCAACTAACAAAAGCGAACAAGTATTCGTGTTATATAAAAAGGAGACGGCGTTAATGAAAAACTTTATTGTTAGAAATTCTTTTTCCTTTGCATTTATGGGACTTATTGTTTTATTTTCTGTTATTTGTTTATTGAAATATAGCATAGATGATTCAAGTAATTATATGGAGGTAACGGTCGTAGGAGGCGACTCGTTATGGAAGATTGCGGCGAAATACAATGATGATCGAATGGAGACTGCTGAATTTATTTCCGAGCTAAAGAAGGTAAATAATATGAATGAGGATATATTGCAAGCCGGAGATGTTATAATGGTTCCAGTTAAAGAACGACATGAAAAGCATTTAACAATGAATGAGTAGGATGCAGAATGAAAGGTTTGAATAGGTAAATGAAGCAAGCGGTTATATATTGCAGGGTCAGCACGGATAAAGAGGCCCAGGTGAGTTCCTTGCAACGCCAGGAACAGGAACTGAAAGCTCTGGCAGGCGAGATGTCAATGGAAGTAATCAAAGTAATCAAAGAACAAGCGAGCGGCTTTCAACTCGACCGCGACGGGGTATTTGAATTACTGGATTGTATAAAAGAAGAAAATGTCGATGCTGTACTTATACAGGATGAAACAAGATTGGGGAGAGGCAATGCTAAAATCGCACTGCTTCATTGCCTGATGAAAGAAGGGGTGCGGATATATACTTACACTCATAAAGGTGAAATGGAACTTTCCGAATCGGATTCCATGGTGCTGCAAATCGTCGGTATAGTAGAAGAATACCAGCGTAAATTACATAATATGAAGATCAGCCGCGGCATGAAGAAGGCAATCGATAAGGGCTATCGACCCGAGAAGAACATCAAGAACCATAACCAGTCGAAAGGTCCCGAGAAGAAAGTAGTCCCCATTGAGGAAATTGTGCGTTTAAGGAAGAATGATTTAACGTTTGCGGATATTGCTGCAACTTTAAGGGGATTTGGCTATAATGTCTCTAAAGCGACAGTCAACCGTCGGTATTTAGAATATATGGCATCTTTATCGGCAGAAGATAAGAACTAAAGCTTGCGGCAGAATGCTTTTTCTTATAACATGGCAATAGTAAAATGAAATATATGAAGGAGCGTTCCATATGTTATCAAAAGATAAAATAGCTCGTATTAATGAGCTTGCAAATAAAGCAAAAACGACAGGATTAACACCTGCGGAAGCAAAGGAGCAAACGAAATTACGAAGCGAGTACCTGCAGTCGTTTAGAAAGTCGATGGCTAACACAATCGAGAATATGACAGTCATCGATCCTGAAGGAAATGATGTCACCCCGGAAAAATTAAAAAGAATTAAAGAAAATAATAAAAGACTGCATTAATGCAAATAATAAAGAGCGCTTACTAAATAAGCGCTCTTTACTTGTTTAAAAACAAATAAAGGCGTATTTGTTGATAAAATATAATTTTTTGATTATTATTGCTTTTTTATATTGTCTTTATTATATATGATAGATAGTATAAGGAAGAATAAATTATTGCATAGAAAGGAAGTATGACATTTTGAAAAAAGTAGATGCGCTTTCAATTGATTCCATCCGTACACTTTCCATTGATGCGATTGAGAAGGCGAACTCAGGTCATCCGGGGATGCCGATGGGTGCTGCGCCAATGGCATATACGCTATGGACGAAATATATGAATCATAATCCTAAGAACCCGGATTGGTTTAATAGAGACCGTTTTGTTTTATCGGCGGGCCATGGATCAATGCTATTGTATAGCTTATTGCATTTATCAGGATACGGACTGACAATTGATGATTTGAAAGATTTTCGTCAATGGGGAAGCAAAACGCCGGGGCACCCTGAATATAAGCATACAGCAGGGGTAGAAGCAACAACAGGACCACTCGGGCAAGGAATCGCGATGGCGGTTGGTATGGCGATGGCCGAGCGTCATTTGGCGGCAACATATAACCGTGATTCGTATAATGTGGTCGACCATTATACATATACAATCTGTGGAGACGGGGATCTGATGGAGGGCGTTTCAGCGGAAGCTTCTTCATTAGCGGGTCATTTGAAACTTGGCCGTCTGATTGTTCTATATGATTCAAATGATATCTCGCTTGATGGAGATTTGAATCAATCATTCAGCGAAAGTATTGAAGAGCGGTATAAAGCATATGGCTGGCAATATATCAAAGTGGAAGATGGCAACGATATTGAAGAGATTTCTAAAGCGATAGAAGCGGCTAAGCAAGATACTTCCGCGCCGACTATGATTGAAGTGAAGACAGTGATCGGTTTCGGTTCACCGAACAGGGCCGGTAAGTCAGATGCACACGGTATGCCGCTTGGGGAAGAAGAGCTGAAGTTGACAAAAGAAGCATACAAATGGACATTCGAAGAAGACTTCTATGTTCCTGATGAAGTATATGCGCACTTTGAATCAGCGGTCGTGGAAGCGGGTCAACAGAAAGAATCCGGTTGGAATGAGAAATTCGCGGCATATAAAGCATCATATCCGGAATTGGCACAGCAATTACTTGATGCAATGGAGAATAAACTGCCTGAAGATTGGGATTCGGCTATTCCTGTTTATGAGGAAGGAAAAAGCTTGGCATCCCGTGCTTCCAGCGGAGAAGTCTTGAATGGCATTGCGAAGAAATTGCCAACTTTCTTTGGCGGGTCTGCCGACCTTGCAGGATCGAATAAAACATTGATCAAAGGCTCGGAAGACTTCCTGCCAGGACAATACCAAGGACGCAATATTTGGTTTGGTGTGCGTGAGTTCGCTATGGGCGCTGCATTAAATGGCATGGCGCTGCATGGTGGATTGAAAGTCTATGGAGGAACATTCTTTGTGTTCTCTGATTACTTGCGTCCGGCTATTCGCCTTGCTGCTTTAATGCAAGTTCCTGTAACGTATGTCTTCACGCATGACAGTATCGCGGTTGGTGAGGACGGACCAACACATGAACCTGTTGAACAACTTGCTTCCCTTCGTGCAATGCACGGCTTGTCTGTTATTCGTCCGGCTGATGCGAATGAGACAGCGGCAGCTTGGAAGCTTGCGATCGAGTCGACTGATACGCCGACAGCCCTTGTGTTGACAAGACAGAACCTGCCTACTTTAGCACAGTCTGCACAAGCTGCGTATGAAGGTGTTTCTAAAGGCGGTTATGTAGTATCGCCTTCCGGCAAAGAAGTGGCGGATGCTCTATTGATTGCTACAGGTTCTGAAGTATCGTTGGCTATTAAGGCCCAAAAAGCTTTAGCGAGTGAGGGCATCAATGTTTCCGTTGTAAGTATGCCTTCATGGGACCGCTTTGAGAAACAATCACAAGAGTATAAAGAGTCTGTATTGCCGAAGAACGTGACAAAACGATTAGGTATTGAAATGGCTTCATCATTTGGCTGGCACAAGTATGTGGGAATTGAAGGTGAAGTGCTGGGTATCGATCAGTGGGGTGCGTCTGCTCCAGGAGAAATCGTTATGGAGAAATATGGCTTCACAGCAGAAAATGTCGTATCGCGTGTAAAAGCCTTATTGCAGCAATAAAAGCCTAAAATAATAAGAGTGATCTTATAATTACAGGTTATTTTGAAGAATCCTTGTCTCGATAGAGGCAGGGATTCTTTAATAGGGGCGAAATAGCTGCTTATAGTGTACTATCGACAAAAGTAGTGGGTTTTTTTTGCAGAAATCAGCAATTTCTTTATCATATCCTTTATATACTTGGTCTAAAAGGGAATGATAGAGATAATGGAAAAAAGAAATTATCAAATTTATTTAATAGATGAAAATGTCAGGGAAACTTATACAGGACGAGAGTATATGTTCTTCAATTTATTCAAAGAATATAGTCAGTCCACAGGTGAAAAAGCATGGATGATCGGCAAGCAGATTTTATATATCACCAAAAACATTTCAGCGGGAGGGCTTAAATACACATTAGAAGAGCAATTGCATTATAATAAGAATATATATGCTAGAAATGATATCTATTATGCAAGAACAAAAGGAAAAAATAGCAAATGGAAAAGCAACGCCAAATTAGAAATGAAGAATCGGGTTCTTCATTTGGAAGCACAAGGGAACTATGATGCCGAAACGATATTTTTTGAAAGCATTCGTAAATGCGGGGATGGATTCCTGGCAATCGATCTGAACCATGCAAGATACGGTTGGCTGAAGCCTATAAAACACAGAAATTTCATTTAAACGATACAAATTATATAATGAATATTGTATAATAACGTGTGGTCTAGTACACTATTTAGTAGACAACTTGAAGGAGGAAATACTTATGTGGATTTATACTCTAGTTGGTCTTGTTGCCTTACTAGCAGGGATAGCAATTGGGTTTTTCATTGCTCGTCGCTACATGATGAATTATTTGAAAAAGAACCCGCCAATTAATGAGCAAATGTTACGTATGATGATGGCACAAATGGGCATGAAACCGTCTCAAAAGAAAATCAATCAAATGATGAGTGCTATGAACAAACAAATGAAATAATAAATCATTTTATATAAAGGGTTTACAGAGTTAATTGATTATAATGGAAAGAAGGCAAAGTCGCTTTGACTCCTCTTTCATTTTTAATATATTAGTTCTACATGGCACTTTTGATTTATATTTCACAGGCCGTCTCTTTCATCGAAAGAGATGGCCTTTTTTGTGTTTGCGGAAGGATTGTCTATATGAAGAAGCACTCTTATGGGTTGTAAGAGGGCTTCCTTGCATTTATGCATATTTAATCCCCGCAGGCTTAATGTTATTGATATTATCCGAACTGCATGGAGTGACCGCATATGTCATTTGACATGCCGGACAATTCATAATCACTGTCTCTAAGATGAACGTTTCTCCACACTCGCAATCAATGGAGTGGGCTATTTTTGGCGGAAAGTTTTCTTTACCTTTGCTTTTTACATGATCGACGATATTTTTCCCGTCTTTTAGAGTAGAACAGTTGCAACTCATATGCTTGCCTCCAGTTAATAGTCTGTTTATCCCGTTTAACAGGTACTAAGACTCCCACTTTCACGCAACAGTGAAAGCATAGATGTGTAAGTGGGAGATCAAGTACCTGTAACAACTAAGGTTGGTTCATCTAATGATAGGTGGGGGGATGAAGGAAAACCCCCACCTATCAAAGATTCACTTTATTCTTGTTGGAACCATAAGTGTAACATAGAAAAATGGGTGGAACGGGCATAATTTTTACAGTACTATATAATATTTATTTGAAATAATGAAACTGTTTGCATTTTCGTTCGTATATAAATTATAACCATGTAACTATATAGATGAAAGGCAATCCGGCTAAGATTGTGGAGGAACGTCAGGAGGGGAATCTGATGAAAGTTATTATTGGTTCAATTATAGTTGTCTTCTTGTTGGGGATCGGGATTTGGCTAGTGATGTCCCCGTCTTTTAAACAAATTGGAGACGGCGCCTATAAGCTTAAAGAAAAATGGCAGGAGGATGATGAGACAGATGGAAAACGTGACACCGATGAAAAAAGGTAAAAATCGTAAAGTATTAGGTGGAATTATAATTGCTGTTGTATTGGTTTTAGGAATCGCTATCACTTCCCTTTTCATTGAAAAAATTCCAAATGGCTATGTTGGCGTAGTGTATAGCCCGAACGGCGGTGTTCAAGACAAAACATTAGGGCAAGGCTGGCATTTAGTCGGGCTGTTCGATAAAGTGACGAAATATCCGGTTCGTATGCAAACAGTTGACTATAAGGATATTCAGGTAGCTACATCTGACGGAAAGAATGTTACAGTGGATTTCGCTTATACGTACAGCATCCAACCCGATAAAGTAGTGGATGTATTCAACAAATTCGGCCCTATTGAAGTGGAACAAATCGAGGACTCCTATTTAAGAACCAGACTTTGGGATGCCGGACGTAAAGGGATTGCGAAATATTCTGTAATTGATACGTATGGCGAGAAATCGTCTGAAGCAGCGGTAGATGTGCAAAAAATCTTCTCCGAGGATATCGGGAAAATCGGTTTCGTAGTGGATAACTTGACGTTAGGTGTGCCGAAGCCGGATGATTCAACGCAGGCGGCGATCAATAAGAGGGTGGAAGCAGCGCAGGAATTGGAAAGAAAACAAATTGAACTGAATATCGCCAAAGCCGAAGCGGAGAAGAAACGAATCGAAGCTGAAGGGATCGCGAGTTACAATGAAATTATTAAGAAGTCCATCTCTCCAGAAGTAATCCAAAATAAATGGATTGAGAAATGGGATGGCAAGATGCCAAAGGCAACCGGTTCCAATCAGTTAATCCAAATTCCTATTGATGACGCGGAGACAAAAGCAGCCAATTAAAAAAACAGCCTGTTCGGGAGGATTTTTCACCGAGCGGGCTGTTTTTCAAAAATTAGTTTATTCTGTATGTAAAAGAAAAATAAAGAGGAGGGCCTTTTCTCTTATATTAAAAACTATTGTTATATTGATTTAGCAAGTAATCAAGCTCTTGGCTATGCTGTATGGTAGTTGAGCTGTTCAAGCCAGACTCAGAAACGACCCTTAACAGCTCTTTACGTTTCTTCTCAATCAATTGCAGTAATTCTTGATTAGACACAGTGGATGATCCTTTCGAAAATAATTGGTAATAGGCCTATATATCTAGTAAAATTTGTAATTTCACTAATACATATTATAACTTTTCGTGGAAATTAATTCAAACATTTACTCCAGCCATTAATAGAATATTCTGTTAAAATAAATTCGCATATCATTTTACTTTAATTGCTCTATTTTTGATAAAATGGTTATAAATTGAAATGGGAAGGGGCTGTAACTTTGTCAGAGATTAATATTTTTCTTGCGTTCGGGGCCGGTTTTTTAAGCTTCATTTCACCATGCAGTCTACCATTATATCCCGCTTTTCTTTCGTATATTACGGGGATGAGCGTTGGGGAGATCAAATCGGAAAACGCAATGCTGCAAAAAAGAAGTTTATTGCATACATTATTCTTCTTAATTGGCTTCTCGAGTATATTTATTGCTCTTGGATATGGAACCTCATTTATCGGGCAGTTTTTTAGGGATAATGATGACCTTATTAGACAAATCGGCGCTATCTTGATTTTGTTCTTCGGTTTAGTGATTGTCGGTATCTTCAAGCCGAAGTTCATGATGAAGGACCATAAGTTCCAATTGAAAAGCCGTCCCGGCGGTTATATTGGCTCCGCATTAATAGGTCTTGCCTTCGCGGCGGGCTGGACGCCCTGTACAGGTCCGATTCTAATGGTGGTTATATCGCTTGCCGGTACAAACCCTGATTCAGCTATGCTATATATGATTGCTTATATCCTCGGTTTCGCCATTCCTTTTTTTCTGCTGTCCTTTTTTATCGGGAAGATGCAATGGATCAAGAAGCATAACGTCATGATTGTCAAGACAGGAGGATACGTGATGATTCTTATGGGAGTCATGTTGTATTTCAACATGATGACAGTAATCGCTTCCTTTATAAGCAATACCTTCTTCAATGGCTGGACAGGATTTTGACGCCGGCTTACCATTCAGCTGTGGGGAACATTTATAGAACAGTGCATAATTTGGTGATCCATTTATAATTATTTATATTTTATGAAATTTAATCTAGATTTCAAGGATTTCATATTATATTATTAGATACATACGACTAGGCAAAAGCATTTCTTACTACTCATTAATAGTGGAAGTATGTACCCGTTTTGTAAGGCAAGGAGGTTCATCTGTGGCTAGAATATTGATTGTGGATGATGCTAAGTTTATGCGAGCAATCTTATCCGGCATTTTAGTAAAAGCTAATCATGAAATTGTTGGAGAAGGTGAGGACGGACAACAGGCAGTTGAACTATATAAGAAGCACCAGCCGGATTTAGTCACGATGGATATAACCATGCCGATAATGAGCGGTCTTGAAGCGGTGAAGAAGATCAAGCAAGAATTCCCTGACGCGAAGATTATCATGTGTTCCGCCATGGGGAAGCAGAAAATGGTAATGGAAGCGATTGAAGCGGGAGCTAAGGATTTTATCATTAAACCATTCGATGAAATACGTGTGAATGATGCGATCGCCCGCATCTTAAATTAGCATAGTAAAACCTGGTCGCTTTTGAACAGGTTTTTTGATTTGTACAGAAAAAATTGGTAATATAAAAGAGCATATGATCCGTTAATTAACCTGCGGATGATAGGATGATAGCGGATTCAAGCGATAGAGTGAACTATGCTTGCCATCTGATGAAAAGGACTGATATTTGATGATTTACATTTCAACTGCGGTAGCCATCTTAATGGCTGTCGGCGTTTTATTTATTAGAATGAAGGCATCAGAAAAACCTGTAAACAGTAAAAAAATTATTCTGCCGCCTATTTTTATGAGTACAGGGGCGTTGATGTTTCTTCATCCTTTCTTTCGTGTGACATATATGGAAATCATCGAGGCATTATGTGTAGGGATGCTTTTCTCGATTTTCCTTATCAAGACATCGAATTTTGAAATAAAGGGAAACGACATCTACATTAAACGTTCTAAAGCGTTTGTGTTTATTTTGATAGGTTTGTTAGTGATCCGATTAATAAGCAAGTTGGTATTGAGCAGTTCGATTGATGTAGGGGAACTAAGCGGCATGTTCTGGATTCTTGCTTTCGGAATGATTGTGCCTTGGCGTATAGCCATGTATATTCAATATAAGAAAGTACAGAATGCAATGATCGATACGATGGTTGTTAAAGCACCTTGATGAAGGTGCTTTTTATGTTGGAAATGAAAAATACCGTCCTCTAAATGGCGATATAGAGGACGGCACTCTGTGGGAAATAATTGTAATAACTTTAGGTGTTAGTTGGCGGGAGTGTGCAGGAAAGCCTGCTAGAAGTAAGTGTTTCTTACATGATTTTGAAAATCATTGATTACTGACCCTTCCGCCCCCTCGTATGACAACGTTTCTAATTATACAAAGAATGTTTGCTGTTGACAATATCATTTTTATTTATTATAAAGTGAATCTTTGATAGGTGGGGGGTTTCCTACATCCCCCACCTATCATTAGATGAACCAATCTTAGTTATTACAGGTACTTGATCTCCCACTTACACATCTGCGCTTTCACTGCTACGCTAAGTGGAAGTCTTAGTACCCGTTAAACGGGATAAATCTTGCACTCTTATACCGTTATTTCCTTTTATTATATAATTTGTAACTTTTAAGTGTGTTATGGTACGCTAAAATAACAATTATTACTATAATGGATATATATCATATAAGGGGAACGGGGGATGCACCGTGTTAGAGGGCTGGTTCTTATGGTTCATTTTGGGATGGGTCGCAGTGTTGATGGGTTCTTTCGCGATAGGCGGATTCTTCATGTTTAGGAAATTCTTGAAGAGGATGCCAAAGCAAGATGGTTTATCGGACATGGACTGGGAAGAGTATTATGTAAAGCAGACAGTCAAGCTTTGGTCGCAAGATACAAAGGCTTTTTTAGAAGATTTGGTAAGCCCCGTGCCAGAGGTGTTCAGGGATGTAGCGAGACAAAAGATAGCGGGGAAAATAGGGCAATTGGCATTGGAGGAAAAAGCCGCTTTTATTGATGAAGACCTCATCATCCGGGGCTACATTCTGGCCACGCCGAAGCGGGACCATAAATTCCTGCGCAAAAAACTAAAAGAAAGCCAGATTGATTTGAAAGCCTATAACCATTTATTCTGAATCAGCTATTTAAAAAACGATAGAAGAACTGCCTCATTTCATTTGACGGCAGTTCTTCTTATTTCTATCTACCTTTTGCTAAAGTGGGAATCTGTTATAATAATGAGTAGCAAGAACTAGAAATGAGGGATGAATGGTGAAATTCATACACACGGCCGATTGGCATCTCGGTAAGATTGTCCACGGTATTTACATGACGGACAATCAGCGGGATGTATTGCGAGAGTTTATAAGAATAGTAGAAGAAGAACAGCCGGATGCAGTTATTATTGCGGGCGACCTGTATGATCGTTCCGTACCTCCGACAGAAGCGGTAGAATTGTTGGACGAAGTGCTGTTTCATATAAATATTACGATGAAGATTCCGGTGGTGGCGATCACGGGGAATCACGATAGTGCGGAACGGTTGTCTTTCGGCGCATCCTGGTATAAGCATAGCAACCTCTATATGCACGGGAAAATCCTCCAAGAAATAGAACCTATCCGAATCAAGGGAGTAAACTTCTATTGCGTTCCGTATGCGGAGCCAGGGGTAGTAAGACAGATGTATCAAGACGAATCGATTCATTCCCATCAAGCTGCCATGGCAGCGGTCATCGCCAAGATTGAGAAGAATATGAACCATAAGGAACCTAATGTTCTGGTCGGCCATTCTTTCGTTGTCGGCGGTGAAACGACAGACTCCGAACGCACTTTATCGGTCGGCGGCTCAGGCTGCGTAGCAAGCGATGTATATGCTCCTTTTTCCTATACGGCACTCGGGCATTTGCATAGTCCGGATGCGATTAAACATCCTACTATTCATTATGCAGGTTCTCTGATGAAATATTCCTTCTCAGAAGTAAATCAGGAGAAGTCGGTCAATGTTGTGGAAATGGAATCTGATGGCACCTTTGCAGTCAGGAGGCGCCGCCTTATTCCTAAGCAGGATATGCGCGAATTGACAGGTTTCTTCAAAGACTTAATGGACCCGGATTTCTATCGGCAGCAGAACACGAATGACTTTCTGAAGGTCACTTTATTGGACGAAGGGACAATCATCGATCCTATCCAGAAACTTCGCCAAGTGTACCCGTTCGTTCTTCACCTTGAACGTAAATGGGACCTGAATGATATGAAAAAGAAACAAAGCTATGAAGTCGCCAAGGGTGAAAACAAAACTGAATTGCAGTTGTTCGAAAGCTTCTATGAACAAATGACGGAACGGACATTTGATGATAGGAAGAAAGAGATTATGGCGCGGATTATTGATTCTGTGAAAAAAGAGGTGGAGATGTAAGTGAGACCACTACGATTAGTATTGCAAGCTTTCGGTCCATATGCGGGCAAAGAAGAGATTGATTTTACGGAGCTTGGCAATCGCAATATGTTCGTTATTTCAGGAAAGACAGGAGCCGGAAAAACCACAATCTTTGACGGCATCAGTTTCGCTATTTACGGTAAGGCAAGCGGAGAAGAAAGAAACGGACCGGACCTCCGAAGTCATTTTGCCGCTGAAGATCAGGCGACTGAAGTATCTTTACAGTTTCAGTTGCGCGATAAAACGTATTATATTTGGCGTTCGCCCATGCAGGAGAGAAAGAAGAAGTCGGGCGAGGGCTATACCAACGTCGGTGCGAAAGCGGAGCTATATGAAATTACGCAGGAAGGAAAGGAACTCCTGGCTGCGAACGTAAGAGATGTAGATGAGAGAATCAAAGAGATTATTGGATTGGATGCGACGCAATTCAAGCAAATCCTTATGATTCCACAAGGAGATTTCAAGAAGCTGCTTGTATCTGAGAGCAAGGATAAAGAAGTCATCCTTCAGAAACTCTTTCATACACAAATCTATAAAAGGATGGAAGAGAAGCTCAAGGAAGAAGCGAGTGCGATTAAAAAAGCAGAAGAACAAATACAAATGGAAATTGACACGCTTATCTCCAGCATCGAATGGAGAGGCGGCCATGATGAAGAGCCACAGTGTGCATCGCCGGCTGTGATGGTGGAGCTGCTTGAAGAGCAAATTTCAGGAATGAAAGAGGATAAAGAAAAATCCGAAGCGGACTGCAAGCATAAGGAAGCATGGGAAAAGATGCTGCAAAAAGAAATTTTCCAAGCGAAAGAAACGCTCGCGAAGTTTGATGAAAGGCAAAAATATGCTGTTCAGAAAGCGAATTTAGAAGGGCAGAAAGAGTCGATTCTCGCAAGTAAACAAGACTTGAAATCAGCCCAAAAAGCAAGCAACCTGGAAAAGCAAGAGCAATCTTATTTACGTACAGGCAAGCGATTAAGCGAGATCCGTTCTGCGATTGAAACGCTTAAGCAAGAAGCGGTGAACAGTCATCATAAAGCGGTGCAATGCCAAAAAGCGTATGATGCCGAGTTGGATAGAAAGGCAGAAAGAGAAGCAGCTGCCGCGAAGGTGATCAATCTGCAAGACCTTCAAAAGGATGTGTTAGCTTTCGCTAGTTTTCAAATGCAAGTATCGCTTCACGAGAAGCAATGGAAGGAAGCGCAAAGGAAGCGTACCGGCTCTGAGCGGCAATTGTCGTCAGCGGAACAGCAGCTGCAAGTTATTGAGTCGCAAATTACAGACGCTCAAAAAGCAACCATTCTTTATGGGGAAACAAAGCATGAATATGAGAAATGTGAGACTGCGCTGCAGTTATTGCATGAGTTCAAGCAGACGGCGGCAGAAGCAATCCAAGTACGGCAAGCACATGCGGTGAAACAACGGGAATGGAGCGAGTCGGAAGAAAAACATCGAGAAGAAAAGGAAAAAGTGCGGCACTTAGAGGAAGCATTGCTCCATTCGCACGCGGCTCTATTAGCCGCAGAGCTGCAAGAGGGGGAACCGTGCGCAGTATGCGGTTCGACGACGCATCCGAATCCAGCTGCCGCGATTGCTGTATCCGGGGAATCTTCGCAAAAAGAATTGGAAATCCTGAAAAATAAATTGGCGAAGTCAGACCAGGAAAGACAGATGCTTCAACAGGAAGTATATCGATTGCACGTCCAGGTCGATCATTTGGAAGCGGATGTGAAGAAGAAAGAGGAAGTATTGCAATCCAAGCTATCCTTCTTTAAAACAGAAGACATTCAAAATGTGTTATTGCAAGTTAACTCGCATCTGAAAAATACCGCTGAAACGCTAGAACAATTACGTAAACAAAAAGAAGCGCTGCCGCTTTTGGAGAAACAGCATGCAGAATTGAAACAGCAATATGCGCGTCTGCAAGAGCAAGTGACGGCAGATCAGGAAGCGGAAAATAGCGAAAGGGACCGCTTCATTCAATTGGATACCAAGCTTGAAGGGCTGAAAGAACGCCTGCCTGAACAAATCCGATCCGAACAAGCATATACGCAAGCATTGCAGGATGCTGTTACTCATAGAAATGGGCTGCAGCAAGCGCTGGAGCGAAAGCAAGCCGCTTTGCAACAAGCACTGCAAGAAGAAACAAAAATAAAGAGTGCGATCGAGGCAAATGAGAAGAGCCATCATTCCTTACAAATAGAACTGAACGAAGAACGGGAACTCTTCAAACAAGAAATGCATAATCAAGGGTTCGATACGTACCAATTATATAAAGAGGCGAAGAAAACGGAAGAACAAATGAGGCAAATCGAGGCAACTATCGATCACTTCGAGAAAGAATATCAACGTGTCGACAGCCTGTTGACAAATATGGAATATGTATTAAAAGGGGTCGAAAAGCCGGATGCGCAAGCATTGGAACAGCAAGCACAGCAATTAGGGATGGAAATAAAACAGCTTCAAACGGAAATCAGCAAAATGCTAGTGAATATACAGCAAAATGAAAAGATGGCGGATAAGCTCAAGTGTTGCCTAGCTAAGCAAACGGAAGTGCAAGAGCAATACGAAGTCATCGGGCACTTAGCGGATATGGCAAAAGGGCAAAACCCATTCCGTATTACCTTTGAGCGCTTCGTGCTGGCCGCCTTCCTTGATGACATATTGCAAGAAGCAAATGAACGATTGACGAAGATGACAAGCGGCCGTTATCAATTATGGCGCAAAGTAGATCCGACTCGCCGAAATGTGCAAAGCGGCCTGGAATTGACAGTGTTTGATCAATATACAGGCACGGAACGGCATGTGAAAACATTAAGCGGAGGGGAAAGCTTCAAAGCCTCGCTTTCATTAGCGCTCGGGCTTGCTGCGGTAGTCCAGCAAAATGCGGGAGGCATATCGCTTGAAACGATGTTTATCGATGAAGGTTTCGGAACGTTGGACCCCGAATCGTTAGATCAGGCGATTGAGGCATTGCTTGATATTCAAAGCGGCGGCCGCTTGGTCGGGATTATTTCCCATGTCCCTGAATTGAAAGAACGGATAGATGCCCGCCTTGAAGTCATCGGAAGCCAAAGCGGCAGCGTCACAAAATTTGTTTTATCATAGGCGTTTGGTAAAGAGGAGGTTGTCCGGAAGGGGGCAACCTCTTCTGCTATCCTTTATGCCGTTTAACAGGTACTAAGACTCCCACTTCAGCACGGTGTTGAAAGCAAGAGATGTGTAAGCGGAAGATCAAATACCTGTAATATTACATATCGTGATGGGAGTTGTGCTTTTGGCGACTATGGTTGCGGTTCTTCACTTTATGAGAACCGCTTAAAGGAGCGGGCTGTCCGGATTGATGCCCTTTCGGCGCATTTTTTCGAATATCTTTACCATCATTTTTGTTCATGAATCATTCCTCCTTTTCTTTATTAAAATGTACGTTTCAGGCAGCGACTATTCTATGAATAATGTGGGTGGTTCCTGAAAAAACTATGCTTGATTATATAAAAGAGGAGATGTTGAATGATGCCTTATCATCAAAATCCGCAGCAAGCTTTTCAACAAGCGCAAGAAGGAACAAAAGATGTAATGGATGTGTTTGAGAATTTGGACAATAACAGTGCCGCATTCGGCCATCAGCTTAACCATTTGAAGCATGAAATCAATGAAGCCTATCAGCAAATCGAGAATGCGATGGAAGTGGCGACCGAGCACCAGCGAGTTCAGCTGCAGAAGTTTCAAACAGATTTGAAAGCAATCGTAGATGCAGTCAACAAATGAAAAATAACTGCGTTGAATAAAGGTAAGATGGACACCACTTGTATAAGTGCGGTCCTTTTTTGTTTAGTCCATAAGAAGAAAAATAGTCTGTTTAGTGAAAGGTAATGGTGCTGCATTGACAATAAAAAGCTCTGTTAGTATTTTAAAATCAGGGATATTAGAATTATAAATAGATGTTTTCTCGGAGGGTTTTTATGACAGCAAATACTAGAGATGTACTGAATATTATTCGTGAACGCCATTCTGTAAGAGAATATGATCCTGCTTATACAATCCCGCAGGCAGCGATAGAAGAAATGCTGACCCAAGCTGCATACGCTCCTTCTTCAAGCAACCTTCAGCCATGGAGATTTCTCGTGTTTCAAAGTGAAGCACAGAAAGAAGGATTGCTTTCTATCGCTTATAATCAAAGCCCTATTGCGTCATGTTCGGCTGTGATTGCGGTTATGGGTGATACGAAAATGTACCAAAATGTGGAGAAAATCTATCGCAGCAATTTTGAAGCGGGGAATATAGACGAAGTGAATACACAACGTCTTATTGATAGTGTGAACGAAACTTACCCTAATCTTTCCCGTGAAGCAAGAGCGAATATCGCAGCTTTTGATGCGGGACTTATATCCATGCAATTTATGCTGATTGCCAAAGCATATGGCTATGATACCGTAACAATCGGTGGTTTCGATAAACAGAAGTTCGCAGATACGTATGATATTGAAGACCGTTATATGCCGATTGTGTTAATCGCATTAGGCAAAGCCGCTGCACCGGCATTTGGAACAACACGCCTTCCATTGGAAGATATCGTGAAATTCATGCAATAATAAAATGAACGTATCAAAAATATAGAAAGGGAGATGGGATAATGAAAGCATTAGTACATAGTGGGCAAGAAGGGCTTGCTGGTTTAACGTACCGCAATATGGAAATCCCGCGGCCGGGTTCTGGCGAAGTGCGAGTTCGATTGAAAACGGCAGGCTTGAACCATCGCGACTTATTTGTATTGAATCGGCATAAGAAGACGGACGCACCGCTTATTATCGGCTCGGATGGAGCGGGTGTGATTGATGCGGTCGGGGAAGACGTGGACGCCGATCAGATAGGTGCTGAAGTCATCATCAACCCTGGGTTAGGGTGGAAGGAGAAAAGCGATGCTCCTCCGGCAGGATTTGAAATAGTGGGTCTTCCATTTCATGGCACATTCGCTCAATACATCATTTTGCCTGTGGAGAATGTTTACCCTAAGCCGGTCCATTTAACATGGGAAGAAGCAGGTGCGGTATCGCTTGCGGCGTTAACGGCTTATCGAGTGTTATTCACGCGTGCTAAAGTCACCCATAATATGAAAGTGTTGATTCCGGGTATCGGGGGTGGTGTAGCGACATTTCTTTTGCAATTTGCGAAAGCGGTTGGAGCAACTGTGTATGTGGCATCCCGCTCAGAGGAGAAACGTCAGCGGGCGCTTGAATTAGGAGCGGACGCTGCCATAGATACGAATGGAGATTGGGAACAAGAATTGAATGAGGTGAAAATGGACGTTGTCATCGAGTCTATCGGGGCGGCAACCTTCGATAAATCAATCGAACAGCTTCGTCCAGGCGGCACAATCGTTACCTTTGGAGCATCGGCGGGAGATGAAGTAACGCTTAACTTGCGCAATTTCTTCTACGGGCAGTTGAACATGCTGGGTTCTACAATGGGAAGTGCGGAAGAATATGAAGAAATGCTTGAATTTATTACGAAGCATCAAATTAAGCCGGTAATCGATGGAGTTTATTCTTTAAAACAGTTTAAGGATGCTTTTCGACGTTTAAGTGCGGCGGAACAAATCGGAAAAATCAGTTTTATTATTGAATAGACAGCCAAGAAGTACAGATCGGCGGCATAGAATGGCCGCTGATCTGCCGGGGTTACTGATTTTTCTTGCGTTTTTTATTATTTTGCCTTTGCATGGTTGTTAATGGCTCATCGGATAGTTCCTCATTATAACCTGCGCCTCGTCCTTGTGCCGAGGCGGCATTTGCCCCGGGAATGACATGATTCGCCTTTTTTCTACTCATTTTTGTTCACCTCGTTTGCTAAGAATCTTTAAAAGGTTTCCTTTATAATATTTTCTAAAAATAGTATTATATGTATGGATAAGAGCGTTTTTAGGATAGGAAACATAGTTTTTTGTTGATTAATTAAGAATCTTTATCAATTAGAAGAAAATCTATAAGTTTTCCTTATAGTTCGCAATAACATTCTTGTTATTTACTTATAAGGCGATTTTATATAAACTGAATTAGACAGAAAACTAAATCGGGGGAAGTTTTCAAATTTTTCGACATATGGGTCTTTTTCCTTTATAGTTAAAATGAGAGGATAGTTTGGCTGCCTTAATGGTGCCAGGCCAAATCTTTATGAACATTTTTATAAAGGAAGAAAAAGAGGGGGATTTGTAATGGCAAAACGAGACACTTTTCAAGCGCGTTCTTCTTTTGAAGCAAATGGTAAGAAATATAATTACTATAGTTTAAGTGCTTTAGAAAAAGCAGGAATCGGAGCAGTATCTAAATTACCTTATTCAATTAAAGTGCTTCTTGAGTCTGTACTAAGACAAGAAGATGGACGTGTAATTACAAAGGAACACGTAGAAAACTTAGCAAAATGGGGAACAAAAGAACTTCAAAGCATCGATGTTCCATTTAAACCATCACGTGTTATCCTACAAGATTTCACGGGTGTACCTGCAGTAGTGGACCTTGCTTCCATGAGAAAGGCGATGGCTGATTTAGGTGGAGATGCAGCGGAAATCAACCCGCTTATCCCGGTTGACCTAGTAATCGACCACTCCGTGCAAGTTGATAAAGCCGGATCACCGGATGCTCTAAAAGTAAACATGGATTACGAATTTGAACGCAACAATGAGCGTTACCAATTCTTGAGCTGGGCTCAAAAATCTTTTGATAACTATCGTGCAGTTCCTCCTGCAACAGGGATTGTCCACCAAGTAAACTTAGAGTACTTGGCGGCAGTTGTGCATGCAGTGGAAAATGAAGACGGCACTTTCGAAACATTCCCGGATTCATTAGTAGGTACTGATTCACATACTACAATGATCAACGGTATCGGCGTTCTTGGCTGGGGTGTCGGCGGTATTGAAGCGGAAGCAGGAATGCTTGGCCAACCTTCATACTTCCCGGTTCCGGAAGTAATCGGTGTTAAGCTTACCGGCAAACTTCCAAGCGGTGCAACAGCTACTGACTTAGCTCTTAAAGTAACACAGGTACTTCGTGCCAAAGGTGTAGTAAATAAATTCGTTGAGTTCTTCGGACCTGGCGTGAGTTCCCTGCCTCTAGCTGACCGTGCGACAATTGCGAACATGGCTCCTGAATACGGTGCAACTTGTGGATTCTTCCCGGTTGATAAAGAAGCATTAGCTTATATGCGTTTAACCGGCAGAAGCGAAGAGCACATCCAAGTTGTAGAAGAATACTGCAAAGCGAACGGATTATTCTTAACAGCTGATAGTGCCGAGCCAACATATACATCTGTGGTAGAAATCGATCTTTCAACAATCGAAGCAAATCTTTCAGGCCCTAAACGCCCGCAAGATTTAATTCCTTTATCACAAATGAAAGATCAATTCCACAATGCATTGAATGCGCCGGCAGGCCCACACGGATTCGGCATTGATGCAGCGGATAAAGAAAAAGAAATCACAGTACAACTTGCTGATGGTTCTGAAGTGCAAATGAAGACAGGTGCGATTGCAATCGCTGCAATTACAAGCTGTACAAACACTTCTAACCCTTACGTATTAGTTGGTGCCGGTTTAGTTGCGAAGAAAGCGGTAGAAAAAGGACTACAAGTTCCTGCGTATGTAAAAACATCATTGGCTCCTGGTTCTAAAGTTGTTACCGGCTACTTAGCGGATTCAGGTTTACAACCATACCTAGATCAATTGGGCTACCAAATCGTTGGTTACGGTTGTACAACATGTATCGGTAACTCTGGTCCATTAGCGCCGGAACTTGAACAAGCAATTGCTGACTCTGACCTTTTAGTTACATCAGTACTTTCTGGTAACCGTAACTTCGAAGGTCGTATCCACCCGCTAGTGAAAGGTAACTACCTAGCTTCACCGCCATTAGTAGTAGCTTATTCATTGGCAGGAACTGTGGATATTGATTTCGCTAAAGAACCAATCGGCAAAGATAAAGACGGCAACGATGTAATGCTTGCTGATATCTGGCCAACAGCAGAGGAAATCAAAGAAGTGGTAAACGCTACTGTAACACCAGAGCTATTCAATAAAGAATACAATACTGTATTCACAAACAATGAGCGCTGGAATGAAATCCAAGTAGGCAACGATCCTTTATACACTTGGGATGATGAGTCTACTTACATTGCAAACCCTCCGTTCTTCGAAGGGCTTAAAGCGGAAGCTGGAACAGTTGAACCACTTAACGGATTGCGCGTAGTTGCTAAATTCGCCGATTCAGTGACAACTGACCATATTTCGCCGGCTGGTTCAATCGGCCTTAAAACACCGGCAGGTCTCTACTTGCGTGAACATGGTGTAGAGCCAAGAGATTTCAACTCATACGGATCTCGCCGTGGACACCATGAGGTAATGATGAGAGGTACATTTGCAAACATTCGTATCCGTAACCAAGTAGCTCCTGGTACAGAAGGTGGTTACACTACTTACTGGCCAACTGGCGAAGTTACATCAATCTATGATGCTTGCATGAAGTACAAACAAGACGGAACTGGCTTAGTAGTACTTGCCGGTAAAGATTACGGAATGGGTTCTTCACGTGACTGGGCTGCAAAAGGTACAAACCTTCTAGGCATCAAAACAGTTATCGCTGAAAGCTTCGAGCGTATCCACCGTTCTAACTTAGTGTTAATGGGTGTTCTTCCATTACAATTCAAGGAAGGCGAAAGCGCTGATACTCTAGGATTGACTGGTACAGAAACAATTGCAGTTGCAGTTGACGAATCAGTAAAACCAAGAGATTATGTGAAAGTAACAGCTACTGCTACAGACGGTACTGTGAAAGAATTCGAAGTTCTTGTACGTTTCGATAGTGAAGTGGAAATTGACTACTACCGTCATGGCGGTATCTTGCCAATGGTACTTCGCGAGAAATTACAAGCTTCTAAACAACAAGCTTAATAGAGACTGAATAAATGAAAGTCTGTTTCAAAAGTGTGAAGACACTGCTTTTGAAACAGACTTTTTTCTGTGAGTTCGAAGCATCCGGCTTTCGGTGATGAAAAGCTCCTCTTCTTATGAGGGGGCTATATGAATCGCTCATTGGTTCTTTGTATGCATTCTTTATCCTAGGAGATGAAAGGGAGAAGCATGAATCTAAATGAGTGTTTTTTTCTATTATCCTATACGGAAATATCGGATTTTACGGAAGAATCTAGTTCTGCTGTCTTACTTGGAATAACTGATTTTTGTTTGGGAATCAGCAAACTGATTATGAGAACAAGCGCAAACAGCCCAATGATTATATAAGATGAGTATTGTAATGCGGCAGTCATTCCTTCAGCGGTAGCTTTTGTCAGTAATTCTTGGAAAGTCAGGCCCGCAGCCTGCAGTTCGGTGGAAAGGCTTTGTTCAATTTGCTTGCCTCCGCTTATTCTTGCTTGTTCAAGAGCACTCATTACATTTGAACTGATGCCTTCTAGTTTTGAAATGTCGATCAAAGAAGATTTTGTGAAAATTTCGGTGAAAGAAGAGAAAATGATAATGCCCGTAACAGAACCGAGTGGTGTACCCAAATCCCTGAATGTCGTGAAGAGGCCTGAACCAGCACCCAGCTTATCAGAGGAAATCGTGCTTAATGTATATTTCATTAAAATAGGAGTAATGGCCCCTTGGCTGATTCCGAGTATGATCGAGAGTACAGTAATATAGGAAAAAGGGGTATATACATCGATAAATGAGAAAATGAAAATAGAAATAATCGGTACAATATAGATGAGGTTCAACAGTTTTTTATTGCTGAATTTATCTGCCAGCTTTCCAATAATAAGTGATCCGATAATGCCACCGGCATAAATAATGGTATAGAATATACCTACGTTGGATACATCTCTGCCGGGAGTGGAAGAAATAAAAAAGTTCATAGTATAAAGGAAAGCCTGATATCCTGCCACTGTTATTAAGTTCATAATCATTGCCATGGCAAATAATCGTTTTTTAAATAGGGATAGTTCAACAAGCGGATTTTCTATCCGGTTTTCTACAATCCACAATAAGATAGCTGCGCCTACTCCTAGAGCAAGCGTACCTAACGTATAAGGGGAAGCAGCTCCAAAACTTTTAACTAAAGTGGAGACAGATAGCATGCTTCCTGCACAAATGAATAGCAGTAATCCGCCGAGTATGTCGAAAGAACGTGTTTTGTCTCCTTTTGATTCCACAATGAATAATTTGATTACAATAAACCCTAGAACAGCAAGAACAGCACTGACCCAATAGATAATCGGCCAACCGTATAGCTTTATTAAGTATCCGGCAATTACTGCGCCGGTCATGGAGCCCAAGCCTTGGGCAGCGGTAAAAATACCGGCCGCGAGTCCTCGTTTCTCAGGAGGGAAGATAATACCGATATAGGCCATGGCTACTGGTAAAATGCAAGAAACAGCGAAACCTTGAAAAGCGCGCGCGACTAGAAATATTGCAAAGTTGGGGCTTATGGCGGCAGCCATTTCAGAAATAGCGAAGACCGCCATGCCGAACAATAGAATCTTCTTTCGCCCCATTTGATCAGCCAATCTACCCATAATAGGATAAAAAGATGCTGAAGTTATATAAAATGAAAGGATAATGAGACCAGCCAAATATGTCGGAAGTTCAAAATGCTGTGAAATGCTTGGTATGGCCGGAGCTTGGAAAACCATGGCTTCGATACAAATAAAGGAACCGAATAACAGTGCGATGAATTGTGACCATTGTGATTTTTGTACGTTTTTCTCCATCTACAACACCCCTTATATAATCTTTATTCTCAATCTTTGGAAGCGGTTGCAAAGTATGTCGGGATAACTCCTTCCTTTAGTAGTTTGATGTATATTTTACAGAATATTCTGATTTCAGATTATAAAGATGAACATCTTAATATTCAACATGAAAATAATGTGAATATGTTGTAAAAACAACAAAAATAATGAAATAAGATGTTAAAAATGAATTAAACAACAATATATCTATCATTGTTGGATATATGTCGTAAGAAGCAAATTCGCAGTGGAATGAAAGAATCTATATCTAGTTTGTGTGTAAATAAGAAAAGTCCGTGTTTAACGTGAAAATCTTATTGAATTCTTTAGCGATGTATTCAGGATTATACTTCATATCAGTATGAATCAGCCAATGATAGATGAATCCCACAATAACAGAAGCTATATAGTTTGCAAAGAAGCCGTGATTAATATGAAGATGTTCCGGGGCATCTTTATCCTGTTTTATTTTTTTAAAATAAAACAGATAAAGAGATTCAGAGAGTCGGAATGTGAACTGAGGCAATCTTTGATCACGCAACATCGCTTTGAAATAAGAGGCATAATCAGAAACATAGACAAATAATTGAAAAATGGAATGCTGGGCAAGCCCATATTTTTCTAAAGTTGATTGTTCGTGGAGCGGTCGCTGGTCCATGCTTGAAATCATTCCGTCAAGGAGCTCATCGATTATGCATGCCAATAGCTCTTCTTTATCGCGAAAATGTGCATAAAAGGTGGAACGGTTTAAATCTGAACGGTGCACAATATTCGTAATGGTGATATCGGTAAAATTTCTTTCCTCTAATAAGGTAATGAATGAGTCTTTTAATAATTGCCTCGATCTTTTGATTCTTCGGTCTTCTTTTCTTTTTTTCATATTTTTCTCCTTTCGAAACCAGGTTTTTAAATCTATATTTAGAATCTATCAACCTATTTGCATTACATAAAGTGAATCTTTGATAGGTGGGGGTTTTCCTTCATCCCCCACCCATCATTAGATGAACCAACCTTAGTTGTTACAGGTACTTGATCTCCCACTTACACATCTGCGCTTTCACTGCTG
>JBJEFM010000109.1:0-48635 GCA_051874035.1 Bacillus sp. (in: firmicutes)
CCTTCGACCCTCTGATTAAAAGTCAGATGCTCTACCAACTGAGCTAATGGCTCTCAATATTTCTCATCAGCAACGTTTTTAATAATAGCATATCTGCTTATAAAATAGCAATATATTTTTCTAAAAAAATTAAAAGAATTTTTCCCATGCAAAAGAACATTTCCCAAGCAATAAGCAAACGGAAATGCCCTTCCATTCTTTCTATCAATAGGTTAAGCTGGCCGCCACCACAATCCCGACTACAATCGCCATTGAAAATAAGCTAAAGCCCATTGCCATATTTCCTTCTTCCACTTTCTTTTCGACATCTATAGAAGGCCTTAACAGAAGTTCAACAATCAGATAAACAGCTACTTGAACGACAATCCCTACTAATCCCCAAAGAATGGCATCAAGGAGACTCACACTATTGGACCAAACTGTATAAATAATAATAGCCAAACCGATCGCCTTTCCCCATAATTTCAAAGCGACTGCCATATTTCCTTCTGAAATCAGTTTTTTCTCTGAGAATTTCGTTGTGAGAGCAAAAGCGACCAATCCTAAAACAATCAAAGCCAAACCTGTTCCCGCGTGTGCCAAGAAATCAAGCAGCGATGATAGCGAAATTAAATTTCCCATTCCTTTTATTCCTCCCTTTTCCTATATCCCACCGGTAAAAAATATGAAGCATTATCGGTAATTTGTCCGCCGACCCTGATGCCGATCGCTGAAGCTTTGCCATTCAATAGGAAGCTGCCATACATAATACTTACTTCCCGCTTCCCTTGATCCGTCATAATGGTATGCTTGGGCAGCTCGATATATTGTTGATAAACAGGCAATTCAGATGCATACGTCTTATGGCGGTCTTCTGTGTCAAGCGTACCATTCCGCTTAAAGATCTGCACGGTATCGCCTTCCCTTCCGAAAGAAGGCTTCTTCACATATGCTAAGGCTCTTTCCCTGAATAAATCATCGTCCAAATATGTAGGTAAGAACAAAGAATGAATCCACTCATGCTCCTCTTCAGTGAAGAAAAGATGCTGTTCTTCATGCAGCCCCCATATAAGCGACATGATAGCTTTAGATTGTAATAAAAAAGCAGAAGGAGGATTAATGAGAGCTACAGCCCGTTCTTCTACTAACCGCAAAAGAATTTCTCCCACTTTATCCTTCGTAACAGGATCTTCGTCATCTATGACATGCTCAATCGGATAAGTTTGGCGATAGAGCACATCAATTCTTTTCAAATCCGGTGTATACACGCCTTTCCTAACAACGATTTCTCCGTTTTCAACCTTGTTCTCTTCTACAATTTTCAATTCATGAATCGGAATGCATTCCACCTCTACCCCGCATAAGTCCGCCAAGTATTTTGATGTATAGAAATCTTCCTCATGATCAGAATGAGAAGTGAACACTATTTTGCCATCCTCAATTCCCACGCTTTCTAACGATGAACGAATGGCGGCTCTTACCGTTTCGGCCAGCTGTTGCTCAAGCCCCGCATTTACATCTGAACAACCAAAATGATCGCATATCCGGCCATTCACATGAAATGCCTCTTTAATAAATGTCGGCGTGTCACTATTCAGTTCCAATACCTTAATTTCCTGTTCCTTTACAACTAAATCCAACCGTGCGATCACACTTTCATAAGGAATACTCTTTGTACGTATATAAGAAAGTGTTTGCTCCGGAAAGCCCAGTTGAATCAAGGTATCGTTATCCAATTGTCTAAGCAAGGAAGCTGTCTTGAAAAAGATACGCCCGATTCGTTCCGTAGCAATCCTGATTCTCTGAATCGTGCTTTCATTCTCCGCTTTCATATCTAATAAGGCATATTCTGTTCCGTAAATATCATGCCAGAAATTTTTAATATCCTGATAAATCATCTGACGTTTCACGTTATGATTGCACATCTTGACCTTAGCCCCCGAAACTGCCTTTAGAGCCGCTTCCTATTCCCGATTTATAACTTGATTTGCCTTTACTGGAGGAAGAAGAGCTTCCCGAATAATGGCCGCCTGATGATGAATCGCCTTCTTCGTCAAGCGGACGATAACTTTTTTGGTATGTTTTATATTGGCTGCTGGCTTTCAATGCACTCTTTGAACTGAACATTTTCCCCATTAAATAATACATGCCAAAGTTGCTGGAACGGCGATCATCGCAATAGTAGGTGCCTGTTTCATCATCCCAATCCCAATCGCCGCATGATGTATCCGATGGTTCCGGCGGCCTGTTAGCCGCATTGTCATATTCAACTTCTTCATCATTTCCGCAAGCGGTGACCGAAACGGCCATAAGCGTGACGACTACACCAGCCATCATTTTCTTCGTTTTCCTCATATTTATTCACTCTCCCACTCATAACCCGTAGGCTGCACGTATAATACGTAGACATTGCGATCCTCATCAATCTCAGCGCTGTCTCTTTCACATTCCAGGTTATTGATAAAGATAAACGTTGAACCAATCACACTTAATACTTCTATATGCGAATCCATATATCGCGTTTCTAATAATGGATGCCCTTTCAATGTATTCAGTTCCCGTATTTCAAGCGTAATGGAACCATCTATCCCTCCCCGAACAGGCTCTTTTTGTCCTTCCTCATAAATCTCGACGTAAATCACATATATATTCTTTTCAATAGCTGAAGAAATTTGCTTATACGTCACCCCCTCTTTGACAAAGAATTCACACTCTCTTCTCGTAATGATTTGCTCTATATCAATATAATCATAATGATACAAAGGAATATATTCTTCATTTCCCTTCCAAAGACGATATTCCAATACCAGCCTTTCTTGTTCCAGCTTCATCAACCCCCTCTTCAGCATATGGCTATATGTACGAAATAAGAAACACAACCGTTTCATTTTTTGTCATATTTTAGCATCGCAATGACCTACGCCTTATTATATGGAAAACAAATTGAAATTTCGTCTTTTTTTCTAAAAAAGTTGCTTAAGTCCCGCTTTGGGGCATGCTGAGCATAAGCATATCCGGTTATCCTAAAAAAATAGCTGCCGATATTCGCTCGGCAGCTATTCTATCTAAGATTATAGTGTTTCAAAATCATTATAGCGGCATGTGCTTAAATCCCGTTCTACGCCTAAGTCTTGCGGCACCATTGTCTCAATCAAATAGTCATCCTCTTCATAAATGATTTTTTTCAATTCAATGCCGAAATACTCCTTCATACGCGATTCCGTCATAATTTCTCGAACATCGCCATAAATCACACGCTTTCCCTTTGCAGTCATCAATACGCGGTCCGCTAAATAAAAAGCATGATTCGGATAATGTGTATTGATGATGCAAGAAATGCCCCGTTCGTTGGCTAAGCGTTTCAATGTTTGTAAAATGACGATTTGCTTCTGGATATCCAAATGGGATTCGGGCTCGTCAAGAATCAGAACTTCAGGGTTGGAAACCAGTGTTCTCGCAATCAAAGCCAGCTGGAGTTCCCCGCCGCTCACAGCATTGCACGATTTCTCTGCTAAATGCTTGATCCCTACCGTATCGAGTGCTTCCATAGCCGCCTCCCGGTCTTTGATAGATGGCTGGGCAAGTGTGCTGATATAAGGAGCTCTTCCCATAATGACTAAATCTGCAATCGTGAAACCAAAGACCATTCTATGTGCTTGTGGAACATATCCGATCCGTTTCCACAGTTCTTTACGCGCCAATGATTTCAACGGCCGCCCGTCAATGAACGTCTCCCCTTTCCGCCAATCAAGAAGGCCTGTAATACACTTTAACATCGTCGTTTTCCCGGCGCCATTTGGTCCAAGGATCGCCATAATCTCTCCTTCATCCAAAGAGAAATGAATGTCTGTTTCATACAGGTACGAAGTCTTTTCCTTCTTTTTAGCATAGAAGTAATTTCCTTCTTTTACCTCGATTTTCACGACCAGCCACCTCCTGTTTTACGAAGTAGAAATGCAAAGAACGGCGCTCCGATGATCGCTGTCAAAATAGATAAAGGAATTTCTGTGGCTGTGACAGAGCGCGCCAGGTTATCAATCAATAATAGGTACGCACCGCCGATTGAAACAGAAACAGGCAGTACAAGCTGATTATTGTTGCCGACAATCATCCTTGCCACATGGGGAATAATCAAGCCAACCCAGCCTACAATCCCGGCGACGGCAACGGAAGCCGCCGTAATCAACGTAGCGCCAAAGATGACGGTCCATTTCAAACGGGTTACCGGAATGCCGAGCGATTTCGCTTCATCCTCCGGCAATGTCAGCAAATTAATCCGCCATCGAAGTGCATATAAGATCAAAATGCCGACTAGGATAATCGGACCGCCGATATATAAATCTTTATAGGTGGCTGTACCGAGGCTGCCCATCAGCCAATAAGTGATGGCAGGCAATTTCTCTTCCGGGTCGGCGACAAATTTCGTCAATGAAATCAATGCCTGGAACAAAGCCGAAGTGACAACCCCGGCCAGAACAAGCATAAAGACGGGAGCGCTTTTCTTCACACCGCTTATGATATAGGTGAAGAGAATAGCTCCCAGTCCGAATATAAGCGCCATCGCTTGAGCGGCAAATCCGTGGCCGGCAATCAAGATGCCGAGCGATGCGCCAAATCCCGCCCCCGCAGACACGCCAAGAATATCGGGACTAACAAGCGGATTGCCGAACATCCCTTGGAAAGCAGCTCCGGCAATGGCGAGGCCGCCGCCAATCAATAAGGCAAGAAGGATGCGCGGCAGGCGTATTTGCATGACAACTGTTTCTTCCATCTGCGTCCATGTTTGTTCAATCGGAAAAATAGGAGATACCAAAATTTTGATTATTTGCGCTAGATCTACCCCAAACCGGCCGATGCCCAGTGAAATAACCGCTATCATAAGGGGAATCAACCAAAATAGAGCTGTTTGCCATTTTTTCATCATTTCTCCCCACTTCTATTGTTTTGCGGCATCAGATGACGGATGGAGAATTTTTTCCGCTTGCTCATCAGTTACATCATATTCATAGAAATCCTTGTAATAGCTTTGAATTTCTTCGACCATATCGTATTGGAATAAATCTGGATGGTTTTTCTGAGCCATCCATTTCAACATTAACGGTGCATCTCCGCTTGGCGGGAACCATCTATAGATGCCTAGAGGCACTTTATAAACTTTGCCCCCTTGTACAGCCTTCACTTGACTCCAATCCTGTCCATCCACTGTATTATCAATCAAATCTTCCGGCTGCGTTTCGGTGAAGTTAGTAATATAAATAATATCAGGATTCCAGCGGTAGACTTGTTCCATATTCACTTCTTTCATCCCTTGAATATCCTTCTCTGCCACGTTGATCGCCCCTGTGGCATTCAGCCATTGGCTGCTGAAGAAGTTCGAACCGCCGATGATGATGCTTTTATCGGAATGCTGATGCAGGAACATGACTCTCGGCTTATCTTCTTCTTTTACCTGATCTAGTTCCTTATCCAATTCAGCTTGTACCTCTTTTCCTTTTGCCAAGAAGCGGTCTACCCGATCAGTTGTCCCTGTGATCTCGCCTGTCAATTCCAACCAGCTATTAAAGGTTGCCAGTGGCTCAGCGGCGGCCGCGTCAATTGCTTTAATCGCCACTGTCGGAATGCCCGCTTCCGTTAATTTCTCGATGGACTTCTCGTCTGTCGCAATCTCAAAGTAAAGCTGTGGATTGATATTCATCAGCTCTTCTACGTTCACTTCCCCGTTTTGGATAAATGAGGTTTCTGCTTTCAATACATCAGGTGAAATATCAGCCAGAATGGAATTCTTAGCCGCATTATAAGAATTCGGATGCATACCGACAATTTCCTTTGTCGAATTTGTTGCCACATACCAAGTTGAGAAATAAGGCAGAATGCCACCGGAAACGATGCGTTCCACTTTGCTTGGCACCGCAACTTCACGGCCTAATTGGTCGGTAATGATCTTTTCCTCTTTTGTTATTTCTTTTTCAGATGAGCTGCCTGCCGCATTCTCGCCTGAGCCGCTGCACCCTGCCACAATCGCTGTTAATGCGGCCGTCGCCGCTAACATACTTACTTTTCTCTTCATTTCGGTTCCTCTCCTCTTAGCCATCTTGCCATTCCATGCAAGAATGGCTTCGATTGATCGATGAATCCTAACCCAATGTGAAACATTGGATCTAATGTGGTGATGATCAGCTCCCCTGGATATGTCACTTCGTCAATATAAAAGATGGAGCGTCCATCAGGTGTATCTACCAACGAAGTGGCTCCTTCAGGGACCTTGAATGTACCATGGTAATGCCATTTCATATCCGGCAGGCCGATATATTCATATAATGGATGATTGGTATTGCGCGCCAGCAGGGGCAGATCCCCATTTTCCTTCACCCACCAGCTAAAGTTCACTTCGGAATTCTCCCATTCCACACCGGGAAGCCAATTGTCGATCACTTCACCAAATACGACTAAACGCTTGCCAGCTTGCAGAAATTTCAAAAAACACGACTGGTAGCGCCGCAGGAATTTCAATGACATGCGGTCATTTACAATAAGCGTGTCATACTTGCTTAAATCATACATGTGAAGATTTCTAATATGTAAAACATCATCGTACATATACTGGAATTCTTCCATTTGGAAAAAACGGTGCTGAAAGCTATAACCATTTGTCAATATTGCGATTGTCATTTTTGATTCCCCGCTTTCAAAGCATCATATTCTCCCTGAATAGCGTCTAGCATTTGCCCTCCCAATACGCTTGCACTGCTTTCTTCCATGCCGAAACGGTATAAGTCCGTCCCCGCTCCCGCAAAAATCGTTCCATTCGTGGTATGCCGGTCCACATATATGATGGGTTTTTCTTCTTGGTCTTCCACCAACACCTCAGCATGCTTCGGTATAGCATCGAAATATCCCCGTGAGAAAAAGCCGCGTACTCCTTTACGGTAATTCAAATCATACGGATCAATTCCTGCGAACATAGAATGAACAGGCTCTCTCAAGCGTATTTCCCGATCTTTCAAAGGAATGGGAGAGCGCTTCCAATTTCCGCATCCAGGCAGCCAAGGCAGGAAGATTTCCGCTAACGAGAAAACAACTCCCCCTCCTTGCAAATATTGCTCCAAATGTTTTTTGTGCTCCAATAAATATGCTTCTTCTATAAAATTCGTAATAATAATACCTGCATATGCCGACAAATCCGCATATGGTAAATCATATAGGTTTAAGGAAACAAGCCCTCGCTTATGATCTATTTCATTCAATCTAGTAAATTGAATGTCTGTACTTACATAAGCAATCGGTTTTAACATCCTAACCCCTCCTTCTTTACAAAAATTGGTTTATTAGAAAAATAATAATTCCTGATAACTCCTTTTTGTATCAGCGGTTTATTTGTTTTAATATAATATTTTTTCATGCTCATTATATTGATAATGATTATCAATGTCAATTATAATGTTTAATAGAGTAAAGCAACACTTACCTTTATAGTTGAGAATGATTATCAATGATGCTAATATGAAGACTATTAATTTAGAAATTTCTTTTTTGAGGATATTAACATCTTATGCATCTATTTAGGGGGAACTATTGTGACAAAGTCAAAGGACATACTTATGCTAGATGCTGGAAATGCATTCGGATTACAACGCAGAGACAACCCGTTCTTCTTAGAACATTTTAAAATGATTGACCAATATCAATTAGCCGATGAAAATCTGGATTCCTACAAGTGTCTTGTTATTTCCATGTTTGTAGATCAAGAATTTTTAGTTGTGCAGAAAGAGAAAATACGACGATTTTTGGATAACAAAAACATCATCATATTTAGTGGGCATTTATTTAGAAATTGGCTGCCGGGCACCTCTCATTTCGTTCCTAGAACGATTCATAGCCATTTGGATTATGTCGTATCAATTGCTAAACCCCACCCTATTTTCGAAGGAGTGGATTCAGATGCAATGACCTATAATAAAGGCGTTGCAGGCTTCTTTGCTAGAGGCCACCATCCTATTCCGGAAGGTGCGGAAGTATTGTTAACCCTGCCGGAAAATGAACCTGTCACATATATCGACCGGAACAGCACAAATGGGACAATTCTAGTGCATGCGGGAAATGATTTATTTGGCTATATGGACAATGAGAAATCAACGGATCGAATCAGTTCCCAATTATTGCAGTGGATTCACGAAGAATACCAACAGCTTCAGAAAGGATGTTCTAGTCTATGAGAAGAATAGCGGTTGTATATAGCGGTAATTCTGCCCATCATCGGACATTCAATGAGCCGAAATTCCGTAAATACATTACTGAACTTATCTACTTTCCTGAGCTGGAGAATACATCGCTCGACTTATTCGATGTGCTGTTTTTGCCGTCCCAATTAAACGAGGGCTTATTGATGAAATCAAAGGAGAAAATTGTAGAATTCGCTAATAACGGCGGCATTGTAGTAGCATTAGGGCCTCAGCCTTGGGAGTGGATTCCAGGCCAGAAGTGGGAAAGCCGGCCGACAAATTTCTGGTGGTGGCTAGAAGAAGGCGCAAAGAGCGGACTCGAATTAACGAACCCTGCACATGATTTATTCAACTATATTACTTTAGAGGATGCTACTTGGCATCAACATGGTGTTTACTGGCCTCCCGCCGGCTCTAATGTACTCATTTCAACAGAAGATGGCGGAGCTGTCCTTTACATCGACCAAGTCAGCACAAAAGGAACGTGGATCGTGACAACGCTTGATCCCGACTATCACTTCGGCTCCTACTTCATGCCGGCGACAGAGCGCTTTCTTGACGGCTTCTTGCCATGGTTGGCAAAAGGTGAACTATAAAAAGAAAGAACCTCCTTTTTCAGCGGGAGGTTCTTTCTTTTGCTTATTATAATCTCCAAGGATTAGTAACTACGTTTGTTTGGTTGCGGTCTGGTCCTACGGAGAAGGTAGTTAACGGAATACCTGTCAATTGTGAAACGCGCTCGATGTAGTGGCGGGCATTCACAGGAAGCTCATTTAATGACTTGCAACCAGTAATATCTTCCGTCCAGCCTGGCAGCTCTTCATAGATTGGCTCACATTGTGAAAGAATGCGTAAATTAGCTGGATATTCTTCAATCACTTGGTCGCCATATTGGTAAGCTACACAGATTTTCACTGTTTCAAGGCCTGTTAATACATCGATTGAATTCAATGATAAATCTGTAATGCCACTAACACGGCGAGCATGGCGGACAACAACTGAATCGAACCAGCCTACACGGCGCGGACGTCCTGTTGTAGTTCCATATTCACGGCCCACTTCACGGATTTGATGGCCAATTTCATCATGCAATTCTGTCGGGAAAGGACCGTCCCCTACGCGTGATGTATAAGCTTTAGATACACCGACAACGTGGTTGATTTTTGTAGGGCCCACGCCAGAACCGATTGTTACTCCACCTGCTACTGGGTTTGAAGATGTAACGAACGGGTATGTTCCTTGGTCGATATCCAACATAACCCCTTGGGCACCTTCAAACAGCACACGGCGGCCTTCATCCAATGCATCGTTTAATACAACGGATGTATCACATACGTATTGTTTCACTTTTTGTCCGTACTCATAGTACTCATTTAGAATATCTTCTAATCGGAAGCCTTCTGTTTCATAGAATTTTTCCAACAGGCGGTTTTTCTCTTTTAAGTTATGGGCTAATTTCTCTTCAAAGATTTCACGGTCTAATAAATCAGCCATACGAATGCCCATACGAGCCGCTTTATCCATATATGCCGGTCCGATGCCTTTTTTAGTCGTACCTATTTTATTATCACCTTTGCGGTCTTCTTCCACTTCGTCCAGTTTAAGATGATATGGAAGAATAACGTGTGCACGATTGCTTATACGTAAATTATCTGTCGTAATGCCACGATCATGTAAATATTGTAATTCTGTCAGAAGTGCTTTCGGATCAACAACCATTCCATTACCGATTACACAAATTTTATCACTATTAAAAATACCAGATGGAATTAAATGCAACTTATATGTTTCACCATTAAACTTAATAGTATGACCCGCGTTGTTTCCACCTTGATAACGGGCAACTACCTCTGCATGTTCAGACAAAAAGTCTGTAATCTTACCTTTACCTTCATCTCCCCATTGTGTTCCCACAACTACTACTGAAGACATATCCTGCACCTCCAAAGGTTCACATTTGTTCCGATTACTATCAAACATATCTATTCTAACAGTTTGCTATAGATCAAGTCAAATAAAACCGAACATTTTACAAATGTCATAAATTATCGTTCGTGAATAAACCTAATTGTACAAAAATAACGCAAATTAAAAATATACTTTTTTTTACATTTTAATGTATAATATAGTAAGTCGAAATATGTTGACAATTATGATAATGCTTGACGATTAACTGCACTTTATGTCTATGAAACACCATTAATCCAAGGGGGCTGTCAATCATGAAGAAAAGACTAGTCGTTTTGTCGCTTGCCACCTTATTAACAACCGGTTGCGGAGAAAAGGCTATCGAAACATTGAACAACTATCGCAATAATGATGAACATGTACAAACATATATAAAGGATTCCAAATATCCCGACCTGGAAATTGAATCGGAAATCGGTGAATATGATGATTATAAATATGCCATTCACTTTCCACGTACCGAGCAAGAAGATATAAACAAGGTAATCAAGCAATTGGTAACAGATCATAAGCAAGCATTCATCGACAAGGCAAGCCACATCGAAACGGACTCCGGCTATTTCTCAGAACTCCTGCTAGATTACAATGTCACAAACCTTTCAGACCATATCCTTTCCATTGTGTTTACAAGCAGCGAAACCATTTATGGAGAGGACAATACGAAGAATGTTTACACGCTTAATTTCGATCGAAAAAGCGGGAAACAAATCGATTTGAAAAGCCTGTTGAATGATGAAGATTCCCTCGAAAAAATAGCAAGGCTTTCACAAGATAAGATTTTGCAAGACAGTAAAGCCATGGAGTTATCCAGCACAAGCCAAGTAATGGAGGGAACAACGCCTGAATTGGCCAATTTTAAAGCCTATTCCTTCTCCAATAATACAATGGACATTTACTTGAAAGAAGACCAGATAGGCCCAAAAGAAATGGGAACCTATAAAGTCCAACTATCTTTGCATGATTTGAATGGCATCCTGAAAGAATCATATATTCAATCATTGGAACTTAAAGTTTCAAACGAGACAGCGCTTCTCTCCAATACAACAGCAAATAAGGACGACAAGCAGGACCAAGCTGCCCTCTCTCCAGGCGTGAAGTACGTGGCCATTACATTTGACGATGGCCCGCATCATATACTGACGCCTCGCATATTGGATATTTTAAAGAAATATGACGCAAAGGCCACCTTTTTCGTACTTGGAAATCGCGTGGAATACTACCCGGAAATCGTAAAGCGAACAGCGGAGGAAGGACATGAAATTGGCAACCACTCATGGAGCCACCCCAAATTAACAAGCTTAAAACCGGAAGAATTAACGAAACAAATCAACAAAACATCGAATGCGGTCGAGAAGATTACAGGCAAACCAGCCACAATCCTTCGCCCGCCGTACGGAGCGTTTAATGAGGCAGTGAAAAAAGCAGGAAATGGCCCGATTGTAAACTGGTCCGTGGACACGCTCGATTGGCAAAACCATAGTAAAGAATTAGTGAAGCGCAACGTCCGCCTGAATACTAAGAACGGAAGCATCATCTTAATGCATGATATCCAACAAGCTACAGCCGATGCATTGGAGGATATTCTCGCTTATCTATCGAAAGAAGGCTATCATTTCGTGACAGTCAGTCAGCTATTGCAATTAAGTGACGCACCGGAGAAATATGCCGGTCATGTCTACATGAATAAATAAATAAATATAAAGAAAGACCTAGAATCTCATCGGATGGATTCTAGGTCTTTCTTTATTATGCCCCTGGGGGAATATTGGAATCATCATAGCGCTGTTCCAGATTAACAAACTTATTATATTCTTTCACAAAGGCGAGCGATACTGTCCCGACCGGGCCATTACGCTGCTTAGCGATAATGATTTCAATAATATTTTTGTTCTCGGATTCTTTATCATAATAATCATCACGATATAAGAATGCGACAATATCAGCATCCTGCTCAATACTTCCCGATTCACGGATATCCGACATCATCGGCCGTTTATCCTGGCGCTGCTCCACCCCGCGGGAAAGCTGGGACAGTGCGATGACCGGCACTTTCAGTTCACGGGCTAAAGCTTTCAATGAACGGGAAATTTCCGATACTTCCTGTTGACGATTATCGCCTGAATTGCCATCGCCGCGAATGAGCTGCAAATAGTCAATTAAAATCATGCCAAGTCCATGCTCCTGTTTGAGACGGCGGCATTTTGAGCGGATATCGCCGATGCGCACACCCGGTGTATCATCAATAAAAATTCCTGCATTCGATAAGCTTCCCATCGCCATCGTCAATTTACGCCAATCTTCATCCGATAGGGCACCCGTCCTCAAGGCTTGAGCATCTATGTTCCCTTCAGCGCACAACATACGCATGACTAGCTGTTCAGCACCCATCTCCAGACTGAAGATCGCTACATTTTCTTCTGTCTTGGTTGCCACGTTCTGGGCAATATTCAAAGCGAAGGCGGTCTTACCCACGGAAGGACGCGCTCCCACAATAATTAAATCATTTCGTTGAAATCCGGCCGTCATTCGGTCAAGCTCTGCGAAACCGGTAGGGATTCCTGTAATATCCCCTTTTCGATTTGCTAAGATTTCAATATTATCATACGTATTCACGAGTACGTCTTTGATATTCTGGAAGGCGCCCGCATTCTTCCGCTGCGCTACTTCCATGATGCTTTTCTCCGCTTCGCTTATATAAGCTTCCACTTCATCTTCCCGGCTATAGCCATCCTGGACGATTTGCGAAGCGACACGAATAGTACGGCGCAACAGGGATTTTTCGTCGACGATTTTGGCATAATATTCAATATTGGCCGCTGTCGGAGCCGATTCCGCCAATTCACTCAAATACGCAACCCCGCCGACATCTTCAAGGCTCTTCGTCGCTGATAATTCTTCAGTCACCGTAACCAAATCAACAGCACTGCCGCTATTATTTAATTTCAGCATGACTTGAAAGATTTTCTGATGCGCCACCCGGTAGAAATCTTCTGCCATTAAATATTCAGAAGCCACGATAATTGAAGAAGGCTGCAAGAAGATCGCGCCCAGCACTGCTTGTTCGGCTTCTATATTCTGCGGCGGTATTTGATTCTGAAACATTTCACTCAAAGCTTTAGTAACCCCCAATCTACCAGAAGATCAATCTTATACGTACAAGACGACCCCTATACTAATCAAATGTCGAAAGAAAGGAGTCGTCTTTAATCATTTATAACATAGTGCCATTAGGCACGGCTAATTCCATGCATAAACAGATGAATGTAAACATTGTTCTCATTGTACAGGCTTTCTATGTCATGGTAAAGGTCAAAATTTAGCTTATTTAACTTCTTTTACATGTACATTCAATGTCGCCATTACTTCATGATGAAGTTTTACAGGCACTTTCGTATAGCCTAATGCTCTGATGCCGTCCGCCAATTCCATTTTACGTTTATCAATCTTAATGGATGTTGATGCTTGAAGCGCTTCTGCGATCTGCTTCGTTGTAATGGAGCCGAATAGGCGGCCGCCGTCTCCTGCTTTAGCGGAAATCTCAACTGTAATCTTCTCTAACTTTTCTTTTAATTCCTTTGCTTGCTGCAATTCTTCCGCCGCTTGCTGGCTCGCTTTATTCTTCTGCGCCTCCAGCTTCTTCATATTGCCCGGCGTTGCTTCAATCGCTAATTCTTGCTTTAATAGGAAGTTATGCGCATATCCATCCGATACATTCTTCACTTCGCCTTTTTTTCCTTTACCCTTCACATCTTTAAGAAAAATCACTTTCATTCTTTACTTCCTCCTTCAAGATATTCATCAATGGCATGCTGTAATCGAGTGACTGCCTCGTCCACCGTAATACCTTCTAGCTGTGTAGCGGCATTCGTCAAATGGCCTCCTCCGTTCAGCATCTCCATAATAATTTGTACATTCACTTCACCAAGCGAGCGTGCGCTGATGGAAACAATATCTTCAGCCCTTTTGGAAACGACAAAAGATGCTCCGATCCCATCCATGGAAAGCAAGGTATCGGCTGCCTGCGCAATCAGTATTTGTTCATATATCTGATCCGGCTGCCCTTTTGCAATAGCAATACCTTCCTTATAGAATTTCACGCTTTCAATCAATTTGGCTCGTTGGATATAAACATGTAAATCTTCTTTTAAGAATTTCTGCACTAATACGGTATTCGCTCCGTGCGACCTTAAATAGGAAGCGGCATCAAACGTCCGCGATCCTGTTCGCAATGTGAAGCTTTTCGTATCGACAATGATGCCGGCAAGCAATGCCGTCGCTTCCAACATATCGATTTTACTACTTTTATCTTGATACTCCAATAGCTCCGTCACAAGTTCCGCCGTGGATGAAGCATAAGGCTCCATATAGACCAACAGAGCGCGATTTATGAATTCTTCGCCTCGGCGATGATGGTCGATGACCACAACCTTTTCGATGCTGCGAAGTAATTTTTCGTCTATGACCATCGATGGCTTGTGAGTATCCACAATGACAAGGAGTGTATCATCCGTGAGGACTTCATAAGCATCTTCCGGTGTAATAAAACGCGAGTATAATTCCGGCTTATTCTTAATCTCATTCATCATCCGCTGAACGCCTGTATCGAGTTCCTGAAAGTTAACCACAATATATGAATCGCGTTCATTCATATTCGCCACTTCGGAAATTCCGATTGCCGAACCAATCGCATCCATATCGGGATATTTATGACCCATAATAATAACTTTATCACTATCTAGAATAATGTCTTTGAGTGCATGCGAAATGACGCGTGCACGGACTCTCGTTCGTTTCTCGACAGGGTTCGTTTTTCCTCCGAAGAATTTTGCCTTGCCATTCGATAATTTAATTGCCACCTGGTCGCCGCCGCGGCCTAATGCCAAATCCAAGCTCGACTGCGCCATCGTTCCCAATTCAGGAAGCGATGATGCCCCGCTGCCGACACCGATGCTCAACGTTAGAGGAACGTGCTGTTTAGCTGTCGTTTCTCTAATTTCATCTAAAATAGTAAACTTGGTTTTCTCTAAATGTTGAAGAATGCTTTCATTAAAAATGCCGATAAATCGATCAGAGGAAATCCTCTTCAAGAAAACACCATTATCTTTCGCCCATTTATCAAGCAATGAAGTGACTAAACTATTTAAACTGCTCCGTTTCTGGTCATTCATTGCCTGCGTTAATTCATCATAATTATCCAAAAAGATGATACTGATGACTGTCCGTTCATCTTCATACATTTTCTCGATTTCAACTTGTTCCGTTACATCAAAGAAATATAAAAGACGCTCAGAACTTTTGTGAACAACTTTAAACTTCCGGTCATGAATCGTTACAGTCTCCATCTCAATATCTTGTTTAATGATCGGTATAAGCGATTCCGCAACATCGAATAAGGAACTGCCTACAACCGTATCTTCATGAAAGCATGAATTAAGATATGGATTGGTCCATTCTATATCATACTTATCATTAATGAGCATGATTCCGATCGGCATTTCCAATAAAGCTTCCTCTCCTACCTTTTTCAAACGATAAGAGAGCGTTGATATATATTTCTCAGTTTCCTTACGATTCCTGATCTCCAATCTGATAATCGTATAAAACAAACCGAAAACAATCGGAATGCCAACTAAAGCAACAACCCATTGATGATAGGCAAGAATAATGAGCAATACAGACACTATACCGATTAATCCATAAAGTGAATACCGAATAGATTTACTTTGTATATTTGATGACATTATTTCAGCTCCTAAAAGCTCTTAATTTCAGCATTGCTATTTCTTATCTTCTACTGTTTGTGATTTAACATTTTTCTCAAAGGAAAACCTAAATCAATAATACCCAGAATACGGATAATTGGGCTAAGTGGTATAATGATGGTCACAATAGTTATGATGATTGGAACAGCTTTCGGCCAGCCTTTTACATCGCTGAAGAAAAATACAAGTGAATATCCTTGTATCAAGATAAAGAATTGTAAAGTGAACAATAGATTAGAGATAACCGTATATGAAATGCTTCCTTGTGCAGGATTCATCAACAGCGAACCAATCATAATAAATAAATAATACCATAAAAGGCTCTTTGGTAGGACGATATCTCGAATAGGCGCCATTTCAAACTTATGACTGCTGAAGCGATTAATGATCGGCTTGCAGGCCAAGAAAGTGATCGCCATTATAATAATGGAGGAGATTGCAATAAAGCTCGGCAAGAGCACTTGAATCAAATCCATCGAACTTCTCACCTGCTCCAGCATCTTCTCACTTTGTTCCCCTTGTCCCATCGAAGTCAGCAAAGCGCCTGATTGTTCGATTGCATCATCCATCATTCGGATAGTTTCCTCTACGTAATTTACATCAAAAAGCACAACCGACACAGCAAACATCGCAAGGATACCTGCAATAAATATAAGTGTCGAAATGACAAACATCTGCAGCTTACTTTTATTCGTTCTTATGTAATAACCCATCACTATCCCGACTAATCCGAATATGATGGTGATTGGCGCTGAAAAATATCCTCCCACAATCATCGTTACTAAAATTCCTGCCCCTAAAAAGAGAAATGACCATTTAACATCATGCTTAGTACCAAACAAGACAAACGGAACAGGCAGGAGGAACATCAGGATTGTTCCTAGCAGCGGTATATATAGCACTAAAAAAAGCATAATTGCGTATAGAGCCAGCAAAACGCCGCCCTCCGCTAACTTTCTACCCTCATTCAATAGTAAATAACTCCTTTCTTCCTATACATCTCATAATTTTGCTTCTGTTTTATATACCATTCATCTATCTACATTACTATTATTGTAACTATTATACCCTTTCTACTTCAAACTTACCGCATTCCATTTCTCTTGTTCCCACTTTGGCATCCGGATTATATGTCACGCGGAACATTTTATATACACGGCACTTCCCCATTAACATCTTTTTGTCATTTTTGAATTGATCACAAACTGGAATCCCTCCATTATATAAACAATATCGCCGCTTTAATACTCTGGATTTACAACATGCCGATAAAAAAGAAAAAGGATGCAGTCCCAGAATCCATACTCCCTGAACAAGCAATGGCCCAAACCTAAAGCACGCCTTTGGCCCCCTTGCTAAGGCTCCTTTAAATACCGGGGACACCGCAATGAAATATAAAAATCCCTTTCAGATGTTCCACGTGGAACATCTGAAAGGGATTTTATTCCGTTTAACAGGTACTAAGACTCCCACTTCAGCACGGCAATAAAAACAAAGACGCGCAGGCGGAAAATCAAGTGCCTGTAACAACCCGATTAGTTCATCTACTGATAAGTGGTGGATGAAGGCATCCACCTATCAAGGATTCACTTTATTTTATATACTTCTATACAATTTCTCATAGAATCCATGTTGCTCTATCAAGCTTTCATGATTACCTTGTTCCAAGATCTCTCCTTCATGTATAACAAGGATTCGATCGGCGCTTTGGATTGTTTTCAATCGATGTGCTATGACGAAGCTTGTGCGCCCCCTCATTAAATTACTCAGTCCTTTTTGAATCTGGACTTCAGTACGTGTATCTATATTCGAAGTTGCTTCATCCAGGATCAGAATATCCGCATCCTCCAGAATAGCTCTTGCAATCGAGATGAGCTGGCGCTGTCCGTGGCTCAAATTTGTTCCGCCGGAAGCGACAAACGTATCATACTGTTTAGGCAAGTATTTAATAAAGGCATGCGCATGGGCAATTTTAGCCGCTTCCATTACTTCTTCATCGCTGGCATCTAATCGCCCGTAACGGATATTATCTGCGATGGTGCCAGAGAATAGGTATGTATCCTGCAGCACAACGCCGATTTTTTGGCGTAAATTACTGATTTGATACTGTTTGATATCATGGCCGTCTATCGTAATCCGTCCCGCTTGAATATCGTAAAAACGCGTGAGTAAATTAATGATTGTTGTTTTCCCCGACCCTGTTGGACCGACTAAAGCAATCATCTCTCCGGCTTTTGCCGTAAAGCTAATATTCCGGAGCACAGGTTTATCGGAATCGTAAGCGAAATCCACATTTTCAAAGACCACATTGCCATCGAATTTTTGTTTTTGAATAGCGTGCTTCTGATCTTCGATATCCGGTACTTCATCCATCATTTCAAAGACCCGTTCTGCCCCGGCGATAGCGGATTGAAAAGTATTCAACAGATTCGACAACTGATTAATCGGCCGAAAGAACTGACGCGAATACGTAACGAACGTCGCCAACACGCCGATTGTCACATAGCCGTTCACTGAGAGCAAGGCCCCCGCCGCAATCAATAATCCTAGCCCGATGTTATTGATGAAGTTATTCAAAGGACCTAATAAGCCGGAAGTGATATCAGCCTTAATGGATGAGCTTCGTAAATTCTCATTGATTGAATGAAATTGTTTTATAACATCCTGTTCTTTGCCGAAAAGTGTGACCACTTCGCCATTTATGATAGATTCTTCAATATAACCGTTCAATTCCCCTAGATCTTTTTGCCTTTGGGCATAGTTCCTGCTGCTTCGTTTGATGATTTGTTTACTAGCCATTACAATCAAAGGAATTATCAACAGCGAAATGATAGCCATGATCCAATCTAAAGAGAACATGGCGATCGTAATACCGATAATCGTCAAAAGCGATGACACAATTTGGGTGACGCTTTGGCTAAGCGCCATGTTCAAGTTATCGATATCATTGGTTACACGGCTCATCAAATCACCATGAGAACGCCGGTCAAAGAAGCGCAGCGATAAGCTCTGCAATTTCGTAAATAAGTCCATTCGAAGTGTTCCGATGGTTTTTAGCGATACATTGATCATAATGTAGGTTTGCAGCCACGTGAAGACAGAAGCCGCGATATAGATGCCTGCAAGCGTATATAACATGCGCACTGTTCCGCTCATATCACGCGCTAATATATAGTCATCGATAATGATTCCGATCATATAAGGGCCTGCCAACCCTAGCAAGGTTGTCACTACGACAAGAACGACGGATGCAATAAGCCCAGTTTTTTGTTTGTTGAGATAATTCCATATGCGCAAGATCGTTCCTTTGCGATCCCGGGCATGCACAATCGGCCCATTCATTCTTGGGCCGCGGTGCTGTTCAAGACCGGTACGCTTTTGCTGGCTCATCGATCCTGCCCCCTTTCTCGACCTGTGTATAATAGATATCGCGGTAAACCGAGCATGTCTGCAATAATTCCGAGTGTGTTCCTTTCCCGACGATCCGCCCGTCATCCATTACAAGAATACAATCGGCATGTTGAATAGAAGCAACTTTTGATGCAATGATAAATATGGTCGATTCCCCGTAATGCTGCTGTAGCGCACGTTGGATTTTACTCTCCGATAAAGTATCCACAGCTGATGTGGAATCATCCAAAATTAAAATGGCTGGTTTGCGTACAAAGGCTCTTGCCATTGACAGGCGCTGCTTCTGGCCTCCCGATAGATTCGCCGCTCCTTGCATCAATTGATGTTTGTATCCTTGATCGAATTTATTCACAAATTCATCTGCACAAGCATCCTCTAATGCCTTATTCAAGTCTTCTTCATCCGCTTGCTTTCTTCCATAACGCAAATTGTCCTCAATCGTCCCTGAGAAAAGAATCGCTTTTTGCGGCACAAAGCCGATTGCTGAACGCAAAGTATGTATATCATAGTTTTTTATGGGCAGACCATCAATGAAAATTTCCCCTTCATCGCAATCGAACAAGCGCGGAACCAGCTTAATCAGGGTAGACTTGCCGCTGCCTGTCGCTCCGATAATCCCTACTGTTTCTCCTGCCTGTGCCTTAAATGAAAGGTTCTTCAATACTGGTTCTTCATTTTTGCTATAGCTATAACTTACATGCCTAAACTCAACCTCTCCGCGAATTTTATTTGTTTTATCGGGCCTTGCATTATTCTGAACCCCAGGCGCGCTATTCAGTACGTTCTGCACTCGACCGGCCGATGGGAACGCTCTCGTGATTTGCATAAGCACGTTGCTGCTGGAGACCAACGCATTCATAATGATGGTTAAATAATTGATAAAGGCGAGAACAACGCCCACTTGCAATGTTCCTTGATTGATTTGCAAGGCTCCCATCCATAATGCCGCAATCATGCCCATGTTGATGATAAACAATAGAACAGGCATTAGAATGCCAATAAATCGGTCCGCACCGATACTTTCTTCCATCAACTTCCGGTTCACATCAGAAAATGCCTTCGTTTCGAAATTCTTTCGATTAAAAGCTTTAATGACACGGATTCCTGCCAGTGTCTCCTGCAGCTTCGTATTCACACGGTCGATTGCTTCCTGCACTCTTTGGAATAGGGCACCTGCTCTTGCCGTAAAAAAGTAAATGCATATCATAAGTAATGGAACAGCAACTAATAGAATCGGAAAAAGTTCTCTTGCCGTTAGAAAAACAATCCATATGCTTCCCAAAAACAAAAAAGGACCACGCACAAATACACGCAATGTCATCATCAATGCTGTCTGCATAGTTGTAATATCATTTGTAACGATTGTAATCAGCTTGCCGACTCCAAAAGACCCCGTGTTCTCATTTGAAAAATGAACGATTTTATCAAACACATCTTTTCGCAAATCGGCAGCGAAATGAACAGCCGCTTTCGTACTATAGACAGAACAACCGACTCCGCCAATTAAACCGACGACAGCGGCCGTAAACATCCAGCCACTCATCTTTATCACATACTGATGGTTCCCCTCCGCAATTCCTCTATCGATAATTCCCTGCATGATGGCAGGCTGCAGCAAGTCCATCGCAACCTCGATCAGCATAAGAAAAGGAGCAAGGATTGCGAACCACTTATATGGCCTCACATATTGTAATAGCTTCCTGGCTGATTGCATACGCAACACTTCCTTCTCTATTTAAGACCTTTTTCATTTTCCATTAAACGTGCCAGCTGTTCGCGGGCTGCCGCCAGTATCTTGATGAATTCCGTTGCATCTTGAGCATGATTAGCAACATATTTCTTCGTTGCATGCAGTTGCCGCTCCCACTGTTCCATTTCTTCTCTGACGGCTTTGAATTCCTCTGAATGCTTCCAAGCCAGACGACGGCGCCATTCGCTCCAGAATTCATCATCAGCGCCCCCCCATTCTTGGAGATGTTGCTCTCCTTGCTCCTGTAAAGAATAAATTTTCTTATCCTGCTGTTCACTGATGGCGATGAACCCTTTCTCATGGAGGTCCTGCAAAGCGGGATATATAGTGCCGGCACTTGGGCTATATACGCCTTGCGATCTTTCTTCAAGCATTTTAATGATTTGGTAGCCATGCATCGGCTGTTCTCTTAACAATTGAAGAATGGCTAACTGAACCCGTCCTCGTTTTCGACCATGTGAATGCCCTCGTTTCTTTTTCATGTTTCCTCCCTAAAAGACGTATTTCGTTATATCGTTTATATTAATCGATATATCGATTTTATTCAATCGTTATATTTGTAAAAAATATTCACTTGATGCTCCTGTACACTAATATAATTTATAATAAATATGTAAAATACATCCAAATTTTAATAGCTATCTTTCCGAAAAGAGGGTATGAAATGGTGCATTATATATTTATAGCGGGAGCTTGTCTCGTGATCATCGCAGGGATTATAAGCGGCGAGAGGCAACGTACAAATTTCCACACGGAAACGAAAGAAGAGCGGAGTCGGAAACTAAAATGGTCTTCTTGGTTTTTCGTTTCTGGTATTCTTCTGCTTCTGGTTGCTGTAGGAATCTTATTAATAAGTACAAACTAAAAAGGCACAGAGGATTTTCTTTCTGTGCCTTTTTAATCATTTACATTTATTAGAAATTAGATCACCATCTAATTAGATGTATATCGAATTAAATAGGAGGGGAATTATGCAACTGGATAAACTGGTGGATTACCACAAAGCCGTCGGAGACCCAACTAGGATCAGAATCATCGCTCTTCTCAAACAAGGACCGTATCATGGGCAAGCTCTTGCCGGCAAACTTGGGCTACAGCCTTCAACCATCACCCATCATATTTCAAAGCTGCGGGATGCAGGCTTGGTTTATCAAAGAAGAGATAGAAATACGATTTACTTTTATTTGGATAAAAAGAAACTAGAATTAAGTGCAAAAGCGATTCTTAGCCTGGGGGAAGATACAGTGGCAAAACGTGAAATGCAAGTTGACGAGAAAGAGAAACTTTCCATTATCAAAAATTTCATAACTGAAGACGGCAAACTCAAAAGCATTCCAAAACAGCAAAAGAAAAAACTTGTTATACTGGCTTACTTTATACGCGATATCAAAGAAAGGAACTAAATATACGGAACAAGAAATAAATGAATACATCAAGTTATTCCATGATGATTATGCGACCATCCGCAGAGAATGGATCATGCACCACTTCATGTATAGACAAGACGGGCAATATGAGCTGAATCCAGAAGAAATGTGGCCCGTCGTATTGTAAAGAATAGCCGAAATACAAGGAGCTGCCCTAAAATCAATCAAATTTCATGCAGGGATGTGGATAATATGAAAGTGGAATTAACTAGGTTTAAAGTAAAACGGGGGAAGACGGAAAGAGTAGATGAATGCATCGACCCGAATTTTACACCTATTGATTTAACGACGGAAGTAGTCATGATTCCCGATGAAGTGAGAAGCGGCATGAATTCCTGATACATCTAAAAAAGACATTTCTATAATAGAAATGTCTTTTTTCATTAGCGATTACTCACCAGATACGTATGGAAGTAAAGCCATAGTACGTGCGCGTTTGATAGCAACTGTTAATTTACGTTGGTATTTAGCGCTAGTTCCTGTTACACGACGAGGTAAGATTTTACCACGCTCAGAAACGAATTTTTTAAGTAAATCTACATCTTTATAATCGATGTGAGTAATGCCGTTAGCAGTAAAGTAACAAACTTTACGACGTTTTGCACGGCCACCTCTGCGTCCACCCATTGCCATTGGTATTTCCCTCCTTTGTTTTTGTTATATATAAACAATACGGTTGTTTATATCAGAATGGCAGATCATCATCTGAAATGTCGATCGTTTGACCGCCATTTGCAAATGGATCATCGTCTACACGAGTGTAGTTGCCACCAGGTTGTTGGTTTTGATTCTGATTTCGATTTTGCCCGTAAGAGCTGTAATCGTCTCTAGGGGCTTGGCCGAACGAACCACCTTCGTTTCTGTTACCTTGGTTTGCGCCTCTAGGTTCTAAGAACTGAACGCTTTCAGCAACAACTTCTGTAACGTATACACGCTTACCATCTTGTCCTTCATAGTTGCGGGTTTGAATGCGGCCGTCCACACCAGCCAAACTACCTTTTTTCAAGAAGTTCGCTACGTTTTCCGCCGGCTTACGCCATACTACACAATTGATAAAGTCTGCTTCACGCTCACCTTGCTGGTTCGAGAACGTACGGTTCACGGCAAGGGTGAATGTTGCAACAGGCACTCCACTTGGTGTGTAACGCAAATCTGGATCTTTTGTTAAGCGTCCTACAAGAACGACGCGGTTCATCATCAGAATCAACTCCTTCTCTTCTTACGGTGTTTCATGTGAAACATATAAGAGATTAATCTATATATTAAACTTCTTCTTTAATTACCATATGACGGATAATGTCTTCACTGATTTTTGCAAGACGGTCAAATTCTTGAACAGCCTCAGCACCAGATTGAACTTTTACGATTGTGTAGAAGCCATCACGGAAATCATTGATTTCGTATGCAAGACGACGTTTACCCCAATCTTTAGTTTCTGTAATTTCCGCACCATTATCAGTAAGAACTGCGTTGAAACGCTCTACTAAAGATTTTTTAGCTTCATCTTCGATATTTGGACGGATGATGTACATAATTTCATATTTTCTCATCACTGTCACCTCCTTTTGGACTAACGGCCCTTAATTGGGCAAGGAGCAATTATATAATTACTCACGAGTTTCAAGTATAGCATATGCCCTTTTCATTTGCAATGCAACGCCCCACTTCTTTCAAAAAATTGTTGCCATGCAAAAAAATCACCTGACAGAGCCGGTTTGATCCGGATCTGTCAGATGATCGGCTGCTATTCTTATACGTTAAAGCGGAAGTGGATTACATCCCCATCTTGGACGATATATTCTTTTCCTTCAAGACGAACTTTACCTGCCTCGCGAGCTGCCGCCATGCTCCCGCCAGCTAATAAATCATCATATGAAACAGTTTCCGCGCGAATGAAGCCTCTCTCGAAATCCGAGTGGATGATTCCGGCACATTGAGGAGCTTTCATTCCTTGAATAAAGGTCCACGCACGCACTTCTTGCACACCGGCTGTGAAATACGTTGCCAATCCAAGCAGATTATAAGCAGCGCGGATCAGTTGGTCCAATCCAGACTCTTCAATGCCTAATTCAGATAAGAACATGGCTTTTTCTTCGCCATCCAGCTCGGCAATTTCAGATTCAATCTTCGCACAAACAACGATTACTTCCGCATTGTCTTTCTCGGCGAATGCGCGCACTTTTTGTACGTACTCATTCTCTGATGCATCCGCTACATCATCTTCGCCCACATTCGCCACATATAGAACAGGCTTAATAGTCAGAAGGTGCATCATTTTGACAACGCGCATTTCTTCTTCTGTGAATTCGACTGTACGAGCCGGTTGTTCATTCTCAAACGCCTCTTTTAAGCGAACTAGAATATCATACTCATACATAGCTTCTTTATCTTTTTGCTTCGCCATTTTGGCAACACGTGCGATACGTTTATCGACTGATTCCAAATCAGCCAAAATCAGCTCAAGGTTAATGACTTCAATATCTTCAATCGGATCCACTTTCCCTGCAACGTGTGTGATATTCTCATCATCGAAACAGCGTACTACCTGGCAAATCGCATCCACTTGACGGATGTGGGATAAGAATTTATTCCCTAATCCTTCCCCTTTGCTTGCCCCTTTAACAATACCGGCAATATCTGTGAACTCAAATGTTGTCGGCACTGTTTTTTTCGGGTGGACAAGCTCGGTCAATTTCTGCAAGCGATGATCAGGGACCTCTACAATCCCTACGTTAGGGTCGATTGTACAGAATGGATAGTTCGCAGATTCAGCACCCGCTTGTGTAATTGCGTTAAATAATGTTGATTTCCCTACGTTCGGTAGACCAACGATTCCAGCTGTTAAAGCCATTAAACATTCACTCCTCTAAAAAAATAAATGGGCTTCTGCCTTTGGAACATAACAGCGGATAGGCCCTTATATACTTCTATTTCAACTTGAGACAATCAAGTAAATCTCTATATCATAAATCTCTACCAATTATAGTTATTATGCTTTAAAAAGACAAGTATAGTATCGTAAAAATGACTCATACCCGCTATCAAACATAAAAGGGCTCCTGCCGGGAAGACGCATGGCACAGAATGTTACAATCAGGTAAACACCACACTAAGGAGGGACGCTTATGATGATCAGAAAACTCACTGACCGTGAAGAACCACCGATGGCATTATTGCTTTTGGCCGATCCTGCGCCTCTATTGGTGAAACAGTACCTTTCTAGAGGCGATTGCCATATCGCTATATTAGATGGCCGCATTGTCGGGGAATATGTCCTCCTGCCCACCAGGCCGGACATTGTGGAACTGGTCAATGTCGCGGTAATTGAAGACAAACAGGGGGAGGGGCTCGGAAAACGGCTCGTCCTGCATGCAATTGAAACGGCTAAAGCTTCCGGTTATAAAACAATCGAAATAGGCACGGGGAATTCCAGCATCGCACAATTGGCTCTCTATCAAAAATGCGGCTTTCGAATTGTTGGCATAGACCAAGATTTCTTTGTTAGACATTACCCTGAGAAGATTATAGAAAATGAAATCTGGTGCAGGGATATGATTCGATTATCCCAAGATCTATAGCGCCCCAGTCGCTAATACCACCAATAAACGAAAAAAAGAAGCATGACTATTCCTCATGCTTCTCAATAATTTTTTTCATTTTACGAACGAAGTCTTTGCGCGGAATCAAAACACTGTGTCCACACCCTTCGCATTTCACTCGAATATCCATACCCAATCGAATGATCTTCCACTTATTCGCGCCGCAAGGATGAGGCTTTTTCATCTCAACGATATCATATAAACCGAATTGTTTCTCTTCCATCTCGAGTCCCCCTACATTTGCTTTGCAGTTTGCTGCCCTTCTTGCTCCTGTCTATTATACATAACCATACGCGGGAAAGGAATTTCAATTCCATTTGCATCTAATGTGTTTTTTAGTTCTTTACGCAATTCCCTTGCGATATAGAAATGGCGCATAGGAACAGTTTCAGCCGTAATCCGGAGCACGACTTCAGATGGCCCGAGACTCTGTACACCGAGCAATTCCGGTGTCTTGACCAAATCTTCATACTTGTCGGTCATGCCATTCAGCATATCTTGTATGACGCGCTCCGCTTTCCTAATATCTCCTTCATATGCGATGCCAATGTCTACTATAGCGATGCTGTTATGGATCGAATAATTTGTTACCTCAAGTATACTGCCGTTCGGAATGATATTCATTTCACCTGATATACCTTTGATCTTCGATGTGCGAAGACCGATTTCCTCTACTGTACCTTCGAATTGACCAACTCGCACATAATCCCCGACGGCAAATTGATCTTCGAAAATGATGAAGAAACCAGTGATGACATCCTTCACTAAGCTTTGCGCTCCAAAACCGACGGCAAGACCCAGAATCCCGGCTCCGGCCAGCAGCCCTTTCACTTCGATGCCCACTGTTTCCAGAATAGTCATTAGTGCAATAAAATAAACGAAATACGCTAATATATTATTCAGGAGCTTCAGCATCGTCGCTTCTCTTCGCTCCGTCACACGCAATGGACTTTTAGCTCGCAATAGAAATACATTCGTAATAACTTTCTTGCCTATCTTCACAACGATTCCCGCTATGATAAGGATCAGCATTACTTTTATCGATTTATCTGTAATACCCAACCATAACTTTTCATCCGTTATTTCCTCCATGAAGCTTTCAATAACTTTAGTCGAGTAATTCAACCTTTCTCACATCCTTTACCATTTTATGGTCAAGTCAGCCGGTAGGCTAACGTTTTTTTCCTTCTGTATTAGGGTAAATAAATTAACACAATAACTATTTGTTTTGTATAGGTGCTTTTTTCCTTTTATGATTCCAATTGCACTATGGCATGTATACATTTCCTTTTATTTCCGTATACTGTTACTACTACATCAAAGGAGTGGGAGTGTAATGAACGTGAAACACAGCTTTTTTGAACCGATTAACAATAAGAAATACACATTATTTGAAGATCGCGATGCAGTAGAGCAAATTTCACTCAATCTCTTATCGACGATTCCCAGCAAGCGTCCTGAATGCATCGTTGTCGCCTGTATCGGTACCGATCGGTCTACCGGGGATTCTTTAGGTCCCTTAGTCGGAACATTCCTATCCGAGAAGCCAAGCTCCCCTTTCTTTGTATACGGCACATTAGAAAACCCGATCCACGCTGTTAATTTACAGGAAAGAGTGCAGGAAATCAAAGATAAGCATCCAAATTCATTTATTATCGCCGTGGATGCATGTTTAGGGAGAACCAAAAGCGTCGGTACAGTCCAAATCGGCACAGGACCACTTAAACCCGGGGCCGGCGTAAATAAAAACCTGCCCGAAATTGGCGATATCCATATAACCGGCATCGTTAACGTGAGTGGATTCATGGAATTTTTTGTTCTGCAAAATACACGTTTGAATTTGGTTGTGAAAATGGCCAAAACTATTGCAAACGGCGTTTATCTCGCGGGTGAATCCATCAAATCAAAAACCATCTTTCCAGATTTGACCTGGACATTGGAACCTAAAGAAGCCACTACCTGAATCCGGACCAAAAAGGAGCTTTATATAAATAAGCTCCTTTTATAATTGAATGCCCCCGTAATGAAACACAGCGGACAGCACAGCTACCAACAAAATAGCCGGCAATAGATTCGCCACTCTAATCTTTGTAAGGCCCATTATATTCAATCCAATCGCCACAATCATAATCCCGCCCGCAGCTGTCATTTCCGCAATAAAAAAATCGAGCAGCGCTTGAGGTACAACCTTAGTAATCTGTGTAGCAAATAAGGCAATCGTTCCTTGATATACTATAACGGGCACAGCGGAAAAAATAACGCCAATGCCAAGTGTACTAGCTAAAATAATCGCTGTAAATCCATCAATGATCCCTTTTGTATAGAGGATATCGTGATTGCCCCTAATGCCGCTATCCAAAGCTCCCAGAACAGCCATGGCACCTATCACAAAGATAAGTGTAGACGTCACAAACCCTTGCGCTATATAATTTCCTTCGTTCATCTGGAGCTTCACTTCCAACCACGTACCCAATCTGTTCAATTTATCATCCAAATCTATATATTCCCCAATGACCGCCCCCAACACCAAGCTAATGATCACCACTAAAAATTGTTCGCTTTTCAATCCCATTTGCAAACCGATTATAATGACTGCTAAACCGATTGCAAACATTACCGTCTCTCGTACCTTTTCTTGAATATTTCGAAAATTAATGCCGATCAATGTTCCCCCTACGATCAATAATCCATTCACTAATGTGCCAAGCAGTATCATGGCTATGTCTCCTTCTCTGCCGTTTATATTTTATGTTTACAAATAAACCATCCAAAACGGATGGTTTATTTGTCACCTATTTATTCTCCAAAAGAGACAGGATGCGATTCAAATCATCTGGAGAGAAAAATTCTATTTCAATTTTTCCTTTTTTCTTCTTCTGTGTGATTGTAACAGTCGTTCCGAATCTTTCTCTTAGCACATTTTCCTGTTCTTGAATAAAAATATCTTTCTTCACAGGCTGTTTCTTCGTTTCACGTGGAACGCTCTCGTTCAATTGATGGATGAATTGCTCCAATTGCCTTACATTCCACTCTTCCTTCACAATCTTTTCAACAAGAAGCGGTAAGTATTCTTTCTTTTTTACACCAAGCAATGTTCTTCCGTGACCCATTGAAATAGTTCCTTGAGAGATAAGTTCTTGGATGTCTGCCGGCAATGAGAGCAGACGGAGATGGTTCGTAATATACGGTCTGCTCTTTCCTAGCCTTTTCGCCAGCTCTTCTTGCGTAATATCCAATTTATCAAGCAATGTTTGATAAGCGGTCGCCTCTTCAATCGGAGTCAAATCCTCGCGTTGCAGGTTTTCCAATACGGCAAGCTCCATCATTTCTTGATTATTGTATTCTTTCACGACGACCGGCACTTTCGTTAATCCGGCGGCCTTAGCTGCCCGGAAACGTCGCTCGCCTACGACGATTTCGTAACCTTTAATGCTCTTCTTCACAATAATAGGCTGTAAAATGCCATATTGAATAATCGATTGCTTTAACTCTTCAATGCCTTGTTCAGTAAATATCTTTCTTGGTTGATACGGGTTAGGCCTAAGTTCCTTGACATTCACCTCGTGGACCGTATCATCTTTACTTGCTTCCAAGCCAGTAAATAAGGCATTGATGCCTTTGCCCAAACCTTTAGCCATTTAATACCACTTCCTTTGCCAAATCTACATATACTTCTGCTCCGCGTGACTTAGCATCATATATAATAATAGGTTCGCCATGACTTGGCGCTTCGCTCAGGCGCACATTCCGAGGGACGATTGTCTGATATACCTTATCACGGAAGTATTTCTTCACTTCCTGGATGACTTGTATACCAAGGTTTGTTCTAGCATCCAACATTGTCAGCAGAACACCTTCAATCTTGAGATCTTCATTTAAATGCTTCTGAACGAGACGGACTGTGTTCAATAGCTGACTTAATCCTTCTAGCGCGTAATATTCACACTGTACAGGTATCAATACTGAATCAGCGGCCGTCAGCGCGTTCAAGGTGAGAAGCCCCAAAGATGGAGGACAATCAATAATAATATAATCGTACTCTTTTTTTACTTTTTCAAGTGCGCGTTTTAAACGGATCTCCCGAGAAATGGTGGGGACAAGTTCAATTTCCGCACCTGTTAATTGAATAGTAGCCGGAATGACAGATAAGTTCTCCACTTTAGCCGATTTAATTACCTCTTCAACTTCCACGTCATCAATAAGCACATCATAAATACATCGGTCAACTTCAGCTCTTTCAATACCAATTCCACTTGTGGCATTTCCTTGTGGATCCATGTCTACCAATAATACTTTCTTGCCAATATGAGCTATGCATGCTGCCAGGTTGACAGACGTTGTAGTCTTTCCAACGCCGCCTTTTTGATTGGCAATAGCTATAATTTTTCCCACGATGTCACCTACCCTTATTCCTTCATCAATACATCCTATTCATCTATCAATGTTGAAAAGCAATCTATCATGTTAAAAATAAACCAGTAGTTTGATATGCTTTTTATTTTATCACAAAATATTATGATTATATTTTTAACTCAGTAACTTTTCCTCGTTGCAGGCTACGGATATGCCTTATGACGAGCAAGCTCATTTTTCAGCAAAAAAAGAAGGAGCCCTCCAGCCTCTTATCGGCTTTACTTTAGCTCCTTGCGGTGTATGATGATATTCATTTTTTCTTGGGGATCTTAATCGTAAACTGATAATATTCCTCATGCTCTTCTTCTTCCGTATCCAGCTTGATTCCATTATCCATTACCATCGATACGGATTGGCGAATGGTATTTACAGCAATCCTCATATCTTTGCTGAACGCTTTCCGTTTAGGCTTCGGCTTCTTTTTTGTTGAAGACAATAATTTAGCCACTCGTTCTTCTGTTTGCTTTACATTCAACTGTTGTTCAATGACATCTTTCAATACAACCAGCTGTTTGGCAGCATCCTTCAAAGGAATCAACGCACGCGCATGGCGTTCTGTGATTGTTTTATTTAATAATGCTTGATGAACTTCATCCGGAAGCTTTAATAGTCTTAGTTTATTAGCGACAGTAGATTGTCCGATGCCCAGCCTTTGAGCCAAAGCCTCTTGCGTTAACTGATGCAGTTCCAGCAGCTTGCTGTATGCTACAGCTTCCTCTATAGGCGATAGTTCTTCACGCTGCAGATTTTCAATCAAGGCGACAGAAGCTGTTTCCGTGTCACTGAAATTCTTCACAATTACCGGCGCTTCTTCCCAGCCCAGCTTCTGCATAGCGCGGAAGCGACGCTCCCCTGCAATGATTTCAAAATGGTCGTCTTCAAATTCTCTGACTACAATTGGTTGAATAATCCCGTGAGTATGTATAGTTTGAGCCAATTCAGTTATTTTTGCATCATTAAAAATCGTTCTCGGTTGAAACCTATTAGGAACGATTTTCGAAATCGGGATCTTTTTTATTTCTTCATTGTTGCTTGGCTTTTCATCTACTGCCGTCTCTTCCAAACGCTTCTCTTGTTTATCGCCTAAACCAAAAAAACGTGAAAAAGGATGCTTCATATCCCTAACACCACCTTTTAAAAACTCCCTTAGTACATATTCTCTATGAAAACAGCAAGTTCCTTTTATTTTCTTGCGGCAAAACCAAATAAATCATCTTCATTCACATAATAACCATAAAAATCCCCGGCAAATAGTTTCACGTGAAACAATACAGACACCGATAGATCATAGGCGACCTATCGATGTGTATAGATCCATTCGTTATTCAATTGGCGACTTATTCGGAGTACCTGCTTTTCGTGGATACTTCTTAGCTGTTACTTTTACCTTCTTGATTGTAATAATATTTCTTTCGCTATTCTCAATAGGCAAAATCATGCTTTCTATTTCTTCTAATTTACCGCCTAATGTGGTAATAGCTTTATTGCCGACCTTCAGTTCTTCTTGTGCGCTAGCTGCTTTCATCGCTACGAAATGGCCGCCTACCTTCACAAGCGGCAAGCAAAGTTCGGATAGTACCGACATTCTTGCAACCGCTCTTGCCGTTACTAGATCATATTTCTCGCGATGCGCCGGATTCTGTCCGAAATCTTCCGCACGGCTATGATAGAAATGTACTGATTCTAATTTTAATACATCCGCTAAGTGATGTAAAAAAGAAATACGTTTATTCAATGAATCAACAATTGAAACGGATAGATGCGGGAAGCAAATTTTTAATGGGATGCTTGGAAATCCAGCGCCTGCCCCTACATCGCAAATGCTTTCCACACTATTGAAATCAAAATAAAAAGCAGCCGATATCGAGTCATAGAAATGCTTTAAGTATACTTCTTCTTGATCGGTGATTGCCGTTAAATTCATCTTCTCATTCCACTCTACTAATGTACGGAAGTAGATTCGGAATTGTTCCAATTGCCAAGGAGAAAGCTGAATGCCTTTCTCCTCTAACAATGCTTTAAATTGTTCTTCATTCATGTATTTTCAACCTCAATACTGTTAATTTGAAATACGGGCAATTTTCCCTTGTTCTAAATAAACAAGCAGAATAGATACGTCCGCCGGATTAACCCCTGAAATGCGCGATGCTTGCGCCATTGTTAATGGACGTACTTGCTTCAATTTCTGACGTGCTTCCGTCGCCAGGCTATTGATTGCATCATAATCAATATTCTCGGGTATTTTCTTATCTTCCATTTTCTTTAATCGCTCGACTTGCTGCAATGATTTCTCAATATAGCCTTCATACTTGATTTGGATTTCAACCTGTTCTTTGATTTCCTCCGATAGCGGTTGTTCGCTAGGCACAAGCTGCTCGATATGTGCGTATTCCATTTCCGGACGTCTCAATAAATCAGCCGCTTTGATGCCATCCTTAAGCTCGCTTCCGCCGGCTGACGCAATTAATTCCTGCACTTCTGAAGTCGGTTTGATTCTCACGGTACGCAAGCGTTCTTTCTCTTCTTCAATAAGGCGTTTCTTCTCATTAAACGCTTTATAACGATCCTCTTTAATCAGGCCGATTTTAGCCCCGATATCCGTTAAACGCAGATCTGCATTATCATGGCGAAGCAATAAACGGTACTCCGCTCTAGATGTCAGCAAACGATATGGCTCGTTTGTCCCTTTCGTTACAAGATCATCGATCAGTACGCCGATATAAGCATCCGAACGGCTAAGAATCACTTGCTCTTTACCTAGCGCTTTCATCGCAGCATTAATGCCGGCCATTAAGCCTTGCCCTGCCGCTTCCTCATAACCGGATGTTCCGTTGATTTGCCCCGCTGTATATAGGCCCTCGATTTTTTTCGTTTCTAATGTAGGCCATAATTGTGTCGGCACAATCGCATCGTATTCAATGGCATAGCCGGCACGCATCAACTGAGCTTCCTCAAGTCCTGGAATGGAAGCCAGCATGCGCTTTTGTACATCTTCAGGCAGGCTTGTGGATAGGCCTTGCACATATACTTCTCGTGTATTGCGCCCTTCCGGTTCTAAGAAGATTTGATGGCGCGGTTTGTCGTTAAAGCGAACTACTTTATCTTCAATCGACGGACAGTAGCGCGGACCTGTTCCTTTAATCATACCTGAATACATCGGCGATCTGTGTAAATTTTCATCAATAATTTGGTGTGTTTCCAGGCTGGTATATGTCAACCAGCATGGCAGCTGGTCGGTAATATAGGCAGTTGTCTCATAGGAGAACGCTCGTGGCACGTCATCCCCCGGTTGGATTTCTGTTTTATTGTAATCAATGGAATCACTGTTTACGCGCGGAGGCGTACCTGTTTTGAAACGAACCAAGTCAAAACCCAGCTCTTCTAAATGCTCGGAAAGTCGAATAGAAGGCTGTTGGTTATTCGGGCCGCTTGAATATTTCAGTTCCCCGATGATAATCTCGCCCCGCAAGAACGTTCCTGTCGTAATGACTACGCTCTTCGCTCTATATGTCGCTCCTGTTTGTGTAACAACGCCTGTACATGCACCATCTTCAATAATCAGGCGCTCTACCATACCTTGCACAAGTGACAGGTTTTCTTCTTTTTCAATCGTTAATTTCATTTCTTGCTGATACAACAATTTATCCGCCTGAGCTCTAAGCGCCCGCACAGCCGGCCCTTTTCCTGTATTCAACATACGCATTTGAATATGGGTTTTATCGATATTCTTACCCATCTCGCCACCCAATGCATCAATTTCGCGTACCACAATTCCTTTTGCCGGGCCGCCTACCGATGGGTTGCATGGCATGAAAGCAACCATATCTAAATTAATCGTCAACATTAATGTTTTGGCCCCGGCTCTTGCCGCCGCCAACCCAGCTTCACAACCTGCATGTCCAGCTCCTATGACAATTACATCATAATTACCTGCTTCGTAAGACAATTCGCTTCCTCCTTTGTTAATTAAACCGTTACTTACCTAAACAAAACTGTGAAAATAACTGATCGATCAAACTTTCATGGACACTATCACCGATGATTTCACCTAATAGCTCCCATGCTCTCGTTAAATCAATCTGCACTAAATCAATCGGCACTCCTTGTTCAATCGCGGATACCGCTTCTTCAATCGCTGCTATTGCCTGAGAAATTAAGGCAATATGCCTTGTATTAGACACATATGTCAAATCGCCGGCTTCCAAGTCGCCTTCAAAGAAAAGATCGGCAATGGCTTCTTCTAGCTCATCCACTCCTCGATCTTCCAAAAGAGAGGTTGTCATAATAGGGGAATCTCCGGCAAGCTCTTTCACCCGTTCTAAATCAATGGCTTGCGCTAAATCTGTCTTATTGACAATCACAATCGTATCCATGCCTTTTGTCACTTCGAATAGCTTTTCATCTTCTTCGGAAAGCGCTTCTGCATAGTTCAGCACCAATAGAATTAAATCCGCTTCCTTGAGAACCGCCCGCGACTTCTCCACACCGATTCTTTCGACGATATCTTCTGTTTCCCTGATGCCCGCCGTATCAAGCAAGCGCAGCGGAACTCCGCGCACATTCACGTATTCTTCAATCACATCGCGCGTTGTACCCGGGATATCTGTTACAATAGCTTTATTTTCTTGTACAAAGCTATTAAGCAAAGATGACTTTCCAACGTTGGGACGCCCCACAATCGCAGTTGATAAACCTTCGCGCAATATCTTTCCTTGCTCAGCCGTTTGTAATAATCTGCGTAATTGCTGTTCTACATACGTCGCTTTCTCAATGAGCATATGATGTGTCATTTCTTCCACATCATCATATTCCGGATAATCAATGTTCACTTCGACATGCGCCAGTGTTTCCAATATCTCTTGGCGCAGTTTCTGAATCAATTTAGACAAGCGCCCTTCCATTTGATTCAAGGCTACATTCATCGCTCTGTCTGTTTTAGCCCGGATTAAATCCATCACCGCTTCCGCCTGCGATAAATCGATTCGGCCATTTAAAAAAGCCCGCTTTGTGAATTCGCCCGGATCTGCAAGCCTAGCACCATTGACTAGAACGAGATTAAGCACCTTCTTCACTGAGACAAGCCCGCCATGACAATTGATTTCAACTACATCTTCCCTTGTGAATGTTTTCGGCCCTTTCATTACGGATACCATAACTTCTTCCACTACTGCATTCGTCTTAGGTTCATATAAATGACCATAATGAATCGTATGAGACGCTACTTCTGATAATCTTTTTCCATTCGGGCTTCTGAATATTTGATCGGTAATCTCTATTGCCCGGTCGCCGCTTAAACGCACAATAGCAATAGCTCCTTCTCCCATTGGAGTAGAAATAGCAGCGATTGTTTCAAATTCCATCATGTCACCTCATTCCTTTCTTATACTTTTCTATATAGTAAAAAACAGATGAACCTTATCAATCTGTCGATTTCTAATTTCATTTGCTATAGATAGCATTAATCTGTTATTGTTTTATATTCTAAATAGGGGCAGTTTTATTATTATCGCCTATTTTTACACCTAAATTACTACAATAACATAGTCTTTTTTTGAAAAAAAGTAAAAATGCCATTGCGGATTTTATCCACATCCTCTTACTTTCTATAGTTTCCAACGCTTATTGTAACTTATCCACATGTGAATAACAACGTTGCCAACTTCCGCTTGCCCCCCTGCCTTTAAAATGCTGTTTCTTTTTTTGCCGATCCTTTTTTCAGGACACAAAAAAACCTTTTTAGCCGACTGGCTAAAAAGGTTTCATACTTCTATTTTTTGAATGTAATAACTAAATGACGATATGGATCTTTTCCGCTGGAATATGTTTTGATACGATTGTATTTCATCAAAGCAGTATGAATGACTTTGCGCTCATAAGAAGGCATAGGTTCCAATGCAACTTCTTTTCCAGTTTTCAAAACTCTTTGCGCTGTCTTTTTTGCAAGGTGGACAAGGGTTTCATTTCTTCTTTGTCGATAATCTTCCGCATCTAACACAACTGTCAGATATTGCTTTGAATAACGATTGGCGACGAATTGCGTCAACATTTGGAGCGAGTTCAGTGTCTGCCCTCTTTTTCCAATGAGTAGAGCTATTTTATCGCCGGATAATTGAAATGCGATAAGTTTCCCTTCCACTTTCCTATCAATTTGAACATCCAATCCCATACCAGCTGTCACTTTTTGCAAGTAATTTGTTGCCTCCTCGACTGGATCAGGCTGCACAATCACCTTAACAGCTGCTTTACGATAGCCAAAAAGCCCGAACAATCCTTTTTTGCCTTCATCTAGTATTTCAATCTCAACACGGTCTCTTGTTGTATTCAACTGAGCTAAAGCTGATTCTACTGCTTCGTCGACATTTTGTCCTGTAGCAGTCAATTCTCTCACTTTTTCGCTCCTCCCGCACTACTTGCCGTTTTCTTTAAATCCGGTCCTTTAATGAAGTATGTTTGAACAATCATGAATAGGTTCCCCACTACCCAATATAGTGAAAGTGCCGCTGGGAAGTTGATGGCAAATACAACAATCATGATTGGCATCAGCCAAAGCATCATAGCCATCTGCGGATTCCCTTCCTGGCCGGCCATCATCATTTTTTGTTGGATGAATGTTGTAACACCGGCAACTAAAGGAAGAATGAAGTACGGATCTTTATCTCCAAGGTCAAACCACAAGAAGCTATGGTTCGCAATTTCTTCCGTACGCATAATCGCATGGTAAATCCCAATCAGAATCGGCATTTGAACAATAAGCGGCAAACATCCGGCCAGAGGATTTACCCCGTGTTTTTGGAATAGCGCCATTGTTTCTTGTTGAAGTTTTTGTTGTGTAGCAGCATCTTTAGATGCATATTTTTCTTTTAATTTCAGCATTTCCGGTTGGATCGCCTGCATTGCCTTTGTACTTCTTGTTTGCTTGATCATCAAAGGCAGAATAAGCAAACGAATAAGAATTGTGACAACGATAATCCCAAGGCCGAAGCTATTACCTAGCGCATGTGAAATGGCTGTGATCAGCATGGAAAGCGGATAGACGATAAACTCATTCCAAAAGCCTTCACTTTTATCGGTAATCGGTACGTTGACTTCCGTACATCCTGCAAGCAGGAACATGACAGAAGCGATACCAACCATAAGCAAGATTCGCTTTTTCAAACGTTTTTCCTCCTTATTGCTTGTTGCTTTTCTATATTTTTTTATTTTAACTTGAAAAGCCTGTCCCATCGTTTGATGAATAAAAGGTCAAAGTGTCTTCTCACGTCTCTAAAAGAGATAGATAATCTGTATTTTACCATTTATTCTTACACGATATAGTCGATTTACGAAAAATATCTCTATTTCTCCCGTTTCGATTGGCCTTTCAATGCTTTTCCTCTTCGCAGTGCATGAGCCAAGCTACTTTTCACTTCCGAGAAAGTCATATCCGCAGCCGGCTTTCTAGCAATAATCACATAATCTCGCTCTACCAATACATCATCCTTCATTTCTAGAAAAGCCTGACGTATATATCTTTTAATTTGGTTCCTCATTACAGCATTGCCGATCTTCTTGCTCACAGACAATCCGATGCGGAAATATTCCTGCCCTTTCTTAGGCAAGATATAAATGACAAATTGCCTATTCGCAAATGATTCGCCTTTATGGAAAACTTGTTGAAATTCTTCGTTTTTTTTGATTCTAAATTTCTTTTTCATTTTTATACACCTTCAAGTCAAATCAATCCTGCGTGTAAGAGAAAAAAAGTCCTAAGCTGAAAAAAGACCACTGAGAGTTTTCAGTGGCCTATGCAGATAATACTTTTCTACCTTTACGACGACGTGCAGCTAACACTTTACGTCCGTTTTTAGTGCTCATGCGCGCACGAAAACCGTGAACTTTGCTGTGTTTACGCTTATTTGGTTGATAAGTTCTTTTCATTATATGACACCTCCCTGAGGATTGCAGTTACAGACAGTCTTACTAATTATAATGACCACATGGGAAAATTGTCAACCATAATCAGAAAATAGTTGAGAATCCCGTAGAAGTCATTTGTAATCATCGTCTTTTCAGCAGAATCCAATCCTGGCTCCCCGCAGCGATCTTCCCAAGCACTTCGGGTTGTTCCATCTCCCGCTTTTTGTCCGATTCAAAGTTATGTGGATAAATTTTTCGCCTCTTTTTTCTTATCCACAACATTATTAGACAAGTTTTGCACAAGTTAAACAGCTGGTGATAACTTTTTATCCCCAGACTCCCGTTATGTGGATAACCTTTATTAGACATTGCAACTACTAAAATTATTTGATATTATATATATGTTTTCACTCTGAATAACTTTATGCACATGCAACCTTATCCACAAACTGTGGATAACTTGTGGATAGTTATTTACAGGTGTGTACAACTATTTGTCCACAAACCGTGGATTCTGTCTAAAAAACATATTACTTCTTATATATAGTTTATCCACAAGCGGGATTTACTATAGACGGCTCAAAACTACTATGACAGGCCCTAAGTCTGCCATTCGTTAGTAGTTTTTTGTTTCTATGTTCTTTTCTATACGTACAGCATATGCCGTTTCCCAACTTCTTATACGTATTTAAACAATATAAAAAAAGCCCCATCGTTCCTTTTTCAGGCGATGTGTATTAGTTGGTGAATAAACGTATACCATATAATCGACCATTGAGATGAATATAACCATACGCATATTTTTACAAAAAGGAGGGGTTACTTTGGAGAATATTGATTCTTTATGGGATCAAGTATTGAATCAAATGGAGAAAAAAGTAAGTAAACCGAGCTTTGAAACCTGGCTGAAGTCGACTAAAGCTTCTTCGTTGCAGGGCGATACACTTACGATAACAGCTCCAAACGAGTTCGCGAGAGATTGGCTCGAAGGCCGCTACACTCATTTAATATCTAGCGTTTTATACGAAGTGATAGGAGAAGAACTATTAGTGAAGTTTGTTATCCCTCAGAACCAGGCTGCTTCCGAAGATGCTTCTATGAAGCAAGTAGGCAAAAAAGGGGAAAAGCGTGATGATGAGCAGGCCGACTTTCCGCAGCATATGTTAAATAATAAAAATACATTCGACACATTTGTTATTGGATCCGGCAATCGATTCGCCCATGCCGCTTCGCTGGCAGTCGCCGAAGCTCCGGCTAAAGCGTACAATCCATTGTTCATTTATGGGGGGGTCGGACTAGGTAAAACCCATTTAATGCATGCGATTGGCCACTATGTACTGGAACACAATCCATCAGCAAAAGTAGTTTATCTATCATCTGAAAAGTTTACCAATGAATTCATTAATTCTATTCGAGACAACAAAGCGGTGGAATTTCGAAATAAGTATAGAAAAGTCGATGTCCTGCTTATAGATGATATTCAATTCCTTGCTGGAAAAGAATCCACGCAAGAGGAATTTTTCCATACATTCAATACACTGCACGAAGAAAGCAAACAAATTGTCATTTCAAGTGATCGTCCTCCAAAAGAAATACCAACTTTGGAAGATCGCCTGCGTTCCCGCTTTGAGTGGGGGTTGATAACAGATATAACTCCTCCTGATTTAGAAACCAGAATTGCGATTCTTCGCAAAAAAGCTAAAGCAGAAGGATTGGATATACCGAATGAAGTCATGCTGTATATAGCAAACCAAATCGATTCCAATATTCGTGAATTAGAGGGTGCACTCATTCGAGTAGTAGCTTATTCATCACTCATCAATAAAGATATCAATGCCGATTTAGCCGCTGAAGCTTTAAAAGATATCATTCCTAGCGCTAAACCTAAAATTATTACGATTTACGACATCCAAAAAGCGGTCGGGGAACAATTTAATGTTAAATTAGATGATTTTAAAGCGAAGAAAAGAACGAAATCCGTCGCTTTTCCTCGTCAAATCGCCATGTATTTATCAAGGGAGCTTACCGATTCTTCCCTGCCGAAGATCGGTGATGAATTCGGCGGGCGGGACCATACTACGGTTATACATGCCCATGAAAAAATCTCTAAGCTGGTTCAGACAGATTCCCAGCTCCAGCATCATTTGAAAGAAATAAACAGCCGTCTTAAATCATAACTTACAACTGAATTATGTTGATAACACACAACCGTTTATACACAGTCTGTCCACATGTGGATAGACTGTTTTTCCTTAGCTTGTCCATAGTTATCCACATACCCACAAGCCCTACTATTACTACTGCTATATTTTATTAAAAAATAATTAATAATAACCTACAATGAAAATAAATAAGGAGGACCATAATGAAATTTATCATTCAAAGAGATCGATTAGTAGAAAGTGTACAGGATGTAATGAAAGCGGTAGCTTCACGAACAACGATACCTATCCTTACGGGGATTAAACTCACAGTAACAAATGACAGTGTTACATTAACGGGAAGCGATTCAGATATCTCTATTGAATCATCTATTCCTTTGGAAGAAGAGGGCAATGTATTAGTAGAGGTGATTCAGCCAGGCAGCATTGTACTGCCGGCGCGTTTTTTCAATGAAATTGTTAAAAAGCTGCCAATGGACAATGTAGAAATCAGCGTAGAGAATGGGCTCCAAACGCTGATCCGTTCAGGCAAGGCGGAATTCAATCTAAATGGATTAGATGCGGATGAATATCCACACCTGCCACAAATAGAAGAGGATAATATTATTACTATTCCTACTGACTTATTAAAAACACTGATTAGACAAACCGTTTATGCAGTGTCCACGTCAGAAACACGCCCTATCTTAACAGGTGTCAACTGGAAGATCGAGAACAACGACCTGATCTGTACTGCAACAGACAGCCATAGATTAGCGCTTAGAAAAGCGAAAGTGGAATCAAATGTCAGTGAAACTTATAATGTTGTCATTCCGGGCAAGAGTTTAACAGAGCTAAGCAAAATCCTGGATGATTCTCAAAACCCCGTGAGCATTGTTATCACCAATAACCAGGTATTATTTAAAGCTGAACATTTATTGTTTTTCTCAAGATTATTAGAAGGGAACTATCCGGATACCTCTCGCTTAATACCGACAGAGAACAAAACGGACCTGATTGTTAATACGAAGGATTTTCTGCAATCGATCGTACGTGCTTCCCTGCTTGGGGAAGGGAAAAATAACATCGTCAAATTATCGACAATCGCACAATCGAGCGTGGAGATTTCCTCCAACATCCCCGAAATAGGGAAAGTTGTGGAAGAAGTGCAGGCTGAATCAATCAGCGGAGAGGACTTGAAGATTTCCTTCAACGCGAAATTTATGATGGATGCGCTAAGAGCGTTAGAAGGAACAGAAATTCGAATTAGCTTCACAGGGGCCATGCGTCCATTCGTCATTCAACCGCAGCATGACGATTCAATGTTACAATTGATTCTTCCGGTAAGAACGTATTAAAACAAGTAAAAGCTGTTAGTATTTACTAGCAGCTTTTACTTATAATCCCCAAGCAATTTCCTGTAAATTTTGCGCATATTAAAAAAAGGGCCCTAAAATTACTTTCCTTTGTGTATTTAGTTAGGTTTTAGTAAAATAAAGTATTAGAGATGATTATAGAAAGAGTGTTTAAAAATATGAATACAATCTCGATTTCAACAGAATTTATTACGTTAGGTCAATTTTTAAAAGTAGCGGATATTATAGATAGCGGCGGGATGGCCAAATGGTTCTTGGCTGAACATGAAGTATATGTAAACGATGAATTAGATACAAGAAGAGGGCGCAAGCTTCGTGTCGGAGACCGGATACAAATACCGCAAGTAGGCGAATTTCTGATTATGGGAGCAGAGTAAAGGAAACGATTGTATGTACATTGAATCACTTAAAGTGAAGAATTATCGAAATTATGAAGAACTGGATATGTGTTTCGAAAATAAAGTAAATGTGATTTTAGGCGAGAATGCTCAAGGAAAAACAAATATTATGGAATCTATCTATGTTCTGGCTATGGCTAAATCCCACCGGACATCGAATGATAAAGATCTTATTCGTTGGGATCAAGAATATGCTAAAATAGAAGGTAGAATACATAAACGGAACTCTACGGTTCCGCTTGAACTCATTATTTCAAAAAAGGGGAAAAAGGCCAAATTCAATCATATCGAACAACAGCGCTTGAGCCAGTATATCGGGAATATGAATGTTGTCATGTTTGCTCCTGAAGATTTGCATCTTGTAAAAGGGAGCCCTCAGGTCAGAAGAAGGTTTATCGATATGGAAATCGGACAAGTATCCCCCTTATATTTACATGACTACAGTCAATTTCAAAAAATACTTCAGCAAAGAAACCATTATTTAAAATTGTTGCAATCTAAAAAGCAAACCGATCTTGCCATGCTTGATGTACTGACAGATCAGTTCATTCAATATGCCGTAAAAATCATTGAAAAACGGATGCAATTTCTGAAGTTATTGCAGAAATGGGCTGAACCTATCCATCATGGTATATCAAGAGGCTTAGAAACGTTGGAAATAAATTATAAACCGTCGGTGGATGTATCAGAATCAATGGATTTGTCGAAAATGATTCAAGAATACGCAGAAAAGTTCAAGAAAATAAAGCAAAGGGAAATAGACAGGGGCGTAACTTTGTTCGGCCCTCATAGAGATGACCTTGTCTTTATCGTTAACGGACGCGATGTGCAAACGTTCGGTTCCCAAGGACAACAAAGAACGACAGCTCTATCGCTCAAATTGGCTGAAATTGAATTGATTCATGCTGAAATAGGTGAATATCCTATTTTACTGCTTGATGATGTCTTATCAGAGCTGGATGATTACCGTCAATCGCATCTTCTTAATACAATTCAAGGTAAAGTACAGACTTTCGTGACCACGACGAGTGTGGAAGGGATCGACCATGCGACTTTACGTGAAGCCGCTACCTTTCAAGTTATCCAAGGAGATATGAAACAAGTAAAATAGAGGTGTCACTATGTATATCAGTATCGGTGGTGAAATAGTGATAAAGTCGAAAGATCTTATTGCTATACTTGACCAACACATAATCAATGAATCCGAGATTATGAGAAATTTTCTTCAGAAAACAGCCGAGAATACTGCGGAAGCCACAAAGGACACTTACAAATCAATTGTGATAACAACGGACAAGGTTTATTTCTCTCCTTTGTCTTCTACAACCCTTATTAAGCGCTCTTATTGATATTATTCTGGGATAAAGTAAAGAATGTCTTAATGATAGATAAATAAATAATAAATTCTCATAATGAAATTCAAATGAAAAGTGCAGGTGATACCAATTGACAATGGATCAAAAAGCAGATCAAGAACAAACATATGATGCGAATCAGATACAAGTGCTAGAAGGGCTTGAAGCTGTTCGGAAACGTCCAGGGATGTATATAGGATCTACTAGTGAAAAAGGATTGCACCACCTTGTGTGGGAGATTGTCGATAATAGTATCGATGAAGCGCTGGCTGGTTTCTGTGATGAAATTAGAGTCACAATTGAAAGCGACAATAGTATTACTGTGCAAGATAATGGCCGAGGGATCCCAGTCGATATTCAAGAGAAAATGGGACGCCCGGCGGTCGAAGTCATCCTGACAGTTCTTCATGCCGGCGGCAAGTTCGGCGGTGGAGGCTATAAAGTATCCGGAGGTCTTCACGGCGTTGGGGCATCGGTAGTTAATGCCCTTTCCACCAAATTGCAGGTATACGTTTACAGAGACGGTAAAATCCATTTTCAAGAGTTTGCGAAAGGCGTCCCGGTTGACGATTTAAAAGTAATCGGTGAAACAGATACGACCGGTACAAAAATTCAATTCTGGCCGGATGGTGAAATTTTCACTGAAACATTGGAGTACAACTACGACACATTAGCCACTCGTTTGCGCGAACTGGCGTTTTTGAATAGAGATATCAAGATTATCATTTCTGATGAACGTGAGCCTAAAAGAACGAATGAATATCATTACGAGGGCGGAATCGTTTCTTATGTAGAGCATCTGAACCGTACGAAAGAAGTGCTGCATGAAGAACCTATTTCACTTTTAGGAGAACGTGACGGTATATCAATTGAAATCGCATTGCAATACAACGATAGCTACACAAGCAATATCTATTCCTTCGCGAATAACATCCATACTTATGAAGGCGGAACTCACGAAGCAGGTTTCAAATCAGCGCTGACACGCGTAATCAATGATTATGCACGTAAGCAAGGAATGATTAAAGAAAGTGATGCCAACCTTTCAGGGGACGATGTTCGAGAAGGGCTGACAGGCATTATTTCTGTTAAGCACCCTGATCCTCAATTCGAAGGGCAAACAAAAACAAAACTGGGCAATAGCGAGGCAAGAACCATTACGGATTCCATTCTTTCAGAGAAATTGGAGAAGTTCATGCTTGAGAACCCAACAGTGGCGAAAAAAATCGTTGAGAAAGGGTTAATGGCTGCAAGAGCGCGTATGGCTGCCAAAAAAGCCCGTGAGCTGACGCGCAGGAAGTCCGCATTAGAAGTTTCCAGCTTACCAGGTAAATTAGCGGATTGTTCTTCACGAGACGCTTCTATTAGTGAACTGTATATCGTTGAGGGGGATTCGGCGGGAGGTTCAGCTAAACAAGGGCGCGATCGACACTTCCAAGCAATTTTACCGTTGCGCGGTAAAATATTAAATGTAGAGAAAGCTCGTTTGGATAAAATTTTATCGAACAATGAAATCCGTACGATCATTACGGCACTTGGCACGGGTATCGGCGAAGAATTTGATATCAGTAAAGCCCGCTATCATAAGATTGTCATCATGACGGATGCCGATGTCGATGGCGCGCATATCCGTACATTGCTATTAACGTTCTTCTATCGTTATATGAGAAACCTTATTGAACATGGATATGTCTATATTGCCCAACCGCCTCTTTATAAAGTGACGCAAGGGAAAAAGATAGAATATGCCTATAATGATAGACAGCTTGATGAAATCCTGAACACGCTTCCGCAGACTCCTAAACCGGGCTTACAACGCTATAAGGGTCTAGGTGAAATGAATCCTGAACAATTATGGGAAACAACGATGAGCCCAGAGTCCCGCACATTATTGCAAGTATCTCTCAAAGACGCAATTGAAGCGGATGAAGTATTCGATATGTTGATGGGCGACCAAGTAGAGCCGCGTCGGAACTTCATTGAAGAGAACGCAGTATATGTGAAAAACTTAGATATATAGGAAAAGCAGGATAGCTCCATCTATCCTGCCTTTTACGTAGTAATGAAAAAAGAAAAAGCAAAAGCAAAAGCTTTTAAAGGGAGGTTTTCTCCGTGTCTAGAGTAGAGGAAATAAATATTAGTCAAGAAATGCGTACGTCTTTCTTAGATTACGCCATGAGTGTTATCGTCTCACGGGCACTTCCGGACGTAAGAGATGGAATGAAACCGGTGCATCGCCGTGTTCTTTATGCGATGAATGATTTGGGTATGACGTCGGATAAAGCTTATAAGAAATCGGCTCGTATCGTTGGAGAAGTAATCGGTAAGTACCACCCCCATGGCGATTCGTCTGTTTATGGAACCATGGTCCGCATGGCTCAAGATTTCAACTATCGCTATATGCTTGTCGACGGGCATGGAAACTTCGGTTCGGTTGACGGCGACGGCGCTGCAGCAATGCGTTACACAGAAGCTCGTATGTCCAAGATTTCTATGGAATTATTACGAGATATTAATAAAGATACAATTGATTATCAAGATAACTATGATGGATCGGAACGCGAGCCGGTGGTACTGCCTTCGCGATTCCCGAACTTGTTGGTGAACGGTTCAGCAGGCATCGCGGTCGGCATGGCGACCAATATACCTCCGCACCAGTTGGGGGAAGTTATTGATGGTGTGTTGGCTGTATCAAACAATCCCGATATCACAGTCGATGAGTTAATGGAATTCATACCGGGGCCGGATTTTCCGACAGCAGGCTTAATCTTAGGACGCAGCGGCATTCGCAAGGCCTACCAAACAGGAAGAGGTTCTATCACGCTTCGCGCTAAAGTGGAGATTGAAGAAAAACCTAATGGTAAGCAAACGATTGTCGTTACAGAGATTCCTTATCAGGTAAATAAAGCGAAACTTGTAGAGAAGATAGCTGAATTAGCGCGCGATAAGAAGGTTGATGGCATCACTGATTTGCGCGATGAATCCGATCGGAACGGTATGCGTATCGTTATGGAGGTACGCAGGGACGCAAATGCCAACGTTCTATTGAATAATTTATATAAGCATACCGCTTTACAATCAAGCTTTGGCATCAATATGCTTGCACTAGTGGGAGGACAGCCGAAAGTATTGAACTTAAAGGAATGTCTAGTTCATTATCTGGATCACCAAAAGGTAGTCATCCGCCGCAGAACAGAGTTTGAACTTCGAAAAGCGGAAGCTAGGGCTCATATCCTGGAAGGTTTGCGCATTGCGCTGGATCACCTCGATGAAGTAATCAATTTGATCCGCAGTTCTGAAACGACGGATATTGCTAAAGAAGGGTTAATGTCTAATTTCTCTCTTAGTGAGAAACAAGCGCAAGCTATTCTCGATATGCGTCTGCAACGCTTAACAGGATTAGAAAGAGAAAAAATCGAAAATGAATATCAAGCATTAGTAGCATTAATCGCAGAGCTAAAAGGTATTCTAGCGGATGAAGAAAAAATCCTGGAAATTATCCGTGAAGAGCTTCAGGAAATTAAAGAGCGTTTCAATGATGAAAGACGAACAGAAATCGTCTTGAAAGGCTTGGAAAGTATCGAAGATGAAGATTTAATCCCTCAAGAAAACATTGTTGTCACATTGACACAAAAAGGATATATTAAACGTCTTCCTATCTCGACCTATAAAAGCCAGAAGCGTGGAGGTAAAGGCGTGCAGGGAATGGGCACGCATGAAGATGATTTCGTAGAGCATTTATTGACTACTAGCACGCACGATACAATCCTATTCTTTACGAATAAAGGAAAGGTATACCGTGCTAAAGGATACGAAATACCGGAATACGGCCGTACGGCAAAAGGACTTCCGATTGTTAATTTACTAGAGGTAGATAAAGACGAATGGATTAATGCAATCATTCCTGTAAGTGAATTCAATGAAGAGAATTTCTTATTCTTTACTACAAAATTAGGAATCAGCAAGCGCTCCCCACTTGCCTCTTTTGCTAACATTCGCAATAACGGATTGATTGCGCTTGGGCTAAGAGAAGAAGATGAACTGATTTCTGTCCGTTTAACGGATGGAAAGAAAGATATCGTAATCGGCACTAAAGACGGTATGATGATCCGTTTCCCTGAAACGGATGTAAGAACCATGGGGCGTACTGCCACAGGTGTCAAAGGGATTACATTACGCGGTGAAGACGAAGTTATCGGAATGGAATTGTTGGAAGAAGGCGACGAAATTCTGATTGTTACTCATAATGGATACGGCAAACGTACGAATGAGAAGGAGTACCGTGTTCAAAGCCGTGGCGGAAAAGGTATTAAAACATGTAATGTAACAGATAAGACAGGTTCCCTTGTAGCGATTAAGACGGTTACTGGAGAAGAAGACTTAATGGTTATTACAGCGGCTGGCATCATTATTCGCATGGCTGTTTGCGATATATCTCAAACAGGCAGAAATACACAAGGTGTGAAACTTATTCGTTTAGGCGAGAATGAAAATGAATTTGTTTCGACAGTAGCCATTGTTGAAAAAGAAGAAGAGCTAGTTGAAGAAGATTCTTCTTCACAGGATGAAGATGTAGTGGAAGAGTAATGAGGAGTGAATGACCGAAAGCCTATAATGCAGGCTTTCGGTCATTTTTTATTTGGAAGATTATTTTATAGATAGCAATGATCGATGATGAAAAAACGCTTTTCTCAACGGATGATATGGAACTTATGTCCGAGATAAAAAACTGATATTTCTGGATTTATATAAACACTTGCGTTTTCTAGGATACATATATATAATAATAAAAGTCGACAAGAGATCAACTAAAAAAAGTTGTGAAAATGGTTGACAGAAAGAAAAACCGATGATAAAATAATATAAGTCGTTAAGCAAACGACTGAATCGTTCATTGAAAACTAAACAAGACAACACGTCAACGTTAATTCTAAAACAAGT
>JBJEFM010000110.1:0-11957 GCA_051874035.1 Bacillus sp. (in: firmicutes)
TGGTGAAAAATCAAACTATTATTTCTTGGAAAACGATGTAGAAATCAAAGATGGCGTTGAAAATCAAGTTATCTTCAATACGGAAGATTTAGCGGAAATTAAAATCGATGCAGATACAGAAGATTTCAAAGATGTTCGTGGTGCCATACTGTATCCATACAATGAATATAGTTCGTCATTCACAAAAACGTTGCGTACAGGCCATAAATTCTATGTGCCGGCTGATTTGGAAATGGACTTACAAGTACAGCTTGGTTATGGAGATCCAGAATCAACCGATTATATTTGGAATTACTTCTTATCTAAAGGTACACAAACACTTAGTGCTGATGACAAGCTAAACTGGAATGTGGGCGGTCAATTTAAGGCTTCCATTGCATTAAAAGACGGCAAGCTGGATCAAGGCGAACCTTTATCTGCCGATACGTCCATTCAAGATGAATATGGCAATACCATTAGTTCGGTAATTATTAATAAGACATCTGATTATAGCATTGCGGAAAATCAAGAAATTGTGTATGAACGTTTGGCGAATGGCCAAATCGTTGAAAAAGCGGGTACAACAGACAGCGGAAATTACACGATTACCCATAGTGGTGCATCTGAAGCCAGTTCTGAAAGTGTGAAGCCGTTACTCCGTATCTATAATCAAGAAGGTGAAACAGTATTGGAGCAATCGAGTCTAGGCTTCTATCATTCAGTTGAAGACTTATCACTATCATTGGATGCCGGCAATTATCGAGCTGAATTAGCGATGGCGGCAAGTCCAATGGGACCAATTGCTTCAAGTGAGAAGGAAGGATTATTTACGGTGGCAACAGACAAAATTCCTCCCACGGAAGGTAATCCGCCAATCACTGAACCAAGCGGGAATTGGTCAAGTGAAGATTTAACAGCAACTATGACTGAAACGAAAAAAGGTTTCACGTTTACGTTTACCGAAGAGCAGTTAAAAACGATTATGGCATCGGATTTGGAAAAAGTAACATTAGCCACAAATAGTGGTGTTGAAATTCAGATTGATACAAGTGAGTTTAAAGAAGAATATGCAAACACGTTAAAAGTGGATCTTTCAATGGAAAACAACCAAGTGATCTTTGGAGTTTCTGCAAATGATAAGAGCATTAATTTCTTGGATTATGTATCAATTATGCTCCCGAAAGAGGAATTTTCAGAGCCTCTTGAGGAAAATGTCATTTTACGTGAAGGACAAGAAGGATTTGAAGCGGTACCTCATGTTGTAACCGATGAAGGCATCATGTTAAAAGTAAAACAGGGCGGACACTTTATCGTAAGTACAGCCAATAACTCTTTTGATGATATTACTACAGACGTTCATAAAGAGTATATTGAAGCATTAGCGAAGCGATCTATCGTTCAAGGTACAACGGAGAAAACATTTAACCCAAAAGGCAATATGACAAGAGCGCAGTTTGCTGCAATGGTTGCCCGTGCGTTAGATTTAAAAGCAGCATCAGAAACATCATTCATTGACGTAAAAGGAAAATGGCATGAAGATGCTGTTCAAGCTTTATATGAAGCAGGTATTGTGAATGGAGTGGATTCATCAACATTCAAACCAAATGAAACGATGACACGTCAACAGGCAGCGCTGATGGTTGCTCGTCTTTTAGAATATACAAAGGCGGATGTCGGTAATGTTAAACCATCCACACAATCGTTTAAAGATATAGGAAAGGTGAGTGCTGAAGCGAAAGATGCCATAGATCTCCTTCAAGAGCTTGGTATTATCTCTGGTTATAAGAATGGTAAATTTGCTCCTTATGATAATTTAACACGTTCACAAATGACCAAAATTTTGTATAAATCTTTACAACTTGCTGAAATGCTTTAATGTAGTATGAATAATCTTGCTTGGAGATCATAATATAAAACCCGAGAAATGGATGGTATCAAAATCCGTTTATCGGGTTTTGTTTTTTTAAAGGGACATGATTAACTGGGGAGGATAGTCTTGAGGATAAGATATGCTTAGTGATACAACTTCAATTCATTTTCTCCGGGTGGATTTTTTACCCCGTTTAACAGGTACTAAGCCTCCCGCTCCGGACATGGCAATGGAAACGCAGAGTTGCAAGTGGAAGATGAAGCACCTATAACAGCCCGATTGGTTCATCTGATGATGGCGAGGATGAAGGCTCCTCATCTCTCCAACAAATCGACAGGGCCAATTTGAATAAAATGAGTAAGGGAGGAAGCGAGCTTTGTATAGAAGATATTACATACATATAAGTATGATTTTATAGCAGTATAATGGTACTAATTTAAATTTATTACAAATAAAGATTGACAAATGAAAATGTAAGCGTTTTTAATTTATCAGAATATAAAAAATATTTTGCTTTATTGTAAAAACCGTGATAAGATAACATCACTATCAGAAATTCGGAGAGGGGAAAATGAGATGGGACAAACCGTTGGCATGCATACAAGAACTTATAATTTGGTACTCATATTATGCTGATTGGACTGAAACATCCATTTCTTTTATGGAACTGTTTGAGTCCCGCTTGTTGTTTTAGCAAGGCGCTCAAGCATAAGCAAGTGAAGCGCCCCGCCAAAGAATGGCTGGGTTTTTTATTTAATATTTTATGATTGAATTTTCTGACAACTAGATGTTAGCAAAGGAGAACCAGACTATGAACAGAAAAGAAAAATTTATTGAAGCACTTTATCGAGCATCGACAGGAATCGCCAATGCGGTATTGGTTACCCTGGGAATTGGCTTGTTGTTTGAATCGTTGGGGGGATACCTTAGTTGGGAACCGCTATTGGCTGTTGGGGGAGCGGCTAAAGTATTATTGGCGCCGGCTCTCGGTGTAGGTATTGCATACCAATTGGGCGGGAACTCATTGGTGATCTTCAGTGCGATGGCTTCCGCTGCCGTTGGGGGCGCTGCAATCACAAGAACAGCTGAAGGGGCATTCACTATCGTTACCGGACAACCGATCAGCGCCGTACTGGCGGCAATTATCGCAACTTACGTAGGATTGAAACTTACTGGTAAGACAAAACTGGATATTATGGCTATTCCTTTTGCGGCAGTTTTAGTAGGGGGAGTGAGCGGCGTCGGCTTAGCGGCAGTCACTACTCCATTATTGAATGAAATGAGCAGACAAATTACACAAGCTGTCCAAGGATCGCCATTAATCGGTTCAATGGTGATAGCACTTGTTTGGAGCATTCTCTTGATGACGCCGGCATCTTCCGCGGCTCTTGCGATTGCGCTGCAGCTGGACCCTGTATCAAGCGCGGCTGCGTTAATCGGTTGTACTGTACAATTTGTCGGATTCACGGTGATGTCTTACAAAGATAATGATATGGGGGGCATTTTGGCACAATCGATCGTTACACCGAAAGTGCAGTTCCCGAATTTGATTAAGAATCCATTATATGTAATCCCGCCATTTGCGGCCGCCGTCATTTGCGCGCCGATTGCGACAATGATGTTCAATTTCCAAGTATCCTATGAGCTTGGGGGAATGGGCTTAAGCTCATTGATCGCTCCAATCAGCGTTTGGACAACCCAAGGTTTGAGCGTCTTCATGATTTATGTGGGCGTGGGAATGGTGTTGCCGGCTATCATTACATTGGTCCTGCACCGTGCATTGAAAATGATGGGTAAAACAAAAGCAGGAGATCTTCACTTAGAAGTTTCTTAATAAGGCAGATATAGAATCGCCGGCATTCCGTAGAGGGTGCCGGTTTTTATGTGGGGATTTTAAGTAAATATTGTCTAATATTGTCATAATTGGTATACTGTTCGAAAGTGGATTTTTTTAAAAAATTCAAATAACATATTGGAGATCCCGAATGAGTAGAACAAAAAAATCAAAAACAAAGAAAAGAAAATTTATTTTTTCTCTATTGTTAATAGTGGCTTTTTTGCTTATTTTACCTGCTTCTTATTTGGCATGGGAATACTATTCGAGCTATAAGGCATCGGAGAATATGGTGAAGAACAGTAAGAAGCCGGTCGATTTTAACGGCGATGATTTCGAAGGCATGATGAATGTGCTGCTTGTAGGAGTTGATTCGAGGGGAGAAGATGTTTCTAATTCAGATACGATCATGATCGCCCAATATGATACTGATAAGAAGAAAGCCAAGCTGGTTTCGCTTATGCGGGATATGTATGTTGATATACCGGGGTTCGGGCAGAAGCGCAAGATCAATGCCGCTTATTTAATGGGCGGTGAGGAAGGTGGTCTTGAGTTGCTGAGGGAAACGATTAAACAGAATTTCGATATCGACATCCATTATTATGCGATTGTGGATTTCCAAGGTTTCATTCATAGTGTTGACGCCGCTTTCCCCGATGGGATCGAAATAGATGTAGAGAAGCGGATGTCCGAGAATATATATGTCACCTTGAAGCCGGGCTTGCGGAAGTTAAACGGCAAGGAACTATTGGGATATGCCAGGTTCCGCGCGGATGCAGAGAACGATTATGGACGAGTGGAACGGCAGCAGAAAGTTATACAGACCGTTACAGATGAGCTGATGAGCCTGCAGGGAGTAACGAAGCTGCCGAAGATGATCGGAACGGTCGTTCCTTATATTGATACGAATATAGAAAAGACAAGAATGGTTTCCGTATTGACTTCTTTCTTGGCAAGCGGCAATACTGACATCGAGAAATTGCGGATCCCTGTAAATGATTCGTTTGAAGAATCGCGTGTTCCGACTGAAGATGGTAAGACGACGCTGGTATTGGAAATCGACTTAGAGAAGAATAAGGAGAGCTTGCAGGAGTTCTTGGAAACAGAATAGACAAATGACCGATATACTTTTGATGAATATCGGCTTTTTTATGAAAAAATAGCCTGCTTTTGGAAAGGAAAAACATCTTGTTACAATACTTAGTTTGCTATAATATGGGGTATAAAATAAAATGTTGCGATGAAGCAATTTGGATATCATAGAACTAACAGACATAAGAGAAAAAGCAGGTGAACAACATGATCTTAGAATGTATTGTCCAAAATGAAAAAGACGCCATTGTAGCCGAACAAATCGGCGTGAACCGCTTGGAGCTTGTATCAGCGATTGAACAAGGAGGATTGACGCCAAGCTATGGCACAGTGAAGCGGATTATCGAGAATATATCCATACCTGTACAAGTAATGCTGCGTCCCCATAGCTACTCATTCGAATACGACGAGAGCGATTGGAAGAGCATGTATGAGGATTTACGCGCGTTCGAGGATTTAGGCGTGACAGGCATTGTGTTCGGGGCTTTGAAGAATGGCCAAGTCGACCAAGAACTGCTGGAGAAAGTAATCGATGCGGTGCCTACTTTCGATATTACTTTCCATCGCGCCTTCGACCAAGTCCATCAACAAGCGGATGGGTTGGAGATCCTGTGCCAATACAGCAGCCATGTCAAACGAATATTAACATCAGGCGGAGCCGAAACAGCGGAGGAAGGCAAGGAAAAGCTGCAGCAGCTGATGACGCTGGCCGATGTATGGCACGGTCCGAAGATTCTTGTCGGGTCCGGATTATCAAGAGAGAACATCGCAGGCATCCACTCATTTCTAAAAGCGGAGGAGTATCATTTCGGAACAGGCGTACGAATCGGGAATTCATTGGCTACCGGCTTTGATGAAGAGAAAGTCGCGGAAATTTTGTCGATTTTACATGCCTGATACAAGGGAAAAAAGATGATGGGAAATAGGCCATCATCTTTTTTGCCGTATTATTGCCGGGCTTGCTGCTGCCTCTCATTGACGCGGTCTATGCTGGCTTGGGCGGCTTCGTATTCCGCTTGTCTTATCTTAATTACTTCATCTGCATCGTAGTATTCATTTACATTGACGTTGTTCTGGGCCAGGATTGTTTCATGCACCAATTGGGCGGAAATGTATTGTTCGTATTCGGCGGCGGATAACAGCTCGCGGCTGGATGGATCGCCGTTTAATCGATCAAAGAACGGCTGGGCATGGAATAGCGCTTGCTTCAACTTCTCATATTCCGCAGCGGGTACCTTATCATAATCGATGCTTCCATATTCATTGCTGTAATCCAGCTTTCCATTTGAGATGGTCTTTATATGGCCTTTGAATTCCTTGTATTCTACCTCTCCCAGTTCGCCTTTCGCCTGGGACAATTTAGCGTTGAACAGCATGAATCCTTCTATTGTCGCACTTACTACATGCTTCTTCAGGTTTTCGAATGAACCGTATATTTCATCCGCAAGCAAAGATTGAGAAGCGACAGCCGCCCCTGTTGGAACCAAGAGCATGGTCACGATCATGCCCGTGGCCAGTCGTTTTTTTCGTTTAGTGCGGATTCGCTCCGCCGGATTCATCACCTTCATTTTCAATTGCTGCGATGGTTGTATTTCGTTTCCTTTCTCTTGCAGCGATTCTTTCAACTGTCTTTCAAGATTCATATAATTTCCCCTCTTTCTTTAAAAAATCGTTTGTTTTTTTCCGTGCGGCGCAAGTTCTTGAGCGATGCATGGATGCGCGATTTAACAGTCCCCAGCGGGATTTGCAGAATGGCCGCCACTTCTTCCTGCGAGTAGTCGTGCAAGTAATGCAGGATGACAACTTGCCTTAACTTGAAGGGTAATTGGTTCACTTGTGTGATTAATTGTTCATTGGCGACTTTATTGATGACATCATTTGAGAAGTCAACCGGCTGTTCCGCTGCCGTTGTTTCGGCTTTACGAATAATGCGCAGCCCCATCCATCGCTTCCTTCTGTAAGCATGCACTTGTTTGATTGACAGCCCAATCAGCCAAGGCCTGAATGGCTTGGCTACATCGTAGGTTCGTAGCGACTTGTACAGCTGCAGATATATTTCTTGGATGACATCCTCGATATCGATTTTGTCATCAAGCAGAAAGTAAACAGTCTTATAAACATCGCCAATGGTCTGTTCGTATAATTCTCCGTAGGCCTGTTTGCAGCCGGATCTGGTCTGCTCGATAAGGATCTGCAGTTCCTCGTTTTGTGCCAATAACCCCACCTCCTTATTTGTCTATCTACTATATATTGGGGATCGTTATATAAATCGTTCGATTTAATGGAAATAAATTTCTTCTGTAACCAAAATAACCCAATAACGTCTATTGTGTAAACGGCAGGGAACGGGAGATGGGGAGATGAGGAAGAACAATTGGCTTCTATTAATAGGAACAGTCATTTTGGGGTTGCAGTTGTTTGGCGTATACCATTTCGGTACAGCAAGGGTCATTGACCAAGCGGATTCCAAAGAGAAAACCATTATGGTTTTGAATCAATCGTGGCATGTCCGCTTTTCCAATCCGATTCAAGAGAAGGATATAACAGAAGAAAAAATCAAAGTATGGGATGAGGAAGGCGGGGAAGTGCCTGTTTCCTATACAATCAGCAGCGATCGTACAAAATTGAGGATTATCCTTCCGGAAAGGGAAAGCAAGAAGGCTCCAAGGGCAAGAGACTATACAGTGAGCATCAAAGGGGTAAAGTCGGATTGGGGGATTCCACTTATTGGGGGCGGCAAGCTCCGCTATACTGTACAACCGACGCTGCCCACTTTCCAATCGGAAGCGCAACTAAAGGAATATTTACCAGCCGAGAAAGAGAGCGGGATCCGTTGGTTCAGCTTCAGTTCGGGAAGCAAGAGTTCGGAGCAGGCGGATATGAAAGGCAGCGCAGCGGGAGAAATTGCCATATCCGAAACTAACACACAGGTAGCGGGCATTGATGAAGGGGATGTAGTGAAAACGGATGGAAGTTATATTTATTCGATCAGCGGCCAAAACATTATGATTACGGGCGCTAAACCAGCGAATAACATAGCGCTGGCATCCACGATCAGCCCGGGTGAAGACTATTATCCATTCGAATTGTTTCTTCATGGTAACCGTTTAGTCATCATCGGGGAAAGTTCCCTGCCGGCAAAGATCGCCAAACAGGATAAGAAAGCCGGCCATTATACGCAAGTGCTGATCTATGATATTACTAATAAGCAAAAGCCTAAAGAAATTAAACGCATCGGCGTCGAAGGGAGCTATCAGACGGCCAGGAAGAAAGGATCTTACGTGTATATAATAGCGAATCAATATCCAGTGTGGTCCCATTTCAATGAGCGGCCAGGAAATTTGCTTCCACGCATATTCGACACAGAGGAAGGGGTGTATGCGCAACAATTGGATAAAATGCAGTATATACCAGGTTCAAAGGAAGAAAACATCATGCACACCATGGCGATCCATGTCGGGGACGGCAGCCTTCCTTATGAGGTGAATTCATTGCTTGGCGGCAGTGAAACAATCTATATGTCGGAGGATAACTTGTTTGTGGCGGCAACGAAGTATGATGCAGAGGATGAGGAGGACATATCGAACCTTAGTACGGAAGTATATAAATTCTCTGTAGCAAAAACAGCAATCACCTTCCATAGCGTGGGAAACGTAGAAGGAGGCATCCTGAATCAATTCTCGATGGATGAATATGAAGGCCATTTCCGCATTGCGACGACCCAAGAAGATTTCTCAGGAAAGCGGCAATCTTCCAACCACTTATTTATATTGGATAAGAATATGGAGACAGTCGGAAAGGTGGGGGATTTAGCTAAGGGTGAGCGCATCTATTCTGTTCGTTTCATGGGAGACAAGGCATACATCGTCACATTCAAGCAGGTGGACCCGTTATTCGTGATTGACACGGGCAATCCCGGAAAGCCGAAAGTATTAGGGGAATTAAAAATCCCCGGCTACAGCACCTATCTGCATCCGTATGATGAGAATCATCTAATCGGATACGGCTATGATACGAAAGTGCAGCAGAATTTGAACGGAGAAGAGATTGTCTCACAGGAAGGAATGAAAATTTCGCTTTTTGATGTAAGCGACCTGGCGCGCCCGAAGGAGAAAGCGGCTGTCGTCATCGGAAGCGGAGGAACATATTCGCCGTTGCTATATGACCACAAAGCGCTATTCCAATATCGAGAAAAACATCTATTCGGCTTTCCTATTACTGTTTATGATAAGAATCAACAGGGCGGTATGACAAACAGCTTTCAAGGCGTGCACCTCTATGAAATAACGCCGCAAACAGGAATCGTCCTGAAAGCCAAGCTGCCCGGAAAGGAAGAAATCCAACGGTTGGTCCGCATCGATGAAGTGCTGTATACCGTTTCACCTTCAGAATTGAAGGCGTTTAATTTGAACACGAATAAAGCAATAAGCACTGTTTCTTTTACCCCGTTTAACAGCCACTAAGACTCCCCTTTTGGCACAGCAGTGGAAACAGGAATGAACCAATCGGGGAAGTAGAATAAAGCCCTCAAGCATCTAATGCATGAGGGCATCATCTATTTGGAGACAAAGGGATTGCCGGTTACCCAGAACCGCCACGGATAATGGACCGCTTCGCCGGAATTCTGGATGCCGATGCGCTTTCCTTCCGATATATGAGAAGGGGTATAGCCCTCGGCAATCGATAGGGAAGAGGCATAATATGTGTTTCCGTAATCCGCCATCGTGATGTTCATCGCTTTTGTCAGCTTGCCGGGACCGTTTGTGGTATTTTTAAGTGTCGGCAGCCCTCTTCGCTGCTTCATAAGCTCTTTGCCGGTGAAAGGTTCGATGGCCCGGATCAGGATGGCATTTGGCACATTGATGTCGGCACACACGACATTCACTAAGCAGTGGGTGTGCATTTGATACGTATAGATATGCCCGGGGCTTGCGAACATGATTTCCGTCCGTTTCGTCCTGCGGTTATTGTAGCTATGGGCGGCGCGGTCTTCCGGGCCGAGATACGCCTCTGTTTCCACGATGAATCCTGAAGTGATGCCGTCTTCGCTTTCTTTTACCAGCAGGCAGCCGAGCAAGTTCTTCGCCAGCTGCAATGTCGGCTGCTGATAGAAGCTTTCCGGCAGAACATCAAGAGTAAGAAGTTTCTGCGTCAAAAAAATACACCTTCATTTCTGTAAAGTAAACGCCATACGATTGAATAGGGTTATCGCATAATAAGAAAGGGCGGAAAATCCATTTTGATAACAAGTGAAGATAAGATAAAAACACTGTTTAGTTTTCACTTATTGGGATTCATAAATGCTTCTTTTTTCGGTTTTATTGTTGCGGCCGCCGAAGCGAGGGGGGAGGACAATATTGATTTGGTTTCTTATGACCACTTTTCCTTCTATATACCCGCGTAAACGCTTTTAAATCCTCATTCAGTAATAAGTATAGTCTATCATCACAAAAAAGGCTTATCCAACCAATCAGGAAGGATAAGCCTTTACTTGAAAGAGAAATCAATCTACATTCATTAGTGTTGTAAGTTTTTTCGAGAATGCCAGTAAGATCAGACCGATTAGGATAGCCATTCCGCCGATTACTGCGAATACTTCGAAGTAACCTAATGATTGTGTAACCTTAGCGATTTGACCAGCAAGGATGTTCGCAACACCTGAACTTGCCAACCATACACCCATTAGTAAGGAAGCTAGCTTCACTGGTGCGATACGGCTTACTGTCGATAGTCCAACCGGTGATAGGAATAGCTCACCTAGCGTATGGAACAGATATGTCAGTATGATGAAAATGATATGCGCTTTTGACACGATTGCTTCTTCGTTGTTGCCAGTTCCAAGGATTGCAACCAGAAGAATCATGTAACCAAGGCCAAGAAGGATCATACCGATCGCCATTTTCGTAGGAGAACTGAAATCCCCGCGTTTAGAACGGGCAAGTTTTAGCCATAGCATAGATACTAGCGGCGCTAATAGAATAATGAATAATGGGTTGACCGATTGGAACCAAGGAGTCGGAATTTCGAATCCGAAGATAGTGCGGTCAACGAATTTGTCTGTATATAGTGTTAAAGAACTGCCGGCTTGTTCAAATCCTGCCCAGAAGAAGACAACGAAGCAAGCAAGAATCAGAATAGCAGCTGTACGTTGTTTTTCGATTTTAGTAAGCGGTTTGTTTTTCGCTTCCACATTATTGCCAGTGATTTGTTTTCCGACTGGTTTTTTACCAAGATTGCCAAGATATTTATTGCCAAGAACATTGAACATTACTTGTCCAATAACCATACCGATTGAAGAAATCAAGAATCCGTATTTGTATCCGTGCACGAACACGTCGCCTTGCATGCCGCCCATGATCTTATCTGTTACTAGAGCAATAACAAGCGGTGCGAAGAACGCTCCAAGGTTGATCCCCATATAGAAGATTGTGAACGCCGCATCACGTTTCGGATCGTTCTCTTCATATAAGTCGCCGACAAGGGAAGAAATATTCGGCTTGAAGAAACCGTTACCTAGAATTAATAAAAGCAAACCTGTATACATTGACCATTGTGCGTCGCCTAAGAACATAATAAAGTTACCGAGTGCCATCGTGACGCCACCGATCGTGATAGCCAGACGTTTGCCTAAGTACATGTCTGATAGCCAACCGCCGATAAGAGGCGTGATATAACATGCCCCAGTATAGAACCCGTATATGCTTAAAGCGACAGCGGAGCTCATTCCAAGACCACCGCTAATTAAGTCTTTTGTCAAGTAAAGAACGAGAATACCCCTCATTCCATAGTAACTAAATCTTTCCCACATTTCTGTCAGAAACAGCAAGTATAAACCGGGTGGGTGCTTGCGTGTATTCTTTTGTGGATTCATAGTTGTACCCATATAAAATCCTCCTGAAAATATTTTACTGCGTTAAAGTTATACTGAAATAAAAATCTTGAGCTGTGATTTATTGTAAGACATTTTTTTTATTCGGTCAATTGAATAATAATACCAATAGTTCAATTTCTGCTGTATTTTCTGCCAATAGAAACATTGATATGTATATTAATATAATATTGGGAAAGTGGTAATAATATTTTCAAAATGTATATTTTTCTGTATATTTATACATTTTGGTTATGTTTTTATCCCGTTTAACAGGTACTAAGACTCCCACTTCACCACAGCAGTGAAAGCGC
>JBJEFM010000111.1:0-11870 GCA_051874035.1 Bacillus sp. (in: firmicutes)
GTACTAAGACTCTCACTTCAACACAGCAGTGAAAGCGCAGATGTGTAAGTGGGAGGTCAAGTGCCTGTAACAACCCGATTGGTTCATCTAATGATAGATGGGGGATGAAAGACCCCCCCACCTATCAAAGATTCACTTTATCCCGTTTAACAGGTACTAAGACTCTCACTTCAACACAACAGTGAAAGCGCAGATGTGTAAGTGGGAGACCCGAGTACCTGTAATAACTAAGGTTGGTTCATCTAATGATAGGTGGCGGATGAAGGAAAACCCCCACCTATCAAAGATTCACTTTATCCAACACAACATTATAGTAAGTTCATATAGAAAGGAAGGAACTTATATTGAAACTCTATCCTGAACCTATCAAAGCTTTTTTGGTCAATGATCTGAGCGCCTATGAAAGTGAAGAAAACGATTTTACTGCCATCTATCAATTTAAAAAGGGCTATGTGGATGTTTTAGGGGAATTTGAGTCAAAACGCTACGACAGCGGCCAAGCTTACATCATTTTCTCGGACGACGAAGTGATTTCAGTCGATAAAGGATTACTGCGATTTTAAAGAAAAGAAGGATGCCGGTCTACTGCTTGCAGGCGGCGTCGATAAAAATAAAAATAGACCCTTTTTCATAGTTGATTTCTCCTTTTAAATGAAGATGCCTACTATTTATTATGGTCATGATTGTTTGTTATGCATATGAAGATATTATTCTAATATATTTACAATTCAACAGACAAAAAGAGATGCGTTCTTAACGGAAGCCCCATTGCATGCTGCCGATTGACATCGATGATAAAAATTTAAAAACACAATCAAAACGGATTCAATGCAACTACTATATCCAGATTATTTCTCTGGTCCCTTTTCAAATTCGAATAATGGATTTAAACAGGGACGGTACATATACCTGAATGGAAAACTTTGAAATATACATGACCAAAGAATGAAAAAGGCGAGCAATCTACTGGGTAGTGGCTCACCTTTTTATTTTGTGTGAAAAATTTTTTGTATGTTTTTCATGTATGCTATCCTTTTTTCGTAAAAATTTTTCGACAATTTTCTATTTAGCTTCCAGCTTTTCTAAAAGCTCTTCATATTTTTCTACCACTACAGGTTTTTGATTAATGACTGCGAAACTCTCCATCATGCATTGCCCGCAATTGCCCAGACAGTAATCTTCTTCGATCGTTATATTATGGTTTTTTTCAGCCATTTCCTTGATTTCATAGGATCCATTGATGTAATTTGAAGTGCAGAATTTCACTATGCATTCCATAACTGTTCCTCCCTTTCAGCTAATAATAGAACCCATTATATTCACAAAAATCCGTCTATACAAGCATGTACATCAAAGGAAAAACGCTTTAACTCGGTAATACTTTGTCGTTTTTTGGTTTTAATGGAAGTTTTTGCGTAAAAATATTTTTGGTTTTATAATGTCGTTATTGTTAAAAAATTATTAATGTTTTCAATAGTTTTAATAGTGAAAACTACTAAGAGGAGGATCTGTTATGACAAAACAAACTGAAACAGAAAAAAATGTACTGGAAAAGGAATTTTTCGCTATAAAGGATATCGATTATATCGAGTTTTACGTTGGCAACGCTAAACAAACAACTTTTTACTTATGCAACGGATATGGTTTTAGCCCCCTTGCCTATTCGGGATTAGAGACAGGTCAAAGAGATAAAGTTTCTTATGTCCTTAAACAAAAAAACATTCATTTTATTGTGACTGGCGCTCTTCAATCCGATCACCCGATTGCCGAATTTGTAAAACTACATGGCGATGGCGTAAAAGATGTCGCTTTACGTGTGGATGATGTTGAAGAAGCTTATATGGAAGCGATTTCACGCGGTGGCATTCCCATCATGGAACCTCAAGTGCTGGAAGATGAAAATGGATCCATCAAAAAGGCAATTATCGGAACATACGGCGATACTGTCCACACACTGATTGAACGGAATAATTATAAGGGCGAATTTTTACCGGGATATCAAAAAGCTGATTTTGATTTTCCGGTTGCTGAGACAGGCTTAATTGGGGTCGACCATATTGTTGGAAATGTAGAGCATATGGAAGAATGGGTTTCCTACTACGAAAAGGTAATGGGCTTTAAACAAATGATCCATTTCGATGATGAAGACATCAGCACTGAATACTCTGCCCTTATGTCGAAAGTTATGCATAACGGCGGAAGAATTAAATTCCCTATCAACGAGCCGGCAAACAGTAAACGCAAGTCCCAAATCGAGGAATACCTTGATTATTATAACGGAGCAGGCGTTCAGCATATTGCCGTACTAACAAATGATATCATTGCGACGGTAAAAGCATTGCAAGCAAACGGCGTGGAATTCCTTGATACTCCTGACAGCTACTACGATATGCTGACAGAGCGGGTAGGCGAAATTGATGAAAGCATCGAGAAATTGCGCGAACTAAGAATCCTTGTGGACCGTGATGATGAAGGATACTTATTGCAGATTTTCACAAAACCGATCATGGATCGTCCAACTGTATTTTTTGAAATCATTCAGCGCAAAGGATCCCGAGGTTTTGGAGAAGGAAACTTTAAAGCATTATTCGAATCTATCGAAAGAGAACAAGCCCGCAGAGGAAATTTATAAGATTTTATGATGAACCGATTAAGGGAGGATCATATGAAATTAGATGATAGAATAGATGATTTCACTCAAAATACGAGTCTATATCCCTTTTTGAATCAGTTAATCGATTATGCGGGAATTTTCCCGCCAACAAGCCTTCCTCTGGATGAAGCAATCCGCAACTATGCTTCCTACCAGTTGGACAAGGATTCGTGGATGCTTGGGCCGTTTGTCGTCCAAGCATCCCGTTTGGATGAATTGGATCCTTATATTGCTTTGTTCTCAAAGGATTGTCCATTAACGATTTCAGCAGTGGGAACAAGGACGAATGATCCGACGGAATATTATGATGGTTTGCTTGCTGATTTGAAGAAAATGGATTTATTTTTGGAGAGGCATGGCCAGATTGTACAAATCACTGCTTTGGAGATGCCGTTGCCTCCCCACATACCGGACTTACATCTCTTACATATAACCTCTAAAGAAACGATGAAGCGCGGATTGCAGACTTACTGCGAAATCCCCGCACCTTTACATGCTGAATGGGAAGAAACATTGCATAAATCTTTAGACGTTATTGCCGCCCATAATAGTGAAAGCCCGGCGGCATTAGGATTTAAGCTCCGTACTGGTGGCGTGGCAGCGGATGCTTTCCCAACGCCGAGACAGGTCGCAATCGCAATAAAGGGATGCCGCGATCGAAACCTGGCAATGAAATTTACGGCTGGACTGCACCACCCGATTCGAATGTACCGCGAAGAGACCGGTGCGAAAATGCATGGATTCATCAATGTATTTGCAGCAGGAATGCTGGCCCGCCTTCATCATCTTGATTTGCCGATGATAGAGAAGATTCTCGCTGATGAAGAGATAAGCAACTTTGCTTTTCATCCAAATGAAATCTCTTGGTGCGGTTTAAAAATGACGATCAGCGAAATCAGAAGTCTTCGTGATTCAGCATTGCGTTCCTATGGATGCTGTAGTTTCAATGAACCGCGTGAAGACATGCGATCATTGCATATTTTGTAACATAAAGGAGGATATACATGAAACGTTCGTTTATTGAAGTTAAAGCCGATTCTCACTTCCCTATCCAAAACCTTCCCTACGGGGTATTCCAGCCTAAAAATGGAGGCTCGCCCCGTGTCGGTGCCGCAATAGGCGACTTCGTCCTAGATCTCTCGGTGATAGAAGATGCGGGACTTTTGCCCATCCCGGAATTACAGGGAAAAGAAGTTTTTACCCATTCCTCCCTTAATGCGTTTATGGCAATGAACCGGAAAGTATGGAGTGAAGTTCGTACAAGCCTTCAAAACCTATTAAGCTCCGATGAGCCGGCTCTTCGGGACAATTCTTCCCTTCGCGATCAAGCATTTTATCAACAGAAGGATGTTGATATGCTTTTGCCTGTAGAAATCGGTGATTACACAGATTTTTATGCTTCAAAGGAACATGCGATGAATGTAGGGATGATGTTCCGTGGAAAAGAGAATGCATTAATGCCGAACTGGTTGAATCTTCCGGTCGGCTATCATGGACGTGCCAGTTCAGTCGTATTAAGTGGTACAGATGTACGTCGGCCACTTGGTCAAATGAAAACGCCAAAAAGTGGCGCTCCTATATTCGGGCCCTCCCTTCGCTTTGACTTCGAATTGGAAATGGGATGGTTTATCGGTCCTGGCAATGACCTCGGAAAATCGATTCCAGTTGATGAAGCGGAGAATCATATCTTTGGCCTCGTTCTTGTGAATGATTGGAGCGCGCGTGATATTCAATCTTGGGAGTATCAGCCACTGGGACCTTTCCTGGGGAAAAACTTCGCTACCTCGATTTCACCTTGGGTTGTCCCACTAGAGGCGCTAGAGCCTTTCCGCGTAGAGGGGCCTAAACCAGAGATAGAGCAGCTTCCCTATTTACAGCAATCCGGAAACGGATCATTTGATATTCAATTGGAAGTGCATCTCCGCGGGGAAAAGATGGATTCACCGCAGCGCATTTGCCGAAGCAACTTCCGCCACCTCTACTGGAGCATGGCTCAGCAAATCGCCCATCATACGGTAGGCGGCTGTAATTTGCGCACAGGGGACTTGCTCGCTTCGGGGACCATTAGCGGACCAACGCCTGAATCGCGGGGAAGCTTACTTGAATTAACATGGGAAGGATCTGAACCCCTTCAAATGAACAACGGTGAACAGCGGAATTGGTTGGAAGACGGCGATGAATTGACCCTGACGGCATGGTGCCAAGGAGATGGCTATCGCATTGGCTTCGGTGAAGTGACTGGTTGTATTCTCCCTGCACTAGAATATTCTGAAGTCTAAAATAAACCTTTTTTTCTACTAATCTATCATCCAGGAGGAATCTTTATGCCTTTTTACAAGAAAATGGGGAATATCCCCAGAAAGAGACATACTGCTTTCAGAAAAGAAGATGCGTCTCTTTACCGCGAGCAAGTCATGGGAACCAAAGGGTTCTCTGGCATACAATCCATTCTTTATCATCATGATGCCCCTACAGAAATTGTAAAATCCGAACTATTTGCAGACTGCCACCTTGAATATGAAGAACAAAAGGATTTATGCCATCGTCATTTCCACACGGATTTTGAAGCCGATCTTGGCGATGCGGTTAGCGGGAGACAGTTCATTCTTGGTAATGACGACTTGCTGATCGGAGTAGCGAAAACAACTAAAAGTATGGACTATTACTACCGGAACAGTGATGGGGACGAGCTGCTTTTTGTTCACTATGGCACCGGGAAAGTAGAAAGCATGTTCGGGACCATTCACTATGAACCAGGAGACTATATTGTCATTCCGGTTGGAACTATTTACAGAGTAGTGCCCAATAATGAGGAAACCAAGCTGCTGGTGATTGAAACGACCAGCTGGATCACAACGCCGAAACGTTACCGGAATGAGCATGGCCAGCTTCTTGAACATAGCCCGTTCTGCGAAAGAGATATTTTTGGACCTGAAAAGCTTGAAACGTTTTCAGAAAAAGGAAGTTTTGAAGTAAGAACCAAATCAAGAGGATTCCTTCATTCTCATTTTTTAAGCCACCATCCATTGAATGTTGAGGGATGGGATGGATATTTATATCCATGGAAGATTAATATTAGAGATTTCGAGCCGATAACAGGCAGAATTCATATGCCGCCGCCGATTCATCAAATGTTTGAAGGGCATAATTTTGTTATTTGCTCTTTTGTTCCTAGACTATATGACTATCACCCTGATGCAATTCCGGCACCTTACTATCACAGCAATGTGGATAGCGATGAAGTCCTCTATTATGTAGAGGGAAATTTCATGAGCCGCAAAGGAATAAATGAAGGTTCGCTCACCTTGCATCCTTCCGGCATTCCTCATGGTCCGCATCCTGGAACCATTGAAGCAAGTATAGGAAAAAAGGAAACATTGGAATTAGCGGTTATGATTGATACATTCAAACCTTTAAAAGCAATAAATAATGCCAATATTTCGGAAGACGCGAATTATAAATATAGTTGGGCCCCGAAATAAGGTTCATTCTGTGAAGACTTTCTTTCTTGCCCCCCACTAAAAATGGGCGGCAAGAAAAAATGGTCCATAAAGAATGGGAGTTGTAAATAAATTCATTTTTTGAGAACGCTTTCTTTTGGGGAAAGCCACTGTAATCTTTCAGGCGCCAGCCCTGATTACAGCAAATAAAGGAGAAGATACATGAAAAAGCCTTCATTTCTAGCCTCGATAGTAGTTATGCTGAGTATCATTACTTTATTAGGTATAAGTATTCTTCATTATGGTGTCGCACCTCAGATTCCGATTGTCATCGCCATGATTTTCGTTGCCTGTTACGGCCTTACATTAGGCTTTAAATGGAAAGATTTAGAGAACGCCATGGCAAAAGGGATTTTTTCTGGAATCCCGTCTATCTTAATTCTGTGTTTAATTGGAATATTGATAGGAATATGGGTTCTAAACGGAACAGTCCCAACGATTACTTATTATGGTTTGCACATCTTATCTCCTGACTTTTTCTTAATGTCGACAGTCATGATCTGTGCTGTTGTCTCGGTGATTTGCGGAAGTTCATGGAGTGCTATTGGCACTATCGGGGTTTCCTTAATGGGGGTTGCCTACGGTTTAGGCGTTTCTCCAGCAATGACAGCTGGTGCCATTGTGTGCGGAGCGATTTTCGGAGATAAAATCTCTCCCCTTTCAGATACTACCAACCTTGCATCGGCAACAGCAAAAGTAAATATTTATGAACATATTAAGCATATGTTCTGGACGACCATTCCCAGTATGGTCATTACATTGATCGCTTTTACCGCCATCGGATTATTTATGGACAGGGGCCGTGCAGATAGCAGCCAAATCGACACACTTATTAATGTTCTGAATGATGAATTCATGATTACACCCATCACGCTGCTTTCTCCCTTGTTAATCATTGTACTGGCTGTAAAACGCATGAGCCCCATCCCGTCGCTTGTGATTGGTTTAGCGGTAGCGGTTTTAACTACTTTCTATACGGTTCCGAATGTAGGAATTAAGACCATCATGACAACAGCGCATAATGGCTATGTTGCAGACACAGGTGTAGAAGCTATCGATAACCTGCTTTCACTTGGCGGGCTGAGCAGTATGTTATTTGGGGTTTCACTCATTTTAATATCACTTGCCTTTGGAGGAATCATCCAACACATCAGGATCGCCCATTCCATTATTGAAGGAATACAAAACATGTTGAAAAGCAGAGGAAATGTCATCACAGCAACCGTTGCCTCTTGCTTTGGCATTAACCTGACTGTCGGTGAACAATATCTATCCATCATTTTACCCGGACAGCTATTTGAATCCGCCTATAAAAAGGTGAAGCTCCATCCTAAAAACTTATCCAGAACGTTGGAAGATGCAGGAACCATCATCCATCCAATGATTCCATGGGGAGTAACGGGAGCCTTTATTATGTCCACTTTAAATATAGGCATGGAATATGTCCCTTATGTCTTTATTAGTATCATCACGCCGATTATTGCGATTATCTATGGTTATACCGGAATTGGCTTAACACCTTTGCAAGAAGAAGAAAAAGAAAAAGAAAAAGCCGAGGACACAATCAAAGTTGCAAGAAATGCAATGGAAGGTTAATAACGCACCAACTTACCAGGAGGAAATCAAAATGACATTAACATTACCAACAGAAAATACAACTATACAATCAACAGGTTCATTCGACATGTTCACTAAAATTCAGGGACATGAACAAGTACTATTCTGCAACGATCCAGCGACAGGCTTGAAAGCCATTATCGCGATCCATGATACGACCCTCGGCCCGGCATTGGGCGGTACAAGAATGAGGCCTTATCACACATTCGAGGAAGCCTTGGAAGATGCCTTGCGGCTATCAAAAGGGATGACATACAAAAATGCCGCAGCCGATAATGACTTCGGCGGCGGCAAGGGAGTCATCATCGGAGACCCGGCGAAAGACAAAACCCCCGAATTATTCCGTGCATATGGACAATTTATTGATTCCTTGAATGGGCGATTTTATACGGGAACGGACATGGGGACTGTCCTGGACGATTTCGTTCATGCACATAAAGAAACAAACTGCATTGCCGGTCTACCAGAAGAGTATGGCGGGGGCGGCGAAACATCCATTCCTACAGCTCTTGGCATCTTATACAGTATTCAGGCAGTCGCCAATACATTATGGGGACACGAAAATTTAACCGGAAAAAGATTCGCTATTCAAGGATTGGGCAAAGTTGGTTTTAAGGTAGCGGAACATTTGCTGGAACGTGGGGCGGATTTATACGTTACAGATGTTTCCGGCGAAGCCGTACAGACACTACTGGAAAAGGCGAAACAAATGGGCAGAAAAGCAATCGCTGTCGAAGGCCATGAAATTTATGGAGCGGATGCGGATATATTTGTTCCATGCGCCATCGGGGGCATTATCAATAATCAAACCATCGACCAACTAAAAGTAAAAGGAATTGCGGGGGCGGCCAATAACCAACTTCTGCATGAAAGCCATGCTAAAGTTTTAAAAGAAAGAGGAATCCTCTATGCACCTGATTATATTGTGAATAGCGGCGGCGTCATCCAAGTAGCGGATGAATTGTATGGACCGAACAAAAGCCGGGTATTAAGCAAAACGAAAAACATTTATCGCTCCATCCTTGAGGTTCTGCAGCAATCAGAAAATGAAAATATGACAACTGTAGAAGCGGCGAACTTAATCTGCGAAAAAAGACTGAATGCAAGAAAGACAAGAAATAGCTTCTTCTCTCCAAATAAACGTCCAAAGTGGCAAGTCCGCCATTAATCCAATCCATTGCCCAAGGCATATATGCGAAAAGGCCAGCACACTTTTTCAAGAGTGCTGGCCTTCTTATCTTCAAGCCGCCTGCCGAAGGAGCTCGCGGTCCCGTCTGCCGTGCAGCAAATAGTAGATTGGGATGCTCACGATGATGACAGCGACCATCCAGAGAAAGACAGTGCGGTAGCCTGTGTGCGGGACGACGAATCCCAGCAGGTAAGGCCCGATGCCGAGTCCCAGGTCAAACAGGATGAAATAGGTCGAAGTCGCCAATCCGAAGCGGTGCGGCGGCGTTACCTTGACGGCCACAGCCTGTGCCACCGAGTTGAAGTTGCCGTATCCGAAGCCGATCAAGGCGGCAGCGAGCAGCAGCATCCAGCCGGCAGTCGCCTGGCTGAACAGCAGCATGCCGACCGCAAAGAGAAGCAAGCATGGGTACGACACAATATTCGCACCCTTCAAATCAAGCAGCTTCCCGGTGAACGGGCGCGATAAGACGACGATGATGGCGTACACAAGGAAGAAATAACTCGCCGCCGATACCAGATGGACTTCCTCCGCATAGAAAGACAGGAACGACATAACCCCTGAATAGCTGAAGCCGATCAATAAAGCGATGAAGGAAATCGGCAAAGCTCTTGGCTCGATGAATTTTGAGATGAAAGAACCCTTCGCTTCCCCTTTCCCTCCCGCGGGGATCATCGGTACATCGATTCTTGCAAGCGCATAAATCACAAGACAAACAATTGAAAGCGCAACATTCATCACAAAAATCCAGAAGAAGCCGTTATCGAGCTTCATGAATAGAATACCGACGAAGGGGCCGATCGCTGTCGCAAGGATTGCGCTCAGGCTGTAATAGCCGATTCCTTCCCCTTTACGCGATGGCGGCAGGATCTGCGCGATGATCGTCCCGGTCGCCGTGCTGGCGATGCCGACTGTAATCCCTTGCAGGAGGCGGTTGGCCAACAGAAATCCTAAATTGAATACAAAAAAGTATAATAGCGACGTTAACGCAAAGCAGATCAAGCCAATCCATAGCGTCTTTTTCGTACCGAGATCGCTGATCACCCTGCCCGTGCCCAACCGGCCGATCAACGTGCCGATGATGAAGATGCTCGAAACGAGCCCCGCCGTGCTTGTGGGAGCATCAAATTCCGTTTTCGCATACGATGCGATGGTGACCATAAGCAAGAAGAACATCAATGTCAGGATGAAATTGATTCCGGACACGATGAGAAATTCTTTCGTCCACAGTTTTTCCTTATTCACTTTTTTACCCTCTTTTCCGTAAGTTCAGCAGCACAGTGCCCAATACTCGCTCGGCTGCTTCTCTTTCCTCCGGTGAGATTCCGTCAAGCAACGCTTCCTGGAAGTCATTGATTGTCCGGCGGCTTTCCTCATAAAGCACCTTCCCTTTTTCCGATAGATGCATGACCTTCTTCCGTTTGTCCTCGCCCGAGGAGATGAAGATCAGCTCTTTCTCGGCCAGCTTCTGCGCAATCGGCGTGATGGACGGCTTCTCCACCTGCCAATATGCCGCGACGTCGCCGAATGTAGCCGGCCCACTCTCATACAGATAACGGATGACTACCCATTGGCTCGTTGAAATCCCATGGGGAAGAAGCTCCTCTTGCAGCTCATTGCTGTAGGCGCGGCGTATTAATTGAATTTGTGTGAAGATTGGATACATAGTTCCTCTCCTCCCTTTTTAGTTAGTTAACTTAACTAAGCTTAAAGAGTTTTTTTTCCATTGTAAAGCAATAGCGTTCGACTCTCTTCGCCCCTGTTTTTCCGCATGCACAAAAAAAGCCGCCTGCCATCCGCAGCCGGGCTTTACCATATATCCTTGATGAACCGGACTATCATCCTTGGAATGAATATGATGATTTGATAGATTATTTCAAAGATGGCTGTTCCAAGGATCTCTTCAATCACGTCCTTACAAAAATCCCGGAATCGCCTTCTGTTCTTCTTTTTCCTTTTCGTCTTCATACGCTCTCCCCTATTTCCTCTTTCAATCAGTAAATCATGCCGAACATCTTCCAATCTATTCTAACAATTCCAGTAAACAGTCCTCAAGCATTTCCGCACGAAAGGGCTATTGTTATGCACCGAAATTGGCTGCATTCTGTTATTGCACTAATGGTATAGGTTAGCACAAGGAGAATCTACGACATTAATTTCCGTTTGGTGATAAAATATACTTGTTCTAATAGATAGAGAGGTACATTAGAAAATGATTATTATGAAATTTAAGGAAACTGATACTGAGGAAATTGTTTCTTTATTTTACGAAACTGTTCATTCAGTTAATTTAAAAGATTATTCACAAGAACAATTAGATGTTTGGGCAACAAAAGAGGAAAAAGAATCGAAAATCAATTCGTGGAAAGTTTCATTAGGTAAAAATATATCATTTGTTGCAAAAATTAATGATAAAATAGTGGGCTTCAGTGACTTGACCTATGATGGGTACTTGGATAGACTGTTTGTTCATAAAGATTTTCAAGGTCAAGGTATAGCCTCAGCATTAGTTGATATGCTTGAAAATGAAGCGAAAAAGTTAAATCTTTTAGAAATCGATACGGATTCAAGCATTACAGCTAAACCATTTTTTAAACATAAAGGTTACACTATTGTTCGTTCACAAACTGTTGAACGTAAAGGTGTCAAATTGACTAATTTTAAAATGAGAAAAAAATTGACACCCTCATTTTTCAAAAGCTAACAGATGCTCTAGCACGATAAGGAGCATTTAAATAAGCAAGATTTTTCCTAAAAAAACGGCCGGTCTCTAAAGAGCCTAGCCGTTTCCCTGAATCTATTACAATATATAAAAAATCATCCACAGGCCATCATTTGTCATTGGATGAAAGCGACACGCCGGGTTCAAGAGATTCGGCGACTTCCTGTTCAACCACCTCTTTGTCCCTCA
>JBJEFM010000112.1:0-2404 GCA_051874035.1 Bacillus sp. (in: firmicutes)
CAGTTCAATAGCTTTTGGATTCTTGTAAATTGCTATACTGTTATCAAGGTTTAATCTCTTGTGTGTGAAATAGCATAGACCATCTTGCATTACATATGCGGAAATGAGGTTATCATTAAAATCGATGGTTTTCTGACTATCTCTCACTTTGTACAGCATTTCAAAATCACGGCTATGCAGGTGCTTGAGATTTTCGTGAATTTTCCTCCGTCCTTCTTCTGTAAAGTCACAGACTATCTGAGAGAAATTCATCGGGTTGAACCTTTTCACACCTGTTACTGGGAGCAAAGGCTTGTTCCCAATGCAGAATATTTTAGTATCAGGTCTTATTCCATAAGTTTTATCCTTGAACTCGCTCGGAGTATTACGGAATTCTATCTTCTTTCCATATCCTTTGGTTAGGATTTTTAACGAAGGTAAGATTGCATAGTTTACTTCAGTTAAATTGTTGTAAATATTGGTTGCAATACAGTAATAGTTTTGGATTCCCATTACCGTGGCATTGAATTTGTTTATGCCCTTGTCTGGGATATCCTTCTTGATATCTAAGATACAATGTTTAAGAGTCTGCTTTGATGCTTCGATTGCTTTGTTGCTCATATCAGTTTTGACAACATAGCCATTCTTCGTTTTGCCTTTCTTTACCGATTTCATTTTGAAACCAAGAAAGTTCGAAGAGTTTTTCTTGAGGTTTACTACCTTTGACTTTTCTTCACTTATCTCAAGACCCAAGCGGCATTTGAGAAAGTCTATTGTTGCATAGTAGTATCTCTTGGCTTCTGCATATGTCCGACACATAATTTTGAAGTCGTCGGCATATCGAACGATGAACCCATCTTTTAGTCTTGTGTATTTTCTGGCATATGAGAACCAACCAGAGTGATTTTTAGTGTTAAATCTCTCTGGTTTAAAGGTTTCCCATTGACTGCTGACCCACCAGTCCAGTTCATTGAGTACTATCAGCGATAGTAATGGGCTGATGAGTCCGCCTTGCGGTGTTCCTTTAGACGGAATACCCTCTCCTGCAATTTCAGCCTTTAACATTTTAGAGATGATTGATATTACTCTCTTATCTCTTATTCCTAACGTCCACATCTGTTTCAGCAGTTTTCCGTGGTTTACATTATCAAAGAAACCTTTGATGTCCACATCAACGCAGTAATGATGATTTGCCAGGTTTACTAGTGTAATGGCTCTAGATATGGCGTGTTCGCAAGAGCGGTTGGCTCTGAATCCATATGAGTGATTATGGAATTTAGGTTCGCATACTGGCTCTAGCACTTGTAAAATACATTGCTGAATGAGTCTGTCCCATATGGTTGGTATTCCTAATGGTCGCTTCTTGTCGCTACCACGTTTTGGAATATATACTCTCCTGACCGCCTGAGGCTTGTAGTCCATCAGCTTGTTTCTGACTCTATTTATTACTTCTTCATCTGTGAGTCTGCTTATATCGTCAATTGTCTTCCCGTCCACACCAGCTGTATGGCTGCCGTTGTTGGTTTTGATATTGCGATAAGCCAGCAGTATATTCTCTTTTGAGATGATTAGTTCATAGAGTTTATAGAAATTGTTGCCGTTCTTACTGCTTGCATACAGTTCATCAAAGACTTTCTGCATATCATAATATTCATTGTTTCTTAGTTTGTTTTTCTTCTTTGCTTTCTCTTGTATGGTCTGTATCCTCCTTCCTGATGGCTAGAGTAATACATCTCTTAGTCTTACTCGAACCCATACCCATACTACTTACTAACTGATTCCTTAATTTGACTAGTGGCTATCCCTCCATTATGTTTCCATAACTTCACTGGTACTGTGCCACCACTTTCACTAACATAAGACTGACTTATATGAGCGTTTCATTTTCGCCAGTGACGTTTCATCGAAAGCAAATTCTCCACGTTGTTAGCTTACTACGTTCCAAATACACTATCTGTTACATATATCCTTAGGTCATTTCTATGAGCCTGTTACTTTGTCATTACCTGTAATAATGAATGGTCTTTCATAAAGGCGGAGTCTTACTCAACCACAAGCAACAGCACCTATTGTGCTACTCGGCATTTCTACCGAGTCCCGATATAGACCCGTACATTCGAAATTTCGTCAGTGAACTTGTCAGTTTCCACATTCTAACCATAGATATTTTATAGACCCCCGGCATATAGGGTATGCCACTTACCTCTAAGCAGTTTTCGACAACTCAATGTTTCGATACCTCTCTGCCGACTTCACCGAGCTTTTGACGCGTCATTGTTTGCTCAAATCTGCGCCAATCGGAGTATTAGGGTAGCCCTTCAAAGCGTTACCTTATCATTTGACTTATCGTGTATTCAGTTCTACACATTAAACGTTAATTATTTAATTGTGCGCGTGCACTTTTCATGCACGAACGTATCGCACC